>NZ_JAAKEK010000003.1:0-306709 GCF_011039155.1 Desulfovibrio sp. ZJ746 | reverse complement strand
GCGCCCGGCTCCGGCCCCACCGCCCCGGGCGCCCCTCCGCCCGGGCGGCCGTGCGCAGCGCCCCGGCCTCGCGCCTGCGGGGCCTGAGGCTCCTGCACACCCATCTCTCGCCCGAGGGCCTTACGGAAGAGGACCTCATGGACCTCCTCTTCCTCAGGCTCGACGCCGTCATCGCGCTTTCCGTGAACCCGGAGGGCGAGCCCGTGCGCTGGCAGGCGGCCACGCTGGCCCCGGGGGGCGCGGCCGCGCCCGGGGCGCCCCCCTGCCAGGTGGACGAGCCCCGCCCCTGGGACAGGACTGCCGGGGATTTCGCCGCCCGCGCCGCGGAGATAGAGGCCGCGCTTTCGGCGCTGCCCGCGGCCCCGCCGTCCGGGCCGGGCGCCGGGTTTGACGCCGGGGCGGACGCCGGCGAGGGAGCCGGGGCCCCCTGCGCGGGGCGCGCCCTGCTCGTCTCCGTGGCGCCGGAGCCCCGCGCCGTGCAGGAGCAGCGCCTTTCCGAGCTCGCCGAGCTCGCGCGCACGGCCGGGCTTGCCGTGTGCGGGCGCCTCATCCAGCGCGTGGCCCGGCCGGACCCGCATTCCATCCTCGGCAAGGGCAAGCTCGCCGAGCTGGAGGTCATGGCGCTCAGGGAAAACGCGGACATCCTCGTCTTCGACGGCGAGCTCTCGCCCGCGCAGATCCACAATCTCGCGGACATCACCGAGCGCAAGGTCATCGACCGCACCCAGCTCATCCTCGACATTTTCGCCCAGCATGCGGCCTCGCGCGCCGGCCGCCTGCAGGTCGAGCTCGCCCAGCTGCGCTATATGCTGCCCAGGCTTGCCGGGCGCAACCGCGCGCTCGACCGGCTCATGGGCGGCGTGGGCGGGCGCGGCCCGGGCGAGAGCCGGCTTGAGACCGACCGCCGCAAGGTGCGCGAGCGCATGACGCGCCTTGCCCGGGAGCTGGAAAAGCTCCGCCGCCAGCGCGGGCTCGCCAGGCGCGGCCGGCGCGGCATCCCTCAGGCGGCGCTCGTGGGCTACACCAATGCCGGCAAGTCCACCCTGCTCAACACGCTCACGCGCTCCCGCGTGCTGGCGGAAAACCGGCTCTTCGCCACCCTTGACCCGGCCACGCGGCGCCTGCGCGTGCCCGGCGAGCGCGAGGTGGTCATCGCCGACACCGTGGGCTTTATCCGCAACCTGCCGCGCGAGCTCATGGACGCCTTCCGCGCCACACTGGAGGAGCTCGCGGCCGCGGACTTTCTCGTGCATGTGGCCGACGCCTCGCACCCTGACCTGCTCCAGCAGATCGCCTCGGTGGAGACCATCCTTGAGGAGCTCGGGCTTCACGCCGTGCCGCGCGTGCTGGCGCTCAACAAGTGGGACAGGCTGCCGGAACCGGCGCGGGAGGAGCTTCGGGCGGCCTTTCCCGGCGCGATACCGCTTTCCGCGCGTAACGGCGAGGGGCTTGACGCGCTGCTGCGCTGGCTCGAGCGGCAGCTCGCCCTCAAGCGGGCCATGCCCGCTCAGGCGGACACTCTCGCCGGGGAAGAGGTAGAGGGCGAGGAGGATGCAGCGCCCGGCCCGCAGCCCCTCTTCCCTCTCCAATAGCGGGTGCCCCAGTGAAGGCGCCGCGGCTTGCCATTCGGCGCCCGCCGGCATATGGTGCGACTTTCACATCGCGCCGCCCAGGGCGAACGGCAAGCAGGGCGGCCCAGAAAAGGAGTCGCCATGCGCCCCGCAACCTTAGGCATCGCGCCGGAAGGCTGGCCCTTCATCGGGCTTGCCGCGTTCACGAGCCTGCTTCTCGCGGTCATCGGCTGCTGGCCGGGCGCCCTGCTCTGCTGGCTTTTCACCCTCTTTTGCCTCTACTTCTTCCGCGACCCGGAGCGCGTGGGCCCCACCTCGCCCGACCTCGCCGTGAGCCCGGCCGACGGCCGCGTCATCCGCATGGAAAAGCGGGCCGACCCCTTCAGCGGCAAGGAGATGCTGTGCGTCAGCATCTTCATGAACCTGTTCAGTGTTCACGTGAACCGCGCGCCCGTGGGCTGCACGGTTGACGAGGTGCGCTACTGGCCGGGCAAGTTCTTCAACGCCTCGCTGGACAAGGCCTCCACGGACAACGAGCGCTGCGGCTGGCGCCTTGCCGACGAGAACGGCCAGGCCTGGACCATGGTGCAGATCGCGGGCCTCGTCGCCCGGCGCATCGTCTGCCGCGCCGAGCGGGGCGACCGCCTCACACGCGGCGAGCGCGTGGGCCTGATCCGCTTCGGCTCGAGAGTTGACCTTTACCTGCCCGAAGGCTATGTTCCGGCGGTACAACTGGGCGACAAGGTCTTTGCGGGCGAAAGCGCCATCGCCCGCAGGGAGAACGCCTGAGCGGTTCGTGTCCTTCTAAAGAAGGCACAGCGAACACAGTTGAGGAACATTCCATAGCCCGTCTGGAGCGAAGCGGAAGACGGGTGCTAGTGCCGGAAGAATCCTAAAAAATAAGATTTTTCGGCGCTTGCGCGCTAGCCGTTGGCGAGCCTGCAAGCCTTACGGATAGCGACAGCGGTTGCGTTGACTGGCTTTTGCGGTAACTAATTGCTGTCTCCATCCGTAGCTTCCTTCGTCGCAACGGCTGGAGCAAGGAAGATAAAAATTTCCGAAGGGAGTGTACTCAAGTACTCGACCGAGGAAATTTTTCTCTGACGCAGCAAGCGCCGAAGCGCTAGCCGTTGCCCGGCTGGCCGGGCTTACGGATAGCGACAGCGACATCGTTTATTGACATTTGCTGCAACTTGTTGCTGTCTTCATCCGTAGCTTCCTTCGTCGCAACGGCTGAAGCAAGGCTGTTTTTGACGGAGACTTTCGGCGTTAAGGATGCAGCGGAGACACGCTGCAAACGCATAAACCCACAGGCGTGGCGCTCCGCCCGCCACAGGGTCAACGCATGGACAACGCCCAACGCAAAAAGCCCGTCCGCGGGGCCTACCTTTTGCCCAACATGCTCACCACCCTGAGCATGTTTCTGGGCTTTTTGTCCATGGTCTGGGCCGGGCAGGGCCGCTTCGAGCAGGCGGGCATGGCCATCCTCGCCTCGGCGCTCATGGACGGCCTCGACGGCAAGGTGGCCCGGCTCACCAACACGGCGAGCGAGTTCGGCGTGCAGTACGACTCCCTCGCCGACCTCGTGGCCTTCGGGCTCGCGCCGGCCATCCTGCTCTGGCACTGGCAGCTCTGCAATTTCGGGCGCGTGGGCGTGGCAGCGGCCTTCATCTTCGCGGCCTGCGGGGCGCTCCGCCTCGCGCGCTTCAACGTGAGCACGGCCGTCACGGGCAAGCGCTTCTTCATGGGCCTGCCCATCCCGGCCGGCGGCTGCACGGTCGTGACCTTCATCTTCTTCGCCGCGCTCTTCCCCGAGGCGCTGAACACGGTCACGCCCTATGCGGCCCTCGCGCTGGCCGTGGCCGTGGGCGTGCTCATGGTGAGCCGGGTGCGCTATTTCTCCTTCAAGGAATACGACATCCTCACCGCGCACCCGGTGAGGAGCATGCTGGCCTTCCTCTTCCTCCTGGCGCTGGTGGTCTCCGCGCCGCGCGTCTTCGGCTTTGTCTACTGCGCCCTCTATATCGCGGGCGGCCTCGTCTATACCTTCTACATCCTGCCCCGCCGCGACCGCAAGCTCATGCGCTCGCTGGCAACGCAGGACGAGTGACCGGCCGGCACAGCGCACAGGAGCGGGAGCGCCCGGCTCCCCCGGCCGGGCCGGGAAAGCGCGCCCCATCCCACCGTTTTGGAGGCATCCCATGTCTGATCGCGTCTACTTCTTCGACACCACCCTGCGCGATGGCGAACAGTCGCCCGGCGCGACCATGAACTTTCAGGAGAAGCTGCGCCTCGCGCACCAGCTCGAGGTGCTCGGCGTGGACATCATCGAGGCCGGCTTCCCGGCCTCCAGCCCCGGCGATTTCGAGGCCGTGCGCGCCATCGCGGCCCAGGCCGGCCCGGACGTGCAGATCGCGGGCCTCGCCCGCTGCGCCGAGAAGGACATCGACCGCTGCTGGGAGGCCGTGAAGGTGGCGAAGCGCCCGCGCATCCATACCTTCATCGCCACGTCGCCCCTGCACATGGAATTCAAGCTGCGCAAGACCCCGGACGAGGTGCAGGAGCTGGCCCGCGCCTCGGTGGCGCGCTGCGCCTCCTACACGCCCAATGTGGAATTTTCCTGCGAGGATTTTTCCCGCTCGGACCTCGACTTCGTCTGCCGCGTGGTGGAGGTGGCCATCGACGCCGGCGCCACCACCGTCAACCTGCCCGATACGGTGGGCTATGCCCAGCCCGAGGAATTCGCCGCCAAGGTGCGCTATGTGATGGAAAACACGCCCAACAGCGGCAAGGCCGTGTTCAGCGTGCACTGCCATGACGACCTCGGCCTCGGCGTGGCCAACACGCTGGCGGCCCTGCACGCGGGCGCGCGCCAGGCCGAGGTGGCGCTCAACGGCATCGGCGAGCGCGCGGGCAACGCGGCCCTTGAGGAGGTGGCCATGGCGCTCCATGTGCGCCACGACTACTACGGCCTTGAGGACAACATCAAGACCGAGCAGCTGTACCCCACCTGCCGGCTGCTCTCCCTCATCATCGGCCAGCCCATCCCCAACAACAAGGCCATCACCGGCGCCAACGCCTTCGCGCACGAGTCGGGCATCCACCAGGACGGCATGCTCAAGCACCGCGAGACCTATGAGATCATGACGCCGCAGGCCGTGGGCCGCAGCGCCACGCATCTCGTCATCGGCAAGCATTCGGGAAGGAACGCGGTGCGCAGCAAGTTCGAGAGCCTCGGGTACAAGCTCGACGACGAGCAGCTCAACCAGGTCTTCGAGGCCGTCAAGGCGCTGGCCGACCGCAAGAAGCAGCTCCACGACGAAGACCTCATGGCCTTGGTCCAGCAGGAGGTCTACCGTATCCCCGACAGGCTTTGCCTCAGGCATGTGAGCGTGCAGAGCTCCGACGCCGGCGGCGTGCCGCCCACGGCGGCCGTGCTCATGGACGTGGCCGGCGAGGAAAAGAGCGGCGCGGGCTTCGGCGCCGGGCCCATCGACGCGCTCTACAACGTCATTTCCGACCTGGCCGGGCGCCAGCCCGAGCTCGAGCAGTATTCGGTGAGCGCCGTCACCGGCGGCACGGACGCGCTAGGCGAGGTGACGGTGCGCCTGCGCGAGAATGGCCTCTCGGTCGTTGGGCGCGGCAATCACCCGGACATCCTCGTGGCAAGCGCCCGGGCCTTCGTGGACGCGCTCAACAATCTCGCCAAGCGCGAGGCCGAGGGCGAGCGCGTGCACTCGCAACATTCGTAAACATACGGAGACCCCGCCCCTTTGTGGTGAGGTCATGCACAAAAAAGAGGAGCCGGGTTGTCCAGCGCTGACGGAACTTCCACTTTCCGTCTGGAGCGAAGCGGAAGACGGGTGCTGGTGCCGGAAGAATCCTAAAAAATAAGATTTTTCGGCGCTGGCAAGGAAGATAAAAATTTCCGAAGGGAGTGTACTTAAGTACTCGACCGAGGAAATTTTTATCTGACGCAGCCAGCGCCGAAAAGGCTGTTTTTGACGGATAATTTCGGCGTTCAGACGGCAAGCGCACATGCGCTGCCGCCGCCCAACGCAGCTGCACAATCAGGCCAAAGGAAGACACCATGCCCAGAACCCTCGCCCAGAAAATCCTCCAGCGCCACACGGACGAGCCCGTGGAGGACGGCGCCATCGTGCAGTGCCGCGTGTCCATGGTGCTCGCCAACGACATCACGGGCCCGCTCGCCATCAAGTCCTTCCGCGGCATGGGCGCCGAGCGCGTCTTTGACCGCGACAGGATCGCCCTCGTCATGGACCACTTCACCCCGCAGAAGGACATCGACTCCGCCAACCAGGTGATGATCAGCCGCCGCTTCGCCGAGGAGCAGCAGATCACCCACTACTACGAGGGCGGCAACTGCGGCGTGGAGCACACCCTGCTGCCCGAGCTCGGCCTCGTGAACCCGGGCGACCTCGTCATCGGCGCGGACAGCCACACCTGCACCTATGGCGGCATCGGCGCCTTCGCCACGGGCATGGGCTCCACGGACATCGCCGCGGCCATGGCCCTCGGCGAGACGTGGCTCAAGGTGCCCCCCACCATCCGCGTGGAATATGCGGGCGACATGCCGCGCTGGCTGCGCGCCAAGGACCTCATGCTGCTGCTCATCGGGCGCATCGGCGTGGACGGCGCGCTCTACAAGGCGCTGGAATTCGGCGGGCCGGTCATCGCGGGCCTCGGCGTGGAGGGGCGCCTCACCATGGCGAACATGGCCATCGAGGCCGGGGCCAAGGTGGGCCTCTTCCCTGTGGACGCCGTGACGCTCGCGTGGTGCGCCGAGCGCGGCCACACGGTCGCGCCCGACCTCAAGGACGGCCTCGCCGCCGACCCGGACGCGAAATACGAGGCCGTGCTGCACATGGACGTGACGGGTCTCGAGCCCGTGGTGGCCTGCCCGCACCTGCCCTCCAACGTGGTGCCGGTTTCCGACGTGAAGGACGTGCCCATCCACCAGGTGGTCATCGGCTCCTGCACCAATGGCCGCATCAGCGACATGCGCGACGCCGCCGAAGTCTTGCGCGGCCGCAAGGTGGACAAGAAGGTGCGCTGCATCGTTCTGCCCTCCACGCCGGAAGTGTGGAAGGCCTGCCTCGCCGAGGGCCTGATGCAGGTCTTCATGGACGCGGGCTGTATCGTCGGCCCCTGCACCTGCGGGCCGTGCCTTGGCGGGCATACCGGCATCCTGGGCGACGGCGAGGCGGCCGTGACCACCACCAACCGCAATTTCAAGGGCCGCATGGGCAGCCTCGACTCGCAGGTCTATCTGGCGAGCCCCATCGTGGCCGCGGCCAGCGCCGTGGCGGGCAAGGTCGCAGGGCCGAAAGAAATAGGCCTCGCGTAGCATCGGGCGAGAGGAGAATCACAGCCATGATATACAAGGGCAAGGCCCACAAGGTGGGCGAACATGTGGATACGGACGCCATCATCCCGGCGCGCTTCCTCGTCACCGCTGACCCGGAAAAACTCGGCGAAAACTGCATGGCCGGCCTTGAGCCGGACTGGGTCAGGCGCGTGAACAAGGGCGACATCCTCGTGGCCGGGCGCAATTTCGGCTGCGGCTCCTCGCGCGAGCACGCGCCCCTCGCCATCCTCGGCGCGGGCATGCCCGTGGTGGTGGGCCACAGCTTCGCCCGCATCTTCTACCGCAACGCCTTCAACATGGGCCTCCCGCTCATGGAGGTGGGCGACGCCATGGACGCCATCAACGACGGCGACGAGCTCGAGATCGACACCGCCACGGGCCGCATCCGCGACCTCACCAACGGCGCGGAGATCGTCTGCCCGCCCCTGCCGGAATCCATGGGCAAAATTCTCGCCAGCGGCGGCCTCGTGGGCTATGTGAAACAGCGCCTGGAGGAGGGAAACTAGGATGGACGCACGCATCTGCCTCTTGCCGGGCGACGGCATCGGCCCGGAGATCCTGGCCCAGGGCGTGGCCGCGCTCAAGGCCGTGGCCAAGCGCTTCCACCATGAGTTCACCTTCGTTGACGCGCTCATCGGCGGCGCCGCCGTGGACGCCTGCGGCGAACCGCTGCCCAAGGAGACCGTGACCAAATGCCTCGAGTCGGACGCGGTCTACCTCGCCTCGGTGGGCGGCCCCAAGTGGGACGGCCTCGCGCCGCAGAAGCGGCCGGAGCGCGGCCTGCTCGGCATCCGCAAGGCGCTGGGGCTCTTCGCCAACCTGAGGCCGGCCATGCTCTTCCCCGAGCTCGCCGGCGCCTGCCTGCTCAGGCCGGACATCGCGGCGCGCGGCCTTGACCTCATCGTGGTGCGCGAGCTCACGGGCGACATCTATTTCGGCGAGCCGCGCGGCCAGGAAGTGCGCGACGGCCTGCGCACGGGCTACAACACCATGATTTACAACGAGGAGGAAATCCGCCGCATCGCGAAAGTGGCCTTCGAGACGGCCCTCGGGCGGCGCAAAAAGGTGTGTTCCGTGGAGAAGAGCAACGTGCTCGAGACCTCGCGGCTCTGGCGCGAGGTGGTGCTCGAGACGCACCGGGACTTTCCCGCCATCGAGCTCTCGCACCTCTATGTGGACAATGCGGCCATGCAGCTCGTGCGCGACCCCTCGCAGTTCGATGTCATCCTCACGGGCAACATCTTCGGCGACATCCTCTCGGACGAGGCCTCGGTGATCACCGGCTCGCTCGGCATGCTGCCCTCGGCCTCGCTGGGCGCCAGCGGCCCGGGCCTCTTCGAGCCCATCCACGGCTCCGCGCCGGACATCGCGGGCGAAGACAAGGCCAACCCGCTGGCCGCCATCCTCTCCGGGGCCATGCTCCTGCGCCTCGGGCTGCACCTGCCCGACGAGGCGGACTGCGTCGAGGCCGCGGTGCGGCGCACCCTCGCCGACGGCTTCCGCACGGCCGACATCATGGAGCCGGGCAAGACCCTCGTGGGCTGCGCGGCCATGGGCGCGGCCGTGTGCGAGCGCATCGCGGGCTAGATTCCTCGCGCGCCCCGGGGATTTCCCGCCGCCGCGGGCCGTCTCCGGCCGCCCGGGACTTCTCCGGGGCGGGCAAAGGCCTTGCGGAAGGGCGGCGCCTCGCCGTATGATGGCGGAACGGGCCGGCCGCCCCAAGCGTGGCGCGGGGGCGCCCCGCGCGCCGTCCTTTCCAGCGCCGCATGCCGCAAGGTGCCCCATGGAATCCCAGGAAGCCAAGCTCTATCTCGTCCCCTTCGATACGGCCCAGAGGCCGGTCTACTGGTTCAACGACGATTTTTGCGCCAACAGCTGGAGCCGGCCCCACGCGCATCCCTGGGGCGAGCTCGCCTATACCGGGCACGGCGGCATCGTCATCTGCACGGAATACGGCAACTGGCTCGCGCCGCCGCACCGCGCCATCTGGATACCCGCGGGCCTGCGCCACGAGTGGTACGTGCCCTGCGACGCCAAGGATTGCAGCCTCTGGATCGACCAGTCCGTGCTGCTCGGCGTGGAGCGCTTCACCCGCTGCCACATGCTCAAGATCACGCCGCTCGTGCGCGAGATCCTGCTCTATCTCACCCCCCAGCCCAGCGTCTACGGCGACGACGCCCGCGGGCGGCTCATCGTGACCCTGCTCGACCTCTTGCTTGACCTCCCCGAAGTGACGGACCCCCAGGCCATGCCGCGCGACCACCGCCTGCTCGAGCTGTGCACCATCCTACTCACCACGCCGGGCGAGGCCAGCACCCTGAGCGAGTGGGCCGGGCGCCTCGGCATGAGCGAGCGCAACCTGGGGCGCCTCTTCCGCCGCGAGACCGGCACCTCCTTCCGCAGCTGGCGCCAGTTCCAGCGGATGCAGAGCGCGCACGCGCGCCTGCGCCAGGGCGAGAGCGTCACCGCCGTGGCGCTCGACTGCGGCTATTCCTCGGTGTCGGCCTTCATCGCCACCTTCAAGGAACATTTCGGCTTCACTCCGGGCAAGGTCGCTTTCGGCGGCCACGGCGCCTGAGCGGCTGCCCCGCTTTCCCGCTTCTCCGCGCCCTCCCATCCCCTTTTCCGCCTGTCTCCGGCCGGGCGCATGCCTGTGCCCCACGGCCTGCCGCGCCCAGCGCATTTTGTCCTCTTTTCGACAAAGTTTGTCTGAAAGCAGCAAGTCATCCGGTCACGGCACGGGGTACCAGAGAATTACCATAAAAGTATGTGGCGCGCGATATTTCGCGACGCCAGCTTCAGCCGGCCTCATGCATGCCCCCCTGGGAGGACGCATATGGCAAACAAAACTGACATCGCCACGGGCGTCGCCGTGCTGGGCTGCTCCTTCCTTGGAGCGTACGGCATCAAGACCACAGGCAGCTCGGCGAGTGCGACGGATTCTCTCGGGGCCACGGCATTTCCCACGGCCATCATCGTGCTGCTGTTCATCTGCGGCTGCCTGCTCATTTTCCAGGGCATGAAAAAGAGCGACGTGACCGACTACTGGCCCAGCCGCCCCGTGCTCTGCCGGACGCTTGCCAATATCGTCCTTTTTCTCCTCTATGCCGGTCTCGTCATGGTCCTCGGCGAATGGTTCGTCCAGACGGATGTGGAAATGCTCCAGCAAAACATGGGCTTTGGCATCGGCACCTTCATTTACCTGATGGCCGCGTTTTATCTCAACGGCAGGCGCAGGCTCTGGGAAATGCTGCTCGTGGCCGTGCTGGTGCCGGCGAGCATCATCCTGCTGTTCAACAAGATGTTCCAGATCGCGTTGCCCTGACACGCCGCGGCCCGCCATGACGCGCCCGCATTGCCAGAGGAGAAGCTATGGGACCTGAAATCATGTCCGCCCTGTCCATGGCGCTTTCCCCCGCGAGCCTTTTGGCCAATGCCTTCGGCGTGGCCCTCGGCATCACCTTTGGGGCCCTCCCGGGGCTGACAGCCACCATGGGCGTGGCGCTCCTCATGCCGCTGACCTTCAACATGCCGCCGGTGGAGGCCTTTTCCTCGCTGCTCGGCATGTATTGCGGCGCCATTTACGGCGGCTGCATCACGGCCATCCTTGTGGGCACCCCGGGCACGGTGGCCGCGGCCGCCACCATGCTCGAAGGCCCGCGCCTCACCGCCCGCGGGCTGGGCAAAAAGGCGCTCGACATGGCCACACTGGCCTCGTTCCTCGGCGGGGTGCTGAGCTGCATCGCCCTCATGACCATCGCGCCCCTGCTGGCCCGCGCGGCCATGGCCTTCGGCCCGGCGGAATATTTTTCCGTCGCCTTCTTCGGCATGGCCATCGTGGCCACACTCGCCGCCAGTTCCGTCCTCAAGGGGGCCATCGCCACCCTGCTCGGGCTCTATATCGCCACCATCGGCGGCGACCCCATTTCCGGCGAACTGCGCAATACCTTTGAGATCCCGGCGCTGTTCGGCGGCATCAGCCTCGTGCCCATCCTGGTGGGCCTCTTCGCCGTGGGGCAGATCCTCATCTCCCTTGAAGAGGGTTTCATCAGCAAGGACAAGCCGATCAAAAAAGTGGACGTGAGCGGCAAGGGGCTGGGCCTGCGGGAATTTTTCTCCCACTGGGTGACGCTCATCCGCTCCTCCATCATCGGCATCGTCGTGGGCATCGTTCCGGCCACAGGTTCGGGCACGGCCTCCTATATCGCATACTCCACCGCCAAGCAGACCTCCAAGCATCCTGAAAAATTCGGCACCGGCATCCTCGAAGGCGTGGCCGCCACCGAATCCGCCAATAACGCCGTCACCGGCGCGGCGCTCATCCCGCTGCTCACGCTCGGCGTGCCGGGCGACATGGTCACGGCCGTCATGCTCGGGGCCATGATGATCCAGGGGCTCGTGCCCGGGCCCATGCTGTTCAAGGACGCGCCCGATGCGGTCTTCGGCATCTTCATCGCGCTGTGGGTGGCCAACTGCCTCATGTGCGCCATGGGCCTCGTGGCCGTGCGGCCGCTTTCCAAGGTCCTCCAGATACCCAAGGGCATCCTCATGCCCTCGGTCATGACATTGTGCGTGGTGGGCGGCTATGCCGTGAACAACTCCATGTTCGACCTCTATATCGTCAGCATCTTCGGGGTGCTTGGCTATGTCATGCACAAGATCGACATGCCGGCCTCCCCACTGCTCCTCTCCGTCATCCTGGCGCCCATTGCCGAAACCAATTTCAGGCGGGCCCTTGTCATCTCCAACAACGATTACAGCGTGTTCGTGACGAGCCCCATCTGTGTCTGCGTCCTGCTTGCCTCGTTCCTCGTCGTCGCCCGCGCCGCGTGGATGGAGGTCAATCGCAGGCGGCGCGAACATGGCAACGGCACAGAGCCCGGAGAACAGTCGCCCGATGGCACGGCGTAGGGCCGTGCTTGAGCCCCACAAATCCGACAGGAGGTACCAATGAGTATGCTGCGCGTTTTCCTGCTTCTCGTGGTGGCGCTACTTTTCAGCGTGCCCGCCCAGGCCGAGTACCCCGACAAACCCATTACCGTCTATTGCCAGTGGGGCCCGGGCGGGTCGGCCGACCTTGGGCTGCGCGTGCTTGCGGAATACGCCACCAAACACGGCGTTCCCATGAACGTGGTGAACAAGACCGCCGGCAGCGGCAGCCAGGGCGGCATGGAAGTCCTCAAGGCCCGGCCCGATGGCTATCTCTTCCTCTTTGCTGGCGGCAGCCTGCATATCCTCTCGCTCGTGAAGAACGTCGGCTTCAAGCTCACCGACGACTTTACGCCGGTGGCAGACCTCATCGACATGCCGCTCACCTTCTGCGTGCGCAGCGATTCGGGCATCAAGAGTTTTGACGAATGGATCGAGCTTGCAAAGCAGAATCCCGGCAAATACAATTACGGCTCGCCCACCGCGCTTTCACCCCAGCGCTTTTTCATGAGCAACCTGCTCAAGGACAAGTTCCCCGGCGTGGACGCCCCCCATGTGCCGTTTTCGAGTGGGCATGAATCCAATACGGCACTTTTGGGCGGCCACACCAAGGCCACCTTCGGCGTGCCCGGGACCAACAAGAGCTACCTCAATTCCGGCGACTTCACCTTGCTTGGCGTCACCTCGGACGAGCGCCTCAAGGAATGGCCCGACGCCCCCACCTTCAAGGAAAAGTATGGCGACGATTACGTCATGGCGTCCTATCACGGCCTTTTCGCCCACCCCAAGACGCCGAAGCCCATCGTCGAGAAGGTTTCCAAGCTGATGAACGATGCGCTCAAGGATCCCGAAGTCATCGCCAAGTTTGAAAAGATCGGCATCATCCCCAGCTACAAGAACCCCGAGGACTTCAAGACCCTGATCCAGAAGTTCGACAAGCAGGTCAAGAGCGGCCTTGAGAGTGTCAACCAGCAGTAGCCGCGGGTTTTACACCCGGAGGGACCATGTCGATCGAACAATGGCTGCCACAGATCAACGCCTATTTTGACGCGCACCAGGAGGAGATCTTCTCCCTCTTGGAAACCCTGGTAAACATGGACTCCTTTTCCCATGACGCCAGGGATGTGAACGCCGTCGGGGAGCTGGCCCGGCAATGGATGGCGGACGCTGGCTTCGACGCGAAGAGGCTGCCCCACCCGGAGATCCCCGCGGATGAGCAATGGATGCACGGCCTGGGAAATGTCTTCATGGCGAGGACACACCCGCGCGAGGCGGGCCCGGGCATCATCTTCCTCGGGCATATAGACACCGTCTATCCGGCCGGCACGGCGGCGCGCACGCCGTTCCGCGTCGAGGGGGGCCGCGCCTACGGGCCCGGCGTGGCGGACATGAAGGCGGGCGTTGTCGCCAATATGTTCGTGGCACGCGCCCTGCGCGAACTGGGCCTCATCGACGTACCCATGACCGTTGTGTTCTCCCCGGATGAAGAACTCGGCGGCCCCACGGCGGGGCGCGTTTACCGCACGGAGCTGCGCGGGGGCACGGCCGTGCTTTGCACGGAGCCCGGGTTCATCGGCGGCGGTGTGACCGTGCAGCGAAAGGGCTCCGGCCATTTCCTCGTGGAGATCGACGGTATTTCCGCACATGCCGGGCGCGACTATGAAAAAGGCGCCTCCGCCAACTTGGAGCTCGCCCACAAGATGCTGGGCTTCGACAAGCTGCTCGACCTGCCCGTGGGCACCACCGTCAACACCGGCCTCATCGAGGGGGGCACTTCGGCCAATTCGGTTTCGCCCTGGGCCCGGGCGCGGGTACACACGACCTTCCAGACGCTGGAAGCCGGGGAAAATGTCGTGAAGGGCATCCGGGAGGTGGCGGCAACCACCTTCGTGCCAGGCACAAAAACCCGTATTTCCGGGGGCATCCGGCTCTATCCGCTGACGCCCACTGAAGAAGGCACGCGGCTTTTGCATCTGGTGCAGCGCGCCGGGGAGGCCCTTGGGCAGCCCATCCACCCCCAGCACACCAAGGGGGCTTCAGAGGCCGGCCTCACGTCCACGGTACTTGGCATCCCCTCCATTTGCAGCCTGGGCGCCGAGGGGGCCAATATCCACGCCGAGGGCGAATACATAGAAACCGCATCACTCTTGCCACGCTGCAAGCTGGTAGCGCTTTCCGCGCTCCTGGCAGCTCGGGAGTTCCGCCCCGTCTCCGCAAGCTGACCGGCAGCGGATACCGACGGAACATACAGGGAACACGGCCCAGCCGTGAAGGGAGGGGCGGGGGCCGCAACGGCACCCTCCTGGCGGCCCACGCCGCTCCCGCTGCAGAGAAAGCCATGAGGAGGAGACAATGGCGGACATCAGGATCAAAAACTTCATCAACGGCGAATGGCAGGAAGAGGCCAACGGCAAGCGCGTGCCGCTCTACAACCCGTCCACGGGCGAGGAGATCGGCAGCGTGCCCATCTCGGGCCCGGCCACGGCCGAGGCGGCCATCGCCACGGCCTACGCCGCGTACCGGCCCTGGCGCAACCTGTCCATCGCCAAGCGCATGACCTATATCTACAAGATCCGCGACTGCATGGTGCGCGACCTCGAAAAGCTGGCCCAGGCCATCGCCCTTGACCAGGCCAAGCACATTTCCGAGGCCCGGGGCGAGGTGCAGCGCGTCATCGAGATCATCGAGTCCGCGGCGGCCACGCCCTCCACCATCCAGGGCGACACGCTCGACTACATCTCCACCAATATCTCGGCCAAGGTGGTGCGCCAGCCGCTCGGCGTGTTCGGGGGCGTCGCGCCCTTCAACTTCCCGGCGCTGGTGTTCGGCTGGTTCATCCCCTACGCCATCGCCGTGGGCGACACCTTCATCTTCAAGCCCTCCACCCAGTCGCCCTACTTCATGCAGCTCATGTGCGAGATCTTCCAGGAGATCGAGCTGCCCGCGGGCGTCGTCAACGTCATCCACGGCAACCGCGACATCCCGGGCTCCTGGTATGAAGACCCGCGCATGGCCGGCGTGTGCCTCGTGGGCTCCACGCCCACGGCCAAGGCCATGGCCGCTGGCTGCGCCAAGGGCGCCAAGCGCTCCATGCTGCTCGGCGGCGCCAAGAACGTGCTGCTCGTCATGGAAGACAGCAACATGGATGTCTTCATCACCAACTTCCTCAATTCCTGCTACGGCTCGGCCGGGCAGCGCTGCCTCGCCGGCTCCATCGTGGCCGCGGTGCCCGAGGTCTACGACGAGGTGGTGGAACGGATGATCGAGGCCTCCAAGACCGTCAAGGTGGGCGACGCCTTCGACCCCGACGTCTACATGGGCCCGCTCATCTCGCGCAAGGCCGCCGACAACGTGCTCGGCTACGTCGACATCGCGCTCAACCACGGCCACGGCTGCAAGCTCGTGCTCGACCGCCGCAAGGTGGACCTGCCCGAGAAGAACAAGAACGGCTACTTCGTGGGCCCGTGCATCATCCGCGACGTGACGCCCTGCAACCCGCTCTTCACCACCGAGGTCTTCGGCCCTCTGGTGGCGACCATCAAGGTGGCCGACATCCACGACGCCATCGGGCTCATCAACAGCTCCGAATACGGCAACGGCGCCTGCATCTTCACCCAGAACATGCACTATGCGGACGTGTTCAGCCGTGATACGGATGTGGGCATGGTGGGCGTCAACGTGGGCATCTGCGCGCCGCACCCCTTCGTGCCCTTCGGCGGCATCAAGGGCTCGCTGCTCGGCACGGACAAGGTGCAGGGCAAGGGCGGCATCGACTTCTTCACCCAGTACAAGGTCACGACCACGCGCACCTATGACCCCAAGGGCGTCGCCGGCCAGCCGGCCCCGGCGGCCCAGAAGGTCCGTTCCTGCGTGGCGTCCTAGGTTTTGTCCGGCATGCGCCGGACGCGCAACCCTTTTACGGGAGGATTGAGGATGAAACTGCGTTCCCTCGCGGCACTTGTGCTCGCACTGGCGTTCCTGCTGGCCACGGCCGTGGCCGGCGAGGCCAAGGAGCTCTCGCCCCAGAACCCGGTCAAGGTGCCCTCGGCCTGGATGAACGAGAACGAGACCTTCGCGGCCTGGCTCGCCCATGAGATGGGCTGGGACAAGGAAGAGGGCATCGACCTCGAGATCAACTACTTCAACTCCGGCATGGACATCGTCAACGCCCTGCCCTCGGGCTCCTGGGTGGTGGCGGGCAACGGCGCCGTGCCCGCGGTGTGGGGCGGCCTGCGCTATGACACCTATGTCATCGGCATCGGCAACGACGAGTCCTACACCAACGGCGTGCTCGTGCGCCCCGACAGCCCCATCGCCAAGGTCAAGGGCTGGAACCCCGAGTATCCCGACGTGCTCGGCAGCCCCGAGACCGTGCGCGGCAAGACCTTCCTCTGCACCACCATGTCCAGCCCGCACATGGCGCTCTCTTCCTGGCTGCATGTGCTCGGCCTGACCGACAAGGACGTGGTCATCAAGAACATGGACCAGCCCCAGGCGCTCTCCGCCTTTGAAAACGGCATCGGCGACGGCGTCTCCCTGTGGGCGCCCCAGCTCTACGTGGGCATGGAAAAGGGCTGGAAGCTCGCCGGCGACATCAAGAACTGCGGCGAGACCCTGCCCATCGTCATCCAGGCCGACAAGAAGTACGCCGACGAGAACCCCGAGGTCATCGCGGCCTTCCTGCGCGCCTACATGCGCGGCATCCACATGCTGAAGAACGAGCCCGCCGAAGTCATCGAACCGCTCTACCGCCGCTTCTTCCTCGAGTGGGCGGGCCAGCAGTACACCCCCGAGGTGGCCCTGAAGGACATCAAGACGCACCCCGTCTTTGACTTCGACGAGCAGCTCGTGGTCCTCGACGATTCCAAGGGCCCGAGCGAGGCCCAGAAGTGGCAGCAGTACCTCGCCAAGTTCTTCACCGACCTCGGCCGCCTGAGCCCCCAGGAATACGAGAAGGTCAAGGACGCCAACTACGTGACGCCCAAGTTCATGAAGATGGTCAAGCAGCCCGTGCCTCCCTACAAGTAGGCAGCGCCGGCACAGAGGCCCCGCCCCGCAGGCGGGGCCTCACCCGGCGGGCCCCCGCCGTCATCTTTTCAAGGAGCCCACATGCCTGCCCAAGCTGAGAACGAAATCAAGATCCGGGTCAACAACCTTACCAAGCGCTTCGGCGACCTCACCGTGCTGGACGGCATCAACTTCACCATCCGCAAGGGCGAGCTGCTGGCCATCGTGGGCCCCACGGGCTGCGGCAAGACCACCTTCTTGAACTGCCTTTCCAAGCTCATGCCGGCCACCGAGGGCGAGATCCTCATCGACGGCAAGGAGGCCAACCCCAAGGCGCACAACATCGCCTATGTCTTCCAGGAGCCCACATGCCTGCCCTGGCGCACGGTGCGCGAAAACGTGGCCTACGGCATGGAGGTCAAGGGCGTGCCCAAGGCCGAGCGCGAGCGGCGCGCCCAGGAAATCATGGATCTCGTGGGCCTTTCCTCCTGCGCCGACCTTTACCCGAACCAGGTCTCGGCCAGCATGATGCAGCGCATCGCCGTGTCCCGCGCCTTCGCCGTCAACCCCGACCTCTTGCTCATGGACGAGCCCTACGGCCAGCTGGACGTGAAGCTGCGCTTCTACCTCGAGGACGAGCTCGTCAACCTGTGGCAGAAGCTCGGGAGCACCATACTCTTCGTGACGCACAACATTGAGGAGGCCGTCTACGTGGCCGAGCGCATCCTCGTGCTGACCAACAAGCCCACCAAGGTCAAGGAAGAGATCATCGTTGACCTGCCCCGGCCCCGCAAGCTCATCGACCCCCGTTTCGTGGACCTGCGCCGCCAGGTCACTGACCTCATCCGCTGGTGGTAACCGGCGGCCGCCAAGCAGGAGTCCCTCATGGCCTATCAGACCGTCGTCGTCAAAGAGTCGGCCCTGGTCCGCGCGCTGCCCTGGATCAGCGTCATCGCCTTTTTCATCCTCTGGGAGGGGGTGGTGCGCTCCGGCATGATCCCGCCCACCATGCTCGCCTCGCCGAGCCAGGTGGTGAGCGCCTTCATCGACAAGATCGGCGACCCCAACCCGGACGGCGCCATCATGTTCACCCACTTCAAGACCAGCATCGAGGAGGCCTTCACGGGCTATGTGCTGGCGCTTCTCGTGGGCATCCCGCTGGGGCTCGCCATGGGCTGGTTCAAGGTGGCCGAGGGGCTCTTCCGGCCCATTTTCGAGCTTATCCGCCCCATACCGCCCATCGCGTGGATCCCGCTCACCGTGTTCTGGTTCGGCATCGGCCTCACGGGCAAGGTCTTCATCATCTGGATCGCCGGCATCGTGCCCTGTGTCATCAATGCCTATGTGGGCGTGCGCATGACCAACCCGGTGCTCATCCAGATGGCGCGCACCTATGGCGCGAGCGACTGGCAGATCTTCAAGCAGCTCTGCATCCCCTCCTCGCTGCCCATGGTCTTCGGCGCGCTGCAGCTCGCGCTCGCCTATTGCTGGACCAACCTCGTGGGCGCGGAACTGCTCGCCGCGGACTCGGGCTTGGGCTACCTCATCACCATGGGCGGCCGCGTGGCGCGGCCCGACCTCATCGTGCTCGGCATGATCTGCGTGGGCCTGTCCGGCGCCGTCATCGGCTTCATCATCGACCGCATTGAGAAAAAGCTGCTCGCCGGCATCAGGAGGTAAGCATGGCTTCGTCTTCCATAGCCAATGAGACCGTGGACCATGCCAGCGAACGCGGCCGCTTCACGTTCTACAAGCTCATAACCAACAGGTATTTTCTCTACACCGTGTCCTTGGTGGGCTTTTTCGCCCTCTGGCACTGGACGGCGGTGAACAAGATCTTCCAGAACTCCCTCGCCACCCCCAAGGAGGTGCTCGACCAGGTCATCCGGCTCACCACCATGAACTTCGCGGGCAACAACCTCTGGGGCCACATCTGGGGCAGCACCCAGCGCGTGCTCGTGGGCTTCGTGCTGGCGAGCCTCGTGGCCACGCCGCTGGGGCTCTTCATGGCGCTCAACAAGACGGTCAACGCCATCGTCAAGCCGCTCTTCGACCTGTTCAAGCCCATGCCGCCCATCGCCTGGGTGTCGCTCGCCATCCTCTGGTTCGGCATCGGCGAGACCTCAAAGGTGTTCATCATCATCATCGGCACCTTCGTGCCCTGCCTGCTCAACGCCTATAACGGCGTGCGCCTCGTGGACCCGGACCTCTTTGATGTCATCCGCGTGCTCGGCGGCACGAGGCGCGACGAGATCTTCAACGTCTGCCTGCCCGCCTCCTTCCCGGCCATCTTCGCCGGGCTCCAGATCTCGCTCAGCGCCGCGTGGACCTGCGTGCTCGCCGCGGAGCTCATGAATTCGCGCGATGGCTTGGGCTTCCTCATCAAGCGCGGCATGGACACCCACAGCCCGGCCCTGGTTCTCAGCGGCATGCTGCTCATCGCGGCCGCCGCGTGGCTCAGCTCCCTGGCCATCGCCCTGCTGGAGCGCAAGTGCTGCCCCTGGAAGCGCAGCATCGACAACATCTAACGGCGCAGGGGGAGACCATGCCCAAGAGTGTGAGCGAGGAAGTCAACGAGCAGTTTGAAAAGGCCGTGGACGACCACTACAACGCCATCATCAAGGGAGAGATAAAGGAAGGCATCGAGGAGGGCACGGCCAGCGGCGTGCTCGTGCAGGAGCCGCTCAACGCGCCCCCGCCGCCGCGCCCGGCCGGCGCGCCGCCCGTGAAGATCCACTGCGAGGACATCAGCAAGACCTTCATCCAGAAGGGCAACCAGGCCGTGCCGGTCATCCGGGACATCACCCTCGATGTCTATGAAAACGAGTTCCTGGTGGTGCTGGGGCCCGGGCAGAGCGGCAAGTCCACCCTGCTCAAGATCATCGCGGGCCTCGAGATCCCGGACAAGGGCTATGTCACCCTCGACGGTGAGCCCATCACCGGCCCCGGGCCCGACCGCGGCATCGTGTTCCAGAGCTACATGCTCTTCGCGTGGAAAAACGTGCGCGACAACGTGGAGCTCGGCCTCAAGCTGAGGGGCGTGCCCGCGGAGGAGCGCCACGCCATCGCCGACCACTATATCAAGATGGTGGGCCTCGAGGGCTTCGAGAAGCACTATCCGCACCAGCTCTCGGGCGGCATGAAGCAGCGCGTGGGCATCGCCCGGGCCTACGCCAATTCGCCCAAGGTCATGCTCCTGGACGAGCCCTTCGGCCAGCTCGACGCGCAGACGCGCATGTACATGCAGGTGGAGACGGCCCGCATCTGGGAAAAGGAGCGGCGCACCGTGCTCTTCGTCACCAACAATATCGACGAGGCGCTTTTTCTGGGCGACCGCATCGTGCTCATGGAAGGCAAGCTCCCCGGCACGCTCAAGACCGAATACGCGGTCAACCTGCCCAGGCCGCGCGAGCACACCTCCATGGAGCTTCTGGAGCTGCGCGAGGAGATCATCTCCAATACGGAACTCGTGCTTTAGAGCACCCGGTAATACACCGCCGGTTCACGCAACAGGCCCGCGTCGGCGGCGCGCTTGAGGGCGCCGCTCATGGCGCGGGCCGTCGTTTCGTGGGTCATGAACACGAGCGGCACGCCGCTTGCGCCGTCGCCGGCCTTCTGGATCATCTGGGCCACGCTGATGCCCTCGGCCGCCATGCAGCCCGAGATGTCGCGGAGCACGCCCGGCGTGTCCTCCACCATGACGCGCACATAATAGGGCGAGCGCCAGTCCTCGGGCGGCACGATGGCCGCGCGCATAAGCTCGCCGTCCGCAAAGCCGGTATTGTTGGGCCGCTCCTCGCGGGCCACGGCCATGAGGTCGGCGAGCACGGCCCCGGCCGTGGGCAGGCTCCCGGCGCCGCGGCCGTGGAAGAAGAGCGGCCCGGCGGCGTTGGCGTCCACGCGCAGGGCATTGTACGCCCCGCCCACGCGCGCGAGCAGGTAGGTATGGTGCACGAGCGCCGGAAACACGCCGGCCTCGAGCCGCAGCGGCGTTCTGGCGCCGGCGGGCGCGCCGTCCGCCGGGCCGGCCAGCCGCGCCTGGCCGATAAGCTTGATGCGGTAGCCGAATTCCCGCGCGAAGCGTATGTCCACCGCGGCCATGCCGCGGATGCCGCGCACGGCGAGGGCGGCGTACGGATAGTCCGCGCCCCAGGCGAGCCGAATGAGCAAAATGAGCTTGTGCGCCGCGTCGTGGCCGTCGATGTCCAGCGTGGGGTCGGCCTCGGCGAAGCCCAGTTCCTGCGCCTGTCGCAGGGCCTCGCCGAATTCCAGTCCGTTGGCCGTCATCTCGGAGAGGATATAGTTGCTCGTGCCGTTGAGGATGCCCATGAGGGATTCGACGCGGTTGCCCACGAGGCTCTCCTTGAGGGCCTCAACCACCGGGATGGCCCCGGCCACGCTGGCCTCGTAGCGCAGGATGCGCCGCTTCCTGCGCGCCAGCCGGAAGAGCGCGAGCCCGTCCTCGGCGAGAAGGGCCTTGTTGGCCGTGACCACGTGCTTGCCGTGCCCAAGGGCGTCGGCGATGATGCCGCGCGCGGCGTCGATGCCGCCCATGAGCTCCACGAGCACGTCGATTTCCGGGTCGTCGATAAGGCGCGCCGGGTCGGTGGTGAGCGCGGCGCCGGCGGGCAGCGGCACCTCGCGCGCCTTGTTGGCGTCGCGCACGAGCACGGCGCGGATTGCCATGTCGCGGCCCGTGCGCCTGCGGATGATGTCGGCGTTATCCACGAGCAGCCGCGCGAGGCCGCTGCCCACGGTGCCGAAGCCGGCCAGTCCCACGCCCAAGGGACGCGTTTCGCTGTTCCTGGTCATTGGTCGTCCTGTTGCGTTATGTCGTACTTTCGTGTTGGTGCGTACCTGTGCGGCAGGGTCAATGCCGAAATTATCCGTCAAAAACAGCCTTGCTCCAGCCGTTGCGACGAAGGAAGCTACGGATGGAGACAGCAGTTAGTTACCGCGTCAACCAGTCGACGAAACCGCTGTCGCTATCCGTAAGGCTCGCAAGCTCGCCAACGGCTAGCGCGCCGGAACCTAAAAATCTTATTTTTTAGGATTCTTCCGGCACCAGCACCCGTCTTCCGCTTCGCTCCAGACGGAATTAAGGAAGCTCCATCAACGGCCATGTCCAGCGAAGCCGCATATCATCTTGAGGCAGCCAGCGCGCCGCCACTCAGGCACCGGCCCCGGAAAGCAGGCGGCGGATGCCGGCCACGGCCTGCCTGGTGCGGTGCTCGTTCTCGATGAGCGCGAAGCGCACATACTCGTCGCCGTAGGAGCCGAAGCCCAGCCCCGGCGACACCGCCACATGCGCCTCGTTGAGCAGCAGCTTGGAGAACTCCACCGAGCCCATCTTGCGGAAGGGCTCGGGGATGCGCGCCCAGACGAACATGGTGGCCTTGGGCGGCGCCACCTCCCAGCCGATGCGGTTCAGGCCCTCGATGAGCTTGTCGCGGCGCTCGCGGTAGATGTCGCGCACCTCGGCCACGCAGTCGTCCGGCCCGTTGAGCGCCACGGTGGAGGCGATCTGGATGGGCTGGAAGATGCCGTAATCGAGATAGCTCTTGATGCGCGCGAGCGCGTGGATGAGCCGGGGATTGCCGAGGCAGAAGCCCACGCGCCAGCCGGGCATGGAATAGCTCTTGGACAGGGTGGAGAACTCCACGCCCACGTCGATGGCGCCCGGCACCTGCAGGAAGCTCGGCGCCTCGTAGCCGTCAAAGGTGAGGTCGGCATAGGCGAGGTCATGGATGACCCAGATGTCGTTCTCCTTGGCGAAATCCACCACCTTGCGGAAAAATTCGAGGTCCGTCACCTCGGTGGTGGGATTGTGCGGATAGCAGAGGAAGAGCAGCTTGGGCTTCGGCCACGCGTGGCGCATGGCCTCGGTGAGGTCCTCGAAAAAGTCCCGCCCGGGCCCGATGGGCACGCTACGCACGTCCGCGCCGGCGATGATGGGCGCATATTTGTGGATGGGATAGGTGGGGTCGGGCGCCAGCACCACGTCCCCGGGCTGGAGCATGGCGAGGCAGAGGTGCGCCAGGCCCTCCTTGGAGCCCATGGTCACGATGGCTTCGGTGTCCGGGTCGAGCTCCACGCCGTAGAGGCGGCGATAGCGGTCGCAGATGGCCTTGCGCAGGTTGGGGATGCCGCGGGAGAGCGAATAGCGGTGGTTCACCGGCTTTTGCGCCGCCTCCACGAGCTTGTCCACCACATGCCGCGGGGTGGGGATGTCCGGGTTGCCCATGCTGAAGTCGACGATGTCGATATTCTGGCGCCGGAGCTTCATCTTGAGGTCGCCCACCACGGCGAAGACATAGGGGGGCAGGCGCTGGATGCGTGAAAATTCTTCCATCTGGGTCTCCGTTGGCCGCTGGGGAGGCGGGTGGAAAGGCCGGGGCGCAAGCATAGCCGCGCCGCGCCGCGCTGTAAAGGCGTTGACGGGTGCCGGGGAGGCGCGGCATGCACGCTTATGCCAGAAAGCGCTTTACAAAGCCCGCTCATTCCCCTAAACAGGAATGACTCTCGTTTAGCAAAAACCCCATGAGGAGAACCACACCATGAGCAAGACCGACCAGAACCTGATGGACGCCTTTGCCGGCGAATCCCAGGCCAATCGCAAATATCTCGCCTTCGCCAAGGTGGCCGACCAGGAGGGCATGCCCCAGATCGCCAAGCTCTTCCGCGCGGCCGCGGCCTCCGAGACCGTCCATGCCCTGACCCACTTCAAGAACGCGGGCAAGATCGGCACCACCATGGAAAACCTCAAGGACGCCATCGGCGGCGAGACCCACGAATACACCAAGATGTATCCCGAAATGATCAAGGAGGCCGAGGCGGAGGGCAACACCGCCGTGGCGCGCTATTTCGGCTACGTCAACAAGGTGGAGGAGATCCACGCCGAGCTCTACAAGAAGGCCATGGAGAACCCCTCCAGGATCTCCAACGAAGACTACTATGTCTGCAAGTTCTGCGGCTACACGCACCAGGGCCCGGTGGAATCCTGCCCGGTGTGCGGGGCCGGCGCCGCGGCCTTCTTCAAGGTCGAGGACTGCTGCAAGGCCTAGTCCCCTCCCTGCGTTTCAGGCCCCGCGCCGCGCCTGAGACGGTGCGGGGGCTTTTCGGGGCGCCGGCCTTCATGGCTAGCGCCCTTGCCGCCAGCCCCGGCCCCTCCCAATCCCCGTTTCCCTGCGCGGCGCCGCCGCGTTCTCCCCGCTCCCTGCCTCACCCGGCGGCCGCCCTTGCCAACTGGCCGCGGAAATCATAAGCTACCCGTTTGCGCCCGCCTTCTTCACCGCATCCTGCCGCGGGCGCGCCGCAAGCAAGGGGTGGACGGCCATGCGCCACAAGGGCCCGCACATTTCCATCGCGCCTGACCACGTGGTCAACCGCATCCTCAAGATCAACGCCGACGATTTCGCCGAATGGCCGGAATCTGTCCGCAACCTCGCCATCAGCATCGCCGAGGAGCTCTTCCTCGTCGCCTATAATCCCTTCATCGACGCCGAGCTCGTGCGCGAGAGCGTGCGCGGCTCTTTCGAGCGCGAATCCGTGGCTCTCGCCCACTATTACGCCACGGCCATCAGCGAAGGCATCACCATGTTCTGGTCCGCCTACGAGGCGGAGACGGCCTTCCGCGAAAAGCTGCTGGACGCGCTTTCCGACATCTTCCCCGCGGAGTGCATCCGAAGCGCGCCCGCGGACCTTGTGGAAAACGCCACCGACGCCACCGACCTGCGCATGGAGCTGCCGCTGCTCGTGGTGGAGCCGGACAACGCCGAGCAGGTGGCCGCGCTCGTCAGGCTCGCCAATGACATGAAGTTCGCGCTCATCCCGCGCGGGGGGGGCTCGGGCATGACCGGCGGCGCCGTGCCCGCGCGCAAGCGGGCCGTGGTCGTCAGCATGACGCGGCTCACGCGCATCGGGCCCATCGACCTCACTGCCATGACCGTCACCTGCGAGGCGGGCGCGCTCACCCAGCAGGTCATCGACGCCGTGGCAGCGGCGGGCGCGGTCTTCACGGTCGACCCGGCCTCCAAGCAGGCCTCGTCCATCGGCGGCAATGTGTCGGAAAACGCGGGCGGCCCCAGCGCCTTTGAATACGGCACCACCCTCGACAACCTGCTCTGGTGGAAGATGGTCACGCCCACGGGCGAGATCATCACCGTGGAGCGCGAGGATCATCCCCGCCACAAGATCCTCCCGGACGAGACCGCCGTTTTCGCCGTCAAGGATGTGAGCGGCGGCGTGCGCAACGTCGTGCACCTGCGCGGCGACGAGATCCGCCTGCCCGGCCTCGGCAAGGACGTGACCAACAAGGCCCTCGGGGGCCTGCCCGGCATGCAGAAGGAGGGCGTGGACGGCATCATCACCGAGGCCTGCTTCGTCATCCACAAGAAGCCGAAGCACTCGCGCGTCATGGTGCTGGAATTTTTCGGCCGCTCCATGCACCCGGCGGCGCTCGTGGTGCGCGACCTCGTGAGCTTACGCAACCGCATCCGCGAAGAGGGCGACTACGCCCACCTGTCGGCGCTGGAGGAATTCAACGCCAAGTACGTCCAGGCCATCGAGTACAAGCGCAAGTCCAAGAAGTTCGAGGGGCTGCCCATCTCGGTGATCGTCCTCCAGGTGGACGGCGACGACCCGTATCTCCTCGACAAGTGCGTGGCCGACATCGTGAATGTGGCCGAGGCGCAGGAAAACGTGGACATCATCGTGGCGCGCGACGCGAAGGAGGCCGACCTCTTCTGGGAGGACCGCCACCGCCTCTCGGTCATCGCCAGGCGCACTTCGGGCTTCAAGCTCAACGAGGATGTGGTCATCCCCATGCGGCGCATCCCGGATTTCGCGCTCTTCCTCGAGCAGTTGAACCTCGAGTACGCGGCCCGCGCCTACCGCCACGCCCTGCAGGAGGTCGGCCGCCTCCCGGGCTTCCCCATGGAGGACAAGGCCTTCAACGAGGAGTTTTCGAGGGCCGCCAGCGCCGCCTCGGGCGACGTTTCGGCCACCGAGCTCTCGGACAACGAGCTCTGGGCGAGAGGGGCCGCCTACCTCGACGGCTTCGCCCAGGCCTACCCGCACCTCGCCAAAAAGATCGACGCCATCCGCGCCCACATGGAGGCGAGCCGCATCATCATCGCGAGCCACATGCACGCCGGCGACGGCAACTGCCATGTGAACATCCCGGTCAATTCCAACGACGCCCGCATGCTGGAGGAGGCCGAGGAGGCCGCGGCCCGCGTCATGGCCGAGTGCCAGGAGATGGGCGGCGAGGTCTCGGGCGAGCACGGCATCGGCATCACCAAGATCTCGTTTTTCGCCCCGGACAAGATGGAGGCCCTGCGCCGTTTCAAGGAGCGCGTGGACCCGCGCGACGTGATGAACCCGGCCAAGCTCGTGCACCGGGAGCTGCCCGTCCGGCCCTTCACCTTTTCCTTCAACCGGCTCATCAACGACATCCGCGAGAGCGGCCTTCCGGACAAGGAAACACTCATCAGCCTGCTCTCGGCCATCCAGATGTGCACGCGCTGCGGCAAGTGCAAGCTCGTCTGCGCCATGAGCTATCCCGAGCGCTCCATGCAGTATCACCCGCGCAACAAGAACATGGTGCTCGGCATGCTGCTGGAGGCGGTGTATTATTCGCAGATCAACACCGGCCGCATCGACGAGCGCCTGTTGCGCGAGCTGCGCGGCCTTGTGGAGCACTGCACGGCCTGCGGCCGCTGCACGGCCAATTGCCCCATGAAGATCCCCTCCGGCGAGGTGGCGCTCTCCCTGCGCGGCATGCTCGACCACGAGGGCGCGGGCGGCCACCCCATCAAGGAGCGCGCCCTCAACTGGCTTGTGCGCGACATCCCGGCGCGCGTGCCCAAGGCCGCCAAGCTGGCCTCGGTGGGCCAGAAGATGCAGAACCGCGTGCTCGACTTCGTGCCCCAGGCCTGGCAGCGGCGCATGGAAAACCCGCTCTTTTCCGGGCGCGGCCCCAAGACCGGCTATACCAACCTCTATGAGGCGCTGAAGCTCCACCGGGGCTCGGTCTTCGTGCCCGCGGACGAGGATGTGGCGGAGGAGGCGGTCGCGGCGGAAGCGCTTGCGGAAAACGCGGCGCGGGATGTGACGGCGCCCGCGCTGGCGGAAACGTCCCCCGAAACCTCGCCCGAAGCCGGAGTCGACGGCGCGGAAGCCGCCCCGGAAACGCTCCCGGGCGGGGGACGCGAGCTCGCGCTCTATTTCCCGGGCTGCGGCGGCGCGCTCTTTTACGACCGCATCGGCATGTCCTCCATCATGCTCATGCTCAAGGCGGGCATCGCGGTGGCTGTGCCGCCGAGGCACCTGTGCTGCGGCTTTCCGCTGCTGGCCGCCGGCATGGACACGGCCTTTGAGGACAATCTCGCCCAGAACCGCCAGTACCTCGCCTCCATGCTGCGCAGCCTCGCCCGGCAGGGCTTCGACTGCCGCTGGCTGGTCACGGCCTGCGGCTCCTGCCGCGACGGTCTCGAGCGGCTGAAGCTCACCGAGATGTTCCCCGGCCTCGAGCACCGCGACGTGAGCCAGCTCGTGCTGCCGCGCCTGCCCGGGCTTCAGGCGCGGGGGGACGGCAGGGACGCGGCGCCGGAAAACGCGGACGTGCTCTACCACGCCTCCTGCCACTGCGAGTGGGCGGACGTGAACAAGATCAAGGGCCAGCGCCAGCTCGTGAAAGCGCTCAAGGATTTCTCGGGGCGCGGCGTGACCATGAGCCCGGGCTGCTGTGGCGAATCCGGCATGGGCGCCATGACCTCGCCCGAGATCTACAACCTGCTCCGCCAGCGCAAGCGCCAACGCCTCGAGGGCGCCTTTGCGGACGGCGTGGACGGGCCGGTCATCGTGGGCTGCCCCTCGTGCAAGATCGGCATCGGGCGCACCCTGCTCGCCATGCGCGACAAAAGGCCGGTGTTGCACGTGGCCGAATGGCTCGCCGGGCTCATGGACGGCGAGGACCGCCGCCAGACCTTCCGCAAGCGCGTCAACGAGAGCCGGGGCGAGATTCGCGCCGTCAGGCTGTGAGGCGCCCCGCGCCTGATGCCCAGCGGCCGGAGACCGGCCGAGCCCGTTGGCGGTTCGTCCGCGCGCTCGCCTGGCTCGCTCTTCTCGCCGGCCTCGCGCCCTTCGTCTGGGCGCTGGGCTTCTGCTTCCCGCGCGGGGACGACTTCGATGAAGTCACCCGCGCCATGTTCCTCTTCGACCTTCCCGGCGGCCTCTATGAAGTCGGCCGCGAATGGCTGACATGGAGCGGCCGCTACACCTACCACTTTCTCGCGGTCTTCCTCGGCAAGGCCGGCGGAATCCGGCTCGCCGCCGGCCTTGCCTGCGGCGCGGTGCTGGCGCTCCACGGCGCGGCCTTTTACGGCTTCGCCAGGGCCGCCGGCGTTGGGCGCCGCGACGCCCTGCCGCTGGCCCTCTTGGCCGTGCTCACCCTCTGCGCCTGTACGGGCTTTCTCCCCGGCTTCTACCTCCTTACTGACGCGCTGACCACGGGCTTGCAGTCGGCCGCGGCCCTGCTGTTTTTCTGGAGCCTCTGCGCGCTCTGGGAGCGGTGCGCGGCTTCAGCGGGCGGCGCCCCGGCGGCGCCCGCGCTGCGCCGCTCCCGGCGCGTCGCCAGCCTGCTCGGCGTGCTCGCCGTGGGCGTGTTCGAGCATGCGGCGCTCGCCGTGCTCGCGGGCGCAAGCGTCGCCTGCGCCCTCGCCTGGTTCCATGACCGGCGCCTGCATGAGCGCTTTGCCACCGGGCGCTTGCGCGTCTTCCTCAAGGTGGGGCTCTGGTGCGCGGGCGCGCTGCTCCTTTCCTTTCTCGCCCCGGGCAATTTCGCCCGCAGGGCCGCGCGCGGCATCGACGCCGAGACCGTGCGCCGCCAGCTTGCGGCGCTGCCTACGGACTGGCTCCACGCCCTCGGCGCCTTTGCCGGGAGCTTCTGGCCCGTGGCGGCGCTCCTGCTGGCGCTGTTCCTCCTCTTCCTGCGCCGGCGCGAAAAACAGGTGCTTGCGCGGCCGGACGCCCTGCTGCTCGCCGGCCTCTGCCCGGCCGTCTTCTGCCTCTTCAGCCTTGCGCTCGGCGCCGTGCACGCCCTGAGCGACATGCCGCTCCCAAGCCACCCCAAGCTGGCGGCGAGCCTCGGCCTGTACGCCGCCTGCGCCCTGGGCTTCACGGCCTATGCCTCTCTGCGCGCGCTCCCGCGGCTTCGCTGTGACGGGCGCGGGGCCTCCCTGGCGGCCGGGGCCGTGCTGCTCGGGATCTGCGTGGCGAGCGCCAATTTCCAGGGCAGCTTGCGCACGGCTGTCAACGGCGACATGGCGCTTTATGCCTGGACCATGGAGCGGCGGGACGCGTGGCTGCGCCGCGAGGGCGCGAAATCCCCGTGGCGGGGGAAGTTCCGCTTCGGCCTTGCGGGCGAAGTGCTCTATCCCGGGTCGCGCTCGCGTCTATTCAAGGCCGGCGCCCCCGTGACCTTCGTCTGCCAGTGGCGGCGCCCTGTGCTCCCGGTCTGGAGCTTCGGGGGCCTGCCCCGGAAGCCATCCGCATGGCCCAACCAGTGGGCGGCATGGATGTATGGCGTGGAGGCCGTGGCCAGCGCGCGCCCCCTCCCGTCGCGGGCCGTGAGGGCCGTCCTGCAGCACGGGGCCGCCCCCCCAGCCGGCCCTGACGGCCCGCTGGAACTGCGCCTGCCGGACGCGGCGCGGCGCGCCGGGCTCACGGGCGC
Source organism: Desulfovibrio sp. ZJ746 (assembly GCF_011039155.1). Lineage (NCBI taxonomy): Bacteria > Pseudomonadati > Thermodesulfobacteriota > Desulfovibrionia > Desulfovibrionales > Desulfovibrionaceae > Desulfovibrio > Desulfovibrio sp. ZJ746. The sequence goes on along the minus strand of NZ_JAAKEK010000003.1, from coordinate 277,080 downwards.
GTGGCGCGTCAACGCGCAAGGCGGCCCCAACCCGACCTTTGCGCTCGACTGGCTCGTGCTCGAAAGTGAACGGGAGCTTTCGGAAAAACTGGCGGTGCTGGCGCCCAGCCCGCTTTGCCGGGGCCGCATGGCGCCGCTTTTTGTGCAGGCGTGGCTGTTGCGCGAGGCCGAGGCCCGCGCGGGCGCCCTGGCGCCCTGGGCCGGGGCCGAGCTGGCCTTCGCTCCGGCCCCCTGGCGCGCAAAAGTCGGGCCGGGTGGCGCCTTCCGCTACGCCTTCCCGCTCGGGCCGGCCGCGCCGCTGGCGCAAGGCGCGCCCGGGCCCGGGGAGTGGCCGGCCGGGCTCTTCCTGAAGCTCGCCGGCGCGGGCCTCCTCTACCTCGCGCCGGCCGGGGCCGTCCTCGACAGCGGCCGGGAAAGCGGATAGGTTCAGGCATGTTCGATTTTGACATTTCCCAGGCCCTGCGCTTGCTCGCCATCGCCTTCGTGCCCGCGCTGCTCGGCATCATCCTCCACGAGGTGGCCCACGGCTGGGTGGCCGAGCGCTGCGGCGACCCCACGGCCCGCCAGCTCGGGCGCCTGACCCTCAATCCCCTGCCGCACATCGACCCCGCGGGCCTCGCCGTCTTCGGGCTCACCAGCCTTTCCGGGGCTTTTGTCTTCGGCTGGGCCAAGCCCGTGCCGGTGGACCCGCGCAATTTCCGCAACCCGCACCGGGACATGATGCTGGTGGCCCTGGCCGGGCCCATGACCAACTTCGCGCTCGCCGTCCTTTTCGGGCTCGGGCTCTGGGCGGCGGTGCATGTGCTGCCCTTTGCCGAGCTGCGCGGAAGCCGGGCCTACATTTTCGCCCTGTCCTCGCTCCAGGCCGGGGTGGTCATCAATTTCGGCCTCGGCTGGCTCAACCTGCTGCCCATCCCGCCGCTGGACGGCAGCAAGATCCTGGCCTATTTTCTCCCCGGCGAGTGGGCGTGGCGCTACATGAACCTCGGGCGCTACGGCTTTGCCATCCTGCTCGTCCTTTTGGCCACGGGCCTGCTCGGCAAGCTGCTCGGGCCGCTCGTGAGCGGCAGCAGCCTGGGCCTGCTCGGCCTTTTGGGCTTCTGACGCCGGCCCCAAACCCCCCAAGCGCACAAAGGACGCACCATGAGCGAAAAACCGCGCACCGTCTCGGGCATGCGGCCCACCGGGCCGCTCCATCTGGGCCACTATTTCGGCGTGCTCAGGAACTGGATCGACCTGCAGGAGCGCGAACAGGCCTTCTTTTTCGTGGCCGACTGGCACGCGCTGACGAGCGACTACGCCGACCCCTCGGCCATCCGCCGCAATATCGACGAAATGGTCAAGGACTGGGTGGCCGCCGGCCTCGACCCGGAAAAATGCGTCATCTTCCGCCAGTCGGATGTCAAGGAGCACGCCGAGCTCTCGCTTTTGCTCTCCATGATCACGCCCGTCTCGTGGCTGGAGCGCAACCCCACCTACAAGGAACAGCAGCAGCAGATCAGCAACAAGGACCTCGGCAACGCGGGCTTTCTCTGCTACCCGGTGCTCATGGCCGCGGACATCCTCATGTACCGGCCCCACGGCGTGCCCGTGGGCGAGGACCAGTTGCCGCACATGGAGCTCACCCGCGAGATCGCGCGCCGCTTCAACTATCTCTACGGCGAGACCTTCCCCGAGCCGCAGGCCCTGCTCACGCCCGCGGCCAAGTGCCCGGGCCTCGACGGCCGCAAGATGTCCAAGAGCTACGGCAACGGCATCTCGCTTTCCGAGCCCATGGACAGCATCAGGGACAAGGTGCGCGGCATGTTCACGGACAAGGCGCGGCTGCGCAAGTCCGACCCCGGAGACCCGGACATCTGCAACCTCTTCCCCTACCATGTGCTGCTCGCAAGCCCGGAGGAGCAGATGGAGATTAGGCGCGGCTGCACCTCTGCGACCCTGGGCTGCGTGGACTGCAAGAAGATCTTTCTCAAGAACCTCGCGGCCTTCCTGGAGCCCCTGCAGGAGCGGCGGGCCAAGCTCGACGACAAGGCTGTGGCCAATATCCTCGCGCAGGGCGGCGACCGCGCCCGGGCCTTCGCGGCCACGACCATGAGCGCGGTGCGGGAAAAGATGGGGCTCTAGGGCGTGCGCTTCGCCGGCATCGACTACGGCCTCGCCCGCACGGGCCTCGCCGTTTCCGACCCGGAGGGGCGCGTGGCCTTTCCGCTCGCCACCTTCCACCTTGAGGATTTCACCGGCCGCTCGGCCCTTTTGGACGCCCTTGCCGACCGCATCCGGGAGGAAGGGGCCGGGGCGGTGGTCATGGGCCTGCCCCTGCTTCTGGACGGCGGCGAAAGCCTGACCACCCGCCAGGTGCGCAACGTGACGGCGCGCCTCAAGCGCAGGCTCGAGCTCCCCATCTACTACATGCCGGAGCTGCTCTCCAGCGAGGAGGCCGCGCAGGACCTGCGCGAGGCCGGCCTTTCGCGCGAGAAGGCCCGCGCCGTGCTCGACCGGCAGGCCGCGGCGCGCATCCTCGCGTCCTTCCTGGCCGAGCCCGAGGAACGGCGGAGGCTTGCATGAAGACCTTTTTCCGCTTCATGCTTCTCCTTATCCTCGTGGCCGCGGCCGGCGGCGTGTGGCTCTGGCACGAGGCCCAGGTCTTTCTCGAGACGGCGGCGGGGCAACCGGGCGAGCAGGTCATCTTTGATGTGCCGCCCGGCGCGCACCTCAACAAGATCGCCGATGACCTCCAAAAGCGCGGCCTCATCACCAGCGCGCGGAACTTCGCCCTGCTCGCGCGCTGGAAAAAGCAGGAAAACCGCCTCCAGGCCGGGCGCTTCGCCCTTGAAGGGGGCTCAAAGCCCGAAGCCGTGCTGGAGGCGCTCGTCAACGGCCGGCCGGTGCTCCAGCGCGTCACCGTGCCCGAGGGGCTGACGTGGTGGCAGACCGGGCGGCTGCTCGAAAGCGAGGGCCTTGTCCGCTTCGAGGACTTCCGCGAAGCCGTCACCGACCCCGAATTTCTCAGGCATTACGGCATCCCTTTCGCCACGGCCGAGGGCTTCCTCATGCCCGATACCTATTTGCTCAAGCCGCCGGATGCCGCCGCGCAGGCGGCCGGGGGCGAGGGGGCAGCGCAAGCGGCGAGGGCCCAGGCGCGCGCCGTGGCCGGGCGGATGATCGACAATTTCTGGCGCAAGGCCGCGCCGCTCTGGCCCGATGGCGCCGGGCGCGAGGGCGTGGCCGCGCGGCCCCCGGCGCCGGAGCTCAGGAAATGGGTGACGCTGGCCTCCATCGTGGAGAAGGAGACCGGCCTCCCGCAAGAGCGCGCGCGCGTGGCGGGCGTGTATGAAAACCGCCTCGGCCGGGGCATGCTCCTTCAGGCGGACCCCACGGTCATCTACGGCCTCGGGCCCGCCTTTGACGGCAATTTGCGCCGGAGCCAGCTCGACGACGCGGCCAACGCCTACAACACCTACCAGCGCGCCGGGCTGCCGCCCGGGCCCATCGCCTCCTTCGGCACGGCGGCGCTCAATGCGGCCATCCGGCCGGAAGCGCACGGCTATCTCTATTTCGTTGCCAGGACAGACGGCGGCGAGCACCAGTTCTCCGCCACGCTCCAGGAACACAACCGCGCCGTCCGCGAATACCTGCGCCAGCGGCGCGCCGCCCGACGAGGCACGCCATGAACTACCTGATCATGGAGGATTTTTCCGGCCAGCCCGTGCCCTTTATCTTCCCCCGCCGCGTGGACCACGCCGACATGCGCGACCAGCTCCCCTACGGGCAGGCGCTTTCCTGCGGCACCGTGGAACTGGGCCCGCAGGGCTTCGTCTGCTCCGGCGGCAACGCCGAACTGGGGCTCAGGGCGCGCCCGGCCGAGGACGCGGCCGTCATCATGGAAGCCTTTGGGGCAAAATGAAGCGCGCCAGCCCGCCCGGGCTGCTCATGGCCGGCACGGCAAGCGGCGCCGGCAAGACCGTGGCGGCGCTGGGCCTCATCCGCGCCCTGCGCGGGCTCGACCTTGAGGTGGCAGCCGCCAAGACCGGCCCGGACTTTATCGACACAGCCTTTCTCGCCCAGGCCTGCGGCGCGCCGGCGGCCAATCTCGACGCCTGGATGTGCCGCCCCGGCGGCAAGGCACGCCCGCGCGCCGTGCCGGCCGGCCTTGCGCGGCTGCGGCGCCGGCTTTTGTCGCCGGAGGCGGGGAGCAAGCCCGACGTCTGGGTGGTCGAGGGCGCCATGGGCCTCTATGACGGGGGGCCGGCAGGCGCGGGCGGGGCCGCGCAGCTTGCCAGGGTGCTCGGCCTCCCGGTGCTGCTCGTGCTCAATGTGCGCGGCATGGGGCAATCGGTGGCCGCGCTGGCAGAGGGCTTTTTGCGCCACAAGCCCCGCGGAGGACGGCCGCGCTTTCTCGGGCTCGTCTGCACCCAGTCCGGGGGGCCGGTTCATGAAAAGCTGCTGCGCGAGGCGCTGGCCCCGGTGCTGCGCAAGGAAAAGCTGCCCCTGTTCGGCTTCCTGCCCCGGGCCGGCGCGCCGAAGCTCGCGTCGCGCCACCTGGGGCTCGTGGAGGCTGGCGAAGCGCTGGCCGAGGTGGACCTTGACGGCATCGGCCGCTGGTTCGCCGGCCATTGCGACGTGGCAGGCATCCTCCGGGCGCTCGGCGTTTCCCCGCCGCAGCCCGCGCCCGCACCCGCCTCCTCGCCCCGGGACCACGGCTCTACCGCCTTCTTCCCTTTGCCGCGCCGGGCCCGCAATCCCGGCCGGCCGCGCATCTGCATCGCGCGGGACGCGGCCTTCAGTTTCTGCTATGCGGACCTCCCTGCCCTGCTCACGGAGCTCGGCGCGGAGCCGGTCTTTTTTTCGCCGCTCACGGACGTGGCCCCCCCGGAGGGCTGCGCGGGCCTCTACTTTCCCGGCGGCTATCCCGAGCTCCATGCCGAGGCGCTCGCGGCGAATACCTCCATGCTCAGCGCCCTGCGCGGCCTCGCCGCCCGGGGCCTCCCCGTCTATGGCGAATGCGGCGGGTATATCTACCTCATGCGCGAGGTGGCAGTGGGGGGCCAGCGCCACGCGCTCGCCGGGCTTTTGCCGCTCAGCTGCCACATGGGCGACCGGCTGGCCGCGCTCGGCTACCGCGAGGCCGAGCCCCTGCCCGGCTGGTTGTCGGAGTGCCCCCAAAAAGAAAAGTCCCCGCCCCTCGTGCGCGGCCATGAATTCCACTATGCGCGCCTGGACCACGCGGAGCTCCCCCCGTTGTGCGCGCCGCTCTGGCGTGTGAGCGACGCCGCGGGCGTCCCCCGCGGGCTTGAGGGCTGCCGGCTCGGGCGCGTGGCCGGCTCGTGGCTCCATCTTTATCCCGAGGGCAGCCGCCGCTTCTGGCGGGCGTGGCTTGAGCTCACGCGCGCAGCCGCACGCCCCGATACAGCATCCACCCGCCGGAGTTGCCATGCCCGTGACTCTTGACCCCGCCGCCACGCCCGAGGCCATCGAGGCCCGCTCCTTCGCCATCATCGACGCCGAGCTCCCCGAGCCGCGCCCCTTTGCCGGGCCGCTCTGGGAGGTGGCGCGCCGCTGCATCCACGCGCTCGGGGATACGGCCATCCTGCCCGACCTGCGCCTCAGCGGGAGCGCCCTTGAACGCGGCGTTTCGGCCCTGCGCGCCGGAAAGCCCGTATTCACGGACACGCGCATGGCCGCGGCCGGGCTCCCGGCGCGGCGCATGGCCCGCCTCGGCGTCGAGGTGGTGCCGCTCATGGGCCTTGACGGCGTGGGCGAGGCGGCCCGCGCGGAGGGCGTCACGCGGGCCGCGGCCGGCATCCGTATGATTTCTGACCGCCTCGCCGGGGCCGTCATCGTCATCGGCAATGCGCCCACGGCGCTCCTGGCCTTGCTGGAAGAACTGGAGGGCCGGCCGGCCGAAGCCGGGCCCGCGCTCATCGTGGGCATGCCCGTGGGCTTTGTGAACGCGACGCAATCCAAGGAACTGCTGGCCGAAAGCCCCTGGCCGCACTTCACCCTCCTGGGCCGCAAGGGCGGCTCGGCCGTTGCCGCGGCCTCTGTCAACGCGCTGGCCGAGCTGGCGCTGCAGGGTGGGGAATGAGCAAGTGCCGCCGCCCGCTATTACTTGCCAAGAGCGGCCAAAACAGGCATTTTCCAAGAAAACTTTGACTTTCCGCGCCGGCCGGTTTATGAGCGTCAGTCGCTCCCGCACGGGGAGCCGCCCCAGGCCGGAAACAGCATGACGGAACAGCGCGCCCCCTCACCCACGCCCTTGCCGCAACTGGACGGCGTGCTGGTGCTGGACAAGCCCACCGGGCCCACCTCGGCCCGCTGCGTGGCAGCGCTCAAGCGTCTGGGGCAGAAGAAGATCGGCCATGCGGGCACGCTGGACCCGCTGGCTTCGGGCGTTTTGCTCATTCTCCTCGGGCAGGCCACCAAGCTCTCGTCCTTTCTCATGGAGGGCGGCGGCAAGGTCTACCGGGGTGCTTTTCGCCTCGGGCAGACCACGGACACCTGGGACAGCCAGGGCGAAGTCCTCGCCGAGGCCCCGTGGCAGCATGTGGGCGCCGAGGCCGTGGCGCGGGAGGTAGCCTCGTGGACGGCCCTCACCGAGCAGCCCGTGCCGCCCTATTCGGCGGCCAAGCACGAGGGGCAGCCTTTCTACCGGCTGGCGCGCCGGGGCAAGACGCCCCCGGCCAAGACCAAGGCCGTGAAAATTTCACAGGCGGCGGCGCTCGAGGTGAGCCTGCCGTTTGTGCGCTTCCGGGTCGCGTGCGGCTCCGGCACCTATGTTCGCTCCCTGGCCCACAGCTTGGGGATGCGCTTGGGCTGCGGGGCCGTGCTGACGGAACTGACCCGGGAGTACAGCCACCCCTTCGGGCTCGGCGACGCCACGGGGCTCGACGCCCTTGTGGCCGACCCGGCGCTTTTGGCGGCGCGGGTGCGGCCCCTGGCCGACGCCCTGCCCGCGTGGCCCCGGCTCCCGCTCACGCGGGAGCAGGAAGGCCGCGTGCGCAACGGCATGGCGCTCCCCGTGAGCGCGGTAGCCGCAAGCGGCGAGGGCGCCCGGGACGCGGGCCACGCCCTGCTCTGCGCGGCGGACGGCACGGCGCTGGCGCTCGCGCGGCGCGAAGTGACGCCGCTCGGGGACGCGTGGGCCGTTGCACGGGGTCTGTGGTAGGGCCGCGCCCAAGGGAAGTGCCGGGCCATGAAGGGTGGCGCATCATCAACCCTTCCTGAAAGGAGAATCGCTGTGGTCATGGATGCCGAACAGAAAAAGGCTGTCATTGACGCCCACGCCAAGCACGAGGGCGACACCGGCTCCCCGGAGGTGCAGGTGGCCCTGCTCACCGCGCGCATCGAGGGTCTCACCGGGCACTTCAAGGTGCACAAGAAGGACTTTCATTCGCGCACGGGCCTGCTCAAGCTGGTGGGGCACCGGCGCAAGATCCTCAATTATCTGAAAAAGAAGGATATCCAGCGCTACCGCGCGCTCATCGAAAAACTGGGCTTGCGCAAGTAGGCTTTCGTTTTTATCATGAAGGACTGCCAAGGGGGGGCGCAAGGCTCCCCCTTGGCGTATCAAGCCGGCCCCGCTTCGGTGAGGCCGGGCTTCCGCTTTTCCCGCCCGGAAGTGGCGCCCGCGCGCCGCATTGGCGGGACAAACGCCCCGGTGGGGCCTAAACGCAGAAGCTCTGTTCCGCACTGCAGTGGAGGGACCTTCCATATCCCGTCTGGAGCGAAGCGGAAGACGGGTGCTGGTGCCGGAAGAATCCTAAAAAATAAGATTTTTCGGTGCTGGCAAGGAAGATAAAAATTTCCGAAGGGAGTGTACTTAAGTACTCGACCGAGGAAATTTTTCTCTGACGCAGGCAGCACCGAAAAGGCTGTTTTTGACGGATAATTTCGGCATTGAGCTTGCAGCAGAGAAGCAGCAGTTCCCACAGCAGCAGTACAACAAAGCTAACGCAGAAGGGGGGTCCGGGAAAACCAGGCAGGGCGCGGCCGGCAACGCGCACCCGCACGACTGCCCGCTTTTCCCGGAATCCCCTTCACCCATGAGGAATGTATGGCACAGGATATTTTTGAGCCCACACGCGTCACGGCCGAGGTGGGCGGCAAGGAAGTCATCCTTGAATGCGGGCGCCTCGCCAACCAGGCGGACGGCGCGGTGTGGGTGCAGTGCGGCGGCACGGTGGTGCTCGTCACCGTGTGTTCGCAACCGCTCGAGTTCGACAAGGGCTTCTTCCCGCTGACCGTGGAATATTCCGAAAAAATGTACGCCGCCGGGCGCATCCCCGGGAGCTTCTTCCGCCGCGAGATCGGGCGCCCCTCCGAGCGCGAGACCCTGGTCTCCAGGCTCATCGACCGGCCCATCCGGCCGCTCTTCCCCAAGGGCCTGAACGAGGACGTTCAGGTGCTCGCCACCGTCATCTCCGCCGACCAGGAGAACGATTCCGACGTGCTCGCCATCACCGGCGCCTCGGCCGCGCTCATGGTCTCGCGGCTGCCCTTCGCCGGGCCCGTGGCCGGCGGCCGCATCGGCCGCATCAACGGGCGCTTCGTGCTCAACCCCACCATTTCCGAGCAGGCGCAAAGCGACATCAACCTCGTGTTCGCGGCCTCGCGCGACGCGCTCACCATGGTGGAGGGCGAGGCGCACTTCGTGCCCGAGGACGACATCATCGAGGCCCTGGAATGGGGCCGCAAGGAGATCCAGCCGCTCATCGACGCCCAGTACAGGCTCGCCGAGCTCTGCGGCAAGCCCAAGATGGACTTCACCCCGCACGAGGATGACCCCAAGCTCGTCGCGCGCGTGGAGGAGCTGGCCCTTGCCGCCGGCCTCGACGCGGCCCTGCGCGTGCCGGAAAAGCTGGCCCGCAAGGAGGCGCGCAAGGCCGTCAAGACCGCCGTGCTCACGGCGCTTGCCGACGACCCGGCCTGGGCGGAGAACGACGCCGCGCTCAAGGCCGTGCCCGACATGCTGGGCGACCTCGAGAAGCGGCTCGTGCGCGGGCGCATCGTCAAGGAGGGCACGCGCATCGACGGCCGCGACGTGAAGAGCGTGCGCCCCATCCAGATCCAGACAGGCGTGCTCCCCCGCGCCCACGGCTCGGCGCTGTTCCGGCGCGGCGAGACCAAGTCCATGGTCGTGACCACGCTCGGCTCCTCCACGGACGAGCAGCGCATGGACTCGCTCACCGGCGACGTGACCAAGCGCTTCATGCTGCACTACAACTTCCCGCCCTATTGCGTGGGCGAGGTCAAGCCCGTGCGCCTCTCGCGCCGCGAAATCGGCCACGGCGCCCTGGCCGAGCGCTCGCTTCGGCCCATCCTCCCCCCGGACACGGACTTCCCCTTCACCCTGCGCGTTGTGGCCGAGACCATGGAGTCCAACGGCTCCTCGTCCATGGCGGCGGTGTGCGGCGGATCATTGGCGCTCATGGACGCGGGCGTGCCCGTTTCCGCGCCTGTGGCCGGCGTTGCCATGGGCCTCATCAAGGAGGGCGACCGCTTCATCGTGCTCACCGACATCCTCGGCGACGAGGACGCGCTCGGCGACATGGACTTCAAGATCGCGGGCACGGCCGAGGGCGTCACCGGCGTGCAGATGGACATCAAGATCACGGGCCTCACCACGGACATCATGCGCGCGGCCATGCGCCAAGCGCGCGAGGGGCGCCTGCACATCCTCGGCGAAATGGCCAAGGCCATCGCGGAGCCCCGCAAGGAGCTCTCACGCTATGCGCCGCAGCACGCCGAGATCTTCGTCAACCCTGACATCATCCGGCTGATCATCGGCCCCGGCGGCAAGAACATCAAGGCCATCACCACCGCCACGGGCGCCTCGGTGGACATCGAGGATTCGGGCCGCGTCTCCATCTTCGCGCCCACGGCCGAAGCGCTGGAAAAGGCGCGGGAAATGGTCTCCTACTACGACCAGCGGCCGGACCTCGGCAAGAACTACCTCGCCAAGGTGCGCAAGGTCATGGACATCGGCGCCATCGTGGAGGTGCTGCCCAATGTGGAGGCGCTGGTCCATGTGTCGCAGCTCGACATCGGCCGCGTGGAGCAGCCGGGCGACGTGGCCCGCATCGGCGAGGACATGCTCGTCAAGGTGATCGAGATCAACGGCGACCGCATCCGCGCCAGCCGCAAGGCCGTGCTCCTCGAGGAGCAGGGCCACCCCTGGAACCCGGAAGAGACCGCCCGGCCCCCGCGCCGCGAAGGCGGCGACCGCAATCGCGGCCCGCGCCACGGCGGCGACCGGGGCGGGGACCGAGGGGGCGACCGCGGGCCGCGCCGTCAGGGCTCGTAAATAGCGTTTGCGTAAGAGCCCGTGCCCGGAGTCCGGAGCGTTTCGGACCCCGGGCACGGCGGTTGAATGGCGAGCGCACAGCGCGCGCAAGGTGGAAACACGCAGCGTTTCAATGAGGTTACGTTATACTGGGCCGTTGATGGAATATTCCTTAAATCCGTCTGGAGCGAAGCGGAAGACGGGTGCTGGTGTCGGAAGAATCCTAAAAAATAAGATTTTTCGGTGCTGGCAAGGAAGATAAAAATTTCCGAAGGGAGTGTACTTAAGTACTCGACCGAGGAAATTTTTCTCTGGCGCAGGCAGCACCGAAGCGGTAGCCGTTAGCAGGCTCTGCCTGCTTACGGATAGCGACAGCGGTTTCGCAGATTGTCCTACGCGGTAGCTAACTGCTGTCTCCATCCGTAGCTTCCTTCGTCGCAACGGCTGGAGCAAGGCTGTTTTTGACGGATAATTTCGACATTACAGATGCAGCACAGGCGTACCACCAGCTCAAAAGTATAAAGGCTCCTAATAAGGACACGCCATGTTCGGAAAGAAGAAAAAGGCCAAGGCAGCCCCGGCGGAAGACACGACGCAGCAGCGGAAGGCCGAGCCTGAACAGAAGGCCCCGCGCCCCGGCGCGGACCGCGTCCACGCCGAGGGCCTGGGCGACGCCTGGGTGGCGCTCACCGGGCAGAATCCCGCGGCCATCATGCCCCAGGTGGTGGCCACCGTGCTCAAGGAGGGCGGCACACGGCCTCCGTGGCAGTGGAAGCGCGGCGGCCGGGAGCATGTGCTCATGGCCTGGCCCGAGGACCAGCCCGTGCGCGCGGCCGTGCTCGTGGCCGGCGAGGAGGGCGGCAAGCTCACGCCCGTGACCGCCGTGCCCCTGCTGGAGGGCCTGCCCAACGACCTCGAGGTGGATGCCGTCGAGCCGCGTGCCGAGGGCCTGGGCGCCGACGTGGCCGTGACCATGATGGAAGGCGAGAACCCCATGTGGTTCTTCGACCCGCTCTATGGCCGCGACAAGGACGACCTCACGCCCGGCATCACGCACACCTTCTGGCTGGCCGGGCTCGCGCTCGGCATCCGCAAGGCGCTCCTCGACGAGCTCACCATCACCCAGGGCCCGCAGTACGAGGCCCACGCGGCCGCGTGGCTCGAGGAGCATCCCGGCGCCTCGCGCCTTGACGTGCCGCCGCTCAAGATCCCCATGCAGGGCAAGCGCTGCATCATGCCCGGGCGCCGCTTCGGCGAGTACCAGGTGCGCAACGTGGTGGAGCGGGTGGAGGACTTCCGGCTGGAAAAGATGGATGTCAAGGCGCTCTACCTGAACTTCCCCTTTGAGGACCGGGCGCCGCTCAGGCTCGCGCTCTATGCGTCGAAATTCGCGCTCGGCGACTATGAGCCCGCGGAGGGCGACGAGATCGAGGCCTATGTCTGGCTCGAGGGCCGGATCATCGACCTCGAGCAGGCGCCCGCTGCCGGTCACACCGCCCCCCGGGGGGCGGCCCCGGGGACCACGCCGCACCAGTAGCGGCCCGAAAGCGGCATGAGCCTGCCCCTGACCTGGTTCTTGCTCGGTGTCGCCTTCCTGGCGGTGGAGCTCGTCAATCCCACCCTGGTGCTGGGTTTTTTCGGCATCGGGGCCTGGGTCACGGCCTGCGCCGCCCTGTTGGGGCTTGCGACGGCGTGGCAGATCGTGCTCTTCATCGTGGCCTCGCTGCTCGCGCTGCGGCTGCTCCGGCGGCGCTTCCGCCATGTGTTCGGGGGCCGCGCCGAAGCCGCCACCGACCCGCACGACTACGGCGGCACTGGCGACGCCGCGCCCCCGCATCCGCTGGCCGGGCACACCGGCCGCGTGAGCAAGCCCGTCCGGCCGGACGGCCGCGGCGAGGTGCGCATCGACGGCAGCTTCTGGCGGGCTGTGGCGCCGGTGTATATCCCCGAGGGGCGCGAGGTGCGCGTGCTCGGCGCCATGCCCGAGGATTCGCTCGTCCTGCGCGTGGAGCCGCTCACGCGGGATGACAGCGGCGCCCCAAGGCCACATGAGGCTCATTAAAAGGACGGATGTATGGATGCCCTTCTCGGCTATGGCTGGCTCGTGCTGCTGGCGGCGCTCGTCATTGTGGTGCTCGTCAAGAGCGCGGTGGTGGTGCCCAACCAGTCGGCCTATGTGGTGGAGCGGCTGGGCAAGTTCCACAAGGTGCTCTACGCGGGCTTCCACCTGCTCGTGCCCTTCGTGGACGTGGTGGCCTATCGCCGCAGCCTCAAGGAGCAGGTGCTGGACGTGCCCAAGCAGACCTGCATCACGCGCGACAACGTGACCGTGGACATCGACGGCGTGCTGTATCTTCAGGTCATCACGCCGGAAAAATCGGCCTACGGCATCTCCGACTACGAATGGGGCGCCATCCAGCTCGCCCAGACCTCGCTGCGCTCGGTCATCGGCACCCTGGTGCTGGACAAGACCTTTGAGGAGCGCACGCGCATCAACCAGGAAGTGGTGGAGGCGCTGGACTCGGCCACCGCGCCCTGGGGCGTCAAGGTGCTCCGCTACGAGATCCGCGACATCACGCCGCCGCGCAATGTCATGGAGGCCATGGAAAAGCAGATGCGCGCCGAGCGCGAAAAGCGGGCGGCCATCGCGCTTTCCGAGGGCGACATGCAGTCGCGCATCAATCTCGCCGAGGGCCAGAAGCAGGCGGCCATCGCCCAGTCCGAGGGCCAGAAGCAGGCGCTCATCAACCAGGCCGACGGCGAGGCCGCGCAGATCCGCAAGGTGGCCGAAGCCACGGCCGAGGCGCTGGACATCGTGGGGCGCGAGCTCGGCGGCGACGCCGTGGCCGCGGCGCAACTGCGCGTGGCCGAAGCCTGGATCGCCGAATTCGGCCGCCTCGCCCAAAAGGGCAATAGCCTCATCATCCCGACGAATCTGGCGGACGCTGCCGGCATGGTGGCCGCGGTGACGAAGATCATCAAGCCGCACGAGGGGCTTGGCGCGCTGGGGGCCAAGGAGGGCGCCACACAGGCAGCCGTCCCTGCTGAGGACGCGCCACAGGCTGCCCCCGGCGCGGACAGCGGGGCCGGCGCCCGTGCCTGAGGCGCGACCCTCCCGGTCAGCCCCCCGCGCGGGCGGCCGTCCCAAGGCATCCGCCGCTGTCCCTTGGTATGCCGGGGAGCACAAGGACGCCCTCTTCTACCTGCTCATCGCGGTCTTCTTTCTGGAACTCGTGGTGGGCGGCGTGGCCTTTTTTTACGGCATCATGCACGCCGCGCCGGAAACCGCGGGCGGGCCGCCGGTGGCGCGCTTTCCGTGGCTCGCGTGGTGCCTCGCGGCCGTGCTCGCCCCGGTGGGCCTCCTGCTCGTCGTTCATCTCGCCGGCACTTGGCTTTCGCGCACGCTTGACCGCGAGGAAGCGCAGTCGGGTGAAGCCGCACCCGGGCAGGAGAGCACCGGCCCCACCCAGGACAACTTGCCAGAGGGCCTGCGCCGCTTTTACGCCATGGTGCGCAACGCGCCGACCCTCGTGGTGCTCCTCGGCATCCTGCTTTTGGGTGCCGGCCTGTTCTTCGCCGAGGGCGCGCTCTCGGCCCTCGGCCGCGCCGCCGTGGCCCTCATTCCCTATATCCCGTGGATTGCGGGAAGCCTCGCGGCACTCCTCGCCGTGTGCTTCCTCGGGCATGCGTGGTTCGTCTACCGCCAGCGCCGCATGGAGCAGGAATACGCCTACCGCCGCGAAGTGCTGGAGCGCACGGGCATGGTGCTCATGGACAAGTCCTGCGTGGCGCTGCCCCCGCCCGATGGCGCCGGCGCCCCTGCGCCCGGCCTTCCCCCGGCCGCTCCGGCTGCCTTGCCGGAAGTGGTGGATGTGGAGGCGAGCCCCGAAGCCAAAAAGGATGACAGGCGCGCCAGCTGACGCGTGTTTGCGTCTGCCAAATCCGTGTGCGGGCTACAAGATCGCAGCACCCCAGGAGCCTTGGCCCGCGCTGTTCCTGAACTAAGTGCGCGACCGGCCCCCGGTGAAGAAGCTGCCGCCCTCCCGAACGTTGCGCATCCCCCCCACCTCCGGGCATCCTCTTTTGCCACTCCCGTCTGCCTCCGGCGCCCTTGGCCTCCCCCGGAGCATCGGCCCCCGTGTGGAATGCGCCGTGTAGGGGCAGGCAACGCCTCTCCCCGCGCCATTGCGGGCCAGAGCCCGGGGAACCACACCCCGCATCACACCGGGAGAAGCCTCCACCCCCACGCGCTTCTGCCGGCTGTCACGGGGCTGTTGCTTCGGGGACCTCCGGGCCGGATAAATACCCGGGCAACGCGAAACTTCCGGGACTCTTTCCGGGGGGCGCATCTTGGGGAGGTGTCAGGCACGGCAAGCCTGCGGAGCGAGGCGCTCGAGCCACGGGGCACACGGGACCATGCCGGGGAGAGGGAGAGTCCACCGCTTTCAGCGCACGCTCCCAAAACGGGCAGGGCAAAGCATGGTTCACAGGCCGGTCGCCCGCCCGAACCGGCAGCAGCCGGAACGCCTTTTCCGCTGCCCTAGGCCTCGTCTTTTTTTGCAGAAATATACCTGATGCCCACACTTTCCAAGAAAAAGAGGAAATCCCCGAGGATGGTGACAATGCGGCAGAGCATGATGGCGAGCAGGAGATCCGCTTCGGGAAAGGGGATGTCTTTCATGAGGAAGAGCATGACCCCTTCGCGTATGCCGAGGCCCGCGGGCGCTCCCGGAGTCACAAAGCCCACATACCAGGCAACGATATAGGCAGTGCTGGCATAAAAGAGCTCCATGGGCGAGAGAGGCGCCTCAGTGAGCAAAGAAAGCAGGGCCGCAAAAGCCGCGCCAAAGGAGCACAAATAGAATATCGCCCAGATGAGCGCGGACCTGACAGCCTTCTTGAGCACACGCCCGGCAACATAGGGCACCGTGATACAGCACATGCCGAATATGCCGAAAAGCCAGCCCGGCGCCAGCGAGGGGAAAAAATACTGCACAATAAATGGCGGGCAAAATATGGCGGCGCCTGTGCATGCCAGGATGCCGAGCTCAAAAATTATGGATTGCAGTATTTTTCCTCCGGGCAGGCTTTCCGCCATGCCCAGCGTTTGCCGCCCTGCAAGGTGAAAGATGTTGCCCGGGATATACTTGCCGATCTGCGAGATCCCGTATATCCAGGTCGCCCTTGAGAAAAGGGGGTGCACGTCCAGATACTCCAGGCAGCGGTACCAGATGAAGACAAGAAAGAAATTGCAGAAGCTGAACAGGAAGGAAAGGAGGAGGAGATATATCCAGAGGGAGGACAGGAGCGTCGAGAAGTCGATCTGGTCGAGATAGGAGCGCAAACGCAGCCCCAAAAAAACGATGGCGATGACCGCGAGCAGGGTGCCGCAGACATGAAGGATCCGTTTTAGCGGGAAGGACATGATGGTGCCTCGCAACCCCCGGCTGCACGCCGCGCCGGGCGCTCTCGCTTTTACCCTGCCGCACAGCCAGGAAGCGCGCTGTGCATGGCTGTCAGGGCCGGGCATGGTTGCCCCGCCGTGACAGAGTGTGGCCATGGCCCTGCGCAACCGGGCGCCTGCGCCGCCATATGGCGCGGAATGACGCAGCTTTCGTACGGTAAAGGAGCCCCACTCACTTCTGCCCGAACGCACGAGGCAGGCCCAAAGCAGGGTCTGCCCCGGCGCCAAATGCCTTTCTCAATGACAGGCAACTGGAAACCTTTGGGGGCATCCTGAGCTGGTCTTCAGTGGGATGCACCCTTGCAATGGCAGGCAATGGCCACGCTTCGCCCCTGCCCTGCGCCCGCTTCACACCCCAATAAAGGGCAATTCCGGGAGTGCGCCCCCAGCAGCGGCTGTCCACCTTGAACCCAGGAGCCCTTTCGCGTTGCGTGACCTGCGGCCGAGCCCCGCCGCTCAGTCATCGTCGCCCTTATCCAGCTCCACACCTATGAGCTGCCGGATTTGTTCCGCAAGAAGGCCCATGCCAACCATGATAAAGAAAACAATTATACTCAGGATTACGATATAATACCCGGCCTTGATATGAAGGAAGGAGGAGACTACCCATGAACCAAAGCCAAAGAGAAGCCATAACACCCCGAACAGGAAAAACACCCGCATGGGATTGAAATACAATATTTGCTTGAGGATGTAATTGAGGGTAAACAGGGAGTCCCTGAAAAGCCTTACATGGCTTTTTTTACCCTCGCCACGCTTGTAATACTTTATGGGAATGTAAGCTACCAGCTTTCCTGTCATCATGTATGCCAAGGTAAGGGACGTGGTAAAACTAAAAGTGTCACAAAGGTGAAAATAAAACTTTTTAATCACTTTTTTATTAAAAATACGGAAGCCTGAATTAATATCCGGGATTTTTTTCGCGCTTGCCCACTCCACCATCATTTTCAGGATGCTTCTTAACGCCGACTTCATCATCGACTGCGAGTAATTCGGGCCTGTCCTGCGCCCCACAACCATGTCAAAGCCCTGCGAATACTTCTCTATTAGCCTGGGGATATCTTCCGCCGGATAGGTCTCATCCGCATCTGTGATCAGGATGGTCTCATACGTGGCGGCATTGATGCCGTCCTTTATGCTCCGGCCATAGCCAAGGTTGATGGGGTGGCTCACCAACACGCATTGAGAAAATTTTTGGACAATTTGCTTCGTGTTGTCTGTAGAGCCGTCATCAACAACGACGATCTCAAACTTTATATCCAGCGGGGATAGTGTGCCCAGAATAGACTCTATGGTCTTTTCGAGACTGTTTCCCTCGTTATAGGAGGGGATGACCACTGAGAGGCCGGATATATCAAACTTTTTATTCATGGCGTTTCTGCTTTGCGACAGTTTAAAAGTATCATCCGCCACTGCCACCGGGCCATGAGCGGCAACCTGACAGCGGCGGCCATGCCACGTTCTCTGCGCTATGCCCGCGTCCACTGGCGCGTACTTTTCCGTAAAAAAGCATACAACTTTTTGATTTAATTGCAAGCTGGCGCAATTTTGCCCCAATGTTTCACTCGCCGCGCAGCCGCTCGCACCACCTTTTGTCACTGGCGCAAGGCCAAGAGAAAGGCAAGGTTTTGCCAAGCCATCGCCGCCATGCGTAGTGGCCGTATCCGGCCCTGCCCCGGCGAAAACGGGCAGGCCTCCCCCGCGGCACACAGGCCCGCAGGTCTTGCGGTGGAGGGGAGAGGCGGCGGCGCTTGGCACCCAGACAAGGCCTGGAGTGTGTCTTGATTTCTCTATTCATTCTCTTCTCCCCGGAAAGGGGGGATGGAGGTCGCTCACCACCGTCACGGCAGAGTTGCAAGATCAAGGAGATTTTGGAGCCGCACGCTCGAGGCCGCGAAGAAACCCGGGGAGTTCGGGCCCGCGATACTCGAAACTCCTGACTGCAAAGTTTTGCGATCCTCGGGGCAGGGCACCGTGGAGAGATTGGGCACCGGGCCCCGGGGAGGGAAAAAGGCCCCTCGGCGCTCTTGTCAATGGAGTGATGGCGAATGGAGGACGCGCGCCGTTTTCGCGCCTCCCGCTAAAAAGGCGGCGCACCCCGTGAGATGCGCCGCCTTTTGCAAACGCGGGAAAACGCGCGGTTACGCGCTGCTACACCTTCGCGGCCGTGCGCAGGTCGGTCACGGCGTCCGTCTTTTCCCAGGTGAATTCGGGCAGCTCGCGGCCGAAGTGCCCGTAGCACGAGGTCTTGCTGTAGATGGGGCGCTTGAGGTCGAGGCGCTTGCTGATGAAGTAGGGCCTCAGGTCAAAGACCTCGCGCACGGCCTTGGTGAGCACCTCGTCGGGGATGTCGCTGGTGCCGCGCGAGGAGACGAGCACGCTCACCGGGTCGGCCACGCCGATGCAATAGGCGATCTGCACCTCGCATTCCGGGGCCAGGCCCGCGGCCACCACGTTCTTGGCGATGTAGCGACCCATATAGGCGCCGGAGCGATCCACCTTGGAGGGATCCTTGCCGGAGAAGGCGCCGCCGCCATGGTGGCCGCTGCCGCCGTAGGTGTCCTGGATGATCTTGCGCCCGGTGAGGCCGCAGTCGCCCATGGGGCCGCCCACCACGAAGCGGCCGGTGGTGTTGATGAAGATCTCGCAGTCCTTTTCGTCAAAATAGCCCGAGTCGCCGAGGATGGGCCGGATGACGTGCTCCTTCACGGCCTCGGCCACCTCGGCCTGGCCAACATCGGCCGCGTGCTGGGTGGAGACCACCACGTTGTTGATGCGCACGGGCTTGCCGTCCTGGTACTCGAAGGACACCTGCGTCTTGCCGTCGGGCCGGAAGAAGTCAACGATGCCGTCCTTGCGCACCCGCGCGAGCTGCTGCGAAAGCTGGTGCGCCCAGTAGATGGGGGCCGGCATGAGGGTGGGCGTCTCGTTGATGGCGTAGCCGAACATCATGCCCTGGTCGCCGGCGCCCTGCTCCTCCGGGCTCGCGCGCACGACGCCCTGGGCGATGTCGGGCGACTGGTGGTCGATGGAAGAGATGACCGCGCAGGTCTGCCAGTCAAAGCCCATGTCCGAGCTGTTGTAGCCGATGTTCTTGATGGTCTCGCGCACCACCTTGGGCAGGTCGGCGTAGCCGCGCGTGCTGATCTCGCCGGCGATGACGGCCATGCCCGTGGTCACGAGGGTCTCGCAGGCCACGTGCGCGTCCGCGTCCTGCGCGAGCAGGGTGTCGAGCACGGCGTCGGAGATCTGGTCGGCCACCTTGTCGGGATGGCCCTCGGTGACGGATTCGGACGTGAAATAGTATTTGCCCTTGTTCTTCGCGTTTTTCATGGAGTTCTCCTTTTGCGAACAGGCTTCAGGAACGGAGCAGGATGTTGTCGATGAGCCGCGCCTTGCCGAGCTTGACGGCGCAGGCCATGAGCGCCGGGCCGTCAACGCTTTTGAGCGGCTCCAGCGATTCGGGGTGCACGATCTCGAGGTAGTCGGGCTTGCCTTCGGGCATGCGCTCGCGCCAGCGGTCGAGCACGAGCCCGCGCAGGCGCGAAACGTCGGTCTCGCCTGCGGCCACGGCCTCCCGCGCCTCCAGCAGGGCAGCGCGGATCTGCGGGGCCACGGCGCGCTCGCCCGGCGTGAGATAGACATTGCGCGAGGACATGGCAAGGCCGTCCGCCTCGCGCGTGGTGGGCCGGGCCTCGATGCGGGTGGGCACGTTGAGGTCGCGCACCATGCGCCGGATGATGGCCTGCTGCTGCCAGTCCTTCTGGCCGAACACGGCCACGTCCGCGCCGGTGAGCAACAGGAGCTTGAGCACCACCGTGCATACCCCGCGAAAATGGATGGGCCGGTCGATCCCGCAGAGCCCCTTGGCCAGCTCGGGCACCTCCACCCAGGTGGCGTGGTCCGGCGCGTACATGGCGCCGGGCTCGGGCATGAAGAGCGCGTCCGCGCCACGGGCCGCCGCGATGGCGCTGTCGCGCTCGGCGTCGCGCGGGTAGGCCGCAAGATCCTCGTTGGGGCCGAACTGCGTGGGGTTGACAAACAGGCTCACCACGAGCCTCTTGGCCAGCCCGCGCGCATAGGCCATGAGGTCTTCGTGGCCGGCGTGGTAATAGCCCATGGTCGGCACAAGGGCGATGTCCTCCCCGGCGGCGTGCCAGGCCCGGCACTGCGCCGCCAAGGCCTTGGGATCGGTAAATATCTGCATATCAAGTTATGGTGATATAGGTTGCGGGAGCCCATACATACAAGAAAATCCCGGGCCTGTAAAGCGCCGGCGCGTGGCGCGCCCCCCCGCCGCGGCAACGCGGGGCGCACATTTGACAAGCGGCGCGGCGGATGCTTAAACCGGGCCATGAGCTCCGCCCCGGACCCGCGCCCCAATCTGCTGGATTTCACCCTGCCCGCGCTTACCGACTGGATGCGCGACGAGCTCGGCGAGCCCAAGTTCCGCGCCGTGCAGCTCTGGCAGTGGCTGTGGCGCAAGATGGCCCGGGATTTCGAGGGCATGAGCGACATCTCGCGCGGCACGCGCGCCCGCCTCGCCGAGGCGGCCCGCATCCGCTGGCCCGAGGTGGCGCAAAAGCAGGAAAGCGCCGACGGCACGGTGAAGTTCCTCCTGCGCATGGGGGACGGCGCGCTCGTGGAGAGCGTGCTCATCCCCTCGGAGGGGCGCGACGGCGGCCGCCGCTGGAGCCAGTGCCTCTCCTCGCAGGTGGGCTGCCCCATGGCGTGCACCTTCTGCGCCACGGGCAGCATGGGCTTTGGCCGCAACCTGGGCATGGGCGAGATATTGGGCCAAGTGCTGGTGGCGCGCGACTACCTCGGCGACACCAGGCCCGACTGGCCGGTGCTGCGCAACCTCGTCTTCATGGGCATGGGCGAGCCGCTGCTCAACTGGGGCGCGGTGAAGGACGCGCTCACAAGCCTCAACGACGACCGCGGGCTGAACTTCTCGCCCCGGCGCATCACGGTCTCCACCTGCGGCATCCGCGAGGGCCTGCGCGAGCTCGGCGAAAGCGGGCTCGCCTATCTCGCCGTGTCGCTGCACGCGCCCAACCAGGCCCTGCGGGAGAAGCTCATGCCCCGGGCCGCGCGCTGGCCCCTCGACGAGCTCATGGCGGCGCTGGCCGCCTATCCGCTCAAGACGCGCGAGCGCATCACCTTTGAGTACCTGCTGCTCGGCGGCGTCAACGACAGCCCGGAGCATGCGGCCGAGCTGGCGCGGCTGGTCGCCCGCGTGCGCGGCAAGCTCAACCTCATCGTCTTCAATCCGTGGCCCGGCGCGCCGTGGCAGGCTCCCGGCGAGGAGCGCGTGCTCGCCTTCGAGCGCGCCCTGTGGCACCGCAACATCACGGCCATCGTGCGCAAGAGCAAGGGGCAGGACATCGCCGCGGCCTGCGGGCAGCTCTGCGCCGCGCCGCAGGCGGGCTGAGCGTGGCGCCAAAGCCGGCCGCGGCTGCCCGTCACCTGAAAAATACGTCCCCCGTCCCGGAAAGCTCCCCCGTCTCCTGACCAGCCCCTCGCCTTCTCTCCGTAAGCCCGCGCCCGCGCGACGCGCCCTCCTGCCTTGAACTCTCCGCAGTCCCCTGCGGGCCCCTCCCCGCACGTCCCCACCGCGCTTTTGCCGCCCCCTGCCGCCCCGGCCCGGGGGCATAGGCAAAAGCTATATGCCCATAAAATAATACTCGTTCCCTAAAACAGACGACTTGTTATAAATATCCCAAGCCATTTAACAAGGAGTCTGACATGCCCCCGGTGGTTGACAGCGAACTCTGTATCGTCTGCGGCAAGTGCGTGGAGATCTGTCCTTTGGATGTCATGAAAAAGAAGGACGACAGGATCATCGTCATGTATCCCGACGAATGCTGGCATTGCCGCGCCTGTGTGATGGATTGCCCGAAAGAGGCCATCCGCATGCGCTACCCCCTCTCGCACATGCTCCTTCATTATGACGCGCCCAGGGCCTGACCCGGGCACATGCAAAGGCGGGAAACCATGGAAATCAGGATGAACCCGGACCCCATCGTTGTGGATTTTCTGGTCATCGGCGGCGGCATCAGCGGGCTCCAGGCGGGCATCACCGCTGCCGAGGCCGGCCTTCAGACCCTCATCCTCGAAAAGGCCGACACGTGGCGCTCGGGCAACGGCTGCGGCGGCAATGACCACTTCATGTGCTACCTGCCCGAGTACCACGGCGACGATTTTGAGGCCGTCATGCGCGAGGCCAAGGAAACCCTCGTGGGCGGCAACCAGGACGACAACCTCTTCCGCTTCATGCTCGAAAGATCGGCCGGCCTCATCCGCAAGTGGGAGTCCTACGGCATCAGGATGCGGCCCACCGGCGACTGGAACTTCGAGGGCCACGCCATGCCCGGGCGGCGGCGCTATCACCTCAAGTACGACGGCTCGGACCAGAAGGCGCGCCTCACGGCCGCGGCCAAAAAAGCCGGCGCCAGGATCATGAACAAGGTGGTGGTCAACGAGATCCTCGTCAACGGCGAGGGGCGCTTCGTGGGCGCCATCGGCATAGGCATCCGCGACGAAGTGCCGGAAATGCTCGTTTTCCAGGCCAAGGCCGGCCTCATCGCCGTGGGCGAGGCCATGCGCATGTATCCGGGCAACAACCCGGCCTACATGTTCAACACCTCCCATTGCCCGGCCAATGCGGGCAGCGGCGCGGCCATGGCCCTGCGCGCGGGCGCGCGGCTCGTCAACCTTGACCTTCCCTCGCGCCACGCCGGGCCCAAGTATTTCACCCGTTCCGGCAAGGGCACCTGGATCGGCGCGCTCACCGACATCAACGGCAAGCTCGTGGGCCCCTTCGTGGACACCATCCATGTGAGCCGCGAGCTCCCCGACCCCACCGGCGATGTCTGGAAAGACTGTTTTGTGAAGAACATGGATTCGGGCAAGGGCCCGGTCTACATGAACTGCACCGGCATCAGCGAGGATGACCTCGCGCACATGCGCAAGGCCCTCGTCTCCGAGGGCTGCACCTCCATCAACGAATATCTCGACCAGTACGGCATCGACCTGCGCACATCCATGATCGAGTTCGGCCAGTACGAGCACATGTTCTACATGAACGGCATCGACATCGATGCCCGGGCCATGTCCACGGTGCCCGGGCTCTACGCCTCGGGGCAGTCCGTGGGCAATGTGCGCGGCGACATCACCGCGGCCGCCGTCTTCGGCGACCATGCCGCGACCGAGGCCGCGGCCTATATGAAGACCGTGCCGGACTTCGACGTGGCCGCGCTCGGCGACGCCATCAGCGCAAAGTCGGCGCTCTACAACTTCCTTCTCCGGGAGGAGCCGGGCGCCCACTGGAAGGAGGCCAATTCCACTCTCCAGAAGATCATGGACGAATATGTGGGCACCCGCGTGCGCTCGGGTTCGCTGCTCACCGCGGGCAGGAAGTATATCCGCGACCTGCGGAAGTACTCGCGCGAAAAGCTGCGCGCAGAAAACGCCCACGAGCTCATGCGCTGCCTCGAGGTGCTTGACCTGCTCGACCTCGCCGAGGCCTGCGCCGTCTCGGCCCTGGACAGGAAGGAGACCCGCGGCGCCTATCACCGGCGCAGCGACTTCCCCTTCACCAATCCCCTGCTGAACAACAAGTTCCAGACCGTGCGGCGCAAGGGGGACGACCTCGAGACGGAATTCAGGGAAAGGGTGCGCTGATTTCGCCGCCGCGGGGGCCGGAGCGTCCGGGCGCGGGGCCTTGCCCTCTCCGCCCGGGCGTCCCGCGACAGGGCATCTCTTAATGTTGGGAGTTTCGCCATGAGCGTTGAAATGTTGTTTCTCGTGTCACTGGTCGCGGCGCTGTGCCTCGGCTTCCTGTTCAAGGTGAACATCGGCTATTTCGCCCTGACCTTCGCCTTCATGAACGGGGTCTTCGCCTATGGGCTGAGCATCAAGAAAGTGGCGGCCATGTGGCCCATCTATCTCTTCCTCATGCTCTTCATCGTCACCACCTTTTACGGCTTCGCCATTTCCAACGGCACCCTCGTCAAGGTGGCCGAGACCATCATCTATAAAAACCGCAACCGGCCCGCCTTGCTGCCCTTCGTGCTCTTCGCCATCTGCATGCTCTTCGCCGGCACGGGCGCGGGCGCGCCGGCGGCCTTCGCCTTTTTGTCGCCGCTCGTCATGGCCGTGTGCATCAAGTCTCAGATTTCGCGCGTGCTCGCCACGGTGCTCATTTTCTGCGGCGCCACCATTGGCTCGCAGTTCCCGTTCAGCGTGGGCGGCATGATCGTGCAGCAGGTGGCGGAGAGCAACGGCTTCCAGAGCGACGGCATGGCCGTGTGCATGAACGTGCTTTTGAACTCCGCCGTCACCATGGTCATCTTTTTCATCATCACCTATTTCGTGACCGGCGGCCACAAGACCCGGCACGTGAGCATCGAAAAGCCCGAGCCCTTCACCCCGGTGCAGCGCAAGACCCTGTGGATCGTGGGGCTGGTGTTCTTTTTCACCGTGGTGCCGGCCCTGGCCAAGGCCATGTTCCCCGAGGTGGCCTCGCTCAGGAAGTTCGCCGGCTTCTGCGACGTGACGGTCATCTGCACCATCGGCATCATCCTGTGCAGCCTCTGCAAGGTGGCCAGCGAAAAGGAGGCCATCGCCAAGGTGCCCTTCGCCATCATCATCATGATCTGCGCCATGGGCACCCTCATCGGCACGGCTGTATCCGGCGGCCTTGTCAACAGCCTCTCCGTCTGGGTACAGGAAAACGTGACCAGCGGCGCGGCGCCCTACTTCCTGCTGGCCGCGGCCTGCACCATGAGCTTTTTCGTGGCCACGCTCGGGGTGGTCATCCCCACGCTGGCCCTGCTCGTGGCGCCGCTCGCCGCCAGCACGGGCATGGAGCCAATCATCATCTTCTCGCTGATCTCCGTGGGCGGCTTCTATACCGGCTCCTCCCCCTTCTCCACCTGCGGCGCCATGGCCCTCGCCGGCCTCGAGGACCAGAAGGAGGCGGACAGGCTGTTCAAGAAGCTGCTCTTCCTGCCCATCGCCGGGCTGGTCTGGCTGGAGTTTTGCCTGTATGCGGGCATCTTGCGCAACTGGGTGGGCTAAGGGGCGGCGGAGCCATGAACCTGACGCAACTGAAAGCCATCGTGCTCATCGACCTCCACCGCTCGCTCTCCAAGGCGGCGGCCCAGCTTTTCATCTCGCAGGCCTCGCTGAGCATTTCCATCAGGAAGCTGGAGGAGGAGCTGGACTGCGCCCTCCTCGTCCGGTCGCCGCAGGGCGTCTCCCTGACCAAAAAGGGCGCGGAGATCCTGAAGCACGCCCGGATCATTTGCAGCGCCGTGAACGAGATCCAGCGGATAGGGGCGCGGGAGGAATCGCGCCTGGCGGTGGATGTGTCCGTCGGGGTGTCGTCCTATCTCTGCAACCTGCTCGCCACCCGGGCCCTTCTGGCCCTGCGCGAAGCCAGCGAGGCCCTGAACATCAAGATCCGCGACATCGCGACCAACCAGGACACCATCCTCGATGTCTCTACGGATGCCTGCGACCTCGGCCTCATCCAGGTGGGGCGCATGGAGGAGAAAAGGCTCCTGCCGGATGCGGTGGGCAAGTACGACCTCTGCGCGCGGCACATCCTTTCCGACCCCGTGTGCATCGCCGTCACCGGGGCGCACCCGCTCTTTGCCAAGGCCGCGTGCACGCTCGACGAACTGATGGCCTACCCCTACATCACCAACAAAAACCCCCGGGAAGACGCCTTTTATCTCTATCTCGGGCAACTGGGCTATACGGGCGACGTGCTCCAGGTGAACCATGTCCTGAACCATGACATCGCCCAAAGCACCCACGGCTTCTGGGCCGGGGCCCATGCCGGCCTGCTCGCCATGCGCGAGGCCATGAAACAGCCCATCGGCATCCTCACCCTCGAGGCCTGCCGCTTCTATTATGACATCGCGGCGCTGCACAAAAAGGCGGCGCTCACCCCGGCGGCGCAAAAATTTCTGGACATGCTCGGGCATGAGGCGGCCGCCATGGAGGGGCGGCCCTGAAAAGGGCGCCTGCGACTGCGGGGGAGCCGTTGGAGGGTTCGTGGGGCAGCCGCAAGAGCGACGCCTGCCGGGGCCCGGGTTGTGCCTTGGTGGCCCACCATTTATGTTCTGAAACAGCGAAGTCCCGCAAGGCTTTTCACACCTTGCGGGACTTCGCTGTTTCAGAAAATGGTGGGCCCACCAGGACTCGAACCTGGGACTTGCCGGTTATGAGCCGGAGGCTCTACCAACTGAGCTATAGGCCCCGCAGTTCCTTACGGCGCGGGCTCTCCGCTGTCAAGGAGCGCCGGGCGCGGGAGCGTCGCGCCGCCCACGGCTAGGCTTCCTCGCCGGTCTCGCCGAGGTATTTCAGCACCTCGTAGTGCACATGGTCGAGGATGTCGGTGAGCCGCCCCACGCATTCGTCGCCCACGGCGCGCCCGAGCAGCGAGGAAAGGAAGGCCGCGCGCCGCGCGTTGACGAGGGCCCGGTAGCCTTCCTCGTCATTTCTGGGCAGCGCGTCGATGCTTTCCTGGAATTGCCTGAGCTCTTCCTCGTCGAGGTTCTTGATGGGCTCGGCCACGCCGTCGATGGAGACGATGCCATCGCGCACCTCCAGCATGACGGGCTTGCCCCGCACTTCACCGATGCAGACTTCCATACGCCCTCCCGCGCGGGCCGGCCCCGCAAGCCACGGCGCCCCGCGCTGATGAAAAAGGCCCCCGGCTATGACCGGCCGGGAGCCTGAAAAATTTCCTGTGGCGGGGGTGGCAGTCGAACTATTTTTCTAACCTGCCAAAACTCATGGGGAAACATTTTTTGAAAAAGGTTTCGTCCCCACAAATATACCCACTTTCGTGAAAGTACCCCCTCTCGCGTGGCCCGTTACTCTCCTCTTTTCCCCCTCTGTCGGCAGGAAGTCAAGCAGTCCTCGCGGTGGTCACAACCTCCATCCATGTCCATCCATGCGCATGGATGCTCATCCATGCCAGCAGGGGAATAGTGTAGCGTCCGGCTATCCCTGAAATCATTTACTTCTTACCCCTATGGCCGGGCGGCGGCTTCCCATTGTTCTTCTGTCATGGGCGGGGAAGTAAGGAGAATCCCCCCGCCGCCCTTTTTTTTCGGGCCGGGACGCCTTCCGTCCACGGTGAAGACCAAAATATGCTGTTGCTGCCGCTCGGTAAGCCAGTCCAGCATGGCCTCTTCCGTGTCAAATTCCATGCGCTTTCCAGTTTCAGGAACTGTTAGGCTGTACTTGTCACAGATTCCCGGAAAGGGAGCAAAGGCAACGTGTACGCCCCTTGGCTTCATTGCTGT
Source organism: Desulfovibrio sp. ZJ746 (assembly GCF_011039155.1). Lineage (NCBI taxonomy): Bacteria > Pseudomonadati > Thermodesulfobacteriota > Desulfovibrionia > Desulfovibrionales > Desulfovibrionaceae > Desulfovibrio > Desulfovibrio sp. ZJ746. The sequence continues at coordinate 250,007 of NZ_JAAKEK010000003.1, read as the reverse complement.
ATTAAGTAGCTGTTCCAATGCTTCAACTTTCTTCGCCATTGCCCCTTTCACGATTCCAACTCCTTCGCTGCCGCTTCCAGCGCGGCTATGCGCTGTTCAAGTTCCGCTGTTTCAAGGGCTTTCCGGTGAGTCTCCGCAAGGGCTGCCAGTCTTTGGCCTTCTTCCGGGGTCAACACTCCCCCGGCTACATTCCTCAGAATTGCGGCGGTCAGCTTCGGCACATCGGCGGCGGTTTTGATTTCCGGCAGGTGGGGAAGGTTCACTGTTTGCCGGGGTGCGTCCCCGGTCAGTGCCATGACCGACTCAAACGCCTTCACGTCCCCGGTCAGGGCTTTGCCGAACAGGGCCGCAGCAAGGGCATCGGCCCCATCCGTTTCACCGTGGCGGCCGTCCAGCAGGGCCTGGAGTCGCTCCCGCATGGCCCGCTTTTTGCGCCGCGCCTCGCCTGACGCCCGCCCGCCTTTCGCTCCCATCTTTCGGGCTTCGCTCGGGCTTCGCGCCTTTAGGTTGTCTTCTCGGGCCATGCTCTCACCTCACGCCGCTCGCCATGCTCCCGGAACCAGCCTTCTATGGCCTCCAGCGCGGCCTTTTCCCTTGGCGTGAGCCCGTGGCCACGCCCTTCCTTTTCGCGTCTCTCGCGCCTCTTTGCGGGCCTTCTCGTAATTGTTGCGGTGGTCATGCTGCGGCCCCTCCTTCCCCGTGCGCCGTGGCTATGGCCTTCCAGCGGCGGCGCGCGCCCTCGAGGTATTGCCGAAGGAAGCTCCACGCCACATATTCCGCCGCCGCCCTGCTTCCGGCAAAGAGGAAGGGCACACGATAGCGCCCCATGAACGCCGCCACACTCTGGCAGGCCGCGTGCGGGTTGAGCCGGGAACGGTAGCGCCCGCCCGCAAGGTCAGCCCATGACGCTTCCACCACCACGCTGAAGGCGTCCAGTGCCATGCCGCGCAATAGCTCCCGCTCAAAGCGCTCCCTCTCCCTGCCAAGGCATTGCACAAGGTCTGCCAGCTCCTTGCGCTCCAGCGCCACGCGGTCAGTCAGCCCGGCAAGGGAATAGTCCCCCACGGTCAGGGAGCCCGGCACCACCTCCACGCCCTCGTATCGGGGCCCGGAGAAGGTGAAGGGGCATTGCTCCCGGCTGTCAACCACAATTCGCATGAGCGCCCCCCGGTTGCGGCGCGGTGCGTTCCGGCAGGGGGGAAGGCTGCCACGCCGTAAAGCCCCTGTCGCACCGGCTCTGCATGTTGATTTTCCGGGCCGTCACCGCGCAACGCCCGCACCACCACGCCAGCCCCGGAACCTTCTGCCAGCAGGAACAGGCGAAACACTGGAGCGGCGGCGCGGGGGGCGGGGGCTCTGGTGAGGTGTCTTCCACTTCGCCGGTGGCCAGCGGTGGAGGTGCGGGGGAAGATTCAGGGATTGAAGGTATATGCGCAATATACGCAATATTCGCAGAATTAGCTTCCGCCCCGCCGTCTCCGGGTATTCTGCGTATTTTGCGTATATTGCGTATATGGTTTTCATTTCGGAAGCGGCCCCCGAATTTTTCCCACAAGCTCACGGCCTCACCCCCTCAGCGTGGCCGGATTGACCTCATATCGTGGACTTGGCTTTCGGCCAGGCCCCGCCGTCCGCTCCGAGTAGAGGGCACGAATAAAGCCCCGCTCTTCCAGTTCATCAAGCGCCGCCCGCACGTCCTCCATATGCGAAAAAACCGATGTTTGCCCCCGAACGCCGTTGAAACAATCCCGTGCGCTGAACTTGTCCACCGCTTGCCGCCGTATCCACTCCAGTGCACGCTTGCCCCCTTCCAGCCGGGTATCTGTCCCCATGAGGGCATAAGCTGCCTTGGCATGTTCGGAGAGGAAGGCGCCCATATTGACGGCATGCTCCATTGTTTCCCCGTCTATTTTGGCATCCGCCGGGCGCTCGCGCTCTATGAGGTGAAAGAGGCCCGCAAGCCTTGCCACAGCGCCGGGGAGCTTCCCGGCCCAGTCGCTCATGGCCTCAAATTCGCCACCGGGGGCCAGCTCCTTCTCCACTTCTGCGGAAAATTCCAGCCAAAGCCTATAGGCATCCTGTGAGAGTTCCAGCCGTACGGGGGCGGGTTGCTCGGCTTCCCATTGGCGGGGAAGCAGGTCCAGCAGGGCATTGTGGAATCTCTCCCGCACCGTTTCCGGCATGGGGGTGGGTTCCTGTTTGCGCCGCCCGAGAAGGCTTTGAGGCAAGAAGTAGAGAAAGCGCCCGTCAAGCCCGCGTCCCCTGAAGATTTTCGCCTTGTCCCGCTGCGTCAATGTCACCGGCTGCGGTGCAATTGCACAAGTCAGGCGCGGATTGTCCAGCAGGACAGAAGTGCCCCCACGGCGGTCAACGCGGAAGGAGTCGCCGGAATGGGCTTTGAGGAATAAATCCAGATTCGCCACGCCCCTGTAATACATGTCGCCGCCCAGAATATCGAAAATGCCACCCTCGGCAGTGAGGATTGAAGCACAGCCCCCATTGGCTTCCATGAGCGGGGCCAGCGCTTCCGGCGTTATGTTGTCGGCCAGCAAGCGCGGAATGGCCGGAACCTCCTGAAGTTCCGCTTCCCGCTCCTCCACCTTGCGTTGGACTTCCTGAATTTCCTCAATGCTCTTGCACTTTGCCACTTGCGCCCGCGCCGTCTCTATGGCCTTTTCCATCGTTTGCCGGGCGCTTCTGGCCCTCTTCACTTCCAAGGCCATGCTTTCGGCTATGCGCTTTTCCCATTGCCGCAAAGGGGTAAGGCAAGCCTCCACCACAGCGCTTTTTCGGTTGGCGGGTTCCAGCGGGCAAATGGTGTACAGGTTCAGGGGTTCCTCGTATCCTTCACGGACGCGCACCATGAAACGGCCCTGCGCCGCCGTTGCCAATGCCGCAAGGGCCATTGCTGCGGCCAATTCCACGGGCACCTGTTTTTCTTCTGCCAGCGCCTCGCAAAAGCCCCCGAGGACAGGCGGAAGCACCGCCACGTCCAGCACGGGCAAGTCTTGCGCCGTAAAAGGAACGGGGGCCCCCCATTCTTCTTGTGTGCTGCTCTTAGGCATCCCCACTTCCCAGCGCGCCGCCGCCACAGTGGCAAAGTCCGCAGGGGAAGTGCTCGCTTCCTTGATGAACTCTACCACCCGCTGACGGTTCCAGCCGTCAGCCCCTACCGCGTCCGCGCCGTCCCATCCATGAGGAACGCCTTCAGGGGGCACGGCCACACTCACAGGCGCGGCCCCGGCCTGTTCCAGCAGGGAGCAGACAAGCAGCGCCGCCTTGGCCCCCGGCGCGTCAGCATCCGGCCAATAGACCACGCGCCGCCCGTGCAATGGCGTAAAGTCCATCTGCCTCACACCACTGCTTCCACCATAGAGCCCGAGAACGGCCACAAAAGGCCCGAGGACGGCCTGAAGCGCATCAGCCTTGCCTTCACCCTCCACCAACACAACAGGAGCCGGAGCGGGCGCTTTTGTCAGGCGTGGCAGGCCATACAGGGGGTGCGGCGCGGGGAAGCCCTGCCAGCGCCAGCCCTCGGCCGTATAGACACGCTGAGAGAATGCTTTATGATGCTTCCCCCTGCTGTCCATTTCCTGCTTGACGAAACGGCACACAACGCCCAAAAGCCGCCCGGCCGCGTCCTCATAGCGGTACACGGCGGCGGCGGTTCCATGGCGCAGGTGCTTGTGTTCGGCAGGAGGGAAGACGCCATCAGGAACGGGCATCATGGCTTGCGTCTTGGCGGGGGCTGTACTCTCTCGCGGCGGTGCGTCCACCGGGTAGTCCACCATTTCCGCGAGCTGGCGCGCCGCCTCCACCTGATTCACGCCGCGCTGCGCTGCCACCAGAGAAATGAGGTCGCCGCCGCCAGGTCCCCCCGCAAACTCTCCCCACTTGCCGGAATGGATGTTCACTGAGCAGGAATCGCCGGGGCCCCCGTTCAGATTGCCGCAAACATATTCCGCCCCCCGGAGCTTTCCCCCTGGAAGCAGCTTTTCCAGCAGGCCGGGGCAACGGGCCAGCGCCGCTTCATTCAACGCACGGAAGTCTATTTTGCTGCTCATGCCCGCCCCCCTTCAGCCTTGCCAGCCGCCGGGAAATGGCGCATACTGCCTTCACAGACGGACTTCTTCTTTTTGTTGCCGCTCGGTTCTCCCGCCGGGCGGCTTCGCTTTTCAGGACTACTCCCCGTCATGGCTGAGCCCCTTCTGCCAGTCGATGCCAAACTCCAAAAATGCCTCGATGTCCCGCGAGCGCCAGGCAACGGCCCGGGAGCCAATCTGTACAGGCGCGGGAAAGGTGCCCCGCTTCATGCCAGCATAAATGGCGCTGCAGCAAAGCCCGGTCCGCGCCTCGACCTCACGGCGGCGCAGGAAACGATTTTCGGTGAGCGGGGAAGTGGAAGGTGCGGGAACGGTGGAGGCGGTGGGGGTTGCGGCGGTACTTTTCGCCTTCGGCATGGGAATTTCTCCTTTGCCCGAGGCCGTCCCCCTGTTGCCGTTGCCAAAAATTGCATTTTTCGGCATAAGACAACGGACGGCACTTCTCGGGCGAGTTTCGCCCCGAAGGGCGGTTGAGCCGTTACGGGATACCCAGGAGCAATAGGCGGCCCGGCGGCGGGTTACTTTGGGCGGTGGAGCGCGGGAACGCTTTACCGCCCTTTTTCTGGTGTATTATTGCAGCAACTTCCCACGCACTGTCAACAATCCGGGAATTTAGCAATATTTTTATATAATTTTTTTACGCAATGAAATAGTATCAAGCTCTGATTTCCCTCACTATTTTGCAGCCTTATGAAAGGGCATCCATACTGTGGATACCCCGGCGCGTTACAGTAGCTGATTTTCCTTACTATTGAGCAGCCCCTCCAGCAAAAACTCCCCCCACCAGTCCATGAGCGCAACGCGCTCCGGCCATAGTTCCGAGCGGTCATAGGCAGCGGCCACGCGGTTTTTCTGCTCATGCGCCAGCGCCTTCTCGATGACTTCGCCCCGGAAGTGCCCGGCCTCATGCGCCAGCGTGGAAAAGGAGGAGCGCCAGCCGTGGGCCACGTGGTCATGTACCCCCATGGTCCTGAGCGCGGCATTAAGCGCCCCGTTGGAAAGGCCCCGCGTCCTGTCCCGGCCGGGGAACACGAACACGCCGCCCCCGGAGATGCCCGCCTGCTCGTCCAGTATTTCCAATGCCGGTGCGGAAAGTGGCACCGCAAAGCGGCGGCGCATCTTCATGCGCTCGGGCGGAAGCGTCCACGCGGCCCCGGCAGGGTCAAACTCCTCCCAGCGCGCCCCCGAGATCATGCCGGGCCGGGCGGCGGTGAGCGCCAGCAACAGGAGGGCGTTGCGAATGGTGCGGTTCCCCCAGTAGGCGGCACAGGCGGCGAACAGCGCGCGCACCTCCTCGGGGCTCGTCCTCGCGGGCATGTGCGTGGCCACGGGCGGCGGGAGAGCTTCGGCAAGGGAGGCGGCCGGGTCGATGTCCGCATATCCCTTTATGACTGCCAGGCGGCAAATGGCGCTCACGTAGCGGCGCAAGCGGCGGGTGGTCTCGCGGATGCCCTGAGCCGCCACGCCCTGCAACACGTCCAGCACCTCGCCGGGCCTCAGTTCCGCCACGGGCCTTTCCCCGAGTGCCGGAAGGACATGCCGCGCCAGCCGTTCCCCGATGTCTTTTACATACCCGGGGGACTTCGTGGCCCGCTGAAGCTCAAGCCATTCTCGGGTCACGTCCGCAAAGGTCACGACAGGCGCAAGCACTTCTTTTGCCGGCAGCCCACGGGCGAGGCGTCCCCGGGCCGCTTCCGCAGCCTTGTGGGCATCGGCCAGCCCCATGTCAGGGTATGCCCCCAGGCGCACCATCTGTTCCTTGCCGTCCACGCGCCGCCGCAAGTACCAGACTTTTTTGCCGGTGAAAGCCACCAGCAGGCAGAGCCCGCGCCCGTCCGCATACTTTTTGCGGCCAGCAGCGGGAACAGGTAGGGTGCGGATTTTTGCGTCAGTTAGTGGGGGCATAGGTTCCTCCCGGAACAGCTTGTGGGGAATTTTCTTCCCCGAAAACGCCGTTCCCGTTTCCATACCCACTTTCAATGTGGGTTGCAACGCAATGGCAAGGAATAAAGAGGAACAAAAAAGAAGCCCGCTTCCCCTAGAAACCCTAGGTTCTGCGGGCTTTTGCGGTACTTTTTGGAGGTATCTGGAAGGTCTATGTGGCGGAGGGGGTGGGATTCGAACCCACGTACCGGTTACTCACCGATAACTCGATTTCGAGTCGAGCGCGTTACGGCCGCTTCGCTACCCCTCCGGCCGCTGGCGGGAGCGCCGCCAGTGGAAAGACTGTTTAGCCCATCTTGGCGCAAATGGCAATCCGCGCCGCTGTTTGCCCAAAGCCTAGCCGGAGCGTCCTCTCGTGCGGCCGCCCCTGGCCGCGTGCCCCGCGCCCTTGCCAGGCTCATGCTTGCGCAGGGTGGCCTTGCGCTTGGCGGTGCGCATGTCCACGGCCTTCCTGCCCGCGGTGGCCTTGGCCCCCGAGGCCCTGGCCGCCCCCCTCGGGGCGGTGACCCGGCCCTGCGGCTTCTTGCCATAGGCCGCCTTCGCCCTGGCGGCATGGCGCCCCTGGGCGTAGTTGCCCAAAAGGCTGAATTCCCGGTCTTTGGAGGGCTTGGGCGCCCGGGCATAGGCGCGCTGCGGCCTGAGCAGCCCGGCGTCGCGCGCGGTCTTGCGCACGTCGATGCGCCTGGCGTCCACGGGCAGGCCATCCAGCGCCGCGGTCACGGAGACGGCCTCGTTTTCGCAGACAAGGAAGCCCGCGTCCAAGAGGCGGCACGCCTCGGCGCCGCGCGCGTACATGTCGGGCGCGCCCATGATGACCGCCAAAAGCCGCCGGCCGTTCTTGCTGGCCGTGAACACCATGTTGTAGCCCGAGGCCCGGATCCAGCCGGTCTTGAGGCCGTCCGCGCCGGGATACTGCCCGAGCAGCGGGTTCTTGTTCCACGTGGTCTGGCCGGCGTGGGTGAGGAGGCGCGTGTTGTGCAGCTCGAGCGCGTCCGGGTGGCTTTTCAGGTAGGCCCGCGCCAGCGTCAGCATGTCGCGCGCCGTGGTGCGCTGGCCGGCGGCGGGCAGCCCGTGCGGGTTGAGAAAGAGGCTGTCGTGCATGCCGAGCTCGCGCGCCCGCACATTCATCATGTTCACGAAAGCGGGCACCGAGCCGCCCACGAATTCGGCCACCGCGTGGCTCGCGTCATTGCCCGAGGAAACGGCCATGCCGAGCAAAAGCCGGCCCAGCGGGACGGTCTCGTCACGCCTCAAGCCCATGCGCGAGCCGCCCGTGGCCGCCGCGGCCGGGCTCACGGTGACGGGCGTGTCGGCCCTGGCGCGGCCCTCGCTGATGTGGTCGAGCGCGAGATACATGGAGAGGATCTTGGTAAGCGATGCCGGGGGGATGGGCTCGTCCGCGTTCTGCTCGAACAGGATGGCGTCATGGTCGAGGTCATAGACCATGGCCGAGCACACGCCCACGGGGCTCGCCGGGAGCACTTGCGGCGCGGCATGGGCGCCCGCGGGCGCCAGCAACAGGAGCAGGAGGATGAGGGCGCGCCAGGGGCGCGAAGAACGGCAATGACGGAAAAGACGCGACAGCGGCATGGCGATCCTTTGCTGGAATGACGGCCCGCCCGCAAGGCCAGAGGTGCTTTGCTTCCGCTTACGCCATTCCGCGCGGGCTGGCAAGCGAAAAGGCCGAAAAAGCCGACAGGGCGCCGCCCCCGGGTGGGGATGAACACCCTTGACGGCTCCGGGATGGGCCTTAGCTTGTTCCATCCGCGGCGCCCCGCGCCCTGGCCGCGTTTTGCGGCCATTTCCGGCCGTTGCGGCATTGCCTTTTCCCCTGAAAAACGGCACTATCAGCGCCGCATTTCCGTGCCCTGCCGGCACAGGCCCCCGTGCCCCCTCCCGCCAGCCCCGGGCCGGGGCCGGCCTTCGGCAGCCCCGCCGGCGCCAGACCAACGAGGCAACCATGCGCGTTTTCGCCCCCACCTGCCTTTTCGTGTTCCTGCTTCTCCTTTGCGGCTGCGGCGCCCAGGCCGCGCCCGGGCCCGACGCCGCGGCCCCGCAGAGCGGCAAGGACACGGCCAAGACCCAGAAAGAACAGGCCCGCGACCAGGCCAGGGAAAAGCTCAACAAGTATGACGCCGCGCGCCGCTTCAGCCAGGTGCTTGACCTCGTGGAGCGCAACTACGTCAAGGACGTGACCCAGTCCGAGCTCATCAACGGCGCCCTCAAGGGCATGCTCCAGGGGCTCGACCCGCACTCCACCTTCATGACCTCGGACGAATACAAGGAAATGCAGGAGACCACCTCCGGCGAATTCTTCGGCGTGGGCATCGAGATCTCGCTGGAGAACGGGCAGGTCATCGTGGTGACGCCCATCGAGGACACCCCGGCCTTCCGCGCCGGCCTCCAGCCGGGGGACGTGATCCTCTCCATCGACGGCCAGCCCGCGCAGGAGCTCTCGTTGCAGGAGGTCGTCTCGCGCATCCGCGGCGCCAAGGGCAGCGAGGTGGAGCTCACCGTCCTGCACAGCAATGCCAAGACCCCGCAGACCGTGCGCATCACGCGCGACGCCATCCCGCTCATCAGCGTCAAGTCCAAGCAGCTCGAAGACGGCTATTACTGGGTGCGCCTCACCCGTTTTTCCGAGCGCACCACCGAGGAGCTCAAGGAGGCGCTCAAGCAGGCCCAGAAGGAAAGCAAGGCCGCTGGCGGCATCAAGGGCATCGTGCTCGATTTGCGCAACAACCCGGGCGGCCTCCTCGACCAGGCCGTGAGCGTGTCCGACATCTTCCTCGACAACGGCACCATCGTTTCCATCAAGGGCCGCGACGACGGCGCCCAGCGCACCTACTCGGCCCGCAAGCAGGCCGATGACATCGATGTGCCCATGGTGGTGCTCGTCAACGCGGGCTCGGCCTCGGCCTCGGAGATCGTGGCCGGCGCCCTGCGCGACCAGAAGCGCGCCCCCATCCTCGGCGAGCGCTCCTTCGGCAAGGGCTCGGTGCAGAACATCATCCCGCTGGCCGACGGCTCGGGCCTCAAGCTCACGGTGGCGCTCTACTACACGCCCAATGGCAGTTCCATCCAGGCCGAGGGCATCGTGCCGGACTTCGAGGTGGTCTTCGAGCCGCCGCACGCCGAAGACAAGGATAATCCCCGCCTGCTCCTGCGCGAGCAGGACCTCAACCGCCACCTTGAAAACAGCAAGGGCAAGCCCGCCAAGGGCAAGGCGGCGAAAGACGAGGGCAAGGAGCAGCTCGCCCGCGACAACCAGCTGCGCATGGGCCTGCAAATGGTCAAGAGCCTGCCGCGCCTCCAGGAATTGCAGAAGCCGCAGGCCAAGCCCGAGACTCAGGCCAAGGCCGCGCCGGCCAAGTAAGGGGGAGAGGATGACGAGCGTGAGCGGCCTTTTGCCGGCGCATCTCGGCGGGAAACTGCGCATCGGCTGCATCGGCTGCGGCCGCATGGGCGGCGCCCTGCTCTCCGGGCTCGCGGCCCTGAAGCTGCCGGAGCTTTCGCTTTGCGCCTACAACCGCAGCCCGGAAAAGCTCGAGCCGTTCAAGGCGCTCGGCGTCACGGCCATGCCCGGCGTGGCGCCCACGGCGGAACAGGCGGACCTGCTCCTCATCGCGGTCAAGCCCCAGCAGGTGGCCGAGGTGCTGGCGGCCGCGCGCGGGCATATCCGGCCCGGGACGCTCGTGCTCTCCATCGCCGCGGGCGTGAGCCTCGCGCGGCTCGCGGCCGAGGTGGACCAGGGCGTGGACGTGGCCCGCTGCATGCCCACCACCACGGCCCTCGTGGGCAAGGGCGTCTTCGCCTTCTGCTTCAGGGCCGACGCCGAGGAGTGGCGGGCGCCGGTGCTCAAGCTTTTCGGGCGGATGGGCGTCTGCCTGGAGCTCGCCGAAGGGAAGTTCACCGACTTTTCCGCGCTCATCGGCGCCGGGCCGGCCTATGTGTTCGCCATGATGCAGGGCCTCGTGCAGGCGGGCATCACCCTGGGCTTTCCGCAGGATGCGTCGCGGCGCATGGTGGGCGCGCTCTTTGCCGGCTGCGCGGCGCTGGCCGAGGCGGAGGCGGCGCCGCTCATCCAGTTGCGCGACGACGTGTGCTCCCCGGGAGGGCTCACCATCGCGGGCGTGAACGTGCTCGACCGGGCGGGCCTTTCGGGCCTCATCGTGGACGCGGTGCTCGCCGCGCGGAAGCGCGGCCGCGAGATGGAGAGCTGAGGGGGCGACCCATGAAAAGAGTAAAAATCACGGTGCTCAAAACCACCTTTCTGGACGACCTCGCCAAGGAATACGGCGTGGACGGCCTCGGCCCCTGCCCCATGCACCGGCCCGGCGAGGTGTTCTACGGCGACTACGCCAAGCCCGCGGGCCTCTGCGACGAGGCGTGGAAAGCCATCTACCAGTACGCCTTCGCACTGGCCCACGGCGCGCCCGAAAAACTGTGGTACTACGGGGACTGGATGAAGACCCCGGGCACGGCCATCTGCAGCTGCAACGACGGCATCCGCCCCGTCATCTTCAAGCTCGAGGTGACGGACGAGGAGGCCGTGCCGCCGGCCGCGCCGTAGAGCAGGCTCTCCTCGCCGCGCCGTCTGGCCCGACGGAGCCCAGAGGGCGATTTTCCCACTCCCGAATTTTCGCGCGCAAACAGCCCTTACGGGGCAAGGCCGGCACAATGGACAAACTCCGCCTTCTTTCCTTCAGCCCCTGCGGGGGCACCGCCGAGGTCAACCGGGCTCTCGCCCGCGATGTGGACGCCGAACTCCTCGCGCAGGACTGCGCCCGCGCCGGCGTGGAAGAGGCCGTCATCGCCTGCGGGCCGGACGATCTCGTGTTCCTCGCCTTCCCGGTCTACGGCGGCAGGATGCCGCGCAATATCGACAAGGTATTCCGGCGCATCGAGGGCAACGGCGCCCGCTGCGCCCTCGTGGCCGTCTACGGCAACCGCGAATTTGAAGGCGCCCTGCTCGACCTCTTCGCCGCGGCCGTGAACAGGGGCTTCCGGCCGGCCGCGGCCGTTGCGGCCATTGCGCAGCACTCCCTCGCGCCACAGGTGGCCGCCGGGCGCCCGGATGCGCAAGACCGGGAAAAGCTGGCGGCCTTCGGCTGCCGCATCGTGGAGGCCATGCGGGCCGGGGCCGCGCTGGAGAAGGCGCCCGGGGCCTGGCCGGAATGGAAGCTCCCCAAGGGGGCCAGCCTCTTCCCCGTGACCGACAGGCAAAAATGCGTGGCCTGCGGCCAGTGCGCGGCCGTATGCCCGGCCGGCGCCATCCCCACGGACGACCCGGCGGCCACGGATACGGAAACGTGCATCGTGTGCGCGGCCTGCGCCAAGTATTGCCCCACCGGCGCGCGCCAGATGGGCACGCCGGAGAGCCGCCAAAAGCTGGCGCACCACCTCGAAACGGCCGCCGGGCGCCGCAAGGAGCCGGAACTCTGGCTCGGCGAGGCGGCGCGGTAGGGGAGTTTCGGGCGCCGGGTCTTTCGGTTCCACACAAAATCAAAAGGCTGCCGGGTTTTCGCGCCCGGCGGCCCTTTTCTTGTGAAGCGGCCAAAAGCTAGGCCGCGCCCGTGCAGATGTCGAGAAAATAGCGGTGGAAGCGCGTGTCCGGCGTGAGCTCCGGGTGGAAGGAGGTGGCGAGGATGCGCCCCTCGCGCACGGCCACGGCGCGCTCGGCGCCGTCCATCTCCACGCGGGCGATCACCTCCACCCCCGGGCCGGTGGCAAGGATGACCGGCGCGCGGATGAACACCGCGGGCATGGGCTCGGGCCCGAGCGCGGGGATGACGAGATCCGCCTCGAAGCTGTCCACCTGCCGGCCGAAGGCGTTGCGGCGCACTGTGGCGTCGAGCACGCCGAGGCGCGGCTGCTCCGAGCCCTCGATGTGCCGGCAGAGCAGGATGAGCCCCGCGCAACTGCCGTACACCGGCATGCCGGCCTCGATGCGCGCGCGCAGGGGCTCCATGATGCCGAGATCCACAAGCAGCTTGCCCATGGTGGTGCTTTCGCCGCCCGGGATGACCATGGCGCCGATGCCGTCCAGGTCCTTGAGCTGGCGCACCTCGCGCGTGGGCGCGCCCAGCTTCTCGAGCGCGGCCACATGCTCGCGGAAGGCCCCCTGCAGGGCGAGCACGCCCACGAGGGGGCACTTCTCCTTCGCCATCTTACCAGCCCCGTTCCTGCATGCGCTGTTCCTGCGGGATATCGGAGATCTCGATGCCCACCATGGGCTCGCCGAGGTCGCAGGAGATATCGGCCAGGAGCTTGTAATCCTTGTAGTTGGTCACGGCCTGCACAATGGCCTTGGCGCGCTTGGCCGGGTCGCCGGACTTGAAGATGCCCGAGCCCACGAACACGCCGTCGCAGCCGAGCTGCATCATGAGCGCCGCGTCCGCCGGGGTGGCGATGCCGCCGGCCGCGAAGTTCACCACAGGGAGCCGCCCCTCCTTGCGCACGATGTAGCAGAGCTCCAGCGGGGCGTCGATCTCCTTGGCGAAATTGGGCACCTCGTCCTCGCGGATGGCGCAGAGCATGCGGATCTGGTCCATGACCATGCGGCAGTGGCGCACGGCCTCCACCACGTTGCCCGTGCCCGGCTCGCCCTTGGTGCGGATCATGGCCGCGCCCTCGCCGAGGCGGCGCAGGGCCTCGCCCAGGTTGCGGCAGCCGCAGACAAAGGGCACCGTGAACTTGAACTTGTCGATATGGTAGCGGTCGTCGGCCGGCGTGAGCACCTCGCTCTCGTCGATGTAGTCCACGCCCAGGGCCTCGAGGATATGCGCCTCCACAAAGTGGCCGATGCGCGCCTTGGCCATGACCGGGATGCTCACCGATTCCATGATGCGCTTGACGATGCTGGGGTCGGCCATGCGGGCCACGCCGCCGGCGGCGCGGATATCCGCGGGCACGCGCTCCAGCGCCATGACGGCGCAGGCGCCCGCCTCCTCGGCGATTTTCGCCTGCTCGGGGGTGGTGACATCCATGATGACCCCGCCCTTGAGCATTTCGGCCAGACCAGTCTTGAGGCGGATGGTGCCGCGCTCCCCGTGTTCGCCCTTCTTCATCGCGTGTGCTCCCTATGCGCCTTGCGGCGGCAGCGGCGCGACAGCCAAGGCCCGCGCCGCGCGTTAGACGGTAGCGCCGCGCCGTGCGCGCGGCCGGAATAACAGACAAAGCGCGCCCCCCGGCGCGTCAGGGGCGTTTATATGCAATAATGCCCGGGGTGACAAGGGTATCCGGGGGGTGAAGACGGAGCCCGAGGAGGACGGCCCGGCGCGACGGCGCGGGCGGCGCGCTTGCCTTGGCGGCCTTCCTTGCGTACACCTTGCGCCATGACAGCAATTCCCGACGCGGTCGTGCTTTTTTCCGGCGGGCTCGACAGCATCCTCGCGGCCCGCGTGCTCATGGCCCAGGGCCTCGGGGTGCGCTGCCTGCACTGTGTTTCGCCCTTTTTCGGCGAGCCCGGGGCCGTCACGCGCTGGCGCCGGCTCTACGGTGTTGACGTGGACGTGGCCGACGTGAGCGAAGATTTCGCGGCCATGCTGCGCGAGCGGCCGGCCCACGGCTTCGGCAAGTGCCTGAACCCCTGCGTGGACTGCAAGATCCTCCTCCTGCGGGCGGCGCGCCGGCACATGGAGGAGGTGGGCGCGCGCTTCCTCGCCAGCGGCGAAGTCTTGGGGCAGCGGCCCATGTCGCAACGGCTGGACACCCTGCACCTTATCCCGCGCGAGGCCGGGGTGCGCGGGCTTTTGCTCAGGCCGCTCTCAGCCCGCCACCTGCCGCCCACCGAGGCCGAAGCAAGCGGCCTCGTGGGTCGGGAGCGCCTGCTCGGCATCTCCGGCCGCGGCCGCGGCGACCAGCTCGCGCTCGCGCGGGAATTCGGCTTTTCCGAGATACCCACGCCGGGCGGCGGCTGCCGCCTCACCGAGCGGGAAAACGCCCGCCGCTACTGGCTCACGCTCACGCGCAAGCCCACGGGCGCGGGGGCTGGCACGCCCACGGCTCAGGACTTCCGCCTCGCCGCCACGGGGCGGCAATACTGGCGCGAAGCCGGCGGCCGCTGGCACTGGCTCTGCGTGGGCCGCAACAATAAAGACAACGAACGCCTCAGGGAAGCCGCCGGCCCCGAAGACCTCGTGCTGCGCCTCATGGGCCTGCCCGGGCCGCTCGGGCTGGCGCGCGGGGGCGCCGGGTGGGAAAAACCGCTGCTCGATGAGGCCGCGGCCATCGTGGCGTCCTGCGCGCCCAGGGCGCGGGAGGCCGCGGCAAGGGGCGGGAGCGTGGGCGTCAGCGCCGGGACTTTGCGCCTCACCTTGAGCCCCGGGGCGGTGGCGCAAGGCGAGCGCGACTCGTGGGACCTGCCCACCTGGGAGGAAGTGCGCGAGGAAATCCGCGCCGAGGCCCGGGAGCGGGCGGAGGGCCGGCGCCCGTGACCCCATCGCCCCGCGCGGGCCGCTCCCTTTACAATGCCCGGCGGAACGGCTATAGGCTTGGGTCTTGGCAGGGCAGACCCCGCGGGGCCCGGCCATGCCTTCAACCCCCGCGCCCTGTGACCGGAGGTGCATCATGGACCACAACGACATCGAATATTTCCGCAAGCTGCTTTCCGGCATGCTCGAAGAAGCCCAGCAGAACGGCGACAGCACCATCGAGGAACTGACCGACAGCAACGAGGTCTTCGCCGACCCGGCGGACAGGGCCACGGCCGAGTCCGACCGGGCCTTCACCCTGCGCCTGCGCGACCGGGAGCGCCGCCTCATCCGCAAGATCCAGGCCGCGCTCCAGCGCATCGAGGACGGCACCTACGGGATCTGCGAAGAATGCGGCGAGGAGATCAGCATCCCCCGCCTCAAGGCCCGCCCCGTGACGCGCCTGTGCATCAACTGCAAGGCCCGGCAGGAGGAAGACGAGCACCTGCGCGGGGATTAGCGCGCCCATGCCCGCTTTCGCCCACCTTTCCCACGGCCGGCGCGGGCGCCTTTCGCGCCCCTTCCTCTGCCGCGCCCTGCTTCTGGCCGCCCTCGTGCTGGGCGGCCTTTTGCTGCCCGGGCAGCTCCCGGCGCCGCTCGCCGCGACGGCAAGCTCCGCTGTGGAAGCCGTGCTCGAGACGCCCAAACATGCCGACGCCAAAAAGGATGGCAAGCAAGCCGCGCCCGCCAAGGCTCCCGATGCCGAAAAAACTGCCGGGGGCGCCGAGGCGGAGGGGGAGGGCGCGCCCGCGGAGGAAGCGGAGCCCGAGCCCGAGGAACCCGCGGGCAATGCCGCCTGGGAGGCCATCTGGAGCGGCCAGCGGGCCATGATCGACGAGATGCGCCAGACCGCGCTCAAGCTGAGCGACAGTTTCGGCGCCCAGACGGAAAACCTCTCGCGCCAGCTCCAGCCCTTTGAGGAGGAAGGCCGGCGCCTGCTCGTCTTCGCCAACACCTTCAAGGGCTATCCCAACGCCATGGAGGCCGTGAGCCGGCGCATCGCCGCCACCATCGGCGATTTCCACATGGTGCTCTCGCCCGTGAACCTCGCCCGCTCCGAGGCGCAGAGCCTGCTCGAGCGCGTCAACTACATGGCCGCGAGCCTGCCCGAGGAAGTCCAGCAGGGGCGCCTCAGCGAGGAGATGCGGGCCTATGTGGAGGGCATCACCCGCGCGCGCCTCCGGCTCACCGCCGTGCTCGCGCAGTATGACTCGCTCGTGCCCTCGCTCCAGATCCTCACCCGGCTCGAGGAGGCGCGCAAGACCATCACCGCGCAATTGCCCGCGCTCTGGAAGGACTACTACCTGCAGGGGCCGACACCGTGGCTCAGCCCCGACGCCTGGGCCGATTTTTCGCAAAAAATGTTCTATTCCTGGCAGGCCGTGCTGCTGCGGCTGCCCGTGGAAATGCCCACCACGCCGCCGCAGTGGGGCACGGCGGCCCTGCGCTTCGTCATCTGCCTCCTCTTCACGGGCGTGCTCGCGCTGCTGCTCCGGCGCCGCTGGCTCACGCCGCAGTCGCCGCCGGCGCTCCAGCATCTCTTCCGGCGCAGCATCCCGTGGCTCTGCCTCGGCATGGCCCTTTTGGGGAGCGCCCTTTCCGCCTATGGCGACTTTTTCCGGCTCTTCCTGGCCCTGGGCAACCTCTGCCTCATCTTCGGGCAGGTGGCCCTCGCGTGGGACCTGAGGCGGCTCCAGTATCCCGAGGCGCAGGACGCGCCCCGGGCCTCGCCCCTGCTCCAGCTGTTGCCGCTCACGCTTGGGGCCTACGCCCTCCTGTACCTGCCGCTCATCCAGCCGCTCATCCTCGTCATCTGGACGGTCTTCGTCACGTTCGCCCTCTGGCGGCGGCGCAAGGAGCATATCCCCGCGCTCGGCCCCTTCCGGCTGGAGCACGGCGTGCTCGACTGCGAGCCCGGCATCCTCTGGATCTGCCTCTTCCTCGCGCTCACGGGCCTGCATATTTACAGCATCGCGGCCTACCTGCTCTTCGTCTCCCTGTCGCTCGCGCTGGAGCTCTGCCGCGCCGGCATGGCGCTCGTGAGCAGCCTCAACGAGCGGCTGCCGCGCGAGGGCGCCGGGGCGGCGCTGGCGCGCCTCGCCGTGGCGCTGGCCGCGCCGGTGGTGCTCGTGGTGGCGGTCATCGGGGTGCTGCTCTGGGTGGCGACCCTCCCGGGCGGCACCTACCTGCTCGGCGAATACGCGCTCAAGGGCGTGAGCGTGGGGCAGACCCAGCTCAACATCATCCAGGCCCTGCTCATCATCAGCGTGTTCTTCCTCACGCGCACCGTGGTCTCCATGGGCACGCGCTTCCTGGCGCGCCTGCCCGCCAAGGGCCTGAGCTTCGACGCCACGCTCATCCCGCCGCTCCAGACCGCGCTCACCTACGCGGCCTGGGCCATCTTCGGGCTCTTCGTGCTGCGGGCGCTGGGCCTCGAGCTCAGCAATCTCGCCATGGTGGCCGGCGGCCTCTCGGTAGGCATCGGCTTTGGCATGCAGACCATCGTCAACAACTTCCTCTCCGGGCTCATCCTCATCTTCAGCCGCACCCTGCAGGCCGGGGACGTGGTGGAGGTGGGCGGCGTCACCGGCAAGGTGCGCAAGATCAGCGTGCGCGCCACCATGGTGGAGACCTACGACAACGCCCTCATCTATGTGCCCAACAGCGAATTCATGTCCAACCGGCTCATCAACTGGACGCGCTTCAGCCGCAGCGTGCGCCGGCAGGTGGAGGTGGGCGTGGCCTACGGCTCGGACACGGGCCAGGTGACCAAGCTGCTCATCGACGTGGCCAAGGCCAACGAGAATGTCCTCAAGTACCCGGCCCCGAGCGTCATCTTCCTGAACTTCGGCGCGAGCTCGCTGGATTTCGCCCTGCGCTTCTGGGTGAAGGATTTTGAGCTCGGCGCGAGCACGGCCTCGCAGATCCGGCTGGGCATCGAAAAGACCTTCCGCGAGGCGAATATCGAGATCGCCTTCCCGCAGCTCGACGTGCATGTCAAGGACCTGCCGCCGCGCGTGTGCGGCGCGAAGGCCGCCACGCCATCGGCGGGCCGGCGCGCGCGGCCGCGGCCCGTGCGCCGCGCCCCGGCAACAGGGGCCGGAACGAAGAGCGGGGGGACGACTGCGCCCACCGCTGTCGCCACGGAAAACACGGCGGAAGCGGGCGCCCCCGCGCCCGGAGGCACGGAAGACAAGTCCCAGACATCGTAGGACACCGCGCGGGTGGGATGGACTTCAGCGGCGCTTGAAGAGCTTTTCCAGCCCGGCCGCGTCCCAGCGCAGCACGCAGGGGCGGCCGTGCGGACAGTTGGCCGCGCCCGGCGTGGCCAGCCACTGGGCGATGAGGCCTGCGGCCTCGTCATCCGTGAGGCGTTGCCCGGCCTTGATGGCCGCCTTGCAGGCCATGGAAATGAAGATGGCGTCGAGGTCGTCGCGCGCGCCGGCGAGAGCCTCGCGCAGGAAGTCCGCAGCCTCGCGGCGCGAGAGCCCCGGCGGCATGGCCCGGGCCAGCAGCACGTCCCCCCCGCATTCCAGCGAAAAACCGAGGCTTTCCAGCACCGGGCGCGCCTCCTGCAGGCGCTCGCGCTCGGCCGCGTCCAGCCTGAGCTCCAGCGGCAGGGCCAGAAGCTGGCCCGTGCCCGAAAAGCCGCCCGCGGCCATGCGCGCATGCAGCACGCGCTCATGGGCCGCATGCTGGTCCACGAGGAGCAGGGCGCCCTCTCCGTCCCGAAGCACGAGATAGGTATCGGCCACCTGCCCGAGATAGCTGTACCCGCCTACGGCCAGCGGCTCGCGGCTCGCGGCTGGCTGGGCTGCCGGCGCTTCCGGGGGAGCCGGACGGGGAGATGTGGGTGCAGGCGCGGGGCTTGCCGGAGTGGGCGCGGGACTGCCGTAAGGGGCGGTATTTTCCCTGAGGGGCGCGGCCCGGCGCGGCATGGGGTCGGCCATGAAGCCGGGCCCAGGCAGGGGGAGCCCGGCCGCTTCCGCCCCTGTTTCCGGCCGGCGCAGCTCCCACAGGCCCTTGCTCCGGGCTTCCGGCGCCGGCAGGATGCGCTCCTCGTCCAGAGCGCCCCAGAAGCCGGGCCGGCGCGGTTCGGCCGGGCGTCCGGCCCAGCATCCGGCGGATTGGGGCGCCGGAACGGGAGCGGCAGCGGGCGCCGCTTCCTCGCGCCCGGACACCTCACCTCCCCCGAAAACGGCCCTGTCCAGCGCGCCGCGCACGGCGTGGAGCACGGCGGAGAACACGGCGGATTCGTCCCTGAAGCGTACTTCCGACTTGGCCGGATGGACATTGACATCCACCCCTTCCGGCTCCATTTCCACAAAGAGCACGGCGAGCGGATATTCGCGGCTCAGAAGCCGGCCCTTGTAGGCCTCGCGCACGGCCGCGAAGAGGCGCCTGTCCGTGACGGCGCGCCCGTTGACGTAGAGCAGCACGCGGTCGGCCCGCTGCTGGCGCATGCCCGCGGGCGCGGCGAGCCCGTGGCAGCGGATGCCGTGGCGCTCGGCGTCGAAGGGCACGAGGCCGGTAACGAGGCTCCCGGGCCAGATGACGGAAAGGCGCCCGCGCACGTCCTGCCCGGGAAGGAAGCGGGCCACTTCGCGGCCGCCGGCCGAAAGGGTGAAGGCGGTGCCGGGCCGGGCGAGGGCCAGCCGGGAGAGCCAGTCCTGCGCGCGGCGGAACTCCGTGGCCGGGGTCTTGAGAAACTTGAGGCGCGCCGGCACATTGGCGAAGAGGTCGCGCACCTCCACCACGGTGCCGCGATGCAGGGCGGCCGGGCTTGACGCCACAAGGCGCCCGTGTTCCACTTCCACGGCCTGCGCCATGTCCGCGCCGGCCGGGGCCGAGACGAGGGTGAGCCGCGACACCGAGGCGATGCTCGGCAGCGCCTCGCCCCTGAAGCCGTAGGAGCGCACGCGCTCCAGGTCTTCCAGCGCCGCGATCTTGCTGGTGGCGTGGCGCGTGACGGCGAGCTCAAGCTCCTCCGCGGGGATGCCGCAGCCGTCGTCCTGCACGCGGATGAGGGCCTGCCCGCCATTGTCGAGGCGCACATCCACGGCGCGGGCGCCGGCGTCGAGGCTGTTTTCCACCAGTTCCTTGAGTACGCTGGCCGGGCGCTCCACCACTTCACCGGCGGCGATCTGGTTGCGCAGGGCGGAGGGCAAAAGACGGATATGACGCGAACTTTCCGGCATGGCAGGAGCATAGCGGGCGCCCCGGCGCATGGCAAGAAGGGGCCTAGGACGGCGCGGCCCCGGACGCTGTGGGGCAAAGCGGCGCTTCGCCAGCGCCGCGCGCGCTTCGCGGCTTTCGCGCGCGGTCGCCTCGCGCGGCGGGAGGCGCGTGCCGGGGGCCGCTTCCGCCGCAGGACGCCGCTCGCCGCCGTGTCGCTGCGCGGCGGCCGCCCCGGCTATGACCCGGAATTGCTCTATGTGGAGTGCGGCCGCTGCGGCGCGCCCGTGCTTTGGGAACAGGGCCGGGCCACGCGCCTCCTGGACCAGGCCGGCATCGACCCGCTGGAGCTCGACCCCTCCTGCCTGCTCATCACCAATGCCTGCCCCATGTGCGGCGCCCCCGAAGGGCGGGAGGGCGCGACGGACGGCCCGGACGGGGAGACCGGCTACGAGGTGCGCGTCTTCCGCGTGGGCGGCGACGGCGAAGGCTTCGGCTCGCCGCGCCAGGGGCATGCCTGAGGCCGGCCCACAGCGCGGCGCCCGCTTTACAGGGCGCCATCATGGCGCTACAAGGCACGGCACGGCCGCGCCAAAATGAACGGCCATGGTTCAGACCCTCCATCACAACAGGACGACCCCATGAACGCCTACGAACAGCTCCGCAACCGCCTCGCCGCCGCGCCCTCGCGCTGGCTCATCACGGGCGTGGCCGGCTTTATCGGTTCCAACCTGCTCGAGCAGCTCCTGCGGCTCGGCCAGACGGTCACGGGCCTCGACAACTTTCTCACCGGCTACCAGAAAAACCTCGACATGGTGCATGCGGCCGTGGGCGACGAGGCCTGGGCGCGCTTCACCTTCATCGAGGGCGACATCCGCGACTTCGCCACCTGCCGGCGCGCCTGCGAGGGCGCCGACCATGTGCTGCACGAGGCGGCGCTCGGCTCGGTGCCGCGCTCCATCGACGACCCGCTGCTCACCAACGGCTGCAACATCGACGGCTTCCTCAACATGCTGGTGGCCGCCCGCGACGCGAAAGTTCAGAGCTTCGTCTACGCCGCTTCCTCCTCCACCTACGGCGACTCGCCCGAGCTCCCCAAGGTGGAGGACAGGATCGGCCGGCCGCTCTCGCCCTATGCCGTGACCAAGTACGTGGACGAGCTCTACGCCGACGTGTTCGCCCGCTGCTACGGCTTCCCGAGCATCGGGCTCCGGTACTTCAACGTCTTCGGCCAGCGCCAGGATCCGTACGGCGCGTACGCCGCGGTCATCCCGCAGTGGTTCGCGAGCCTGATCAAGGGCGAGACGGTCTATATCAACGGCGACGGCGAGACGAGCCGCGACTTCTGCTATATCGACAACGTGGTTCAGGCCAACCTGCTCGCCAGCCTGGCGCCGAAGGACGCGCAGAACCGCATCTATAACGTGGCCTTCGGCGAGCGCACCACGCTCAACGAGCTCTTCGCGCTCCTCCGCGACGAGGTGGTGCGCCACAAGCCCGAGGCCGCCACCGCCGAGCCCGTGCACCGCGACTTCCGCGCCGGCGACGTGCGCCACTCCCTCGCGGATATCAGCCGCGCGCGCACCCTGCTCGGCTATGACCCGCGCTATGACGTGCGCGAGGGCCTCACCCTCGCGGGCGACTGGTACGCCGCCAACCTGTAGGCAAAAAGCGCCGCTTCCGCCGCGCCGGTGGCCTCGCGCCGGCGCGGCTTTTTTCTCGCCATATTTGTCAACAGCCCGTATGTTGACGGAAATGGCCGCTGCCGCTATAGTGCCGCTTTCGGATTTGCGGGCATTGTGCCCAATTTCCTGACGAGGCTGGATTTTTCATGAACCGTCTGCCGGAAAACGCGGCCCTGCGGCGCCTGGTGGCCAAGCTATGCGGCACCCACCTCAATGCGCGGGACCAGTGCCTGCTGGACTTTCGCTTTGCCAAGGCGCCCACCCAGGCCATGCTCGATGATTGCCTCGCGCAATGCGACATCGAGGCCATGGGCTCGAGCAAGAGCATCCTGCTCGCCTATGCCCGGCGCGAGCACCCCGAGCTCGTCTTTTCCGATTACGCGGGCCCGCGCATCGACGGGCTCATCCGCTTCTTCCATTTCGCCAACACCAAGACGCTCGCCCACTTCTCCAGGATCGGCAAGGCGCTGAACCAGGCCGGCATCCCCATCCTGCTCTTCAAGGGCGCGGCCATGCGGGCGCTTAGGCCCGAGCTTCCCCGCCCCATGGGCGACGCGGACATCCTCATCCCGGCCGAACGCATCGACGAGGCCACGCGCATCGGCGAGGGCCTCGGCTACCTGCACACCCGCGAAGAGTCGAAACACGCGGTGGACTTCCACACCGAGGCAGAAAGCGCCGTGGACGTGCATCACTCCATCTTCGACCCGGACCGGGACTACACGGCCTTCCACCAAGGCCTCTTCGACCGCGCGAAGCCGGTCACGGTGTTCGGGGTGGACGTGCTGCTGCCCTCGCGCGAAGACCTCTGCTTCCTGGTCATGGCCAACCTGACCAAGAACCTGCGCGAACACACCACCCTGCACAGCATCTACTTTTCGCTTGAAGACTGCGCGTGGCTCCAGCGCGACAGCCCCCTCAACTGGGACATCGTGCGCGAGGACGCCGTGGCGAGCGGCCACGAGGTGGAGACGAGCCTCGCCGCGGCCTTCATGAACGCGGCCGTGCCCGGTCTCTTCCCCGAGCCCGAAGAGCTCTTCCCCGAGCTTCGCGGCATCGAGGACTTCTGCAACCTCGTCATCTTCGACGAGGACTATTTCCTGCCGCGCCAGCGCCATTGCCAGGCCATCCGCGTGGTGGACCTCAAGAACGAGCCGTGGCGCCACGGCAGCCGCATCCTCAAGTTCCTGCTGCTGAAAAAACTGCGCGGATACCCGGCCTTCGTGCGCTGGTACCTCGCCCACAAGAGGGGGATCGTGAGCCATGCGTTTTGACGGAGTCCCGCGCGGCGTCCGGCAGCAGGCCTATGCCGTCCTTCGGGAGCGCGCGCGCCGCTGCGCCCCCGAGCCCATCGTCAGGTTCATCGACTGCGGCACGCGCATGGTGCGCCTCATCTGCCATTCCGCCGCCTTCCTGCGCCATGTGGAACGGCAGATGACGTGCTCCCTGCGCGAGGAGGCGGCCGCCTTTGACGCCACCCTCGTCATCTGGCAGGAGCGCAGCGTGGCCGACACGGCCTTTGCGCTCACGCGGGTGCTGGATGGGCCCCTGTACCGCAAGCTGCGCGTGGCGCGCCTTGCCGGCAGCACGGCCGCGCCGGAAGCACAGCAGGTTTTCGACGAATCCCTCCTGCGCCACTGGTGGCTTCTGGACGTTGAGCCCGGCGACCGCAGCCTCTCGGCCTACGACCCGGAAAGCAACACCTATTATTATGCGGTCGAGGATCTCGACCCCGAAGAGATCATCCGGCGCGGGCACATCTTCGTGCAGACCCTCTTCCGCATCTGCAACGTGCCCGGGAGCAGCCTGGCGCACGGGGCCGTGGTGGGCCTGAACGGAGCGGGCGTGCTCTTCTGCGCCTTCGGCTACAGGGGCAAGTCCACCCTGTCGGTGCATGCGCTGCTGGACGGCTTTGAATACGTCTCGGACGACTATCTCATCCTCGGGCGCAAGCCCGGCGACGACCTGCGCGCATGGCCCATCTATTCCATCATCGCGCTGGCGCCGCGCGCCTACCAGGCCATGTACGACAGTTTCCGCGGCAAGTTCCTTTCCAACAATGCCCGCAAAGACAAGTACATGTTCAACATCGCGGCCTACCACGACCAGTTCCGCCGGGCCTATCCCGTGAAGCTCGCCATGTTCCCCAATATCTGCGACTGCCAGGAACCTTCCATTGAGGAAGGCTACCGGGAACTGGCCATCGAGGAGCTCGCCTTCTCCACCCTCAACAACACCGGCAACCTCAGGGACGCGCTCACCATCGGCAAGCTTTACGACTTTGTGCGCGACCTGCCCTTCTACCGCTTCAACCTCTCCCGCAATATCGCGCGCAACACCCGCTGCCTGCGGGAATTTCTGGAAAGACGCTAGCCCCGAACGCAAGCCACCCCAAAAAAAGGAGAACGCCTATGGCCACCTATGCCCTGAATGAAAGCAAGATGTTCAGCGATATCGCCGACGGCATCGCCATCATCATCAATTCCGAGACCGGCATCTACTATGGCATGAACAGCCTGGGCACGGCCGTCTTCGACGCGCTCATGGCCGGCGCCTCCGCCGAGGCCGTGCTCGCCGCGCTCAAGGCGCTGCCCGGCGCCCCGGCGGACATGGACGCGCGCCTCACGGCCTTTGTGGACAAGCTGAAGGAATTTGACATCGTCCTCGATGGCAATGACGGCGCCGGCGCCGTGGAGGTGAGCATCGACGCCCCGGTGGCCGAGGCGGATGAATTCGCCCTCATGGTGGAGGAATACAACGACGCCCAGGAGCTGCTCCTCGCCGACCCCATCCACGAAGTGAAGGAAGATACCGGCTGGCAGCCGGACAAGGACGCCCTCGAAACGGACGAGGCGACCGTCCAGCAAAAAGAGTCCAAGCTGGAGCAGTAGCCGGGCTCCGGGTTCCCGTTGGGCCCGGGCCCTGCAGGAGCGCCCGGCGGCATGGGTGGATGATGGCAAACAGCCAGAAAGTCTCGGTCATAGTCCCCGTCCATAACACGGAGAAGTGGCTCCCGCGCTGCCTGGACTGCCTCAGCCACCAGGCGCTGCCGGGGCTGGAAATTCTCTGTATCGACGATGCCTCCACGGATGGCTCGTGGGACATCCTTCAGGCATATGCGCGAAAAGACCCGCGCTTCCGCCTGTTGCGCAACGCCGTCAACGAAGGCGCGGGCGCCAGCAGGAACCGCGGGCTCGATGCGGCCCGCGGGGAATATGTGGGCTTCGTGGACAGCGATGATTTCGTGTTCCTCTCGTTTTACAAGCTGCTCTATGAGGCGGCGCGGGGTGCCGATATCGTCAAGGGGGACATCTGGGGCTTCGACAACGAAAAGGAAGAGGTGCGCCCGAGGCCGCACTATAGCCTCAATGCGCTGGTCCGGGAAAACAGGAACTGGTTCTCCATCGGCTTCACCTCGGCCATTTTCAAGAGGGAGCTTATCAAGCGCCACGGCATCCGCTTTCCCGAGCAAATGCAGACCATGGAAGACCCCTGCTTCACCATCGACTGCGTGCTCAAGGCCAATGCTGTCAACGTGGTCGATGACGCCATCTATGTATATGCGGAAAATCCGCACTCGGTCACCTGCACCATTCAGGGCGCCACGGTGGCGGCCGCGACCATGCGGGCCTGCCTCCTTATCGGGGAGATGGTCAAGAACGCCGGGGTCTCGACGCAGCACATGCCGGTCATCGCCTTCCTGGCGCAGATGCTTCAGGGCGTCGCCCTGGTGCCCGACGCCACGGATGAGGACATCCGGCCCCTCACGGACATGCTCACCGGGCTGTATGAAGCCTCGGGGCTGCAGCAGGAATTTCTGTATTCCTGCACCCGATCCCTGCGCAAAAAAATTTTTGCCATCAATGCCAGAAATGAATTTTTCCTGCGCCATGAGAATGAAATGACGCAAAGCGTCGAGAGCCAGATGCACCGACTGCGCCGCGTGCAGATGCTCAAGACGACGATGCGCAGGCCGGGGCGCCCGGGCTAGGCGGGCCGAAGCATCTGAAGCTCCCCGGGGCGCCGGGCTTTGCGACGGCCCACGCCTGGAACGGCCTCAGGCAAACGATGGCGCCCGGCCATCTCCTGCGGGGCCTTCTTCCTCCGGCCCGGGAAACGATACCCGTTTTTCCCGGAGTGCCGGCAGCCAGATGTACGCCAGCCGCGGCGTACATGAAACACCGGGATACAGGACGGAACGGCATGGGCATAACGGCCACGGCTTCATCACCCTCATCCAAAAGCCGCCGCGCGCGGCGCCCCCGGCGGCTTCTCCTGTTTGTCCACTACAACAAGTGGGGCAACCTGGCGGATTATGTCGTCTACCTGTTGAAGCGGGTGCGCAAGGTCTATGCCCGCATCGTCTTCATCTCCAACAGCCCGCTCTCCGAAGAGGCGCGGCGCATAGTGGCCGGCCTGTGCGACGAGGTGCGTGAGCGGGAAAATACGGGCTTTGATTTTTATGCCTGGAAGGTCGCCCTCGACCATGAGGGGCCAGAGGGGCTCGCCCGCCATGACAGCGTGACCCTGATGAACGACACCTGCTTTGGGCCGCTCTTCGAACTTGAGGCCGTGCATCGCGAGATGGAGGCCCGGGGCGCGGACTTCTGGGGCCTCACCAACCACCGCGAAGAACTGGGCGATGACCCCCTGGCGACCGACGGGCGCATCCCCGAGCACATCCAGTCCTATTTTTTGTGTTTTAACAAGAAGACGGCCCTTTCGGCGCCCTTTGCCGATTTCTGGCGCGCTGTGGAACCCGAAACGGGGGTGGAGGCGTGCATCAGGAAATATGAAACCCAGCTGACGCCCTATCTCTGCCGGCATGGCTTTAAGCCGGCAGTTCTCTGCGACGCGGCAAGGGAGGAAGCCGAAGTTTCCAATGTCACCACCCAGGAACCGGGCTATCTGCTCCAGAAGAAAAACCCCCTTCTCAAGGTCAAGGCCTTTTTCACCTACAATCCGCCGGAAACAAGGTATCTCTTTCCGCTGATCCGGCAGCATTCCCGCTATCCTGTTTCCCTGATCCGTGACCACCTCGGGCGGCTGGTTTCGCCGGAGGTCTCCGTCCATATCGTGTCGCATGACCTCCCGAAAAAGAAGCGGGCGCGGGCGAAGCCACCAAGGCAGCGCATCGCCATCCATATCCATGTCTTCTATCCCGACATTCTGCGCCAAATCTTGACGCGCATCACGGAACGGCTCCGGGCCCGGGCGGATATTTTCCTCACCACCGACAGCGAAGCCAAGGCGGCGGAATGCAGGGAAATGCTCGCAAAGGAGTTTCCGGGGCTGAACCTTCGCAAGCTCGTGGTCTGCGAAAACCTGGGCCGCGATGTCTGGCCATGGCTGCAGGTGGCGCCGGAGCTTGCAGGGTATGACATGGCCTGCCACCTCCACACCAAGAAGGCCCCCACCGCAAACCGGCTTTTCGGGGAATTGTGGCTGGACGAACTGCTTGAGAGCCTGCTGGACCGGTTTGAGGACATTGAGGACGCCTTTGCGCGCCAGCCAGGACTGGGCATCGTGATTCCCGATATCCCCTCGGGCTTCAGGTTTCCCCCGCTCCCGTATTCCTATGAGCAGGACCAGGACATGAAAAAGCTTCTCCCAAAGGTATGGGCGCGTATCGGCTGCACCCGCGAGGTGGATTTTCCCAATCTGTCGATGCTGGTGTTCTCTTATGGCAACATGTTCTGGTATCGACCGGCCGCGCTGGCGCCCCTCTGGCAAACACCCTGGGCACGGCGCGACATTCCCGAAGAGCCCCTGCCCACCAACGGCACCCTGCTGCATGCGCTGGAGCGTCTCCCCGTCTATGTGGCCTGGGACCAGGGATATGACTACCGTATTTCGCGGCAGCTTGAGACGCAGCCCTCCGGCTTCCAGAACGAGCGGGCTTTCGGTGAGTATCGCAGGCTGCATGCCCAGGCGGCAAGCCGCAGCACAAAGCCCGCCACGCTGGAGCTGCTGCGCGCAAAGATGCGGCGCCGTCTTTCCCCCAAATAGCAACACAGGGAAACTGCCGCCGCTCCAGAGGCTCCCCCGGGGCGGCCACTGGGTGCGCGCCCCGCATGCGCCTTCCCATTGCTCCATGGCCAGGGACAGGGGCACCAACACAGCTGGAAATAGCCATGTATGAATCCCGACCTTCCCTTCGCGCCTATACAAAATCCTTGCTCAAGCCCTCCGAGACGGGCATTGAAATTGGCGGCGGCTACAATCCCCTTGCCACAAGAAAGGAAGGCTATTCCATCTATTCCATTGATCACGCGACAAGGGAAGAGCTGGTTGAAAAATATAAAAACGATGGCAATGTCAGGCACCTGCTGGACAACATCCAGCATGTGGATGCCGTGGATAACGGCAGGGAATTTCGGGATCTCCTCGGGCTCGATCGCGGCGTCGACTATATTGTGGGCATCCATAACTTTGAGCACATCCCCAATCCCATCCGCTTCTTGCAGAGATGTGAGAACGCGCTGGCCGACAAGGGCAAAATCTGCCTCGTCATTCCTGACCGGCGTGGGACCTTCGACTACTATCGGCCCTACTCGACCATAGGCCAATGGATGGAGGCCTATAAAGAAAACCATGCCATCCATTCCTTTTCCTCCTTATATAACTATTACGCCTATGCGACCGACGGCAATGGCGACTACGGAACAGTAAACTTCCTTCGCCCTCCCCATGTGGTCCATGAACTCGTTGAGGATCTTTACACGCAAGACGCGTATAATGACGCCCACGGTTTTGTATATACTCCCGCAAGTTTTGCCTTTTTAATTTCCTATATTCAAAAGATCGGATTGACCACCCTGGGCGTCGACAGGATTCTCGTTCCCGAAAACAGCAATTTTGAATTTTTGGCGATCTTGAAGAAAAATATTGAAACAAAGCCGGAAATGCTCAAGGAATATGCCATAAACATGGTGGGCGAGAACATCAACCACCGGCGGGACTTTCGCCAGGCGCCCGCGGCAGCCCCCGCGCCGCGGGTGCCCTTGCGCCGGCAGGTGTATGAACGCATCCGGGCCTCGCATCCCGTGGCGGCCAAAGTCCTGTATCCTCTCGGCAAGGTCATGTGGCGCATGTACAAGAAGGTAAAGCCGTAGCCGGCGCGCAGCGGGCGGCAGAAAACCCTCCTCCAGCCTCTAAAAAATGTATCGCTCTCGGTGCTGAAGAAGTTTTGGGGCCTGTATGCAGCCGCATGTTTCCCTCATTATTCCCGTCCATAACGCGGAGCCCTTTCTGGAGCGCTGTCTCGACAGTGCCGCCGCGCAAACCGAGCCAGAGCTTGAAATCATCTGCGTGGACGACGCCTCCACGGACGCCAGCGCCGCCATGCTGGACGCGCGCGCCGGGGCCGACAGCCGCTTCCGCGTGGTGCACCGGCCGGTCAATGGCGGCGAATCCGCCGCGCGGAATCACGGTGTCGCCCTCGCGCGTGGCGAGTACCTTGCCTTCCTCGACCACGACGACATGCTCGAGCCGGACGCGTGCCGGCTGCTCTACGAGGCGGCAAGGGCAACCGGCGCCGACATCGTGCGCGGCCGGGTGAAGACCGTTGATTATGAGGGCCAGGCGAGCCTTTCGCCCTTGCAGTTGCACAAGGACATCCATGACACTAGCCGCTTTTTTTTCAATATTGACTGGTGGAGCGCCATCTACCGCGCGGGCCTCGTGCAGGGCAAACTGCGTTTTGACGAGAGCTATGCCCTCGGCGCGGACATGGTCTTTCTCACCGAAGCGCTGATCGCCACACCCCGGCTCCGCTGTGTCGATGATCTTGTCTATACACATTTTTTACTGCCGGACAGCGGCGCATCGCTCACCCTTTCGCAGGAAAAAATCCGGTCCACCATTGCTTCACGGCTGCGCATCGTCGAGCTGCTGCACGGGGCCCATATTGATGTCGCCGACCCGGATGGCTACATATATAAACTCTGGCAATGCTTCGAGAATGGCGTTGATGTACTGTATAACAGGTGCAGGGACAGCGAAAGCCGCGCTCTCTGCTGCGACTACCTCTATGCCCTAAAAAATATCCACCGCTATCCACAGGCCTTATTGGAAGCACTCAAAAAGAATTTTGAACCGCTCTTCCCCTTCTTTGCCCGGGACGGCAAAGATTTTCTGCTGACCATCGTAAAACAGTATGCCGACCTTCATTCGGGTGCCGGCTCCTCGGCCATGGTGCGAGGCAAATTGCGTTGCCTGGCCGCGCAGGCGCTGGCCGCAGGACGCCCGCAGAAACGGGGGCGTGGGCCAGCCCCGGCGTGATGCGGCGAGGAAATTCCTTCCATGAGCCAGCGGCAGCCCCGCTGGCTTCAACTCGGGTATTCCACCATGCCATTGAAAATTTGTCTGCATATCTCCACATTCAATCCCGGCGGGGCAGAACGGCAGATCGTCAATCTCGCGCGCGAACTCGCCGGCCGGGGGCAGCGGGTGACGCTGCTCCACGAGCAAAAAGATGTGCAAAAGACGCATTATCTTGATGCCATCCGCGAAAAGGGGGTGGAGCTTGTCTATGCCTTTGCCCCGGACTTTCTCAAGCAGGGCATCATGCAATCCCGGCGCCGCCCTGAATTTTTCGGGAATATTCCTGCCGCGCGCTCCATACGGATGGTCATCCTCTATCTGGCGGGAGCCCTGGCCCAGCTCAAGCCCGATATCGTCCATTCGTATCTCGACCTGACAAATTGCACAGGTGGCTGCGCCGCCTTTCTGGCTGAGGCGCCTGTGCACCTGGCCTCGTTCCGCAATGTGGACCCCCGCACAGGCCGCTTCCCCTGGGCCGACCTCACCCTGCCGCTCTACCGGTATCTCCTGGCCAATACCTCACAGTATTTCGAGGCCAATTCAAGAGCCGGCGTGCTGCATTATGCCCGCTGGCTCGATATCGACCCCGGGAGCATCGCCTACACGCCCAACGGCATCGACCCGTCCGTTTATATGTCCCCGGGCGCCGGTTCGCCCCGGGAACTGCGCGAGGCTTTGGCACTGCCCCCGGCAGCGCCCATTGTCATGACGCTCGCGCGGTTCTCCCAGGAAAAATCCCCCGAGGCCATGCTGGATATCTTCGCGCGTGTGCATGCCGCACACCCCGAAGCGCACTATGTCATCGCCGGCTCCGGGATGACCGATGACGGAGAAATGGGCGCCATGGTGCGCGAGCGCGGGCTCGAGGGCACGGTGCACCTGCTTGGCGTGCGCAGCGATGTGGCGCCCCTTTTATCCTGCGCCGACGTGTTTCTGCTGCCCTCAAGGGTGGAGGGCTTTCCCAATGCCATTATGGAGGCCATGACGGCAGGGGTGCCCGTGGTGGCCAGCAATGTGGGCGGCGTCCCCGACCTCGTGCGCCACGGCGAAGACGGCTTCCTGCATGAGGCCGGGGATGTGGAAGGCATGGCCGAAAGCGTGCGGAGGCTCCTGGCCGATACGGAAACGCGCACGCGGCTCGGCAACGGCGGACGCCAGAGGATCTTGGAGGAGTTCAGCCTGCAAAAACTGGGCGACCGTGTCCTTGCCAGGTATGCGGAGCTCCTTGAAAAATCCGGCCGCTGATGCTATATAGGTGGCTGGATTCGCATAAAATGCTGCCCTGATGCGCCCATAAACCAGGATTTTCCGTTGGAAACGGCGGGGGCACTCCGCATCCCGCAGGTGGAGAAGCAGCGGGCGGGTAGCAGCAAGGCCGCATTCCAGCGGGATGTTTTGGCAGCGTGCCCGGGCAGTTTTCTGGTTGGGCCCTGCGGCGAAAACAGGGCTCCGCGCGGTTTCCCAACAGCAATTGAGCCGCCCGACAACGGTGCGCCCGGGGCCGGCTGGCCGCCCTCCTGCGGTTCTCCACCGCACTGTCGCAAAGCGTCGGCATCAGGCAAGCCTCACTGACGAGTGGCCCAAGTGTCCTTAAGCGTCTGTCTTTACATCTCCACCTTCCTGCCGGGAGGCGCCGAGCGGCAGATGGTGAACCTCGCCGGCGAACTGGGCCGGCGCGGGCACCATGTGGTGTTGCTCCATGCGCAAAAGGACATGCGGCAGGCGCATTACCTGGAGGCCCTTGGGGAAAGCGGCGTCGAGATCGTCAATGTGATGTCGCCGGACTTTCTCAAGCAAGGCATACGCCTCTCCCGGGAGCATGCCGATTTTTTCGGCCATATCCCGGCGCCGCACACGCTGAAGACCGGGATACTTTTCCTTGCGGGGGCCTTTGCCCGCTTCCGGCCCCATGTCGTCCATTCCTATCTCGACGCGCCCAACTGCGCAGCGGGCTGCGCCGCCGTCCTGGCCGGCGTGCCCGCGCACCTGGCATCCTTTCGCAATGTTGACCCGCAAACCCTCGCCCGTGACTTCGCGGAGCTTACGCGCCGGATGTACCGCTACCTGATTGACCGTGCCTCCCCGCACTTTGAGGCCAACTCCAGGGCTGGCGCGCTCCACTATGCCCGCTGGCTCGCTATCGACCCCGAGCTGGTCGCCTATGCCCCCAACGGCATAGACCCGGCCCTCACCCCCGGGCGCCCAAGGCAGGAAGCCGGCGAACTGCGCAAGGCATTGGGCTTGCCGCCGGCTTCTCCCATCGTGCTGACTCTCGCGCGGTTTTCCGAAGAAAAGTCCCCGGCTGCCATGCTCGATATTTTTAGCCGCCTCCTTCCCCAGCAGCCGGACTGTCATTATCTTATTGCCGGCACAAAGATGACCGATGAGGACGAAATGGGCGCCATGGTGCGCGCGGCCGGCCTTGAGGGGCGGGTGCACCTGCTCGGTGTGCAGAACGATGTGGCGGCGCTGCTCTCCGCCGCTGATGTCTTCCTCCTGCCTTCCCGGCTGGAGGGCTTCCCCAATGCCATCATGGAGGCCATGGCAGCGGGCCTCCCGGTGGTGGCGAGCAATGTGGGCGGCATTCCGGACCTCGTGCGCCACGGACAGGAGGGTTTTCTGCACGAAGCAGGGGACGTGGACGCCATGGCGGCAAGCGTGCTGGCCCTGCTGGACGACGCCGCCTTGCGGGCCCGTCTCGGCGCCGCCGGGCGGCAAAGAATAACGGAGGAGTTCAGCCTGAAGAAACTGGGCGACCGTGTGCTCCAAAGATACGAGACGCTGCTCGCCGAGGCGCCCTGCAAGGGATGCTGAAGCGCCGCGCCTGCCACCGGCGTTACAGGCCTGGTCCAAAAACTGCGTTTCCTTCCCCGCCGTTCCCCAACAGTTTTTTGGAAGACTTCCACCCCTATCTGCGGTAAAGAGGATACGGCCGCCAACGCGGGCCCCATGCTCCGGCCGCGGCTCTGCATACGAGTCATTGTCATAAGGAATGCGCATGTGCGGTATCACCGGGTTCTATAATCTTGCAGGTATCCTGCCCTCCCTTGAAAACGCCGAGGGCATCCTTGCGCGCATGACGCGCGTGCTAGCCCACCGAGGCCCCGACGGCGAGGGCCTGTGGCTGGACGCGGACGCCGGCATCGCCCTCGGGCACAGGCGCCTCTCCATCCGCGACACCAGCCTGGCCGGCGCGCAGCCCATGCGCTCCCACGACGGCCGCTATGTGCTCACCTACAATGGCGAGATCTACAATGCGGAGGACCTGCGCCGGGAGGTTGAGGCCGCTGCCGGGCAGACCATCCCGTGGCGCGGCCGCTCGGATACGGAGGTCTTTCTCGAGGCCTGCGCCGTGCTCGGCGTGGGCCGCGCCCTTGAGCAAAGCATCGGCATGTTCGCCTTTGGCCTTTGGGACGCCAGGGAGCGTACACTTATCCTCGGCCGCGACCGCTTTGGCATCAAGCCGCTCTACTGGGCCGTGTGCGACAACCAGCTGCTTTTCGGCTCCGAGCTCAAGGCGCTTCACCAGCACCCGGATTTCCATCCCGACATCGACCGGCACATGCTGGCGGCCTTTTTCCGCAGCGGCTACCTGCCGCCGCCCCTGACCCTGTTTTCCGGGGTTCACCAGCTCAAGCCCGGCCACCTGCTCCGCGTCCGCCCAGGCGACGCCCCGCAGGAAGAAGAATGGTGGAGCGCCCGCAAGGTGGCGCTCGCCGGGGTGGCAAACCGCGTGCGTGACCACCGCGGGGCTCTGGACGAGCTGCACGCCCTCTTGCGGGACGCGGTCTCCCGCCGCCTGGTGTCCGATGTGCCCATCGGCGCCTTCCTCTCCGGGGGCATCGACTCCTCCCTCGTGGTCGCCCTCATGCAGGAGGCTTCCCCCACCCCGGTGCGTACCTACAGTATCGGCTTCGAGCAGGCGGAACTCAATGAGGCTCCCTATGCCAAGGCCATAGCCGAGGCCCTGGGCACGGTGCATACGGAACTTTATGTCACCGGCGAGGACGCCATCAGGCTCATTCCCCAATTGCCACACATCTATGACGGCCCCTTTGCGGACAGCTCGCAGATGCCCACGTTTTTCCTCTCGCAACTGACAAGACGTGACGTTACCGTGGCCCTGTCCGGCGACGGTGGTGACGAACTCTTTGGCGGCTATGCGCAGGCAGGCTGTACGCTCCCGCGCAAAATCCCCGTGGGGCTCAGCCGCTCCGTCTTCTACCAGCGCAACCACTTCGGCCGCTGGATGGGATTGAACCCCGTGCCCGGGGGAAGGGCGCCTTCGGCCTACTTCGTTCAGGGCATTGCGGACAGCATGCTGGAGAACGACGCGGAGCTTACCCAGCTCATCGACACCGAGCATTATCTGCCCGGCGACATCCTGACCAAGGTGGATCGCGCCTCCATGGCTGTCTCCCTTGAGGTACGCCCGCCTCTGCTCGACCACCGCATCTATGCGCTTGCCTGGCGCATGCCGCCCGAGCTCAGGCGCGCCTGCGGCAAGGGCAAGTGGCCCCTGCGGCACATCCTTGACCACTATGTTTCCCCCGTGCTGACGGATCGCCCCAAGCAGGGCTTTGGCTGCCCGCTCCTGCTCTGGCTGCGCGGGCCTTTGCGCGAGTGGGCGGAGAGTCTGCTGGCGCCCGACCGCCTGCGCAGGGAAGGCTGGCTGAACCCGGATGCGGTGGCCCGGATGTGGAGGGATACCCTCGCGGGCAAGGTATATGTGGATGGAATTTGGGCCGCATTGATGTTCCAGGCCTGGCGGGAAGCCCAGGCCGGCGCCGAATGATTCAGGGACATTCCCGGGATTTGCAGGCGATTGTATGCAATTTCCGCGCTTGAGGGACGCCATGCTCTCTTATGCTGACATTTCTGGGTTGGTAAAGGACTTGCCAAGTATCGCCATTATAAGCAACCTTCCTGCTGGCCCTTTTGAACGCCTTGCTGCTTCCTTTGAAAAAATTGGGGCAAATATTTTTCTTTTTAATTTAACAAGAAAAATAAAAGCACAGTCGTATTTTGACTCTTCTATAACCAATCGTGTGACCATTCACGACAAAGGAAAAGACTATTTATATAAGTTTACAGTATTACAAAATTTATTTATTAAAAAACATCCCCATATTAAATCTGAATATGAATATTTTTTTACAGCCGGTGATCTTCATGTTCCGCTCGCGTCAGATGCCGGCTTTCAAAAGTGCGATTTGGTCTTGCTGGGGCATTTCGGCTTGCTCATCGATGCCGACAAGATCTCCTCGACGCTGGCCCATAAGCAGACGATTTTACTCAGCTGCACCGCCAATCCTTTTACCGGGTTTTGCTCATGCACGGCGGGGTGTACAAAATGGCAGGATGTCGGCTGCCAGGACTGCCCCATACTCGGGAAAAGCAGTGATAATAAAGACAATTGCGCCACTGTCTTCCAGCGTAAAAAACTCGGATACGCCGCTGCCCGCAATTTTACGGTCGTCACTCCTTCCAGATGGCTTGGTCGCGAGATAGGACAAAGCATTTTAGGAAGGCAGTTTCCCCGCGCGGTCATCCCCACCGATGTCAGGCTGGATGTCTATCGCCCCAAGCCGCGCGCCGTGGCCCGCAAGGCGCTGGGCCTTCCCGATGACCGGCCCATCCTCCTTACCGGCAGCGCGGGCTTGCGCAAGAACAAGGGCGGCCAGGTCCTGTGCGAGGCCTTGCGGCAGCTTGAAGGCACCTGGGAGGGTCAGCCCCCCCGCGTCCTGTTTTTCGGCTCGGACGCCCCCTTTCTCGCCCGCCTGCAAGGCTCCGGGCTTGAGGCCCAGTCCCTGGGCTGGGTGGACGACGTGCACACCCTTGCCGACATCTACGCCGCGGCGGACGTGTTCGTAAGCCCCTCGTTCCAGGACAACCTGCCGAATACGGTCAACGAGTCGCTCTCCTGCGGAACGCCGGTCATCTGTTTTGACCGCTTCAGCTCGGAAGACGTGGTCATTGACGGGGTGACGGGTTTTCTGGCACGACATCCGGGGCTGCCGCTCTCGCCGGAGGGGGAACTCATCCAGCCCGCGCCCTATGAACCCGGGCCGGGCCAGTGCAGCAGCCTGGCCGACAAGATCCGCGAGTTTTTCGCCCTGCCGGGCTGGCGCCGCGAGGCCATGGCCTGGGAATGCCGGCGCCTGGCCGAGGCCACCTTCAACCCGGCCCTTGTGGCGGGGCGCTATCTCCAGATGTTCCGCCACATGGCGGCCCTCTCCCATATCCCCCTGCCCTGAACACGGGAAGCTGTCATGGACATGCGTGAACGGATGCAACAGGCCCTCATTGCGGCGCAAAGGGCCGGCGAGCGCAAAAACTTCCACGAGGTGGCGCAAAAGCGCGGCCCCGAGGCTCACCAGGCAGACCTCAAGGGCCTTTACCGTGGCCTTGCGCCCGAGGCGGCGCGGCATCTCGATGCCATCATTGGACGCCGGCAAAAACTTCTTGACCCCGCGGTCAGGAGCTACCGGGACCTGTACCAGGGCGAGGACTGGGAGGCCTTCACGCGCTACGAAGCCTTTACCAAGGAAATCGTCCCCAACAACGGCGCCTTCCGCTACAAGGACTTCCTGCTGCCCATCCGGGAATTCACCCCCGCGGTCTTTCTCTACGAGCATGGGCTCTCCGCCTTGAGGACGCTGGACGGCATGGGGGACAGCGTGATCATCGACGGCGGGGGCGCGCACGGCGATTCGCTGCTGGTCTTCCGGAAATACCTGCGCAATCCCATCCATTCCTTTGAACCGCACCCGGGCATGCGCGCGCTTCTCCGGGAGACATTGCGCCTCAATGCCGGCCTGCTGGGCGATGCTGTGACCGTCGTGGATCAGGCATTGGCGGATACGACCGGCACCCGCGTCTTCATGACCGACAACGGCAGCAGCAGCCAGATCGACCCGGGCCTCACAAGCGGGGTGGAAGCGGAGACGGTCACGCTGGATGACTATGTTGCCCGGCACGGCTTGCGGGTAGGCCTTGTGAAGCTCGATATCGAGGGCCATGAGCAGCACTTCCTCCGCGGGGCGGTACAGACCCTGAAAACCCAGAAGCCCCGCCTCATCATCAGCAATTATCACAGCTACGAGGATTTCTTCCACATCAAGACCTTCATCGAGCAGCTGGACTGCGGCTACGAGTTTGACTTTTTTAAAGGCGTCGATGCAAGCGTGTGGGCGTCAATCATGCTGTTGTGCGAAGTGCCCCGGGCGGGGCAGCCGCGGAACTGACAGGCGGCCCTGAGTGGCCGGGGGCATGGGGGATGCCATGGAAATTGAAGCGCTGAAAAAAAAGTACGCCATACCGCAACCTTTTTTTAGCCGATATTTTGAACGCAATGCGGAGATGCGCCTCGGCCTGCATCAGCTGGAATTCATGCTCTGGAAACGGGGGCATTTCATCCCTCCCCCCAAGAAAAAGCTCATGGAAAAAACCTTCCTGCAGGAGGAAATAGAAAATTTTTACATCAGGCGCCAAATCAACCTGCCGCAATTGCAATTCGCGGTGACGACACGCTGCACCCTGCGCTGCAAGAACTGCAACGCCTATAGCCCGCGCTTCGGCCACGGGACGCCCCATGTGGAACTGGCGCCCGAAGACTTCGCCCGCGATCTGCGCGCGCTTGAGGGAGCCGTGAACTCCGTGCGCCGCTTCATGCTCCTGGGGGGCGAGCCCCTGGCTTACGGACGGTTTGCGGAGATACTTGCGCTTGCGGCCGCAAGCCCCCTGTTCCGCGTTGTGGAGGTGGTGACCAACGGCACCCTCCCGCCCTCCGAAGCGGTGTTGCGCGTCGCCGCGGCCCACCGTGACAAGATCTACTTCCACGTCAGCAACTATGCGGTCAATCCCGCGCTCCTGCCGCGCCTGCGCCATGAGGAGCTCTTCGCCTGCCTGAAGGAGCGCGCCATCCCCCACCAGATGGCGCGGGACGTGGCCTGGTCGGCTGAACCCCCCATGAGCCCGACGGCCGCCGACCCGGAGCCAACCCGGAAAAATTTTGGCCTATGCTGGATGAAGCGGACCCTTGAGGCCAAAAACGGCCGGATCGCCGTTTGCCCCAAGGCTTCTTCGGCCTATGAACTGGGCATGGTCCCGGCGGCCGCTCCGGGTGAAGTGGTTGATTTGCGCGGCCCTTCTGATGTATGGGAACAGTTCGCCGAATTCTATTCCAGGCCGTATTTTGAAGTGTGCCGGCATTGTGTGCGCCCGGAAGGCGATGTGATGCCCGCCGAGCAATTGCCGGGAGGTGCGGCATGAGCCAGCGCGCGGAATTTTTGCGGGAAAAGATCCGCAGGAGCCGGGGAGCCGGGGAATCCATCCCTGACCTCTACGGCGAACTCAGGAAGCTCGTCCATGAGCAGCGCCTCTGGCAAAAGACCGCCCGGGCAGTGGAAAATATCCTGCACGCGCCTGACTCCGGTTACGGGGAGCTCGCCCTGCTCTGCGACCGCTATGGCTGCAACAAGGGCTCGCTCAGCAAATCCGGCAAGCACCATCCGTATTATCCCATGCCGCCGCATACCTACACGGAAGTGTATGAGGCGCTGTTTGCGCCCATCCGCTTAACGGCGCGCCATATCTTTGAATGCGGCGTGGGTACGGATAACCCCGGGCAGCACGGCAATTTCGGCAATGGCTACAAAGCGGGCGCCTCCTTGCGCGTATGGCGCGACTTTTTCCCCCACGCCGAGATCTGGGGCGCCGATATAGACCGCACCGCACTTTTTCAAGAACCGCGCATCCATACAGCATGGATGGACCAAACCTCTCCGGAAGCGGTACAGGCCTTTTTTGCAAATGCCGGCGTGGATACCTTCGACATCATGATCGACGACGGGCTGCATACATATGAAGCGGCCAGTTGCCTTTTCGATCACGCCGAGCCGTACCTTCGTGCCGGTGGCCTCTATGTCATTGAAGATTTAACGCCACAATTTATGCATAAATTTCAGCAGTATATATGTAGAAGAACTGGCTTTGTCATTAAATATTTCGTGATGGAAACGCCCGATTGCTGGGAGAACAATCTCATTATCCTCAGGAAACTGCAGGGATGAGCGGCTGTTCCCGCCTGGAGGAGGGCGCGCCCCTAGCGCTTTCGGAACGCGCGGGGGCGCTGTTGAACGGGGCAACAGGCCCAAATGGTGAGCGGGCTGACCCCGCCTGCCGGGGATGAACTTTGGTCACTCCCCAAAGGGCGGCAGCCCGCTTTCGGCGCCATGACCGGGTCCGGCGCCTCCGGGATGAATGAGGCCGGCCCTGAAAATCCACGGGCTTGCCAGCCTCATGCGGAAAATTCTGGATGATGGCCGCAAGGAAAGGGTCACACATTCCTGTTTTGTGAGGAGATCATGGTAAAGCGCATATGCAGGACGATGATATTTCTGGCTTCCCTGATGATTTGGGACTCAAAACGCCGCATAAATTTTAGAAAAAAATATTTTTCCTTTCTGGACGCGTTGGGCCAGCTCCGCTCTTCCCAGGAAGAACTCCGCGCACAAAACGCCCACCTGCAAAAACTTGAGAAGCAATTCGCCGAATTGGAAAAGCAATATGCCGAGATCGGGCAGTACTCGCAAATCCCCCTTTTCAATTGGCGTAAGAGAGCGTTCTATGAGAGGATGAAAAAAAGATACACTTTATCGGAGGCCGAGCATAAAGCCAATGAGGCTGCCCTTTTTTCGGGCCTGAGCCACGAGGCTGCGGAGAACCTGCGGAAGATTCTGGACAGGCTTTGGCGGCTTGGCAATATGTATCTCTGCACCACCTTTTCCGATGTCTTTGTAACACAGGAAGAAAGGGACGCCATCACGGCATATGAATGGTTCGAACGAAAGATACGCCATATCGACGATTATTATGAATATGAGGGCATTAAGCTGCCCATTAATTATTTTGATCCCAGTGCCTTTCCTGGCTTTCACGGCCTGGAGCGGATTCAGGGGAGAGTCCCAACGGAGGGGGCTCTCATTAATGTGGGCGGCCTTTACGGCGAAACGATTGCCATATTCCGCAAGTTTTTCCCCAATCCAATTATTTGTTTTGAAGCGGGAAAAGTAAGTTGTGAAATCATCCAAAAAACTCTCGCACTGAACGATATTCACGATGTAAGGGTTGAGAATATTGCCCTGACAGATCATCCAGGCGTCCAGCCCTCAGTTGTCTTCCAAGGTCCTAATATGTCACCAGACGAGAAAACAACCTGTGACACCTTGGATAACTACATTTCACGAACGGGAGATTCCGTCAGTTTAATCCATATCGATGTAGAAGGTTGGGAAATGGCGATGCTCAAGGGTGCCCTGAAGACCATCACCACCCAGCGTCCCATCCTTATCATCTCCATTTACCACTCCTACGAGGATCTTTATGGCATCAAGCCATATATAGAAAGCCTGAACTTGGGTTATAAATTTAACTTTTACCAGCCAATTACAAAATATCTTGGCTCCGAAATCATGCTCTTTTGTGAACCAGAGTAGCCACTTTGAGGTCGAATTCTTGGTGCATAAAAAATTAGGGAAATTTGTGGAGGGGCTTTATTCGTGCATGATTGATAAGCCCCGCTTAAACATGTAGCCCTATCCCCTGTGCCGATCATCAAATCGGTTTCGCTCTCATATTTCTCCTATGGCTGTCGTTCCCAGTGGGAGTATATATGTCACTCCACCTATCAATCATCATCCCCTGCCGCAACGGAACGAACTATCTGGCCGAGGCGGTCACAAGCGTGCGCCAACAGGCGCTTGACACCCCCCTCGAGATCATCGTGGTGGACGACGGCTCCACGGACGCCACGGCAAAGCTCGCGCGCTCGCTCGGCTGCACGGTGGTGTCCATCCCGCATTCCGGGCTTTCCGCCGCCAGGAACGCGGGGCTTGCCCGCGCTGGGGGGGACTTCATCCTCTTTCTCGACCATGACGACCGCCTGCGCCCCGTGGCGCTCCAGGCCCTGCTGGAGGCGCTGGACGCGGCCGAAGACGCCGACATGGTGCTTGCCCGGGCGCAGGACTTCGTCTCCCCGGAGCTGTGCGAGGAAGAAAAACGAAAAATCGCCGTGCGGCCCGAGCCCTATCACGGGCTCATGTCCGGCGCCATGCTGTTCCGGCGCCCGGTGTTCGGGCGGGTAAAGGGCTTTGACGAGGCCCGCGCCACGGCGCAGACCCTGGACTTTCTCCAGCAGGCGCAGCAGGCGGGCCTTGCCATGCGGAAAATCGAGCCGATTACTGTGGACAGGCGCCTGCACCTCACCAACATGGGCAGGACCATGCAGCACCAGGAAGGCCGGGACCACGCGAGCCTTTTGCGGGAGCGGCTCCGCGCCGCAAAACGGAGGATCTGACCTGAAAGCCCTTTTCGCCCGCTGCTTCGCCGATTATCTGCGCGTCTACCGCATCCTGCCGCCGGCCCTGAAGCGGGAGACGGTCTTCGTGTTCTTCGGCGTCTTTGTCCAGGCCCTGCTGGAGGTGGGCGCCATTCTCGCCATGTCGCTCGTGGCCATGAGCGTGGCCGCGCCGGAGCGCCTGCTCGGGCATCCGGCCACGCAGCTTCTCCTGGCCCAGGTGCCGGCCCTGAACTTCCTTGGGGAGGACCTCAGGCGCGTGGCGCTGGCCTGCGCCGTGCTCTCGGCCGCCCTCATCGCCGCCAAGAACGCGGTGTCGGCCCTTGTCACCCACCAGACCAACGTGCTCGGCGAGCGCATCGCGCTCTTCGCCGGGGATGTCATCTTCCACAACTTTCTCTACAGCCCCTATATCCGCCACCTCTCCGGCGACAGCAACATCATGTTCAACGCGCTCACGCGCCGGGCGGAGCTCGGACGGCTCATGGTGCACCTCATGGCCGTGTACAGCTACGCGCTGGTGTCGCTCGTCATGACGCTCGCCCTCCTTGTCTTTACCCCGGGGCCGGTGCTGGTGGTCATGGGCGGCATCATGATCATCGCCGTGCTCCTCTACCGGCGCCTGCGCACGCTCATGGACAGCGCGGGCCGCGAGTCCAACGCGCGCAGCAGCGACGAGAGCCGGGCCACCCTGAACGCCATGCGCGGCATCCGCGAACTGCTCATCTACCGCCAGCAGGAAGTGTTTTATTCCAAGTTCGAGACCGCCTGCATCGAGGGCGCCCCGCCCCGCGCCTTCCTCAGCATCGCGCCCACCATGCCCACGTGGATCCTGGAGTCGGCGGGCTTCATCGCCATCGTGGCGGCCATGGGCGTCATGTGGGGCCTCCTGGACGCGCCGCTGCCCCAGATCGCGGGCGTGCTCACCATCATCATCCTCATCGCCTGGCGCGTGCTGCCCCTCTTCAACCGCTCGTTGAGCGCGCTTGTCATCGTGCGCGGCACGCGGCCCGGCGCCATGGAGTGCCTCGACAAGGTGGAGGAGGCCCTCGGCGAGACCGACGCCGCCCGCGTCGAGCCCGCCCCGGACTTCGCCCTGCACGAGGGCATCACCCTTGAGGATGCGGCCTTCCGCTATCCGCGCGCCGAGCACGATTCCCTGAGCGGCATCAGCTTCACCATCCCCTGCGGCGCGCGCGTGGGCATCATTGGCCAGTCCGGCGCGGGCAAGAGCACGCTCGCCGCCATCCTGAGCGGCCTTGTGGAGCCCTCCTCCGGCGCCTTCCTCGTGGACGGCCAGCCCCTGAGCCCCGAGGGCCGCGCCGCCTATTGCGAGCGCATCGGCTATGTGCCGCAAAATCCCTATATCCTCGCGGGCAGCATCGCGGAAAACGTGGCCTTCAGCCAGTGGGGCAAGCCCTGGGACGAGGAGCGCGTGGTCCGCGCCTGCCGCATGGCCTCGCTGGACGTGGCCTTTGAGCGCGGCATCGAAAGCGGCCTCGGCGAAGGCGGCGCCGGCCTTTCGGGCGGCCAGATGCAGCGCGTGGCCATCGCGCGCGCCCTCTACGCCGAGCCCGCGGTGCTCATCCTCGACGAGGCCACGAGCGCCCTCGACAGCGGCGTGGAAGCCGGCATCATGAACACCATCTTCGCGTTGCCGGCCGGCATCACCACCATCATCATCGCCCACCGCCTGAGCACGGTGGAGCGCTGCGACACGCTCTTCTGGATCGAGGACGGCCGCCTTCACGCCGTGGGCACACCGGCGGAAATCCTCCCCGCCTACAAGGCCAGCCTCGCGGAAGCGGCAGCCCGCAAGGCCGCTGAGGAAGCGGAAGAAAAAGCGGGAGAAACGCAGGCCGCGGAGGAGCGACAAGAGACCGGGACGCCGGGCACGGCGCCTGCGTCGCCCGACGCGCGGAACCCGGAAGCCGCCCAACCGGCGGCCGGGCGCACGCCAGCCCCTGAAACAACGCCCGCGGAAGAGAAAGCCCCGGAGGAAGCGTGCTCTCCATCATCCTCGTCACGGTAGACCGCCCGCTGGCGACCGAGCGCTTCCTCCTCAGCCTCACGCACCAGACCTGCGCGGACTTCGAGGTGGTGCTCATGTACGCGCCCGGGCTCGACCCCTCCGTGGCCGAGGGCATGTGCCGCAAGTTCCCGGGCTTGCGCATCCGCGCCTATCCCTCGCCGGACACCTGCCTCTCGCGCTCGCGCAATGCCGGGCTCGCGCGCATAAAGGGCGACTGCTTCGCCATCGCCGACGACGATTGCGTCTACACGCCAGAGGTGGCGGCGCGGGTGCTCACGGCTTTCCGGCACCATCCTGGGCTCGGCGTGCTCATGGGCAGCTCCCTCTCCCTCGACCCGGGGCCCCTCCCCGAGGGCGAGCAGCCCCTGCCCCTCCCCGAGTGGCGGCTGTTCACCGGCTGCCCGAGCTATGTGCAGTTTTACCGCACGGCCGTCACGGCCGTGGTGGACGGCTTTGACGAGAGCCTCGGCGTGGGCTGCGGCACGCCCTGGCAGTCCGGCGAGGAGACGGATTTCGCCCTGCGCGCCGTCCGGGCCGGCTTCGCGGCCGCGCGCGTGCCCGGGGTCGTGGTGCTGCACCCCGCAACCACGCCCGCGGGGCCGGCCATGCGCCGCAAGATCCGCGTCTATGCCCGGGGCCGCATGCGCCTCTTGCGCAAGCACGGCTGCTCGCCGGGCTTCGTGGCGCTCAATGTGCTCTACCCCCTGCTCGTGCTGCCGCTGGAATGCCTCTCCGCGGCCGTGGTCCGCGCGCGCTACCGGCTGTGCATGTTTTTCGAGCGCTTCCTGAGCCTCTGGCGCCACTGATGGACATCGCCGTCATCACCCGCGAATTTTCGCCGCTCACCCGCAACGGCGGCATCGGCACGGCCGTGGGCAACCTCTGCCACGCCCTGCGGACCAAGGGCCACCGCCTCACCGTCTACTATACGGGGCGCCCGGGGCCGCGCCTTTTGCCCTTTGCGGCGGCGCTGCGCAGGGAGGGCATGGGCTTCAGGCCGGTCATCGCGCCCCTGGGGCTCTTGTTGCACGATTCGCTGCGCCGCAGCAGGGCCGCGGCCGCCGCCCTCGCCGGCACAAGGCACGACTGCTACCTTTTCCATGACTTCATGGCCGACGGCTGGGCCTTCCTGCGCGAGCGCCCGTGCGGCGGCGCGCCCTGCGGCATGGTGACGCACGGCAGCGCGCAGTGGGT
The DNA here is from genome assembly GCF_011039155.1 of Desulfovibrio sp. ZJ746. Classification (NCBI taxonomy): domain Bacteria; kingdom Pseudomonadati; phylum Thermodesulfobacteriota; class Desulfovibrionia; order Desulfovibrionales; family Desulfovibrionaceae; genus Desulfovibrio; species Desulfovibrio sp. ZJ746. The sequence goes on along the minus strand of NZ_JAAKEK010000003.1, from coordinate 205,716 downwards.
GGACGAGGGTAACGGCCAGCTTGCGAGCGGCGGCCCCCGGGCCCGGCTCTACGACATGGAGCGCCAGTGCTGCGAAGAGGCGGATTTTCTGGTCAGCCCGAGCGCCTATTTGCTCGGCTGGATGCGGGAGCGCGGCTGGCGCCTCCCCGGGCAAAGCCATGTCATCCCCAATTTCACCGCGCCCCTGGGCGCCGTGCCGCCGCGCCGGCCGCAAGAGACGGCCCCGCCGCGCGAGCTCGTCTTTTTCGGGCGCCTTGAGGAGCGCAAGGGCCTGCGCGTCTTTTGCGAGGCCCTGCGGCTGCTCCCGCCGGAACTGCTCGCCGGGCGCGAAGTGACCTTTCTCGGGCGCGAGGGCGGCTATACGCCGGAGCAGGTGCGGGCGTGGCTTGCGCCGCTGACGCAGGCCGGCGTGACGCCCACTTTCCACACCGGCCTTGATGCCGGCGCGGCGCGCGCCTATCTCTGCGGGGCCGGGCGGCTCGCGGTCATGCCCTCCCTGCGGGAGAACTCGCCCTGCGTGGTCAGCGAGTGCCTGGAAAGCGGCATTCCCTTTCTCGCCTCGTCCTGCGGGGGCGGCCCCGAGCTCGCCCGCCCCGAAGACGGCGCCTGCTTCGTGGCCCCGGATGCGGCCGAGCTGGCCGCGCGCCTCGGCCAGGTTCTTGCGAACGGCGCGCCCGGCCGCGCCCTGCCGCGCCACGCCCCGCAAGACCTGCTCGCCGCGTGGGAGCGCCTGCTGGCCGGGGTCGCGGGCCGGGGCTGAAGCCCCGGATTTTCCCTCGACCTTTTGCCGCCCCTTTGGCATCCTGAAGCCGGAGCCCCCGCCGGCGCACCGCGCCTGGCATGAGCCCACGCCAAAGGATCGGAGCAGCCATGACCACACCCGCCACGCCCCTGGACGCGTTTCTCGACTTCATGAACCGGCGCGGGCTCAACACCACGGCCCAGCGCCGCACCATCGCCCAGGCCTTTTTCGAGCTGCCCGGGCACCATTCGCTGGAAGAGTTTTACCAGTATGTCCTCAAGCAGGATGCGGGCATCGGCCAGACCACGGTCTACCGCACCCTGAAGCTCCTCTGCGACGCGGGCCTCGCCACGGAAATCCAGTTCAGCGACAATATCACCCGCTACGAGGTGGCGCGGCCCAAGAGCCACCACGACCACCTCGTGTGCCTCGGCTGCGGCGCCATTGTGGAGATCTGCGACCCGCGCATCGAAAAGCTCCAGCGCGAGCTCGCCGAGGCCGAGGGCTTCAGCCTCACCGGCCACCTGCACAACATGTACGGCTATTGCCGCGCCTGCCGGGAAAAACAGGCCGCGGAAAAACCCGCCTGAACGGCCGCGTCAGGAGGCACACAGCCCCCGCCGGGATGGAGTCACCCGGCGTCTTTCCCCAGCCGCCATAAAAATTGACATTCATTTTCATTTCGTGCAGGATGCAGTCAGCGCTGCGGACCTGCGCCTCTGCGGCCTGCCCGCTGAGGGATATCCCCTGACCTGCGCCCGGCCGCTGTGCCCGGCCGGCGCACACTATTTCCCAAGCGCTCAAGCAAGGAAGGAGCAATGAATATCCAGCTGGCTATCGTCATCATCTGTGTGGCCGTGGCCGCCCTCTTCATGGGGCGCCGCTTTCTGCGCGCCGTTAAAAGCAAGGCCTGCCCGGGCTGCTCCAAGACCAACTGCTGCGACCCCGCCGCCTGCCCGGAGCGGAAACAGATCGAGGAGCTGCGCCCGCGCCGCTAAAGGCGCCCGCTTAAATGCCAAGGCGCGCCGCCGCAAAACGCGGTGCGCGCCTTGGGAGCGCCCCCGTGAAGCGGGGCCGAACCTTTCTTATTGGCTGTGTTATACAAGGCAGTTGACAGATTATTCCTTCATTCCGTCTGGAGCGAAGCGGAAGACGGGTGCTGGTGCCGGAAGAATCCTAAAAAATAAGATTTTTCGGGGCTGGCAAGGAAGATAAAAATTTCCGAAGGGAGTGTACTTCAGTACTCGACCGAGGAAATTTTTCTCTGACGCGGCCAGCGCCGAAAAGGCTGTTTTTGACGGATAATTTCGGCGTTACCCCCGCAGCACAGGCGCACTGTCAACTCACTGGTATAACAAAGCCTTCTTATTCCACCGAATAGTCGAGGGCGTTGCGCGAGGAGGCCACGGCCTTGACCTGTTCCGCGAACTGGAGATGCACCGGGTCCTCGGCATAGGCCTTGAGCGCGGCCATGTCGTCATGCGAGGACTGGAGCACCACCTGCGCGGGCACCGTGCTCGTGGGCTGGATGAGGCAGGAGACCTCCACCGAGCGCACGGACGGCATGCCGTGCAGCATGGCCGACGCGTTGACGAGGTGCTGGGCGTTTTCGGCCGCGCTGCGGCCATGGGCGTGTTCCTTGAGCGTCCACCAGACGATGTGCCGGATCATGGCATCCTCCTGTTTTGAGCCGCAATGGCGGCGGATGTGGCTCAGGCCTTGCCCTTGGCGGCGCGGCCCGCGGCCTGATAGCGCTTGAGCGCGGAGAGCTCGTTCTTGCGCAGCCGGATGGACTTGGGCGTCACCTCCACCTGCTCGTCCTCGCGCACGAAGTGCAGCGCGCGCTCGAGGGTCATGCGGCGCACGGGCGTCAGGATGACGTTCTCGTCCTTGCCGGCCGCGCGCAAATTGGTGAGCTTCTTTTCCTTGGTGGCGTTGACATCGATGTCATTGTCGCGGTTGTGCTCGCCCACGATCATGCCCTCGTACACCGGGTCGCCCGGCTCCACGAAGAGGCTGCCGCGCGGCTCGAGATTGAAGAGCGCGTAGGCCACGGCCGAGCCCGGCCTGTCGGCCACGATGGAGCCGGTGAAGCGCGTGGGGAAGTCGCCGCGCCACTCCTCGTAGCCTTCCAGATACGAATTCATGATGCCCGTGCCCTTGGTGTCGGTGAGGAATTCGTCGCGGTAGCCGATGAGCCCGCGCGAGGGCACGGAAAACTCAAGGCGCACCCGGCCGGTGCCGCTGTTGGCGCAGTTGAGCAGCCGCCCCTTGCGCTGGGCCAGCTTGTCCGTGACCACGCCCATGAAGACCTCGTCGCAGTCCACATAGAGGTGTTCCATGGGCTCGAGCGTCTTGCCGCCGGCATCCTTCTTGAGGATGACCTCCGGCCGACCCACCGAGAGCTCGAAGCCCTCGCGGCGCATGGTCTCGATGAGGATGGCCATCTGGAACTCGCCGCGGCCCTTGACGAGATAGGCGTCCCTGTCCGGCGTTTCCTCCACGCGGATGGCCACGTTGCGCAGGCTCTCGCGCACGAGGCGGTCCTGGATGGCGCGGCTCTGCACGATCTTGCCCTCGCGGCCGGCCAGCGGCGAGGTGTTGATGCCGAAGCGCATGGCGACGGTGGGCTCGTCCACGCGGATGCGCGGGAGCGCCGCCGGCGCCTCGCGCGTGCAGATGGTGTCGCCGATGGTGACATCCTCGATGCCGGCGAGTACCACGATGTCCCCGGGCTGGGCGCGCTCCACGTCGGAAAGGGTCACGCCATCATAGACCTGGAGCCGGCTCACGCGCAGGGGGCGGGGGGCGCCGTCCTCGCCGATGCAGGCCAGCGCCTCTTTGGCGTGGACCGAGCCGTGCATGATGCGGCCCACGGCGAGGCGCCCGAGATAGTCGGAATAGTCGAGATCGGCCACCAGCATCTGGAAGGGCTCGTCCGGGTCGTGGTCCGGCCCGGGGATGGACTCGAGGATGGTCTCGAAGAGCGGGGTCAGGTCCTTGCGCTCGTCCTCGAGGCCGCGCATGGCCACGCCGTCGCGTCCGATGGCGTAGAGCACGGGAAATTCCAGCTGCTCCTCGTTGGCGCCCAAGTCAATGAAGAGGTCATAGACCTCGTTGAGCACTTCCTGCGGGCGCGCGTCCTTGCGGTCGATCTTGTTGATGACCACGATGACGGGCAGCCCGGCCTCCAGCGTCTTGCGCAGCACAAAGCGCGTCTGCGGCAGCGGCCCCTCGGAAGCGTCCACGAGCAGGATGGCGCCGGTCGCCATGGAGAGCGAGCGCTCCACCTCGCCGCCGAAATCCGCGTGGCCCGGCGTGTCGATGATGTTGATCTTGACGCCGTTCCAGTTGACGGCGCAGTTCTTGGCGGCAATGGTGATGCCGCGCTCGCGCTCGAGGTCCATGTTGTCCATGACGCGGTCGTCCACCTGCTGGTCGGCGCGGAAGACGCCGCTCTGGCGGAAGAGCGCGTCCACGAGGGTGGTCTTGCCGTGGTCGACATGGGCGATGATGGCGACATTGCGGAGGGAGGCGTTGCGTTCCATGAAGTGTCCCGGGAAATGAGAGGAAGGAGGCGCCCCGGGCGCGAAATCCGGGGCCGGAGCCCAGTGCGGGGCGCGCCCGCAAGGCCGCGTTTTTTCTAGCCGCGCGCCAGCCCGAAGTCAACCGCAAGGCCGCGGCCGCGCAAAAAAAGCATTGCCGCGCAACGCCGCTTTCGCCTATGCTGGGGGCAGGCCCGCCGGCGACGCGTATCAGTGCCGCGCGGCCGGGCCGCGTCCCCACCGCTCCCCCCTTTTCCCCGGCACTTGCCAGGAGGTGTTCCATGCCCATGCCCCCGGCCCCGAAACTTTTGCAGCGCATTCTTTTCCCGACGCTGCTCCTCGGCCTCTTCTGCGCGCCCGCGCTCGCCGCCGACGCGCCCGCCATGCCCGACAAAACGGCGTCCGACCTCGCCAAGATCCAGGCCGCCTTCGCCATCAACGCCAAGGACGCGCCCGAGGCCGCTGTCACCTATCCGGCCACGCCGCAAAACGCCCCGGCGGAAACGCCCGCCGCGCCCTGCCCTGCGGCCACGCCCGCGGCCGGCGCTGCCCCCGCCCCGGCCGTTGAGCAGGCCGCCCCGGCCCCGGCAGCCGCCCCGGCCGTGGCGGCGCCCGCCGAACTGGCCCCGGCCGCTCCGGACAGCGCCAAGGAGGAGGCCGCCTTCATCGCCAACGCCGAGGACGCGCCGGCGGCCGCCATCACCTACAAGCCGGCGGTGGCCGCCCACCGCGGCGCCAGCGGCTATGTGCCCGAGCACACCCTGCCCGCCAAGACCATGGCCTATGCCCTCGGGCCGGACTTCATCGAGCAGGATGTCATCATGAGCAAGGACGGCGTGCTCATGATCATGCATGACCCGGTCCTCGACACCACCACCGACGTGGCCAGGAAGTTCCCGGACCGCGCGCGCAAGGACGGCAGCTTCTACGCCGTGGACTTCACCTATCCCGAGCTGCGCAGCCTCACCGTGACCGAGCGCTTCAACCCCAAGACCGGCAAGCCGGTCTTCGCGGGCCGCTTCCCCGGCGATTCGGGCATCGGCTTCCAGATCCCCACCCTTGAGGAAGAGCTCAAGCTCATCCAGGGCCTGAACAAGTCCACGGGCGGCAATGTGGGCGTCTATGTGGAAGTGAAGGAGCCCGCCTTCTACGCCCGCGAGGGCAAGGACATCACGGGCGCGGTCATCGCCATGCTGGACAAGTACGGCTACAACAGCCCGGAGGCCAGGTCCATCCTCCAGATCTTCGACTATGACGCGGTGCGCGACGCGCGCATGAAGGGCTGGAAGGGCGACCTCGCCATGCTCGTCCTGCGCGGCGGGCAGCACCTCACGGACGACAAGGCCGTGCACGAGTGGCTGCTCACGCCCGAAGGCATTGCGGAAGTCTCCCGCTACGCCACCATCTACGCGCCCTGGTTCTCGCACCTCGCCGTGCCCACCGAGGACGGCAAGGGCTACAAGGTGAGCAACCTCGCCGACCTCGCGCGCCAGCACGGCATGAAGGTCCATTCCTGGACGCACCGCCGCGACGCGCCCTTCAAGGGCTTCAAGGATTCGCGCCAGTCGCTGGACACGGCCTTCAAGGAGATCAAGCTCGACGGCCTGTTCTCCGACTTCCCCGGCGATGTGGTGCACTACCTCAAGGAGCAGGGCTTGCGCTAAGTCCCGCCCATCCCCGCTAAAACGACGCCCCGCCCCGGGTTTCCGGCGGCGGGGCTTTTTTGCGGGCGTGCTGTTGCGGTGTGGCTGCGGGGTTGCGGAAAGGCTTTGTTCTGCTTGCGAGGGGGTGATGTTGCTGTGCCGCTTGAGTAATGCCGAAATTATCCGTCAAAAACAGCCTTGCTTCAGCCGTTGCGACGAAGGAAGCTACGGATGAAGACAGCAGTTAGTTATCGCAGCAGCCAGTCAACGGAACCGCTGTCGCTCTCCGTAAGGCTCGCAGACTCGCCAACGGCTAGCGCTTCGCTGCTGGCTGCGTCAGAAAAAAATTTCCTCGGTCGAGTACTTAAGTACACTCCCTTCGGAAATTTTTGTCTTCCTTGCCAGCAGCGAAAAATCTTATTTTTTAGGATTCTTCCGGCACCAGCACCCGTCTTCCGCTTCGCTCCAGACGGACTTAAGGAACATCTGCCAACGATTTTGGGTAGCCTAACTTGCAAGAAAGCATTTAAACTGCGCCCTGCTCCCCGTCGCACGCGTCAATGATCTCCCGCGCGTCCATGGCAGGCGAAAGCGGCAGGAGCGCCAGCCGCCGAAAATCCTCCGCGCTGTCCACGTCCAGCTTGAGGTCCGGGCGGCGCAGCCACGGTTCCTCGGGATCGAAGGTCGCAATGCGGTAGCTTCCGGCATTGTCCCAGATGTAGTTCAGGCAATGCTCGCGCTGGGAGGGGAGCTTCGCCCGGCTGTCCAGCTCGTCCAGCAACTCGCGCGACAGGATCTCGGCCCCCAGCCCGTCGGGCCACAGGTTGCCGCGCGGGATGTGGTTATAGGCGTACTCGCAGCCGCCCTTGCGGTAAAACTCCACCAGCCGGTCCACGGCCTCGCCCCAGATGCAGGGATTGTCGGCGCAGACGCGCACCACGAGGCCGGCGTCCGCCTGCTTGGCGGCTTGCGTGAAGCGGGCGAGCACATCTTCTTCCGGGCCGGCCATGACCGGCACGCCCAGGCGTTCAAGGTGCTCGTAGAGCACGCGGTCGAGCTTTGTATCCGGCACGGCCACGATAAGCCCGTCCAGCCGCCGCGCCCGGGAAAGGCGCTGCGTCACCCAGTCGATGATCGGCGTTCCGCGCAAGGTGAGCAGGGATTTCAGCGGCAGCCGGCTCGAGCCGAGCCTCGCCTGCACGATGGCCACCACCTTGACTCCCTGCCTTGGGCCTCCCGTTGCGGCCGCGCTTGCGCTCATGCGCCCTCCTTTTCCAGCTGGTCTTCCATGAGGCCCACCACGCGCGCCTTGTTGGCCGTGAAGTCGAGCCGGTTTTGCCGCTCCCAGTAGCGGGCGCGCCGCTCCTGCTTGAGCAGGGCGAGAAACACATTGCGGATGCGCGTGTCGCCCACCCTGGAGAGCACACCCGCGAAGGCGAAGCCGTTGCGAGGCCGGGCGAAGGTATGCCGCGCCTCGCGCTCGTGGTGGGCGAGCACCATGCCGGGCACGCGCATATGCGCGAGCTCGTAGACCGTGCGGCCGGCCGAGCAGATGGCGAGGTCCGCGCCCTCCATCATCCGGCTCATGACGTTGGTGGCCCAGGTGAATTCGAGCAACGGGTTTTCCAGCTGCCGCACATGGGCTTCCATCTTTTCCTTGTGGGCGTAGCCCGGGCCGGCCACCACGCGGATGGCGATGCCGTAGGCGCGGCAGATGGGCTCGATGATGTCGAGCACGCGGCGCGTGACGTCGTCATGGTCCGTTCCGCCGAAGGTCAGAAGCACCGTGCGCACCCCGGGCCTCAGCGGGTTGCGCCGGGCATTGAGGAATTCGTCGCGCAGGCAGAAATAGTCGGGCCCGCAGCGCACGCGCTCCGTGCTTTCGCTGCTCTCATAGAGGGCGTTGATGACAAGGTCGGCCAGCGCCGCGCCCGGCCCCTCGTCCTCAAAGTTCACGCAGCGCACGCCGCCTGCGGCCAGGCGCTCCATATAGGCGGCCTTGGTGTCGAGGATGTCGTTGACCACGAGGTCGGGCCGCAAGGCGAGCACCGTGTCGGCGAGGTCTTCCCCGCCCTGACGCACCACGCGGTAATCCTTGCGGGCCACGCTCTCCACGGCGAGCTCGCTCTCGCGCGTGCAGACAAAGGTGATCTTGTGGCTCGTGATCTCGTGCGCCAGCATGAGCGCGCGGAAGATATGCCCCATGCCGATGGCCGGGTAGCCGGCCACCACGAAGACCACGTGCCGGCGCTCCAGCAGGCGCTCGCAGATCCACCAGTCCTGGTAGTTCTGGATCTCGATGGCCCGCTCGTCGAGGAAGTAGGGGATGACGCGGCCGGGCTGCGCCGGCACCACGGCCTCGCCCGCGCCGCGCAACAGCGCGAGCCTCATGATGATGAGCGCGCGGCTCTCCACGAGGTAGCTTTTCCCGCCGTCCTCGCCGCCCGCGCCCTCGATGAGGCTCTCCATGGAGTCCCCGTGCTCGCGCCAGATGCGCTGGCGCACGCCGCGCACGGTGACGAGGCTGTCCGCCCCGGCCTCGCGGTAGCGCCGCCACGTGTCCTCCATGTCCACCCAAGTGAGGAGGGGGCAGGAGGCGCGCAGGATGAGGCAATGCTCGTACTCGCGGGCGAGCCCTTCGAGCAGGCCGCGCATCTCGGCCACGATGTCGAGGCTTTTGAAACGCAGGTCGCGGTTCCATGCGTGGCGCACGCCCGCGCGCTCGCAGATGAGCGAGATTTCCTGGCTGTCGGTGAGGACAATGATGTCCTCGCCGGGCGCGCAGGCCCGCGCCGTGTTGATGGCCCGCTCCATGAGCGTCACCCCGGCCAGCCTCTTCACGAGCTGATCGGGGATGACCGCGTTCTTCTTGATGGCCGGGATGACGATGCAGCGCTCTTTCATGCCGCGTCATCCGGCCGCTCAGTCCAAGGCCGCGAGCACTTCCCGGGCAGAGGCCAGCATGTAGTCGAGCTCGGCGTCGCTCATCCAGTGCTGGAAGGGGAAGGAGACCATGGTGTCGAAGAAGGTGTCGGCCTCGGGGCAGTTGGCCTCGCCGAAGCCCAGACGGCGGTAAAAGTCATACCTGTCGAGCGGGATGTACTGCACCACGCATTTCACGCCCTTTTCGTCGTGCATGGCGCGGATGAAGCGGTCGCGCGCCTCCGGGCCCTTGGTCATGCGCGCCACGAGCAGGTGGTAATTGTGGCGCCGCGTCTCCACGCGGTGGAACTGGAGCTCAGGGAAGTCCGCGAGGCCGTCGATGAAGCGCAGGGCGCGGGCCCGCTTTTCGTCGTTGATGGCGTCGATGCGCTTCAAAAGCTGGATGCCGAGCGCGCATTCCACTTCGCCGAGACAATAGTTGTTGGGCATGAGCAGGTCGTCCCCGAGGGTGGGGATGTCCACATTGCCCATGGCCGGCTTCCAGTAGTCCGGCCGCTCGAAGGGGTACGCGCAGTGCCCGTTGTGGCGCAGGGCCGGCACGATGGCGCAGGCTTCGGGGTCGGCCACATAGAGCATGCCGCCTTCGCCCAGGGTGGTGAGGTTCTTGTGGGAATGGAAGGAGAAAATGGCCATGTCGCCGAAGCTGCCCGCCTTTTGGCCGGCCACCTCCGCGCCGATGGCCTGGGCCGCGTCCTCGATGCAGATGAGGCCGCGCTCGCGGCAGAGGGCCATGATGGCCGGCATGTCGGCCACATAGCCGTAGAGGTGCACCACCACCACGGCCTTGGTGCGCGGGGTGAGCGCCTTCTCGATGGTCTCTGCCGTGACCACGCGGGTGAGCGGGTCGATGTCCGCCCAGGCGGGCGTGGCGCCCTTTTTCAGGTAGGGATAGGCCGAGGCCGTAAAGGTGTGCGAGGGGATGACCACCTCGTCCCCGGGCTTGAAACGGCAGAGCTGGGCCGACATCTCCAGCGCCGCGCAGCCGTTCATGGTGGTGAAGCAGGTGCCCTCGGCGACACCCTGGTAACGGGCGAAGGCCGCCTCGAACTCGCGCATGTAGTGCCCCTGGGTCAGGGGGTCGGCATGGCGCATGGCCTCCACCACGGCCGCGATCTCGTCCTCGGTGTAGCGGATGGCGCGGCCGCTGAAATTGATCTTGAGATCCATGGCAGTTCTCCGTGCCGCGGCGACCTGCGGCTACATGCGCTTGAAGCGCTCGATGACGTTCTCGCGCGTGAGTATCTCGCGGTACCTGGGCCCGAGCTTGTTGATGAGCGGCTTTTCGTGGACGATGCTCGCCTCATAGAGGGCATTGTACTGCTCGTCCGTGAGGTTCTTGCAGATGCCCGTGGGCAGGTCGATCTTCTGCCGGGCCATCATCTCGCGGAACACCTTGTACGGCTCGGGATAGATGTCTTCCAAAACCGAGAGCGCGTAGCAGTTGGCGATGCCGTGGTGCATGTGCAAAACCATGCTGAGGCCGGCCGAAAGCGGATGCACCACGCCCACGAAGCCCGCGGCCATGCCGCCGAGATAGGAGGCGATCATCAGAAGCTCGCGGTTATGGTCGCTCATCATGTCTTCGGAGAGGAAGACGCGCTTGCAGAGGTCGATGGCTTTCTCGGAGAGCGAATCCACCACGGTGTTGCGATAGGCGCCGTCCAGGCTCTCGAAGCAGTGCATGAAGGTGTCGATGCCGGTGTAAAAATACTGGTTGCGGGGCACCGTGGCCGTGAGGCGCGGGTCGAGGAGCACCTGGTCGAACATGGTGTAGTCGCTGTTCATGCCGAGCTTCAGGTTTTTCTCCTCGTTGCAGATGATGCCCGTGCGCGAGGTCTCGGAGCCGGTGCCCGAGATGGTGGGCACGGCCACCTTGTAGGGCGCGGGGTTCTTCACGAGCTCCCAGCCCTGGTAGTCCGCGGCCTTGCCCGGATTGGTGAGCAAATTGCCCACGCACTTGCAGGTGTCCATGGTGGAGCCGCCGCCGAAGGCCAGAAGGGCGCAGGGCTTGCGCCCGGCGAGAAAGGCCTTCACGCGGTCGGTGTAGCCGTCCACGCTGTCCGTGGTGGGCTCCTCCGTGGTGTCCACATAGACCACCTCGTCCCATTCCCGGATGGGGAGCTGCTCGCGGAAATTGGTGTTCTCGAAATAATGGTCGAGGAACCAGACGGCCGGGGCGCCCCGCATGGCCTCGCGGCGCGGGGCGAGGATGTCCTGAAGCTGGGCGAGGGCGCCGTCGCCAATCATATAATAGCCCACGTTCTTGGCGTTGCGGTACATGGATGACTCTCCTTGCGGGCCCCATATCTGTGTTTGGGCCCGGTGTTGTTGCCCGAACATACGGCATGGGCGGGCAGCAGGCAAGCGGCTGTTCAGGCGCCCTGCCGCCGGCGCGGGGCCAGCATGACGAGGAGCACGGCCCCGGTGATGAGCGCCACCCCCGCGGCCAGCGGCAGGGTGAAAGGCTCCCCGAAAACGAGGATGCCTACGGCCACGGCGGTGAGCGGCTCCATGACGCCGAGCACCGAAGTCAAGGTGGAGCCGATGCGCCTGATGGCGAGGATGAGGGTCAGGTTGGAAAACACCGCCGTCACCAGCGCGAGCAGGGTGGCCGAGAGGAGCTCGGGGCCCGTGTCGAGCCACTGGAGCGAGCCGCGCATAAGCCCGTCGGCCAAGGCGATGAGCGCCCCGAAAGCCATGATGTAGAAGGTCATGACAAGGCCGCCCAGGTTGGGGATGCGCGCCACCTGGAGGCCAATCATGTAGAGCCCGTTGGAGAGCCCGGACAACAGCCCGAGGCACACCCCCCAGAAGCTCACGGTGGCGGCGCCCGCTTGCGGCCCGGCCACGCTGAGCAGGGCCACGCCGCCGAGGGCCAGCGCCACGGCGAGGCCCACGTTCCAGTAAAAGCGCTCGTGGAAAAAGGCGATCATGATGAGCATGACCATGACGGGATAGAGAAACTGGATGGTGGCCGCGATGCCGCTCGGGAGATGGTAGAAGGACTCGAAGAAAAAGAGTACCGCCACCATGTAGGCGAGGCTCAGGCCGGCGAGCTTGCACAGGTCGATGCCGCGCAGGGCGAAGCGCTCGCCCTTGAGGCGCAGGATTGGCCAGAGCACCAGCGCCGCGATGCTGAAACGGTAGACGAGCGCCGTCTGCACCGAGATGCCGGCCCGGAGCAGGGGCAGGGAAAAGAGCGGGATGAGCCCGAAGGCCGCGGAAGATAGCAAGCCGTAGAGAAAGCCCATCTGGCCTCCGTGCGCCGGGTACGGGGGGCGCCGCAGCCGGCCCGTTCAGTGACGGCCCACTCCCTCCCGGGCGCGCCGCGACTCTACCCGAAGGCGCGGCAAAAGGCCACCGCCCCGGCAGGCGCCGGAACAGTGGCCTTGGCTGAATTTTTCTTTATGCCCTGTATGAAGCTGACTGGGTGATGCGTGTCAGCGCGTGCTGTCCAACACCACCTCGGCTTCGGGGTGCGCCTGGCGCAGGGCCTCGTGCATGGCGGCTGCGTCGGCGAAAGCGCGGAAGGGGCCCACCTTGCTGGCGCCACCGTGGGCGCCGTAGCGGATAAAATAGGCCTGGTCCGCCTTGAGCGGGGTGCCGGTCTCGTCGCTCACCACCTCGAGGTCCACGCGGCCCACGCCGCGCTTGCCGAGGTTGATCTGCTGCGCCGCGGCATACGAGAGGTCGATGATCCGGCCGCGCACAAAGGGGCCGCGGTCGGTCACGCAGACCATGACGCTCTTGCCGTTGTCCTGGTCCGTGACCTTGACCACCGTGCCCATGGGCAGGGTGCGGTGCGCGGCCGTGAAGGTATACATATCGTAGGAAAGGCCGCTTGCGGTGGCCTTGTTGTGGAAGTCGGGGCCGTACCAGGATGCCTTGCCGGAAAGCAGGTCGCCCTGCTGGGCGCGCTGGAGCCAGAGGTCGCGGTCGTCAGCGCCCTTTTTCGCCACGGATTTGTGGCGGCTCTCTTTTTTCGCGCTCTTGGCGCCGTGTTTGCCCTTGGCGGCCTTGGCCGGTTTCTTCACGGCCTTGGCCTGCGCCTGGCTGACAGTTTTCCGGTTCTTGGCCTGGGCGGATGCCGCCTGAGCGGCGGAAGGGAGAGCGATGCACAGGCAGAGCGCGAGCGCCGTCCCGATGGAAAGCCAGCGAAGATACTTCATGACACTTCCTTGGTTGGCGTTATGAGGCTGCGCGGAGGGAACCCGCGCGGGCCGCGCCCGCGGCCCTGACCCCCCGGAATTTCGCTGGCGGGCCCAGCGCCTCTGCGCGCCGGCTGCGCCTTTTCGGGAGGATGCCTTTTCCTCGTCACTTGAACCATAACCCGGCAAAAGAAGCGGTGTCAAACCGGCGGCGACGCCGCTGCTTACTTGAACATACTGGATTTACAGAATATTTTTCTTTCACACTCCTGCCACCAACCCGCCCATTCCCTTGGCGGGCATGGGCTTGCCCGGGATTTGCGTAAAAAAGTGAAGAAACTGGCGGCCGACGGGCTGCGAAAAATTTTTCTCCTGTATTTTCGGCTACTAAGCGAAAAAATTTCTGGAATTCCTAAATTTCTTCCGTTTCGGGGCCCCTTTTCCCAGCCTCTTTGCTAGGATGAGTTTGTTTCCGTCAAAGAAGGGACCGCGTGGGGGACAACTCCATATGGGAGCAGGGCCGGCCCCGTGAGCGCGCGGCCCCCGATTCGCGCCCCCAGCGTAACCCGCTGCCACAAAAAGGAGGATGCATGCCCCAGCAAAACAGCCTCTTGCGCATCACTTCCCCGGCCTCGTGCCCGCAACTCGGCCTCTCCATCTGCCCGGGCAAGGTCGACCCGTGGGCCTATTCAGGCCCCTGCGCCCGCAACCTCGGCGAGGACGTGGAAACCGTCCGCCAATGGGGGGCCGCGCACATCGTCACCCTGCTCGAGCCGGACGAGCTTGAGTATTTGCAGGTCACGGGCCTCGGCGAGGAAGTCCGCAAGGCGGGCATGGCCTGGCATCACTGGCCGGTGATGGACGGCAGCGCCCTGCGCACGCGGCATGGCGCGCGGGCCGACCCGTGGCGGGAGGAATGCGCGCTCCTGCTCCGGGCCCTCGAGCGCGGGGAAAAAATCTTCATCCACTGCCGCGGCGGCCTCGGCAGGACGGGCACCCTTGCCGCGCGCCTGCTCATGGGGCGCGGACTTGAGCCGGAGGCCGCCATCCGCGAGGTGCGCGCCGCGCGCCCGGGGGCCATCGAGACAGAAGAGCAGGAGGACTATCTGCGCCACAAGGCGTGGCTGGGCAGGTGAGCCTGCGCGCGTGGTGAAGGGCTGGAGAGAGGAGCGAACCCACAACCGTGCCCCGGCACAAGGGAGACCTGATGAACGGGAAGAACGCGGAACTGAAGAAGGTCTGTGAAGAGATCTTCAAGGACATGGAGCAAAAAAATACCCGGCTGGGGGAAAAAAGCTACGGCTTCCATTTCACCTACAGCCCGGAGAAAAGCTGGCGCCCCGACACGCGGGTCCTGCTGCTGACGCTCAACCCGCAGTCCTGGGACGCGCGGGAGAGGCGGCACAAGACGATCCTTCCGTCCTCTCCGTGGCCGAAAGACAATGACTATCTCGACAGGGAAAATATCTTTCCCCTCAAGAACGACATCCTCACCATCCTCGCAGAAATCGGCCGCTCCCGCACGGGCCGGAAACTTGCAGCAAGCTGCGAGGATGCGGAGCTGAAGCAGTTCGTCGATGGCAACGTGGCGCTGGCGAGCTATGTGCCGTTCCGCACACCGTCCGGCAGCCCGAAAGACCTGCCTCGGGAAATGAAGCGTTTTGCAAAAGAACACTACTGGAACAGGATCCTGCCCGTGTGGCAGCCCGAACTGGTCATCGCCACCGGCACCTTCCCCTTTGACGGGATACGGGGTATCCTCTCGAAGCTGGCAGGACAAAAGGCCGCAGTGGAAGAAAGAAAGGTCAGCGGCTACCAGGCCCCGGGGACCGGCCCGCGCTGCCGGGGGACGTACCGGGCCTGCAAGTTCGCCTTTCCCTCCGGGAAACACACGCGGCTCCTCGGCGTGCCCCACCCCGCTGCCCGCTACGGCCTGTACGGCTTTCCCACCCGGGATGGGAGATACGGCGAGGGGAACGCGCCCATTCAAAAATTCCTGCGGGAGGAGCTGGAAAAAATCCCCTCTTGACGGTTCTTTCCGCCGCCTTTCCTGAAGACGGCGATGCGGCGGGCGCCCGCAGCGGGCCCGGTGAAAGCTGCGCCGCGCAAGGCCTGGAACGGAACACGGCGTCCGCGGCCATGGGGCCGGGACGCTCGCAACAGAAAAAAATTCTCCCCATAGCCGTGCCAAGTGCACAAAGGAGACTCGATGAACGACGCCAAAGAGCTGATTTCGTGCTGCTGGGACAGTTTCGAGGAAATGAAAAAATTTTACCAACAGCATCGGGAATCCTGCACAGGCTTCAATTTCAGCTACAGCCCGAAGAAAAGCTGGGACGCCATGCCCAGTGTGCTGCTGCTGACCTATCATCCGGCGCCGCACAAGAATGAAAGCCCTGAAAATCCGCAGCCGGCTCCCGACAGACCGTGGCCTGGGGACAATGAGCTTTTCAAGCCCGATCCTTGGCCGAATTCGCTTTTCCCGGTGCGGCTCCTGACCATGGCGGCGGAAATTGCCTTACGAAAAGAAGGTATCGACTACACAGCGTCCATGGATAACACGGCACTTGAAAAATTTGTCAATCACAACATGGTCGTTGCCAGCTTTATCCCTTTCCGTACTACGGAACCGAATAAAGAAGATATACATTTCTCAAAAGAACAGTACTGGGGCCAAATATTACGGATCTGGCAACCAAAAGTGATTCTTGCCGCAGGCGACAAGCCCTTTGCTTTTGTACAGGATGTCCTCAAGGGTCTTGGATTCGCTGCCCCCCAGGAACAGCTCATACCCGTCAATACATTTCCCTCAGACGCAATTCATGGCCCATGCACCATGGATTACAAATATAGAGTATGCAGGTGTACAGGCCAGCATCGACATCCCATTCATCTCCTTGGTGTCCCCAGTCCGAGCGCTCGCGGTTTCTGCGGCTATCCCCGGAGAAGCCGGCCTTTCCCCAAGGGGCCGGCGCCCATACAGGAATTCCTGAAAACGGAGTTGGAGCACATCGACATCTGACGGCCTTCCACTGGCAGCCCGGGAGGAAATGCCTCCAATCTTCTGCAAATCCCAGGCATTAACGCCAAAGTACAACGAGTTAACGGCCCGGGGACATCGTTTGGTGTGCCCCGGGCCTCCCGCTGACTTTCGGCCGCTTCCCGGCTATGCTCGCGCCATGGCCGCCCCACACTCCGAAGCCCCGGGCCGCTCCTTCCGGCTTGTCTGCGAGCCCAGCGCCATCCCCCGGGTGGAGGCGCTGTTGCGCGCGCAGGGCTATGCCTTCGAGCCCGAGCCCTTTTCGCCCTTCTGCCGGCGCCTTCTGGCCGAGCCCGTGCCGCTCGGCCGCTCGCTGGCGGCCTTTTTCGGCTACATCTACATCCAGGACCGCTCCTCCATGCTGCCGCCGCTGGCGCTCGCGCCCGGGGCCGGCGCCGCCGCGCTCGACATGTGCGCGAGCCCGGGCAGCAAGAGCGGCTTTCTCGCGCAGCTCGTGGGCGAGGGCGGCTTCGTGCTCGCCAACGAGCCCAATACGGCGAGGCTCGCCACCCTGCGCGCCAACTTGCAGGCCTGCAACCTTATCCAGGCGGCCACCTGCGCCTTCCCGGGCGAGCGGCTGCCCCTGCGCCCGGGCTCGTGGGGCCGCATCCTCCTCGACCCGCCCTGTTCCGGCTGGGGCACGGCGGAGAAGCACCCGGCAACCCTCAAGCTCTGGCGCGAGGACAAGGTGGGCCCGCTCGTGAGCCTCCAGCGGCGGCTCCTCCGGCAGGCCGCCACCCTGCTCGCCCCGGGCGGCCGCCTGCTCTACTCCACCTGCACCACCAACGAGGCGGAAAACGAGGCCCAGGTGCGCTTCGCCGAAGACGAGCTGGGCCTTCTCCGCGTGCCGCTCGCGCCCTTTCCCGGCTTCACCTTTGAGGAGCTGCCCGGCGGCGAGGGCACCCTGCGCGTGGACGGCGCCCGCTCCGGCGCCCAGGGCTTCTACCTCGCCCTGTTGCGCGCGCCCGAAGACGGGCCCGCGCGGGAGGCGCCCCCGCCCGCTGCACAACCGCCGGCCCGGCGGCGACCGGCCGCGCCCGGCGTGCCCGTCCCCCCCATGGCCCTCGCCGGCCCCTGCTGCGACCCGGGGCTCCTGCCCGCGGGCTCTGTGCTCGACTTCGGCGGCACGGCGCGCTTTGTGCCCGGGGCCGCGCCTGCCTTGCTGCCGCCCGGCTTCGGCTGGCAGGCCGCGCCGCTCGGCCGCATGGACGGCGCCGGAGCCTTCGCGCCCGCCCCGCGCCTGCGCCGCCTTGTACCCGGCGGTCCCGGCGGGGAGCCCGGCGCACAGTCCCTCGTGCTGGAGGAGGTGGCCGAGGTGGAGGCCCTGCTGCAGGGCCGCGCCCTCCAGACCGGCCTTGCCGGCCGCGAGGCCGCGCTCTGGTGGCGCGACCTCCCGCTCGGCTGCATCGGGCTGCGCCAAGGCCGGGCGCTCGCCGCGTTCCGCTAGGCGGCCGCGCTTGCCTGTGCCCGGAGAATCCGGCATACTGTCCCCGCGCTGAAGGCGGCGGAGGTATCCATGCGGGCGGCACTTCTCCTGTTCGATGTGGGCAATACGTCCATCAAGGTGGGCATGGCCGACGAGAGCCATGTGCTCGCCGCCTACACCCTCCCCGCCGCCACGGGCCAGACGGCCGACAGCCTCGGGCTCACCCTGCTCTCCCTGCTCGGGCATGCGGGCGTGGCGCGGGCCTCGCTTGCGGCCTGCGTGGCCTCCTCGGTGGTGCCGGCGCTCGACCCGCTGCTCGCCGAGGCCGTGGCCCGCTTTGTGGGCTGCCCGCTCCTGCGGGCCGTGGACGATCTCCCGGTGCCGCTCGAAAACCGCTACGAGCGCCCGGCCGAAGTGGGCGCCGACCGCCTGGTGGCGGCCTATGCGGCCAGGCGCCAGTTTCCCGAAGCGGCGTCCCTCGTGGTGGCCGATTTCGGCACCGCCCTCACCCTCGACTGCGTGAGCGGCGAGGCCTACCTTGGCGGGCTCATCTTTCCCGGGCCCGCCACGGCCATGGCCGCGCTCTCGAGCCACGCCGCCAAGCTCCCGCCGGTGAGCATGGACGTGAGCGCCGAGGAGCCCACCCCGGGCCGCGACACGGTGACGAGCATCCGCCACGGGCTTTTCTTCGGCTATGTGAGCATCAGCGAGGGCCTTTGCGGCCGCCTCGGGCGGCAGATGCCCGGCCCGGTGACGACGGTCGCCACAGGGGGCTTCGCCGCCGCCATCGCCCAGGCGAGCCCGGTATTTGACGCGGTTTTGCCGCAGCTCCTCCTCGAGGGGCTGAGGCGCCTTTACTATGAAGATCAGGCGTGTGACGCCAGCAAATCCGGCCCGGCCGGCAAAAAGGAGTAGCCATGAGCACCATTGTCTCCGTCCATGGCCGCGAGATTCTTGACTCGCGCGGCAATCCCACCGTGGAAGTGGAAGTTTCCCTGGAGTCGGGCATCAACGCCCGCGCGGCCGTGCCCTCGGGCGCGTCCACCGGCAGCCGCGAAGCGCTCGAAATGCGCGACGGCGACAAGAAACGCTATGGCGGCAAGGGCGTCACCCGCGCCGTCGAGCACGTGAACAACGAGATCGCCCAGGCCCTCGTGGGCATGGACGCCCTGCGCCAGGTGCAGGTCGACAACACCCTCATCGACCTCGACGGCACGGACAACAAGTCCCGCCTCGGCGCCAACGCCATGCTCGGCGCCTCCATGGCCTGCGCGCGCGCCGCGGCCACCTTCCTCGGCCTGCCGCTCTACAAGTACATCGGCGGCATCAACGCCAAGGTCCTGCCCGCGCCCATGATGAACATCATCAACGGCGGCGCCCACGCGCCCAACAATCTCGACATCCAGGAATTCATGATCATGCCGCTCGGCGCCATGAGCTTCCGCGACTCGCTGCGCATGGGCGCGGAGATTTTCCACACGCTGGCCGCCATCCTCAAGGCCGACGGCCATGTGACCAGCGTGGGCGACGAGGGCGGCTTCGCCCCCAACCTCAAGAACCATGACGAGGCCTTCAGCTACATCATCCGCGCCATCGAGGAGGCCGGCTACAATCCCGGCGGCGAGGTGGCGCTGGCCATCGACGCGGCCTCGTCCGAGTTCTACAAGGACGGCAAGTACGTCTGCGAGGGCAAGAGCTTCACCAGCGCCGAGATGGCCGAATGGCTCGCCGAGTTCACGCGCAAGTACCCGCTCATCTCCATCGAGGACGGCATGGCCGAAAACGACTGGGACGGCTGGAGCCTTCTGACCTCCACCCTCGGCGAGAACGTGCAGCTCGTGGGCGACGACCTCTTCGTGACCAATCCCTCCATCCTCGCCGAGGGCATCGCCGCCGGGGTCGCCAACTCCATCCTCATCAAGCTGAACCAGATCGGCACCGTCACCGAGACCCTCGACACCATCGAGATGGCCAAGGAGGCGGCCTACACCACCGTTGTCTCCCACCGCTCGGGCGAGACGGAAGACAGCTTCATCGCCGACCTCGCCGTGGGCGTCAACGCCGGCCAGATCAAGACCGGCTCCCTCTCCCGCTCCGACCGCATGAGCAAGTACAACCAGCTTTTGCGCATCGAGGAGGAGCTGGGCGACGACGCCGAGTTCTTCGGCCCCATGCTGGCCGAATACTACGCCCTCGGGCACGGCGACGCCTAGGCGAAAGAAACGGGCAACGACAGCGAAACGCGGCGGGGCGCCAGCCCCGCCGCGTTTTTGCGCGCGGAGGACAGGGGGAGAAGCGTGGCGCGCCTTTTGGCGCGAGGGCGCAAAAAAGCCCCGGGGCTTGGCCTCCGGGGCGGAAAATCATGCGCGGCCCTCAGGGCTCGCGCGGCGCGTGTGCGCTTTTAGTAGCGGGGAGGACGCGGGGCCCGGGGTTTGGCTTCGTTGACGCGCAGGGTACGGCCCCCGAAGCTGACGTTATCCAGCGCTTCGATGGCGGCATCGGCGTCGCCGTCTTCCATTTCCACAAAGCCGAAGCCGCGGGCGCGGCCCGTTTCCCTGTCGCTGACGAGCTTGACGCTCAGGACATTGCCGTACTCGGAAAACAGATCCTGCACCTGCTCCTCGGTGGCCGACCAGGGAAGGTTCCCCACATAGATGGACTTGGACATGAAACACCCTCGCAAAAAACCAAAAATTTCCCGCGTTGCCACCCGGCAAAACATTTCGCCGGAACGCGGCCCGTTGCGAGGACAAGACCACGCTTTGCGGGGATTGTCAACGCCATGGCGCCAACAACTTGATATTTTATACCTTTTTTCGCCGCTTCCCTACAAAAAGAGTTGGATTTCAAAATGTGAAAAATCAGGCATTTATCCCGCGCAGCGGTACATAAAGCCCATGGGCCACAAAAAAGCCCGCAAAGAGGGAACAACGCGGTGTTCTCCAGTTTATGCTGCACCAGCGGTTGAGAGCTTTTCCTTAAGCCCGTCTGGAGCGCAGCAGAAGACGAGTCCCGGGGCGCCCCTTGCGCGCGCCGGGCGCCCGGGCTACAAGGGCTGGCATGACCCCCGACACGGCCCTGATCTTCTGGCACTGGGGCGCCAGCCTGCTCGGCATCGCGGCCAATGCCGCCGCCACGCTGCCCCTCATGGCGGCGCTCGCCCTCATCCTCGGGCGGCGCGGGCATGCCGCCTTCTGCCTTGGCGGGGGCGCATCCCTCGCCGGCCTCGGCCTTGCGCTTTCGGCCGCGTGGCCCACGCTCGTCATCGGCGACGCCCTCGCCCAGCTCTCCCAGGTGCCGGGCGCGCCGCTCGCGCGGCGCCTCGGCGCCTTTTTCACGCCGGCCGGCGCGGGCATCAGCCTGGGCGTGGCCCTGTGGTGCGGCGGCATCCTCTGCGCGTGGATCGGCCGGCGCGCCTGTCTGCGCAAGGGCGCCAGCCTGCCCCCGGGGACGGACAGCTACAGCGCCCGGGCCATCCGCCTGCCGCTTGCGGCGCTGTTCGCCGCCGCTGGCTGCGCGCTGGCGGCATTCGCGCTCCGCAACTGGCCTTTCGCCGGGCTGCCGCCCGGGATGGACTTCTCACGCGCGGCCGGCGCCGTGCTCAAGCATGCCTGCCGCGCCTATTTCACGGCCTTCAGCTCCGGCGGCGCCGTGGGGCTCATAGTGGCAGCCCTTGTGGCGCGCCGGGGCTGGCGCGCCGCCCCGCTCAGCGCCGCAGAGGCCGCTGGCGCCGTGCGCTGGTGCGCCGTGTGGGCCGTGGCCGGGGCCGTGCCGCAGCTCCTCGAGCGCTGGGGCGTGGCCTTGGGGCTCTTGCTGCGCAGGGGGAGCGCCCTCCCCGGCGAGACGCACGCGGCGCTCTTCCAGCTGGCGGCGCTCTGCCTGCTCACGCTCGCCGTCGCGGCGTGGGCGGCTATACTCGCGGCCCGCGCGCCGCTGGGGCGCCTTGCGCTGGCGCCGGCCGGCCTCGGGCTCCTCATCCTTTCCGCAAGCGCCCCGTGGGCGCTCCGCCTGCTTGTCACCTGAACCGTGGAGTGACCATGCCCAGAACCGCTTTTGCCGCCCTTCTGCTGCTGCTCCTGTTCAGCCTCCCCGGTGGGGCGGCTGCGCAAAACGCCGAAACGCCCGCCACACAGACCCCAGACACATCCGCGCAAGGCACACCGGGCGAGCGCAGCTTCAGCCGCTTCGCCGCGCAGCTCCCCCCGGGGTGGGACGGCGAGGAACGCACGGGCTTCAGCAGCGGCGCGCCCGAGGAATACATGCTCGTGCTCGGCGTGCAGGACGAGGCGGCCGAGCGCTTTCTCGCGCAGGTGAGCGTATTCGTGCTGCCCAACCGCAAGGGGAGCACGGCCCGGGACTTCGCGCGCGGGATGGCCGAACTTCAGGGCGACGCCACGGAACCGCGCGAGGAGGGCCGCTTCTGGATCTTCGAGGGCGAGCCGCGCACCCAGGCCCTGCGCGGGCGCGCCACCACCCGCGTCGCCGCCACGCCGGAGCGCCTGCTCATCCTCATCACGCAGGACCCGGAAAATCTCGGTGGCAAAGAGGTCGCGGCCAGCCTGCGCGGCCTGGACGACGAGACGCGCGCCCTGCTCGGCCGCTGACAGCTCATAAGGTTGAAGTATACTGGGCAGTTGAGGGATATTCCTTAAATCCGTCTGGAGCGAAGCGGAAGACGGGTGCTCGTGCCGGAAGAATCCTAAAAAATAAGATTTTTTGCTGCTGGCAAGGAAGATAAAAATTTCCGAAGGGAGTGTACTTAAGTACTCGACCGAGGAAATTTTTCTCTGACGCGGCCAGCAGCAAAAAGGCTGTTTTTGACGGATAATTTCGGCATTACAGATGCAGCACAGGCACACCGCCAACTCAAAAGTATAACAAAGCCGCTCATACAGCAGCGGCCGCCGCGCCTGTACGGGACGCAGCGGCCGCCAGTTTCGGAGATTTCCCTCTGCTTAGCCCTTCTTGGCCTTGGTCTCCCGCAACATCTTGACCGCGCAGAACTTGCCGCACATGGCGCAGACCTCCTCGCCCTTGTGCGGCTCGCGCCGCTTGGCGAGCTGTTCCGGGTCGATGGCGGCTTTCGCCATGCCGTCCCAGTCCAGCGCCCTGCGCGCCGCGTTCATGGCCTTTTCGCGCGCCACGGCGCCCGGCCGCCCCAGCGCCACCTCGCCCACCTGCGCGGCCACGCGCGAGGCCATGACCCCGGCGGCCACATCCGCGGCATCGGGCAGGGTCAGGTGCTCGGCCGGCGTGAGGTAGCAGAGGAAATCCACCCCGGCCTCCACGCCGAGCGCGCCGCCGATGGCCCCGGCGATGTGGTCGTAGCCGGGCGCGCTGTCGCAGCAGAGCGGCCCCAGCACATAGAGCGGCGCCCCGTGGGTGAGGCGCTTGATGCCCTCTATCTGCGTGCGCACCTGGTTGAGCGGCACATGGCCCGGCCCCTCGATCATGCACTGCACGCCGCGCTCGAGCGCGCGCCTCGCGAGGACGCCGAGGTTGATGACCTCCTCCCACTGGGCCGCGTCGCCCGCGTCCGCGCCGGCGCCGGGCCGCAGGCCGTCGCCCAGCGAGAGCACGAGATTGTGCTTGAGGCTGATGTCGATGAGGCGGTCGAACTCTTCCAGCAGCGGGTTTTCCCGGTCATTTTCCAGCATCCAGCGCGCCAGCATGGAGCCGCCGCGCGAGACGATGCCCATCTCGCGGCCGCCCGCCACGGCAAGCTCGGCCCCGCGCCGCGAGAGCCCGCAATGCACGGTGACAAAGTCCACGCCCTGCCGGGCCTGTTTCTCGATTTCCGCGAAGAGGTCGTCCGGCTTCATGGAGGCGATGTCGCGCCCGGCGTCGAGGAGCTGCTGGCCCACCGCGTACATGGGCACCGTGCCGAGCGGCAGCTGCCACGCGGCGAGCATTTCCCGCCGGATGGCGTCGAGGTCGCCCGCGATGGAGAGGTCCATGATGGTGTCGGCGCCGGCCCTGGCCGCGGCGGCGATCTTGGCGCGCTCGGTCTCCATGCAGGAGCTCAAGGGCGAGGTGCCGAGATTGGCGTTGACCTTCACCCGCGCGGGCTGGCCCACGAGGATGGGCCGAAGCCCCGGGTGGGCGGGATTGCCCAAAAAGGCCATGGTGCCCGCGTCCAGCGCCTCGAGGATGAGGGCCGTATCAAGGGCCTCCTCGCGGGCGAGCATGGCGAGATGCCGCTCGCACAGCCCGGCCAGCGCCGCGTTTTTGGATAACAGAGTTGATGCCATGATGCCTCCGGCGATTGCGACGCAGGGCGCAAAAAAAGACCGGAACCTGCGGGAATCCGGTCTGCGCTTCCCTCCGGCAGTGCGAACTGCGTCAGGTTCACAGGGTCTGGGGCATGTCCCCACTCTCAGCCGCCTTGCCAGCGCCACGCGCGGGCCTGTTCGGCTCCCCTAGCTCGGGCGTTTATAGCGGTTTGCGTGCGGCCTGTAAAGGGAGGGCGTCAGCCGCGCGGGGGCGCGTCCTGCGGCAGGGCCCAGAAGGGGAGCTCGCGCCAGGCGCGGGAAAGCCCGCGCTCGAGCCGGGCCCAGTCGGGCGAGACGCGCGCGAGCTCGGCGCGGTAGGCCGGGGAATGATCCATGTGGCGCAGGTGGCAGAGCTCGTGGAAACAGAGGTGATCGAGCAGCGGCGGGGGGAGGAGGAGCGCGCGCCAGTTGAGCTGGATATGGGGCTCGGTCGCGCCGCCGCGCCCGCGTGAGCAGCTTCCCCAGCGGGAGCGCTGGTCGCGCACCGAGACCGCCGGCGGCGCGAAACCATGCGCCCGCGCCAGCGCCTCCACATGCGGCGGCAAGAGACGGTTCGCCTCGGCCCGGCACCAGCGGCCGAGGGCCTGCGCGCCAAGGGCGAGGTCGTCGGTGGCGCCGAAGAGGCGCAGATCTTCCCCAAGTTCCAGCAGGAGCACGCGGCGGCTTCCCGCGCCCAGACGCACGAGGGACGCGGCCCCGGCGCTGGCCGCGCGGCCGGCGGCGAAATCTCCGCCGGCGACCACCGAAAGCTCCCGGCCGGCCAGCGGCAGCGCGATCTTCTCGGGCAGCGCGGGCTTGGGGCGCGAGGCGGCGAAGCGCGGCCAGGCGCGCTCAAGCCAGGGGAGGAAGTCGGGCACCAGCGCCCGCGCGCGGGCGAGCGGCCACGCGGCCGGGATGACGAGCGAAAGCGCGCCCCGGGGCGAGAGGGACAGCCGCGGGCGGCGGCTTTTGGCCGAGCGGCGCACCGTTGCCGTGAGCACTTCGCCGCTCGCGAGCACAAAGGGCACGTTTTCTTCCGCTTTCGGGGCTGGGGCAACCATGCCGCCATGCTGCCACAGGCGCGGGTTCCGGTAAAGCGCGGCAACGCGCTCCCTGCAAACGGCACGATTCCTGCTTCTTCCCTGCCTACGACACGCCGGACGGGCAATTCCTGCCGGGCCAGCCATCGGGAGAAAAGCATGGAAATCAGCGGAGCCTACAGTTCAAACGCCCTCTGGAACCTCGACGCCGTGAGCGCGGTGGACGGGGAAAGAAGTTCCACGAGCCGCGGCTCGCGCTCAGGCTCCGGCGACACGGCGGAAATTTCCGACGAGGCGAAGCGCCTCTACTCCGAAATGATCCACAAATACGACCAGCCTTCCTCCACCAGCGCCTCGCAGGACGGCGGCGATGACGGCCAGTCCGGCGGTGAAGGCGCGCCCGCCGGGGGCGGAGGCGGCGCGGGTGGGGCTTCCTCCTCGTCGGGCAATGATGCCGAAAGCATCCGCAAGCAGATCCAGGCCCTGAAAAGCCAGCTCATGAGCCTGACCTCCAACCTCACGGGCGGCGCGGCGGACGCGGGCGTGACCGGCAAGATCGACGCCCTCCAGTCCCAGATAGCGGCCCTGGAGGCACAGCTCAACGAAATGGAGCAGGCGGGCTAGCGGCTTCGCCGCCCTCCTTTCGCCCGCAACGCGAACCCGTTTGACAGAAACGCCGCTGCTGCGCTAGGGTAGCTTCAATGTGGCGCGGAAACTCCGCCGCCGAAGCACTACAACCTGGCCAGCCAGCTGACCGGAGGTTCGCATGAAGTCGCTCAAGGGCTCCCAGACCGAAAAAAATATCCTCATCGCCTTTTCCGGCGAGTCCCAGGCCCGCAACCGCTACACCTTCTACGCCTCGCAGGCCAAGAAGGAAGGCTTCCACTTTGTGAGCAAGATCTTTGAGGAGACGGCCTACCAGGAAAAGGAACACGCCGAGCGCCTGTTCAAGCTGCTCGAGGGCGGCCAGCTCGAGATTTCCGGCACCTTCCCGGCCGGCGTCATCGCCGACACCTATTCCAACCTGATCGAGTCCGCGGCGGGCGAGCATGAGGAATACACCAAGATGTATCCCGACTTCGCCACCATCGCCGAGAACGAAGGCTTCTACGCGGTCTCCACGGCCATGCGCAACATCCTCATCGCGGAAAACTACCACGAGAAGCGCTTCCTCGACCTCGCCAACAAGATCAAGACCAACACCATGTTCTCCAATCCCGAGCCCACGGTGTGGCGCTGCCTCAACTGCGGCTGCATCGTGGAAGGCAAGGACGCCCCGGACGTGTGCCCGGCCTGTCTGCATCCCAAGGGCTGGTTCGTGCGCCTGGACATCAAGTTCTAGGGCCTGCATTTCCTGATACAAAACCCCCCGCTTGCTCCTCACGGAACGGCGGGGGTTTTTGCTTGGATCTCGAGAAAAGGCAGTCTGCCCTACGCCGTGGCAGTGTTAATTCCTTAATTCCGTCTGGAGCGTAGCGACAGACGGGGGCTGGTGCCGGAAGAATCCAAAAAATAAGATTTTTTGGTGCTTGCAAGGAAGATAAAAATTTTCGCAGGGAGTGTACTTAAGTACTCGACCAAGAAAATTTTTCTCTGACGCAGCAAGCACCAAAAAGGCTGTTTTTGACGGATAATTTCGGCATTGCGCACGCCGCACTCCCCCTCAGTCAGGCGGCGGGGAACAGCCCGCCGCTTCCCTAATCTATCCCTTTAAACGTATTGCACTGGCCCGGGTCGCCGCTGTCAAAGCCGCGCCGGAACCAGGCGAGCCGCTGCGCCGAGGTGCCGTGGGTGAAGCTGTCCGGCACCACGCGGCCCATGCTCTGCCGCTGGAGGCGGTCGTCGCCGATGGCGCTCGCCGTGTTGAGCGCTTCCTCGAGGTCGCCGGACTCGAGGATGCCCTGCTCCTCCATATACCTGCCCCAGACGCCCGCAAAGCAGTCGGCCTGAAGCTCCATCATCACCGAGAGCCGGTTGGCCGCAGCCTGCGACGCCCCGGACTGCTGGCGGCGCACCTCCTGGGCGATGCCGAGCTCGTTCTGCACATGGTGGCCCACCTCGTGCGCCAGCACATAGCCCAGGGCGAAGTCCCCGCCGCCGCCGAGTTTGCGCTCCATGTCGCCGTAAAAGGCGAGGTCGATGTAGACGTTCTGGTCGGCCGGGCAATAGAAGGGCCCCATGGCGCTCTGGCCGTAGCCGCAGGCCGTGTCCGTGCTGTCGCTGAAGAGCACCAGCGTGGGCGGGTCGTAGCGCTTGCCCGAGGCGCGGAAGATCCTGTCCCAGGTGTCCTCGGTGCTCTTGAGCGTCACCGAGGCGAAGCGCGCGAGCTCGTCATCCCCTGAACGGGTCCCGGCCGGGCGCGGGGAGCTCACCTGGGCAACATCCCCGCCCAAGCCGCCCAGAAGCGGCGTTAGGTCATAGCCGTAATAGCCGGCCACCAGCACCACGAGCAGGAGGATGGCCCCCGCCTTGCCGCCGATGGGCATGCCCCGGAAGGCCATGGGCGACCTGCCGCGCCGGTCTTCCACGTGCGAGCTTTGCTGCTGATTTTGCCAGCGCATGCGCGTTCCTCCTGCTTGTGCCGCTGTCCGGCCGCCAAATCCTAGCCGGGGCGGCGCGAAAGCGCAAGCCGGCGCCCGCACCCTTGGCGGCGCCCTCGCTTGGCACCCCCCGGGCTTTTGTGTAGAGTCGTGCGTCGGCGCGCCGCTTCGCGCCCAAGGAGGGCTTGCCATGGAAGTGCGGTTTCAGAATCTCGGCCCCGAGCACTGGAAGGGTGACGTGCTCCTGGCCTTCGCCTGCGAAGGCGAGGAGCTGTTGCAGGAGCACCCGGAGCTCGACAAGGCCGCGCCCTGGCTCGCCGTGGCGCCCGCCATGCGTGACTTCAAGCCCAGGGAAGGGGCGCTGGCCCTGCTTCACGGCCACCCCGAGCTCGCCATCCCGCGCGTGCTCGCCATCGGCCTCGGCAAGCGCGAGGACGTGACGCCGGAGCGCATCCGCAAGGCCGTGGCCAGTGCCGTGCAGCGCTGCCGCGCCCTGGGGGTGACTTCCATCCTGTTGCCCGAGCCGCAGCTCGGGCGCCTGCCGGGCGGCCGGGAGCGCCTGGTGGAGGAATGCGTCTGCGCGGCGCTGCTCGCCCTCTACCGCTTCGACAGCCTGAAAAAGGCGCCCACGGACGAAAATCCAGCGCCGGAATGGCTGGCGCTGGGCTTTGACGGCGAGAGCGTGCCCGACGGCGGCCATGCCGCGGCGCGCCGGGGCGAGAGCGCGGCCTGGGCCGTATCTCTCGCGCGGGACCTCGCCAATATGCCGGGCAATCTCCTCTCGCCGGCGCTGCTGGCCGAGCGCGCCGCCAGCGTTGCCGAGGAAAGCGGCCTCGCCTGCGAGATTCTCGACGAGGACGCCCTGGCCCGCGAGGGGCTCGACTGCCTGCGCGCCGTGGGGCAGGGCTCCACGCGGCCGCCGCGCCTCGTCGTGCTCGAATACGCGCCCGCCGGCCACGAGCAGGAAAAGCCGCTCATCCTCGTGGGCAAGGGCATCACCTTTGATTCCGGGGGCCTGTGCCTCAAGCCCGCGGCCAACATGTACCAGATGAAGTGCGACATGAGCGGCGCCGCGGCCGTGCTCGCCGCCATGGCCGCGCTGGCCCGGGAGGGCGCGCCCCGCCGCGTGGTGGGCCTTCTCGCCTGCGCGGAGAACATGCCCGACGGCGGCGCCTTCCGGCCCGGGGATGTGGTGACGGCGGCCAATGGCGACAGCGTGGAGGTCATCAATACCGACGCCGAGGGGCGGCTCGCCCTTTGCGACGCGCTGGCCTGGGCGCAAAAGCGCTGGACGCCCGCGGCCATCGTGGACATCGCCACGCTCACCGGCGCCTGCGCCGTGGCGCTGGGCACAGGGCTCGCGGGCCTGTTCTGCGACGACGACGGCCTTGCCGAACGCCTGGCCGCCGCCGGGGCCGTGGCCGGGGAAAATTACTGGCGCCTCCCGCTCTGGCAGCCCTATGCGGAGCAGTTGAAAAGCGAAGTGGCGGACATCAAGCACACGGCCGGCCGCGAGGGCGGGGCCATCACGGCGGCGCTCTTCCTGCGCCACTTTGTGCGCGAGGGCGAACTGTGGGCGCATCTCGACATCGCCGGCGTGGACTGGAACGCCAGGACCACGCCGCTCTGCCCCGAGGGGGCCTCGGGCTTCGGGGCGCGCACCCTGCTCGAGCTTATGCGCGGGGGCATCCAGTGATGCTCGTCTACCTGCTCGGCGCCGGCCCCGGCGACCCGGGCCTGCTCACGCTCAAGGCCCGCGACGCGCTCGCCCGCGCGGATGTTGTCGTCTATGACGCGCTCGCCAATCCCGGGCTGCTGGACCACGCCCGGCCGGACGCCGAGCGCATCTACGTGGGGAAAATAGCGGACAAGCACGCCCTGCCCCAGCACGAGATCAACGCCCTTCTCGTGCGCAAGGCCAGGGAGGGCGGCGGCAAGGTGGTGGCGCGCCTCAAGGGGGGCGA
Organism: Desulfovibrio sp. ZJ746; assembly: GCF_011039155.1. Taxonomy (NCBI): domain Bacteria; kingdom Pseudomonadati; phylum Thermodesulfobacteriota; class Desulfovibrionia; order Desulfovibrionales; family Desulfovibrionaceae; genus Desulfovibrio; species Desulfovibrio sp. ZJ746. The sequence goes on along the minus strand of NZ_JAAKEK010000003.1, from coordinate 176,434 downwards.
CCCCTACATCTTCGGGCGCGGCGGCGAGGAAGCCGAGGCGCTGGTGGCCGCGGGCGTGCCCTTTGAGGAGGTGCCCGGCGTGACGAGCGCCATCGCGGCCCCGGCCTATGCGGGCATCCCGCTCACGCACCGCGATTTCGCCTCTTCCGTGACCATCATCACCGGGCACGAAAGCCCCGACAAGCCGGGCTCGGTGCACAACTGGGAGGCGCTCGCCAAGAGCGCCTCGACCCTCGTCTTTGTCATGGGCATGAAGAACCTGCCCGACATCGCGGCCAACCTCATCAAGGCCGGCTTGGCGGCGGACACGCCGGCGGCCCTCGTCTATCGGGGCACCACCCCGCGCCAGCGCTCCCTCGTGGCGCCCCTGGGGGACTTGCCGCGCGAGGCCGTGGCCCAGTGCTTCAGCAATCCCTCGGTCATCGTGGTGGGCAAGGTGGCCGAGTTGCACGCGAGCCTGGACTGGTTCGGCAAGAAGCCCCTGCTCGGCCGCCGCGTGGTGGTGACACGCGCGCGGGAGCAGGCAAGCGGCCTCGCGGCGCGGCTCGCGGAGCTGGGGGCCGAGGTTATCCAGTTCCCCACCATCGAAATCAGCGAGCCCCAGACCTATGCCCCGCTGGACGCGGCCATCGCAGGGCTCGGCGGCTATGACTGGCTCATCTTCACCTCGGTCAACGGGGTGCGCCATTTCTGGAAGCGGCTTCAGGCCGCAGGGGGGGATAGCCGCGCGCTCGGGGGTCTGCGCGTGGCGGCCATCGGCCCGGCTACCGCCGAGGCGCTGGTGAGCCGGGGCATTATGGCGGACTTTGTGCCGCCCAAGTACCAGGCCGAGGACGTGGCCCAAGGGCTGAAAGCCGCTGCGGGCAAGGAGATCGCCGGCATGCGCTTCCTTTTGCCGCGCGCCCGCGAGGCGCGGGAGGTGCTGCCGGAGGAGCTGCGCAAGGCCGGCGCGGTGGTGGACGTGGTGGCCGCCTATGTGACCGTGCCCGCGGCCGGCCGCAAGGACGAGGTGCTCGGCCTGCTCGAGGGCGGCCAGCTCGATTGCGTGAGCTTCGGCTCCTCCTCCACGGTGGAGAATTTCCTCGCGCTCGTGCCCGGGGAACTGCTCCGGGCGCACCCGGAAACCGTGCTCGCGGCCATCGGCCCGGTTACGGCCCGCACCCTCGAGCGGCACGGACTCAAGGCCGCGGTGATGCCGCAGGACTACACCATCCCGGCCTTGGCGGACGCCATCGCCGCGCACTTCGACACCCCCTGAGCGGAGCCGCCATGCCCCTGAAAATCGCCATCCTCGCCTCGGGCAGCGGCACCAACGCTCAGGCCATGATCGACAAGGCCAGAGCCGGCGTGCTTGACGTGGACATCCGCCTTGTCGTGAGCAACCGCCCGGGAGCGGGCGTGCTCGAGCGCGCGGCAAAGGCCGGGGTGCCCAGCATGGTGCTGGACCATACGGAATACCCCGCCCGGGAGGCCCACGATGCGGCCATGGTGGAGGCCCTCAAGGCGAGCGGCGCCGAATACATCGTGCTCGCCGGCTATATGCGCATCCTCACCCCGGTCTTTCTGGAGGCCTTCGCCGGGCGCGTGCTCAATATCCACCCCGCGCTTTTGCCGAGCTTTCCCGGAGCGCATGGCGGCGCGGACGCGCTGGCCTACGGCGTCAAGCTTACGGGCTGCAGCGTGCATTTTGTGGAAGAGGAGATGGACGCGGGCCCGCTCATCATCCAGGCCGCGGTACCGGTCAATGCCGGCGAGCCGCTGGAAACGCTCATGCCGCGCATCCACGCGCTGGAGCACCGCATCTATCCCCAGGCCCTGCAATGGCTGGCAGAGGGCCGCATCCGCCGCGATGGCCGGCAGGTGTACCTTGCGCCGGGAAGCGCCAAACGCGTACGCCAAGACGGCGACTGGCTCGTCTGGCCCCCACTGGAAGAGGGGTTTTAGGGGCTGGCTGTTCCGGATGGGTACCTGTGGTGATGGCTCCACCACCACGGCTTCAAGGGACCCCTGTCGCTCTCAGCAGCCCCCGGGATGCGCCTCCGTGTCCGGGGCGCATGCTTGGCTACCCTAATTAATCGTGTATGCACTTACGCGTGGGAAAAGCAAGCCCCATGCGCGTCGTGCAATCTTGAATAGATAATTGTCTCCGTGTCCATCAGGCCTGCATAAGCTGAGGTCAATAACGATGTCGCCCTGGGCGAGCAGTACATCCATTTGAGAAATTACGGGAGACTTTGTATGGAGCACTTTCCTGCAACGGAAATATTCCCATCCACCTTCCTTTCGAGATTCCATTTCGAGCCAGAAGGTTTCATGATGCTTTTCTAGCACTCTTGCATGGAGCCTTTCCAGTCGCCACGCAACAACAGGCACAATACCCCGTTGAGGTGCTGAGTAGTTCAGCTCAAGGAGGCCCTGGGCAAGGTTCACAGCCAAGACCAATCCTTGGCGATTAGGCTGGATTGCAGTGACCCTCACCTGAAGCGTCTTCGCGGCATATCCTGGCTGAACATAGCCATATTCTTCAACTATGTCTCGACCACGCTTTAGGCGGCTGATATCCCAATCAGGGGCAAAGGAACGAAGAACCCCGGGCAGGTTAGGGCGCCTTGTTGTTTTTATCTCGATTCCTTTATAATCAGGTGCTTGGCTAGAATTCATGTGTATCCCAAGGAGGGACTCAACTGACCTGCCAACACCTGTATCAGCCACTACCTCAGCACGTTGCCAGCTTGACAATTTTTCTCGAATTATTCCCAGTAATTCATGACTCGTGGCATTCATCACACCAATAAAGCTATGAAGAAATTCCTTTATTGGATTTTGGCTGTGGGCGATACAACAAGCATGTATATCAATTTTTGTAATATTAATTACATATAAAGTATCTCCATAGACAATAATTAAGAGTATATCATTTGGAAGAGCGAACCCAGTTTTCCTTAAATTATGAAACCATATACGGGGATCCCCGTTCTTTGTACACGGGCGATATAGAGAGGCTTGCGTTTGTACCATCCCACATTCTGAAAGAAAGCAGGCAGGGAGAACCTTTTTTCCCGTAACTCCTTGGGGCTGCAAATCATAATCGTGTATTCCGCAAGCGTGAAGGTGGGTTCGTACAGGATGTGTTGCATCCAATATGGATTTGGTATAGCCCGTTTCTGTGATATGAATTGTCGAAAACTGGACTGCATGAGATACGAGATAATGCACATTTCTGGCTTCGAGCTCATTATAACAACGCATATGCCATGGCTTTGTTTCTTGATGACAAAACGACATAAAATCCTCCACTTTTGTTCAAGATGAATTAGATCGAAATTCATCAGGATTAATACGATGGATATTTATATCTTATACGCAATCCAATTTAAAAATACATATTATATTTTATTTTCTATATGAAAAAATACCCTATGTTTCTCCCAATCCACTAACGAACACCCTCATGGGGGGATAAAAGGGCACCAAGCTCCATATCAAGTGCATCCGCAATTCTTTTTGCGTTGCTTAGGGAAATACTGCGTTCAGCTCTCTCAATCATTCCTATATAGGTACGATTGAGTCCGGCCGTGGCCCCAAGGGCATCTTGAGAAAGACCCTTGGATTTCCTTGCTGCGCGGACATTCTTCCCAAATGTTCTCACAATGGCGTCTATTCTTGGCATCTTCGCGGCCTTTTCTAGTGAAAAGTAAATATCGTTTTTTTGCTTTTTCAACATACTAGTCGTGGCAATTAAGAAATTAATGGACGCCACCAGCTCAAAAAAATATTCTCCCCAATGCCTCCGGGGCATGGTAGTGCGGGCATTCAAATTTGGCTAGCCCAAACGGCTGCCCCAGCCCCGTTAAGCATGCCGCCCGATAAGGCAGGTTGGGAAAAATTACGTCTCGACAAGCAACTGTGAACTATTTTCTGCCTATTTCATGGTGGCTATCATGCTATCAAGAAATCACAAAAATTTTATATATATTTACACACATTTTATTTTTCATTAATTAAGAATTGTAGAGTCCAGTCAATATCCTACAAGCAGTACCCTCGACATAGTCAAGTAGTATTAGACATGCATAATGATAACCATCCACATATACATGGAATAATTAAATGCCAGATAACCTTAGCATAGAAAAACGTCACAAGGTGATGTCCTCTATATCATCAAAGGACACAACTCCAGAAAGAATTGTGCGAGAGTTCCTTTTCTCCAGAGGACTGCGCTTTAGGCTCCATTGCAGGAATCTCCCGGGCAGCCCCGATGTGGTCATCCCGCGCTTCAAGAGTATTGTCTTTGTTGATGGTTGCTTTTGGCATGGGCATGAGGGATGCAAATACTTTAGGTTTCCCAGAACCCATGCTATGTATTGGCGCGCCAAGATACTCCAAAACCGGGAACGGGACGTAAAAGTTGATGCATTACTCAAGGGAGCAGGCTGGAAAGTTTATCGCGTCTGGGAATGCGGAGTTACTGAGCCTGACCAGCGGTCCCGGACATTGGAGCGCCTATTCACAGGAATTATAAACTATAGGCTCGGTATGGACATAAGATAGGAAAAGACCTGCGCTGCCCCTGGACTTCCTCCCTACCTTGATTTATATTTATGCAATAGCAGTTGGCAAGGAGTCATGCATGAAACATATCGAACTATTTGCTGGGTGCGGTGGGCTTTGTCTAGGCCTAAAGAAGGCAGGTTTTGATTTGTTCTTCGCCAATGAACTTTCCCCTATGGCGGCAGAAACTTTTGCCTATAATCTTTTGGGTGAGGACCTTTCCGCGCCCGGGGGAAATACCCCACACACCATATGGATAAAAAGCTCCTTTCCTTCCGGCGACAAACGGAGATTGCGGGAGGACCCACGCACGTACCCTGACAACTGGGATAATTGTGGTATTTTGCCGGATGGGTCAAATATTTCGGGCAGCCTTCTCATTGGAAACATTAACTCGCTGCTTGAATGGCTAGAAGGCCACCCGCAAGTGGCACACACCCTGAGGAATACGGAGATTGACCTGATGGCTGGGGGGCCGCCATGTCAATCATTCAGCCTTGCAGGTCTTAGGGAAAAGAACAATGAAAAAAACCTCTTGCCATGGTCTTTTGCGAGATTGGCCGCAATCATTAGGCCCCAGACTATTCTACTTGAAAATGTGACGGGAATCCTGAGGCCATTTTCCGAAAACGGGGAAAAGTATTACGCATGGCTTGAGGTTTCCAAGGCTTTTGCCTCTATTGGGTATGTGCCCCTTCCGCTTCATGTTAATGCAAAATATGTAGGTGTTGCGCAAAACAGGCCTAGATTTATCCTTGTTGGAGTTCGCGAAGATATTTTTACCCAGCTAGCTGGCAACTTTAATCCTGCAGAACGCTTCCTGTTTAGGAGTTCCCAAGATTTTTACGCGTCTATTAAGAAAAATAGAAGCGTTACACTGAGTGACATAACGATCCACGATCTAAACAAGGAGGATCCCACATTATGGAACGCATTTCAAAATAGCTTCCTTTCTTCATTAGCAAAGCGTAAATCAAATTATGTTTCTGTAAAAGAGGCTATTGGCGACCTTGAAGAGATGCCCTCTAAAAATGACACCAAGTATGTAAAATATATAAATGAAACTTTCTCTGACTGCCTCGCCTTCCATCCACAACGCATAACTGGGCTAGAAAAAATTAATGTGACGCATCGGGTAATGAGGCGATACAGAATTTATCAAATACTTTCTAGCCAAAAAAAACTCGTCCAAAAGCAGGTTCAAGAAATTATTTCTGGAAAAAGAGAAAATTTGTCTCAAGAAGTATGGAACGATTTGTGCGGCTACAAGTTTCTCATGGAAGATGGTAATATGAACATGTTTTCAACAATAAATGAATTAGAGGATTTTATCAAGAATCATAAAACAAGAAAACAAGTCCAGAAAGCTCTTCTCCCAGAAGAACCTGCTCCAGCGGCCTTGTCCATCCCTGACGATGCCTGTCACTACAAGGAAATACGCACTTTGACAGTTAGAGAGATGGCAAGGATACAATCTTTCCCTGATTCATTCTGTTTTCGCTCCAAGACCACTACAGGTGGCCTCAACCGCCGCTATGAAGTCCCAATATATACGCAAATTGGCAACGCAGTTCCTGTCCTGCTGGCCTATGCGCTTGGGACCTGCATGAATACACTTCTTAAGCGCATAAACCATGGCTAGCCCCTTAATGCCTATCCATAGCAGCACAGTGATGGTGTACCGCCTATAAACGATGAGAGACTAAGCCAAGGATGCTGATGGGCGCCATACGTGGGTGGAAAACGCGCACGGGGAGGAATTTACTGGAGGGCTATGCGATAAGCCGCTGTTTTTGCGAATGCCACGGAACATCTGGACGGGAGGCAATAGGGACTGGATGCCACAAAAATGCGCATGAGGTTTCCCACATGGGGTGGAGTAATGGGCCATGAGCCCCCATATAAGGTGATTCCCCTCCCTGCTCTTCCACTGCCAAGGAGAAGAATCGCCTGCTCATTAAATCTCCCACAAAGATGACGGGATTACTTTGTATGTATGGCCTATTCTCGCTTATTCAGAATCTCCAGGTTCCGCCTTCTCCACCCCCAGCTCATAAAACACCCGCCGATAGCCCGCGTCCAGGGCTCGGCGCGTCTCGATAAATCCCAAGCGGCCGTAAAAAGCCTGGGCTTCGGTCATGACCTCATTGGTGTAGAGCTTGAGGCGGCGGCAGCCCAAGGTCTTCGCGCGGTGCAGGGCAAAGTCCACCAGCGTCCGGCCATAGCCCCGGCCCTGGGCGTCGCGGCTCACGGCCAGCACTTCCAGCGACAGGGCGCCGTCGGCGCCGGGCACGAGCACGATGCAGGCCCGGATGCGCAGGGCCGTGGCATCGCGGGCCGTCCCCGCAGCAGCTTGCCCGTCCTCTTCCCCGCCATCCTCCAGCACGAAAGCCTGCCCGGCCCTTATGTAGACGCCGTAATCATCCAGCATGGGATACGGCTTGCGGTCCATGCGCGGCAGATAGACGCCGAAGGCGTCCATGACCACAGCTTCCACGGCCTCCCGGTCGCGCACCGCCGCCGCGCGGATGCGCCACGGCCTTTCGCCCTGCTCTCGGTCCATCTGCTCCACCCCCTGAAAGCCTTTCCTTCCGCCCATGCAAAAAGGGCAGCCCGAAGGCTGCCCTCTCGTATCCCTTTTTCCCGCAGCGGGGCTAGTCCTCGCTGTTCTCCTGCGCGGCGGCCTTGAGCAGGTCGCCCAGGCTCTGGCCGCTTTCCTGCGGGCCGGCGTGGAATTCCTTGGGCTTGCGGCGCTCCTCCTCGTCCTTGATCTGCTTGATGGAGAGGCCGAGGCGGCGCTCCTCCGCGCTGACGTGGATGACCTTGGCCTGGATCTCCTGGCCTTCCTTGAAGGCCTCGGCCGGGGTCTTGAGCTTCTTGCCCGAGAGCTCGGACACGTGCACCAGGCCCTCGATGCCTTCCTCCACCTCCACGAAGAGGCCGAAGTCGGTGATATTGGTCACCGTGCCCTTGATGGTGCAGCCCACGGGATAGGTATCCGGCACATGGGCCCAGGGGTCGTCGGCGAGCTGCTTGATGCCCAGGGTGAACTTCTCGTTGCCCTGGTCCACCACGAGCACCTTGGCCTGCACCACGTCACCCACCTTGTAGAGCTCGTTGGGGTGGCGCACCTTCTTGGTCCACGAGATGTCCGACACATGGATGAGGCCGTCGATGCCGTCCTCGATGCCGATGAACATGCCGAACTCGGTGATGTTTTTGATGACGCCCTCAAGCACCGTGCCCTCGGGATAGCGCTCGGCCACGAGCTCCCACGGGTTGGGCCTAACCTGCTTCATGCCGAGGCTGATGCGCTTCTTCTCGCCGTCCACGCCGAGGATGACCACCTCAACCTCGTCGCCGGTGTGCACCATCTGGGAGGGATGGCGCAGCTTGCGCGTCCACGACATTTCGGAGATGTGCACAAGGCCCTCGACGCCAGGCTCCAGCTCCACAAAGGCGCCGTAGTCCACAAGGTTGGTGACCTTGCCGTTGATGCGCGCGCCCTGCGGGAAGCGGGCGGAGATGTCCTGCCACGGGTCGGGCACGAGCTGCTTGAGGCCCAGGGAGACCTTGTTGGTCTCGCGGTCAAAGGAGAGCACCTTGAGGGTCAGGTCCTGGCCCATGGTGATCATTTCCTTGGGGTGGCGGATGCGCTTCCAGCTCATGTCCGTGATGTGGAGCAGGCCGTCGAGGCCGCCGAGGTCCACAAAGACGCCGTACTCGGTGATGTTCTTGGCCTTGCCGTTGACCACCTGGCCCTCGGCGAGGGTCTTGAGCAGTTCGGCGCGCTTGGCGTCGCGCTCCTCCTCGAGGAGCACGCGGCGCGAGACGATGACATTGCTGCGCCGGCGGTTGATCTTGAGCACGCGGAACTCGAACTCCTGGTTGACCAGGGCGTCCATGTCCGGCACGGGACGCAAATCGACGTGGGAACCGGGCAGGAAGGCCTCAACGCCCCCGATGTTCACCGTGTAGCCGCCCTTGATGCGGCGCACGATATGCCCCTTGATGACCTTGTTGTTCTCCTGCACGTCCTCGAGCTGGTCGAAGACCTGCATGCGCTTGGCCTTTTCAAAGGAGAGCGTGATGGTGCCGTCCTGCTCGTTCTTGCGGACCACATAGACATCCACCCTGTCGCCCACCTTGACGCCCACATTGCCCGCCGCGTCGCGGAACTCGGCCGTGGGGATCTGGCCCTCGGACTTGAAGCCCACGTCCACGAGCACATTGTCGTCGTTGACGCGGACGATCTCGCCCTTGGTGATGGAGCCTTCTTCAAGATCGCCAAAATCGGGGTTGAGGTAGTCCTCGAGGGCGGCGCCGAAATCGATTTCGTCGTGCCCGGTTTCCTTGTCTGCCATAATTGCCTTGCCTCCAAACAACCGATGGATTTCCCCGCATGCACCGCGAGGGACTGGCACCATAGACGAAAGCGCGAAAAAGCGCAAGGAATTTCGCGTCAGGCGCCCGGAAAGGCGTTGACATTTTTGGCCTGAAGAGGTAAGGGCGCGGGATTGCGGGGAATTCCGTGCAAATCGGAAACAGTCGCGCTGCGGTAAGAGGGCACGGCGCTTCCTCGCCGTCCGGCCAGCTCCTGCGGCCCGGTCATGAGGCCAGGTTCTGCGGGATGGCCCGGACGGCGCGACAGCCAGTCGGCACACGGGCGAAAGCCCGGCCCCTTGGGGGCTGCCGGTGAAGGCGAAGCAATGGCGGGGCGCATCCCAGGCTCCATATCCCTCAAGTCCGAAACCCGCCAGGCCGCCGGAGTGTCCGGCGCGCCCCTCACGCCCTTTCAACGCACGATTGGAGGCCGTCCATGTCTTGTGCCCGTTCCTTCCCGCCCCGCCTTTTTGCCTTTCCGCCCGTCGCAGCCCTTGTGGGCGCCCTGTTCCTCTGCCTGAGCCTCGCCGCGCCGGCCGGCGCCGCTGACAAGGCCCCGCGTGAGGGCATCCTGCTCGTGGCCTTCGGCACCAGCGTGCCCGAGGCCGAAGCCGCCTTCAAGGCCACGGACAAGGCCTTCAAGGCCGCATGGCCCGACTCGCCGGTGGTCTGGGCCTATACCTCGCAGATCATCCGCAAGAAGCTCGCCAAAGAGGGGCGCCCGGTGGGCGGCATCGCCGCCGGCCTTGCCCAGCTTGCGCGCGACGGCGTGGATGTCGTGCGCGTGCAGTCGCTGCATGTCATGGCCGGGGAGGAATTCGCGGCGCTGGCGCGGGCCGTGCTGCTGGATGTGGCCAAGCATCCCGGCCGCTTCAAGGCCGTCTATCTGGGGCGCCCGCTGCTGGAATCGCGCGCCGACGCGCAGGATGTGGCCAAGGACGTGCTCGGGGCGCTGGCCGGCCGGCGCCAGCCGGGCGACGCGCTGGTGCTCATGGGCCACGGGCAGGAGAAAGGCCGCGCCGACCTTGTGCTGGAGGGCACGCGCTCCGCCTTCCAGGCGAGCGACCCGCTGGTCTTCATCGCCACCGTGGAGGGCAGCCGCAGCTTTGACGAGCTTCTGGCCGAGCTGCGCGCGCACAAGGTGCGCCGCGTGTGGCTCCAGCCGCTGATGCTGGTGGCGGGCGACCATGCCCGCAACGACCTTGCCGGGGAGGAGGAAGATTCCTGGGCTTCGCGGCTCAGGGCCGCGGGCTTCGAGGTGGAGGCCAATCTCGTGGGCCTCGGCGAAGTGCCCGGCATTGCGGAGCGCTTTGTGGAGCATGCCAGGGAGAGCAAGGACGACCTCACCCGCGAGCCGAGGAAGGAGTAGGCGGCGTCCCCCGAGCTTCAGGCCCCTGGGGGGCCTCCCCGCTCAGGCCCCCCTGTGTCCGAAAGGCAGGCTGGTGTTGCCCGTGCGCCGCGCATGGGCATCCAGCACCCCCAAAAGGCCGCGCACAAAGTCCCGATCCTCGGGCGCTATCAGCTTGTGGTGGCTGTTGATGCCGAATGAGGCCGTGCCCCGGCGCGTCAGTTCCACGAGGTCGGCCAGGATTTTTTCCCTTGGCAAAAGTTTTCTGCGTTCCCAGTCGATGAAATCATAATCTGTATTATTACAATCAGTTACACACCCCCCCCGCGTTGCCGGAAGAAATCGTGATGCCGCTTTCTTCCAGCATTTCCCGCAAGGGGGAGGCTATGGAGTTGAAGGGCGGCACAAAGACCGGCAGGAGGCGGTCCCCGAAATACTGTCTCAATCGCCGGAACACCGCGAGGATTTCCCGGCACTGGTCGGGCCCTGCGTATTCCGGCGGGAATTCGCTCTTGCCGCCCACGCGGGCGCGGTTTTCATGGCGCAGCCCGTGGACGGCCACCGGGAGGCCCGACACCCCGACCACGTTCAAGATGAGGGGCCCCTTCTCCGGAAAGTTCCGGGGCTCCACGGCCAGCAGGGCCGGAATCTTCGTTTTTGCAAGCAGTTCGCAGACAAAGCGCAGCCGCCGCCAGCCCCGCAGGAGCAAAACAGGATGCCACGGCCGGATGCAGGAGATGTCGTCATCCCGCCACCAGACGGTCAGGTCCGGCCGCGCTGCCAACGCCCTTTCAAGTTCCCTGAACTGTGCGTCCATAGTGCTCTCTGAAGGTTTTGCCGTTGGGGTTGGTTGGGAGCTGCGCCCTTCACCCCCGCAACACCGCCCAGACGCGGCGGCAGAGGCTCTTGACGAGGCGTCCGGGCCTGAAGGATGTGTGCTTGAGCGTGGCGGGCACGATGAAGCCCTTCACGCGGCACTCGCCAGGGCTTAGGAGTGGATAGGCGGCTTCCGGCCGGGCGGCCGCGTCCCCGGCCGCGGCGCGACGCCCGAGGGCCGCTTCCAGCGGTGGTATCGGCGCGCCCAAAAGCTCGCGCAGGGCCGTATCCAGCGCGGGCGCGGATACGCTCGCGCCCACGAGGCCGAGGGCGAAGGGCTCGCCCCGGGAAGGCCCGGTGACGTGCATGGCCGTGACGCCGTCGGCAAGCGCCGCCACCGGGGGCAGCGCCGCCCAGAGCGCGGCCAGGGCGTCGGCAAAGAGCGCCGGCTCGCGCCCCTCGCGCGCATGCACGAGCGCCTTGCGCAGGCCCGGCACGCAGCCGAAGCAGTTCTTGACCGCGAGCGTCAGTTCCATCTGGCTGTGCGCCTTGACCTTGGCCGCGGAGAGCACAAGGTCGGCCTCCAGCGCCCGGCGCGAGACCCGGAAGGGTAGCCGTGTCCCGTCCGGCAGTTTGAGCTCCACGCGCGCGGCCCTGTCACGGGGCGCCACGGCGAGGCCCAGGGGCCGCAAGGCCGCGGTGAGGCCGATGGCCTCGGCCACGGAGACGGCGCGGCCAAAGCCCGGCGAATCCGCCACCTCCACGCGGGCGCCATGCCCGAGCAGCCATGCGCAGGCCGCGGCCACCACCTGCGGATGCGTGCAGGCGAGCGGCTTGGCCATGAGCAGATTGGGCTTGACGAGCACGCGGCCGCCCGGGGCTACGGCCAGGCCCGAGGCGTCCAGCACGCGGAACACCGCCTCGCGCACCACGGGCGCCTCATAGCTTGCGCAGCGGAGCAGGCCCACGGGAACGGCGGGGGCGGAAGGAGGGGGAGCGGACAGCATGGACAGAGCCTATGCCGTCCCGCGGGCGCCTGTAAAGCCTCCGGGCGCACCCGGCAGCGTTCCCGCGCCTTGTTCCCCGGGCGGCGCCGCGCTAGACTGGCGCCATGGACGCCCATCTCTTCCGCCGCTTTTGCGAGGCAGCCGAGCCGCGGCTCCTCGGGAACCGCATCGAGAAACTGCAGGAGGCCGGCCCGGGCCTGCTTGTCCTGAGCCTCTACGGCAACGGGCAAAAGCGCCAGTTCTGCCTGCGCCATGACCGCAAGGAGCCGTTCTGCTTTTTCGCGGCCTCCCGCCTCACGGCCGGGGCCGCGCCCCCGGCCGCCGTCATGCGCCTGCGCAAGTATGCGGTGGGGCGGCGCATCGCGGCCATGGTGGCGCAATTCTGGCAGCGCCGGCTCTGGCTCCTGCTTGCCGGCAACCCGGAAAAGGAAGGCGGCGCGCTCCCGGCCGGCTTTGCCCTCTGGCTTTTGCTCGACCTGCGCGAGGGCGCGAGCCTCCACTTCCAGCCGCCGGAAGGCGACGAACGCGCCGCCTCCGCCTTCCCCCTGCCACCCGTGCCGGACGCGCCGCAATGGCCCGGCCCCGCGCAGCTTCAGGACGCGCTCGGCCACTGGCGGGACTGGCCCGTACTCACCCCGGCCCTGCGCCGCAGCCTCGCGCACATGGAAGAACCCGACCAGTGGGCGCTCATGGAGGACCTGCGCGCCGGCGGCGGGGACGTGTTCCTGTACACGGACGCCGGGGCCGGCGAAACGGGCTCCGCGCCCGTGCTCGCGGTCTCGGCGTGGCCCCTGCCTCCCGAACTCGGAAAAGGATTGGTTGAGGAGGCGGGCGAAGATGTGCTCGCCCTCACCGAGCGGGCGGCAGCCTCGCTGGTGCTGGGGCGCCTCGCCGAGGCCGGCGAGGCCGAGCGCGCGAAGCCCGTGCACCGGCGTTTGCGCAAGGTGGGGAAGCTGCTGGAAAAACTCGACGAGGAGGAGCGGCGGCTCAAGGCCATGACGAGCCGGCAGGCGGACGCGCTGGCGCTCTCGGCAAACCTCTGGCGCTGGCAGGCGGACGCGCGCGCCGAATGGGTGGAAGTGCCGGACGAAACGGGCGGGGACGGCGAGCCGCGCCGCATCCGGCTGGACGCGCGCCATGACATCCGCGCCAATATGGAGCGGCTCTTCCATGCCGCCAAGCGGGGCAAGCGCGGGCTCGAAATGCTTGAACCCCGGCGCGCGGCCCTGCTGGAGGAGGCTGAAAACCTGAGGCAGGCTCTTGGCGAGGGGGGCGAGGCGCTCCCCGCTGCCGCTGGCGAGGGTGCCACCGCCCCCGCCGCTCCTGTGGCGGCGCGAATCCTCCCGCGCGAACTGCCCAAGCGGGTGCAGGCCTTTGTCAGTGAGGACGGCTTTTTGCTTTTGCGCGGCCGCGACGCCCGGGGCAACCAGGCCCTCTTGCGCAAGGCCGCGCCCGGGGACATCTGGCTGCACGCCGAGGGCGCCCCGGGCGCGCATGTGCTCATCCGGCGCGCCCATGCCGGGCAGGAGGTGCCGGAGCGCACGCTGGAACAGGCCGGATGCCTTGCGGCCAGCAAGAGCTGGCGGCGCGACGCGGCGAGCGCGCGCATCCTCTATGCCGAGGCGCGCCATGTGCGCCCCCTGCGCGGGGCCGCGCCCGGCACGGTGCGCATGGACAAGATCTTCGCCACGCGCGAGGTGGCCCTAGACCCGGAACTGGAATCGCGCCTCGCCCACTCCTGAAGCGTGGCCCTACCAGGCGACGATGAGCTCCGCGGGCCACGCGCCGAAAGCCGCCTCATAGCGCTTTTGGAACTCGCGCGGCGTGTAGCGGTGCTCCTGCGTACCCATGCGCTCGATGGCGAAGCTCGCGCTCACGGAGCCGAGGCGCGCGGCCTCGGGCATGGCAAGCCCGGCGGCCAGCCCCTTGATGAGGCCCGCGCGCTGGGCATCGCCCGCGCCCGTGGGGTCCACCACGCGCTCCACGGGCACCGAGGCCACGCGCACGTCCGTGCCGTCCGCGCCGCGCACGCGGCAGCCCGCGGCGCCGAGGGTGGTCACGAGCCACAGGGTGCGGCCGAGCAGTTCGTCCTCGCTCATGCCCGTGGCCTTGCAGATCATGTTCAGTTCGTAATCATTGGTGATGCAGGCGAAGGAGCCCTCGATGGCCGCCCGGAGGTCGCTGCCCGAGAGCACGGGGAGCTGCTGGCCCGGGTCGAAGATATAGGGCACGCCGTGCTCGCGGAAAAAGGCGGGCAGGCGGCACATGTCCTCCACATTGCCGGGCGAGATGATGGCGATGTCCTTGTCCGCGTCCAGATCCGGGAAGCTGTAGTCGGAGGGCACGTTCATGGCGCCGGGATAGAAGCCCGTGATCTGGTTGCTGTTCATGTCCGTGGTGATGTAGCAGAGCGCCGTGAACACGGCCGGGTCGCGGCGGATGCCGTCCAGCGGCAGGCCGAGTTCCCGCAGGCGCGCGGCATAGGCGTCGAAATCGCGGCCCGCCGAGGACACGATGACCGGCTTCTCGCCGAGCAGGGCCAGCGAATAGGCGATATTGCCGGCACAGCCGCCGTTGCGCTCCTCCATGCGATCCACCATGAAGCTCACATTGAGCATGTGCAGCTTGTCCATGAGGATGTGATCCTGAAAGTTGCCGGGAAAGGTCATGATGCGGTCAAAGGCCAGGGAGCCGGAAACATAGATGGACATGGATGCCTCGCTGATGTGTTGGGCGGCCACGCACCGCCTGTTGCAATGCTTTGGGGATACCCCGGCGCTTCCCGGGACGTTCAGGGCTTGGGGCCTGTGCTGTTCCCGCCGATCCAGCGCACGAAGGGCGCGTGCCCGGCCGCCACAGGCAGCCCGAGCACGCAGGGCACCACATGCGGATGCGCCGCCGCGACCGCCGCGCAAAAAGCCTCGAAGGCCGGGGCCGCCACCTGCGCGAACAGGATGCGCTCCCGCGCCTCGCGAACCTCGCCCTGCCAGCGGTAGACCGAGCGCGCGCCGTCCACCACGTTGACGCCCGCGGCAAGCCCGCGTTCCACCAGAAGCCTGGCCAGGGCGAAGGCCGCCTCGCCGTCGCCGGCCTCGTCCGGCACGGTCACATACGCGAGCAGCACCTCGGGCGCGGTTCCAGCCACGCCTTCCGGGCCGCTCATGCCGCCGTCTCCGGGGCCGGCCTCCTGCCGCCGCGGATCTTTTCTTCCATGAGCCGGTACATGGCCTGCACGTCCAGCGGCTTGGCGAGGTGGCCGTCCATGCCGGCGGCGAGCGCCGCGGTCACATCGTCGTCAAAGGCGTTGGCCGTCATGGCGAGGATGGGGACGGTCTGCGCGTCCGGCCGGGGGAGCGCGCGGATGGCGCGGGTGGCCTCGTGGCCGTCCATCTCGGGCATCTGCACGTCCATGAGGATGCAGGCATAGGTGCCCGGCGCCGAAGCCTGGAACTTCTCCACGGCCTCGCGGCCGTTGGCGGCCACGTCCACCGTGGCGCCCACCATGTCGAGAAATTCGCAGGCGATTTCCTGGTTGAACTCGTTGTCCTCGGCGAGCAGGAGGCGGCAATCGCTGAAATCGAAGCGGCCCATGCCGCCCTTTTCCGCGGGCGCCTCCGGGGCCGGACCGGGGGCCGGCGCTGTCTGCCGGGTGGCGTCTCCGGCGGGGGCTACGGCCGCCTGCGCCTCCCCGGCAAGAGCCTGGGGGGCGTCCCCGCGCGCGGCCGCGCGGCGCGTCACCGTGCACAGGGTGTGGTAAAGGCTGGAGGCGAAGAAGGGCTTGGGGATGAAGGCGTCCACGCCCACGGCGCGGGCCTCCTCCTCGATGACGCTGTAATCGTAGGCCGAGGCGAGAATGAGGATGATGTGCGAGGCCCCGATCTCCGCGCGGATGCGGCGGGCCAGCTCCTTGCCGTCCATCTCCGGCATTTTCCAGTCGATGACGCAGATGTCGAAGTCCTCGCCCTTGTCATGCGCCTCGTGGAGCACGCGCAGGGCGTCGTTTCCGTTGAGCGTCCAGCTCACGGTCATGCCCATCTTGTCGAGCAAAAGGTCGGCGTGCTCGCAGGTGCCCTGGTCGTCGTCCACCACCAGCACGCGCAAGGGGCCGAGCTCGCAGCGCTCGCCCTCGGCGGCGCCTTCCGCCACGCGGAAGGGCAGCTCCACGGTGAATTCCGTGCCCTTGCCCTCCTCGCTCTCCACCTGGATGGTGCCGCCGAGCAGGGTGATGAGGTTCTGCGTGATGGCCATGCCGAGGCCCGTGCCGCCGAAGCGGGCCGCCGTCGCCGCCGAGGCCTGCTCGAAGGGCCGGTACAGGCGCTCAAGGGCCTCGCGGTTCATGCCGATGCCCGTGTCGCGCACGACGAACTGGAGGCGCACCGACGTGTCGCGGGCCATGACCTCGCACACCGTGAGCGCCACCGTGCCGCCGGACGGCGTGAACTTGATGGAGTTGGACAGCAGGTTGAGGAGGATCTGGTTGAGCCTGAGCGCGTCGCCCACAAGGTGTTCGGGCACTTCGTCGTGCACGAGGATGTCGAAATTGAGGCCGCGCGCCTCCACCTGCGGCATGACGAGGGTGGCGAGCGAGCGCAGCGACTCCTTGAGGTCGAAGGGCTCGCGGTTGATGGAGAGCTTGCCTTCCTCGATCTTGGCCATGTCGAGCACATCGTTGATCAGGCCCAGCAGGTGGCGCGACGAGAGCGCGATCTTGCCGAGGCAGTCCTCCACGCGCGCGGGGTTGTCCATGTGGCTGAGCGCGATGGTGGTCATGCCGATGATGGCGTTCATGGGCGTGCGGATCTCGTGGCTCATGTGCGAGAGGAAGCTGCTCTTGGCGGAATTGGCCGCGCGCGCGTTCTGGAGCGCGTCGTTGAGCGCCTGCCGGCTTCGGATGGCCTCGGTCTGGTCGTTGAGCACGAGGATGGTGCGCTGGAAGGTGTCGCCCACCCAGATGGGATAGACGCGCACCTTGAAGAAGCGGCCGCCCGAGGGGAGCCTGAGCTCCATGGCCGCGTCTTCCCCGGGGTAGAGGGTGACATCCTGCTCCGAGGGGTGGCGGCTGTGGAACTGGAGCACCAGCCCCTTGAGCCACTCGGCCACGGGCGCCTCGAAGAGGCCGTAGAGCCGCTCCGGCTCCTCCCGCAATTCGGCGGCCGGGATGCCGAGGATGCGCCCGCTGTTGACGCTCACATAGTCGAGGGCGCCCGCGCCGTCCGCAATGAGGAAG
Organism: Desulfovibrio sp. ZJ746; assembly: GCF_011039155.1. Classification (NCBI taxonomy): domain Bacteria; kingdom Pseudomonadati; phylum Thermodesulfobacteriota; class Desulfovibrionia; order Desulfovibrionales; family Desulfovibrionaceae; genus Desulfovibrio; species Desulfovibrio sp. ZJ746. The sequence continues at coordinate 159,099 of NZ_JAAKEK010000003.1, read as the reverse complement.
ACCTCGTCGATATTCTCGCCGAGCAGCCGGAAGAGCCGCTCCTGGTAGGCCACCTCGGCCATGCGCGCGCTTTCGAGGCGGTGGGTGTACATGATGAGCAAAAGGATCATCACGCCCACCACGAAGGTGACGAGAACAGCAGCATTGCGGATGCGGTTCATGTCCTCCACGAGGGCCAGGGCGCGCGCCTCGGCGCCGGCGGTGATCTCCCGGAGGATGGTGTCCACCATGCGGAAGCGCGGCAGCACGATGCGGGCGTAGTCGCGCTCCACCTCCTCGGGGTCGTCCTTGCCCACACTGGCGGCCACGAAGTCGCGGCGCACGTGGCGCAATTCCGCAAGCGCCTCCACAAGCGCGGTGAGCTGGCTCTCGTTGCCGCGGAACTTGTCGCGGATGCGCGCGATGGCCTCGTCGCCGACGCGCGCCTGCCCGGCCAGGAAGGAGTTGATCTCGGCCGCGCCCACGCCGGGGCGCCCCACGAAGAGCGGGAGCGAGCGGCTGAGCTCACCAAGGCGCGTGCGCAGTTGCGTGGCCTCGCCCGAAACGATGAACGGATACTGGTAGAGCAGGTCGGTGATGGCGCCCAGGCGGTGCAGCGCAAGGGCGGTGAAGGCCATATAGGCCACGGTGACGCAATAGAGAAAGGGCAGAAGCCACTTGCGCAGGGGCGCGGAGGCCCGGGGATGGCTATGCGTCAAGTTCAGCCCCGGAGCACGGCGCAGACGCGGTCGTATTCTTCCTGAAGCTCGGGCATCATGTCCTTGGCGCCGGGCCAGTCGCCCGCGCGCATCTTGGCCTCCTGGGCTACGGCCAGCGCCTGCATGTGGTCGCAGCCGATGCTGCCGCAGACGCTCTTGAGCGTGTGCACGGCCGCGGCGGCGGCAGCCGCGTCGTCAGCGGCCACTGCCGCGGCCAGGGCCGCATAGCTCTTTTCCTCGAGAAAGCGGCCGAAATAGCGCTCGAGCATGCCGGCATTGCCCATGAAGCGCTCGAGCGCGCCGTCCACATTGATCCCCGCGGCCTTGAGCCGCTCCTTGCGAGTCGCATCCATGAACGTTCACCTTGTCTGGGTCTGTGTATGGGTGTGCGTATGCGCGCCGCGCGCATACAGGTCGCGGATGGCGGGCGCGATGTCGCGGAAATATTCCATGAGCACGGGGTTGAAGGCCCCGCAGCGGCCGTTGACGATCATGTCCACCGCGTCCATGTGCTCGAAGGGCGGCTTGTAGACGCGCTGGCTCACCAGGGCGTCGTACACGTCGGCCACGCCCACGATCTGCGCGTAGATGGGGATGTCGTCCCCGGCGAGGCCGTCGGGGTAGCCCTTGCCGTCCCAGCGCTCGTGGTGGTGGCGCGCGATGAGCCTCGCGTAATCGTAGAAGGGCAGGCCCTTGAGCTGCGGGATCTGGGTCAGCATCTCGTCGCCGCTCACCGTGTGCCGCTGCATGGTGGCGAACTCTTCGGGCGTGAGCCTTGCGGGCTTGTTGAGGATGGCGTCCGGCACGGAGATCTTGCCCACGTCGTGCAGGATGGCCGCGAGCGCGATCTGGCGGATCTCCTCCTTGGAAAACTGCTCGCGCAGGGGGGTCTCCTCGAGCAGCAGGCGCGTGATGTCATGGATGCGGCGCACATGCTCGCCGGACTCCCCGCTGCGGAACTCCGTGGCCGTGGCCAGGGCCTCGATCATGCCCATGTTGAGGTTCTGGAGCTGCTGGTTCTGCTCGCGCAGTTCCTCGGTCTGCTCGGCCACCACGTCGGCGAGGTGGTTGCGCGCGGCGAAGAGCTCCATGACCGAATTGACGCGCCGAAGCACGATGGGCGGCGTGATGGGCTTGGAGATGACATCCATGACCCCGAGGTCGTAGGCCTGCTTGATGACCTCGCTGTCGCTCTCGCCGGTGATGAGGAAGACCGGGATGCGCTCGGGCACATGGCGTTCGGCCAGCCGCTCCAGCATGGCCATGCCGTCCATGACCGGCATCATCACATCGAGGAGGATGGCGCAGACCTCGGCCTCGTGGCCGGCGAGCAGGTCGAGGCCCTGCTGGCCGTTCTCGGCCTGAAGGATGGCGTGCTCGGCCTCGAAGATCATGGAGAGGATGTCGCGGTTCAGCTCGTCGTCATCCACGATGAGCATGGTATTGGGGGCGCCCTGGCGGCGCGTGAAAGACGTTTGCATGGCGAGGCCCGTGCGGGGTTGGCGACGGCGCGGCGCCGTCCATTCTTGCAAGGGAGAACCCACAACCTGTCCCGGGCAGCCTAGCGGATTTTGCCCGCTTCAGCAACAGTGCGGGGGCCGGGCGGGGCGCTTGGGGAGAGATGGACTGCAGTGAAGTTGTCCGCCCTTCCTTCATTCCGTCTGGACCGAAGCGGAAGACGGGTGCTGGTGTCGGAAGAATCCTAAAAAATAAGATTCTTCGGTGCTTGCAAGGAAGATAAAAATTTCCGAAGGGAGTGTACTTAAGTACTCGACCGAGGAAATTTTTCTCTGACGCAGCAAGCAGCGAAGAGGCTGTTTTTGACGGATGATTTCGGCATTAACCAAGCGGCACAGGCAGGGCGCCAATGCAAAACCAGGCAAACTGCATTGCTCCCCCTGTGCAGACCCGGCCTCAGCGGTCCTTGGGGCCTTCGGCGCCCTTGTCCCCCCTGAGCGGGCGGAAGCTCAGCACCCGGCAGGGCGGGGCCGCGGGCGTTTCGTCACGCTCCAGCACGAAGTCCGCGGGCGCGGGGCCTTCCGGCGCGGGCGCGGGCGCCGCCCCGGGCTGCGCGCCGCCACGGGCCTGCCCCCGTGCACCCCCGCGATCTTCGGGCGGCCGCCGCTGCTCGCGCCAGCAATAGTTGAAGAGCTGGTTTTTCCAGCGCTTGGCCTGGATGAGCGAAAAAACCAGCGCCCCCTCCTCCCAGCGCTTCGTGGGCTCGAAACGGCTCGTCAGGGTGGCGTACTTGCTCCAGAGCGACATGAGCGAGGCTTCGTCCAGGGCGTCCAGCTGCCGCGCGAGCTTGAGCAAAAGTTTTTCCATGCGCCGGGCACCTCCCCTTGTGTGGCCTTCCCGTCGCCTTCTTGTAGAGGTTCGCGCGGGGCTCGTCAACGCGCCCGCTGGCGCCCCGCCGGCTTTCGTGCTAGGGTGGCGCCTTCCCGCGCGGCCCCTCCCCACGCCGCGCCCAGCGCACGGAGACCCACCATGCCCGACCTCAAAGCCATGTATTCCACCATCCGCAAGGATGCCTTCCCGGACACCATGACCATCCTCCTCGGCGACGAGCGCCTGGTCTATGAAAAGCGCACATGGGCCCTCGATAACGAGGAAAAGGGCCTGCGCTACGGCGAAAACCCGGACCAGCCCGCCGCCCTTTACGCCCTGAAGGAAGGCTCGCCCACGCTCGGCGGCCTTTCCTGGCGCGGCCCAAAGCACGGCATCGTCTCGCGCATGGACGAGGCGCAGATGATCCAGGCCGGCAAGCATCCCGGCAAGACCAACCTCACGGACGTGGACAACGGCGCCAACATCCTGCAATACCTCACCGAGCGCCCGGCCGCGGTCATTCTCAAGCACAACAACCCCTGCGGCGCGGCCTGGGTGGCGGAGGGCGAGGGCGGCGTGGCCGAGGCCGTCACCCGCGCCTACTGGAGCGACCGCATTGCGGCTTTCGGCGGCGCGGTGGTGGTCAACCGGCCGCTCACCAAGGCCGCCGCCGAGACCATCGCGGCCAGCTACTTCGAGGTGGTGGCCGCGCCGGCCTTCGAGGAGGGCGCCGTGGACATCCTCAAGGGCCGCAAGAACCTGCGCATCATGGAGCTGCCGGGCCTCGGGCGCCTTGAGGAGCTCACGGGCTCGGCGTGGCTCGACATCAAGAGCCTCGCCGACGGCGGCATCATCGTCCAGAAATCCTTCCAGAACCGCATCCTCACGGATGCGGACTTCCTGCCGGCCACGGCGCGCACCAAGGACGGCGTGGAGGTCGTGGCGCGCGCGCCCGACCACAAGGAGCTTTCCGACCTGCGCTTCGCCTGGGCGGTGGAGGCGGGCGTCACTTCCAACTCGGTCATTTTCGCCCGCGACGGCGCGACGGTCGCCATCGGCACCGGCGAGCAGGACCGCGTGGGCTGCGTGGAGCTCACCATCCACAAGGCCATGACCAAGTATGCGGACAGCCTCGCCTTCCGCGAATGCGGCCTCTCGCTCTACGAGCTTGAGCAAAAGGCCGCCGGCGATCCGGCCCTTGAGGAAAAGCTCACTGACATCCGCACGCGCACCCGCGAGGCGCGCGGGGGGCTCCCCGGCTCGCGCCTCGTGTCGGACGGCTTCTTCCCCTTCCGCGACGGCGTGGATGTGGCCATCGCCCAGGGCGTCACCGCCATCGCCCAGCCCGGCGGCTCCCTGCGCGACGCCGAGGTCATCATGGCCTGCAACGAGGCCGTCCCGCAGGTGGCCATGGTCTTCACCGGCCAGCGGTCCTTCAAGCATTAGGCAAGGCGGCCGCATGGATGCCACGCCGCCGAAAAAGGCCGGCCCCACGCGCTTCCCGCGCCTCTGCGTGAGCGCCGCGTCCGGCGGCGGCGGCAAGACCCTCCTCTGCCTCGGGCTCGCGCGGGCCATTTGCGGGGTGGGGCTTTCCGTCAAGTCCTTCAAGAAGGGGCCGGACTATATCGACGCGGCGTGGCTCGGCCGGGCCGCCGAAGGCGCGGGGGGCACGCCGGCCACCAATCTCGACCCCTTTTTTCTCGACGGGCCGGAGCTCGTCCGGCTCTTCGCGCGGTCCATGGAAGCAGGGGGGGAAGCTGCGGGCACTGCGTCCGCGCCAGCCGGCGCGCCCCGCCTGGGCCTCATCGAGGGCAACCGCGGCCTCTATGACGGGCTGGATACGGCCGGCTCCTGTTCCACGGCGCGGCTCGCGCGCATCCTCGACTGCCCGCTGCTGCTCTGCCTCAATGCCGCCAAGATGACGCGCACCGCGGTCGCGTTGTTGTCGGGCCTTATAGGTTTCGAGCCCGGCTTGCGCTTTTGCGGGGTGGTGTTCAACCGCGTGGGCTCGCCCCGGCACGAGGCCGCGCTCCGGCGCATGGTGGAGGCCCATCTCGAGCTCCCCGTGCTCGGCGCCCTGCCGCGCCTTGGGCGCGACCCACTCCCCGAACGGCACATGGGCATCACCAGCACCGGGGGCAGCCTCAGCGCGGAAGCCGATGCGCTTCTGGATGAGCTCGCGACACTCGTGCGCGCGCATGTGGATGTGGACGCGGTGCTGGCTGCGGCACGGGGCGCGCCGCCGCTGCCCGGCGTGGAGGCCGAAAACGCGGGGGAAACAGCTTCGCGGTGCGCGATGGCGCCTCACATTTCAGGCCCCTCCGGGGCCCCGGCCGGCGCCCCGGAATCCCCAAAAATCCGCCCGCGCATCGGCTATGCGCGCGACGCGGCCTTCTGGTTCTACTATCCCGAAAACCTCGCCGCGCTCACCGATGCCGGCGCAGAGCTCGTGCCACTGGCCTTGGTGGACGCGCCGGAGAGCGAGGCGCCCCTGTGGGACACGCTGGACGGCCTCTATCTCGGCGGCGGCTTTCCCGAGGATTACCTGCCGCAACTTTCCGGCTCGCCGCTGCTTGCGCGCGTAGCGGCCCTCGCCCGCGCCGGCCTTCCCGTCTATGCGGAGTGCGGCGGCCTCATCCTGCTCTCGCGCGGCATGGAGCGGGACGGCACGTTCTGGCCGCTCGGGGGCGTCTTGCCCCTCCGCGCCGTGTGGACGCCCAGGCCGCAGGGCCTCGGCTATGTGGAGGGGACGGTCAGGGCCGCAAATCCCTTCTTTCCCGTGGGGCTCGTGCTGCGCGGCCATGAGTTTCACTATTCGCGCTGCGCGCGCGAGGCGGGCGCGCCCCTGCCGGCGCTGGAGCTTTCCCGCGGGAGCGGCACGGGCGAGCCGGCAGCCAAGGGGAAACAAGCTGGAGACGGCGTCGTCAGTGGGAACACATGGGGCGCCTATACCCACATTTTCGCGCCGGCCGTGGCGTGCTGGGCGCCCAACTTCGTGGCAGCCGCGGCGGCGTGGCGCGGGGCCCGCGGGCAGCGCTGAAAGGAGGCGGCATGCGCGTTTCCGTCATCATCCCGGCCTGGAACCTCGTGGAGCTCACGCGCGCCTGCCTGCGCTCGCTGGCCGCGCACAGCGCCGGCGCCGCCCTTGAAGTGCTTGTGGTGGACAACGGCTCCACGGACGCCACGCCCGAGGCGTTACCGCCGCTGGGGCGCGAGCTCTTCGGCGCAGCCTTCCGCCTGCTGCGCATGGAGGAGAACCTGGGTTTCGCGCGCGCCTGCAATGCCGGGGCGCGGGCGGCCTCAGGCGAGATGCTCTTCTTCCTCAACAACGACACCCTGTGCACCGAGGGCTGGCTCCCTCCCCTGCTCGGCGCCTTCAAGGGCCGCGTGGGCGCCGTTGGCCCGCGCCTGCTCTATCCCGACGGGCGGCTCCAGCATTGCGGCATTACGTTTTCGCCCTTTTTCCGCGTGGGGCACCTTTATGAGTCCTTCCCTGGCGACCATCCCGTGATAAACCGCCCCCGGCCGCTCCAGGCCATCACCGGCGCGGCCCTCATGCTGCCGGCGCAGCTCTTCAGGGAGGCGGGGGGCTTTTTCGAGGGCTACCGCAACGGCTATGAGGACATGGACCTCTGCCTCAACCTCATGGCACAGGGCCGCAAGCTCGCCGTTGCGCCGGAGAGCCGCATCATCCACCACACCAGCGCCACGCCGGGACGCTTCGTGCACGACACAGCCAATGGCGAACTCCTCATGCGCCGCCACGGGAAACACCTGAAGCCAGACCTGCACCTGCTCGGGCGGCTGGACGGCTACGCCATGCGGCTCGACGCCGGCCTCTCCTGCTGGCTGGAGCTCCCGGAAGGCCCCGCGCGGGAGCTGGCGGCCGCAACGGCGCAGGCGGACGGCGACGCCGTTGCGGAAGCGCTTACACGCGAACCGCTGTGGCGCGGCGGCTGGCTCAGGCTCATGGAACTGCGCGAGGCCGAGGGCCGGCCGCACGAGGCGCTTGCCGCCGGCATGCGGGGCTTGCGCTTCTTCCCCGCGCCGGAGCTTGCGGCCCGCCTGCAGGCGCTCACGCAGCCGCAAGGCGAGCTTGCGGAATTTGCAAAGGACGCGGCCGCCATTGCCGCGGGCATCGCCCCGCCGACGGATCCTGCCCGCATCGCCGCCAACCGCGCGCGCCTCAAGGCCGCGCGCCGTGAGGCCTACAGCCGCGGCGACACCGCGCTTGCGGAAGTACTTTCAGGCGCACTCAGCGGCCAGCCGCGGCCGGAAAGTGCGCTGATTGCAGGGAAGCCAGGAGGGCCGGAATGCCCGCCTGCGGATGCTTGAGGTCAAGAAACACAACATCGAGCGTCACACCGTCCCCGGAACAGAAACTGCGGGCCACCGTAAAGCCCGCATGCGGGTCGATCCTCATATCCCGGGCCTGGGGATAGAGCAGGACCACTCTTTTTGCCGCATATTTTTTCCCATAGGCATACATCTGGTACAGATCCGCCTGGGCGACACCGAAGTTGGGGGCACCGGGCTCAACGATTTTCCACTTTGTATCCAGCACAAGGACGGTCTCGCCGCCTGCGGCGTCGGAGAGGACGATGTCGGGCCGCAGCGCCCCCAGGCGCCGGCCCGCGTCTTCAAAAAGGCTGTGGCGGCAGTCCTGAAGGCGCACCTTCATGCGGTTTCCGCAATGCTTTCGCACCAGCGCGGCGATATGGCTTTCAAACAGTTTTTCCATGGGGAACAGCAAGGAGAGCGCCACATGCGGCCCGGCAAAGGGCGTAAGGGCCTTGCGCTGCAAAAAGACGCGGCACCAGGGCAGCAGACGGGAATACGCCGCCATGGTGCGGTCATCCCGGCAGGCGGCAAAATCCTTTTCCACGGCGGAGGAAAGGTTCACGCCGTCAAAGGCGCCCAGCAACTGAATGGCCCGCCTGCGGTTGCGCGCGGTGCGGCTCAGGGTGCGCAAACGCGCAAGGGTGGTCTTGATCAGGCGGTTTTCCGGCCTGTCCGCAGTGAACTCGTCATGCCGCAGGAAGAAGCGATCCCTGCGGACGAGGTTGTGGCGAAGATGCTGCGCATGCAGGAGCTTGCCCTTGTACACTCGCTCATTCCATTCAACGCTCCGATAGGCGGAGCGCAGCCCCTGGGCCACGAGCCTCGCCGCCTCGTCGAGGAACATGCCGATAAAGATCTCCAGCAGGTCGCAGTGCTGCGCCGCCAGACGCGAAAAGGAAAACAGCTTGCAGGGCGGATCTTCCACAACCCGCAGCATCTTGAGAAAGATTTTTCTGGCCGCGTCGCGCCCCGCATCATCAGGCGAAAGGCCCGCGATCTTTGGCAGGATCTCAATGACCGTGCCGTCATCAAGGCTGATGAGGCCCACATGGTTGCGGGCGGTGAGGATCTCGCCGACACCGCGGCGCGCCGAAAGCCCCATCACCTCAAGGCCGTCGGCCACGCCCTGCGGCCCGGGCGCGAGGATGAAGGCCTTAAGCGCGCTGAACGCCGGTTCCGGCAGCGAGGTATATCCCGGCACCTGCGTTGCGCAGGTCAGGCCCTCATACTCGCAGATGGCAATCCGCGCCGCGTGTTTAGTGCTCATCGGCCGCGGCGGCGTCTGGCCTTTCGGAATCAGCCTGCCCCGGTGCGGCGTCTTCGCCTGCGCCGTTGGCGAGGCCCAGATACCTGTACGCCACAGGATTCTCAAAGGCGTCAGGATCGATGCTGTAACGCGTGCCGTCCGCATCGGGATGCTGGCCGAAAAGCTCCTTGCTCTCATTGAGCTCATCTATGAATTTCACGTCGTCCGGCTGCGTTTTTTGGTTGTCGCCCAGCACGAGCCGGATCTTTTCATAATCGTTGTAAAAATACTCCTGCAGCAGGGGCAGGACGGCGTTTTTCATGATCGCCGCCAGCGCGGCCATGTCCGCATTTTCCTTCAGGCCCAGAAAGGCCGCGTGGCCGAGCACATGATCCCGGTCCAGCAGGACCTCGATGCGACGGTTGAGCAGGTCGAGCAGCTTGTCGATGCGGATGCCTGCGACTCTCGTTCCCTCGAGGAGCTTTGGCTCGGGGGGGATTTCAACGAAGCTGAAACGCCGCCGCAAGGCCGCATCCATGAGCGCAATGGAGCGGTCCGCCGTATTCATGGTACCGATGATATACACATTGCCCGGCACGCCGAAAGAGTCGCCGCTATAGGGCAGGTGGACGCGCTTTTCCTCTTTTGCACCCAGGCGCTTGCTTTCTTCAATGAGCGTCATGAGCTCGCCAAAGATTTTTGCCATGTTGCCGCGGTTGATCTCATCAATGATGAAGACGAAGTTTTGCCGCTCCTGATGTGCAGGCTGTCCGGCGGGTTCACCCATGCCGATCATCGCCAGTATCTCGGCCACAGGGATGGACAGCTTGTAAAGCGTTGAAAGCGTAAGCACCTTGTCGCCGTTACGGTGATAGATGTTCTCCCGAATATCCTTCGCGAGCCACCGAACCTCGCGCAACCGCTTGTAACTTCCATATTCGTCATGCCATTCCGGCTCGCCCTTAACGACGCCCACAGCGTCCACGACCTTGTGGGAATAACAGGAAAGGACAATATCCCCTGGCTGCATCCGATTATAAAAGGCATCAAGGGCCGCCCTGCCGCCGTCCTTATACTCGGTCTGTTCAGAAATGTTCGGCCCATAGCCGTCCCAGCCGATACGGATATGCCCATTATCCAGACAATCCCTGCGCGTGGGATTGTCCCCTGTCCGCTCCAGCGATATTTTCCAGACAGTGGGGTTGGGGGCCAGCTCCAGCCCCTGCGCCTGCCCTGTCACCGAAATGGTTTCTGCAGCCCGGCAAAAGGCCTTGAAAACACCCTCGCGGATCTCATACGAGAGCTCGCCTTCATTGGCCCCGTCTTCATCGGCCAGCCGCGGGCGCAAGCCCTCGATGAACTCTTCATATTCATAGGACTGATGAAAAGTGATAAAGCAGATGCGCCCCTTGTCCTTGTGCTCGCGGTATCGGCGTACAACATCGCCATATTCTTCAGCCTCGATTTCTTTCAAAGGCTTGCTTTCAGCGATGGCGACCGCATACTGCACCGTCTTGTAGGTTTTGCCCGTGCCCGGGGAACCATAGAGAATGATATTCTTGGGGAGAGAAAACGTGGAGTGAGTCACATCTGGCATAGGGATATCCTCTGGTTGTGACTGAATGAAGGGAACATCCTGAAGCTGTTCTCCCGTAATATAGTCTTTATGGTTTTCAAATATTTTTTTTAGTGCAGAGTTATTTCCCTCGGGGTTAAACTTTTCATTAATTTCTCTATTACTCTCAGTAGCTTTATAACCATTGCTATATAGAGGAATTTTAAGATTCTTCCAATGATTCAGTCTATTTTCAAATTTTGGTAACAACCAATAATCTTCCCTCCCAGGCTTATGCAGCTGTGCGAGGGTGTCGTGAACGTCTGTCTGAGATGCCTCCTTCTTTTTCCCTTCCTTCATCTTCTTTTCAGTTACAACTTTATATACGAGTCGCATCTGACGCAGGAGCTGTAAAAAAAGGACTCTTGCCTCGTCGTTTTGGAAAAATGGCTCTTTGTCTTGAATACAGGGAAGGAGTTTATTCATATCTGGCCTATCACTGTCAGATATTTCAATGAAGGGCCACGTATCCAATTGCTCTTGGATATACCGAAGTTGCTCATTCGAGCAGCCTTCAAGCCCCAGTATTCGCACTTCTTCCTGCGTCAGCATCATCGCCTTTCCTGCTCCCCCATAGAGACCAAGAAGCCGAAGGGCACCCCCTTCGGCTTCCAGGCACTCACGTCAATGCGTGCAGCTACTTCTTTTCCGGCCGTTTTTCCGCCTTCTCCGCCTTGTCCTGCGCAGGCTCCCAGAGGGGCAGGCCGCAGGCTTCCAGATAGGCGTTGATGGCCTCGCGGCCCCCCACGCTCTCGGCCGTTTCGGGCCAGACCTCGCGCAGGGCGAGGTCGCGCCAGGGGCTTTCGTCCTCCACGGTGGTGATCCTTACGCCCTCGGCCTTGAGCGCCGTCTTGGCCATGGCGTTCATTTCCTTCTGGTACTGGAGCGAGAGCTCCTGCACATGCTGGCCTGCCTCCACAAGGATCTTGCGGTCGGCCTCGGAGAGGGCGTCAAAAACGCCGGCGCCGATGACGAGCGGCTGGAGATTGTAGAGGTAGTGGAGCTCGGTGATGTATTTCTGGCCCGCGTCATGGAACTTCATGGCCCTGAAGCCGCTGTAGTCATAGCACTGGCCGTCCACGAGGCCGTTCTTGAGCGCGTTGCGCGTCATGGGCCACGCCACGGGCATGGGGATGGCCCCAAAGGCCCGGTAGGTCTTGATCATCACGAGGCTCTGGGGCACGCGGATGCGCAGACCCTGCATGTCGTCCGGGCTCGCGATGGCGCGGCGGCTGTTGGAAGGATAGCGGTAGCCGTAATACGTCCAGGCGAGGATGCGCAGGCCGGCCTTTTCCGCATAGCTGTTGAGCAGGTCGGCTGCCTTGCCCGTGGTGCCGCGCACCACGGCCTCCTCGTTGGGGAAGAGATAGGGCAGCGTCACCACGCCGAGGCCGCGCACCATGGGCGCGAGATTGCCCACGCCGCCGAGCATCATGCCGAGCTTGCCGGTCTGCACGCGGTGGAACTGGAAGGTCTCGTCCGCGTCGAGGCCGCCGCTGTAGGAGAGCTTGATGTTGATCTTCCCCTTGCTGGCCCGGGTCACATAGTTCTTGAAGGCCAGCCCGAGCATGCCCATTTCGGAGTCTTCGGGGTCGCCGATGGCGAAGGTGATGGTCACGGTGCCGTCGGCGGTGGTCACGGCCTTGGCGGCTGTCTTGCCGCCGGCGGCCGCGTGGGCACTAAGGGGCGCCCCCAGAAAGAGCAGGGCCAGGAGAAGGGGCAGGAAAACTTTGGTACGCATGCAAACCTCGCGCGGATGGATTCGGAAAGATGGGTTCAAGCAGAAAGGAGGGCGGCGGGAAAACCCGCCGCCCTCCCTGCACAGGCTTACGGTGCGGCCACGGTCATCATGTTCGGCAGGAACATGACGAGGCTCGGGAAGGCCACAAGGATGACGATGGCCAAAAGGTTGGCGAAGACCATGGGCAAGGCCATGAGCGAGATGATCTCCAGCGACTGGTTGGAGATGCCCGAGGCGATGAACATGTTTTCGCCAAGCGGTGGCGTGGAGAAGCCGATGCCGCAGCAGCAGATGAGGATGAGGCCGAAGTGGATGGGGTCGACCCCGTAGGCCGTCATGATGGGGAGCAACACCGGCGTCACCAGCATGATGATGGCCAGCGTCTCCATGAACATGCCGAGGAAGACGAGCAGCACCACCACGAAGAGCCACACCATGTACACGTTGTTGGTGAAGCTCAGGACCCAGTTGGCGAGCTCCACGGGGATGCGGTACGAGGTGAGCAGGTAGCCGAAGGCCGTGGCCGTGAACACGAGCACGAGCACGCGGCCCGTGAGCCACGAGGTGGTGTTCAGCGAGGCCATGAAGGCTTTGAACTTGAGCTCGCGGTGGATGAAGATGCCCACGAAGAGCGTGTAGAAAATGGCCACGATGGCGGCTTCGGTGGGCGTGAAGAGGCCCGCGTAGATGCCGCCGAGGATGATGAGCGGCGCCAGGATGGACCAGAAGCCGTCTTTAATGGTGTGCAAAAGGTGCCGGAGCGACCAGGAATCGCCGCCCAGGTTGAGCCTGCGGCACTTGAAGAAGTGGAGCAGGCAGAGCGAGAATGCGATGAGGAAGCCGGGGATGAAGCCCGCCATGAACATCTTGGAGATGCTCACCTGCCCGGTGACGCCGTAGATGACCATGGGGATGCTCGGCGGGATGATGATGCCGATGCCGCCCGCCGTGGCCGTGGTGGCGGCCGCGTAGGCCGTGTTGTAGCCGCGCTTGGTCATGGCCGGGATCATGAGCATGCCGACTGCCGCCGTGGTGGCCGGGCCGGAGCCGGAAATGGCGCCGAAAAACACGCAGGAGAGCACGGTCGAGATGGCGAGGCCGCCGGGGATGGGGCCCACAAAGGCCTCGGCGACGGCCACAAGTCTTCGTGATATGCCTGATGCCTCCATGAGCGCGCCCGCGAGCACGAAGGCTGGCAAGGCCATGAGCGGGAAGGCCGTGAGCGAGGCGAAGGCCCGCTCGATCATCATCGAGAGGTCGATGTCGAGGATGATGAAGCAGACCATGGTGCCCACGCCGAGGGCGACCATGATGGGGCAGCCAATCAGCAGAAGAACGAAGAAAACGGCGAAGAGCAGGCCGCCGATGCCGAGGGGGGAGAGCGCTTCCATCAGGCAGCTCCTCCTTCCTTGCCGCTGTCTTCAAGCAGGGCGCTCTGGCTCTGCTTCACCGCCTCCTGGTCCGGGTCGGCGATTTCCTGCTTGAGGATGAACTTGATGTAGTTCACCTGCAGGATGCGGATGGCCATGAGCGTGAAGCTCAGCGGAAAGACCAGGTAAATATAGCCCATGTCCCAGTCAAGCGCCGGGGTGGCGTAGGGAAATTCGCGCAGGTCCAGCACCGCGAGGTAGCCCTGCCAGGCCATGATGAGGCTGAAGGCCAGCCAGATCATGTCGCTGATGAAGAGCAGGAGGTTCGCCACCCACTTGGGGGCCTTGGCGAACTGGAGCGTGACGCGGTTGAGCGCGCACAGCCGGGTGGCGTAGCAGGCGCCGAAGAGGATGAACCAGATGAAGGCGAAGCGCGCGATCTCCTCCGTCCAGGGGAGCGAGGCGTCCAGGAAGCGGAGGATGATTTGGATGAAAACGACGACGACGAAAAAGACCAGCAAAAACTGGCAGAGATAGCTTTCAAAGTGGTCCATGAAAGCCAGGACAAACTTCTTCACGCCGAACCCCCCAGGCTGTCAGCCGGGCGGCCCCGGCATCTGTTGCCAATGTGCGCGTGAATGGCGGCATGGCCGCAAAGCGGCCGGGCCCCGCAAGGAGCCCGGCCGCCGGGAATGGTGAGCCTAGTTCTGCCAGGGCTCCTTGCCCATGGCCTTCAGGTATTCGTTGATGGCGTCCTTGCCGCCCACAAAGTCGGCCATTTCGGGCCACACCTTGTCATAGGCGGCCTTCTTCCAGGCTTCCTCGTCCTCAAGCATGTCGACCACGAGGCCGCCCGCGATGAGGGCGTCCTTGGCGGCCTGGGCGTATTCCTTCTGGTACTTGAGCACGGCTTCCTGCGCGAACATGCCGCCGTCCACAAAGATCTTCTGGAGCTCGGGCTTGGTCTTCTTGTAGACGCGCTCGCTCATGACCAGCGGCTGGAGCTGGTAGGTATAGTGCACCTCGGTGAGGTACTTCTGGTTGGCTTCGTTGAACTTCATGGCCTTGAAGCCGATGTAGCCGTAGCACTGGCCGTCCACCACGCCCTGCTGGAGAGCGGTGAAAGTCTCGGCCCAAGAGATGGGGGTCGGGCTGCCGCCGAAGGCCTTGTAGGCGGCGATGAGCACGGCGCTCTGCGGCACACGGAACTTGAGGTCCTTGATGTCGTCGAGCTTCTTGATGGGATGCTTGGAGTTGGAGATGTAGCGGAAGTCGGTGTAGGTCCAGCAGAGGATGCGGAAGCCGGCCTTGGTGGCGTAGCTGTTCAGCAGCTCGGCGGGCTTGCCGTTGGTTCCCTTCACCACTTCGTCAAGGTTCTCGAAGAGGTAGGGCAGGGTCAAAAGGCCCAGCTTCTTCTCGAAGGGCACGAGGTTGGCGATGCCCCCCACGGCGAAGGGCAGGGTGCCCTTCTGCACATTGCGGAAGGCTTCGCTCTCGTCGCCGAGGGCGCCGGCGAAGAAGAGGTCGATCTGCACTTCGCCCTTGGTCTCTTTCTCCACATAGGCCTTGAAGGCCAGCGCGGCCACGCCCTGCTCGGAATCCTCGGGGTCGCCCACGGCGACCTTGTAGTTCACCGCCGCCTGGGCGGAGACGGTGAGCGCGAACAGGAACGCCAGCGTCAGGACACACAATTTCTTGAAGCTCATACACCCTCCTGAAGTCAATGATGGAAATCCCCTACTACTCTGCCTTCCGACTAGCATTTTTTTTCACAGCTATCAAGCCTCATGCCCCGGAACGGCAGCTTCCCCCATTCCTCCTAGCCGCGCAGCATGGCGAGCAGCTTGTCCAGGCTCGCGGCCGCGTCGCCCAGCATCATGACCACGCCAGGCTTGCTGTAAAGCGGGTTTTCCACGCCCGCGTAGCCCGGCTTTTCGTCATAGTTGCAGATGATGACGCCCTTGGCCTTGTCCACGTCAAGGATAGGCATGCCGTAGATGGGCGTGCCCTCGGCCGTGTTGGCCGCGGGGTTGACCACGTCGTTGGCGCCCACGATGACCACGAGGTCGGCCTCGGGGAAGAGCGGATTCACCGTATCCATCTCCAAGAGGTGCTCGTAGTCCACATTGGCCTCGGCGAGGAGCACGTTCATGTGCCCGGGCATGCGGCCGGCGACCGGGTGGATGGCATAATCCACCTTGGCGCCATTGGCCTCCAGCGCGTCGGCGAGCTGCTTCACCTTGTGCTGCGCCTGCGCCAAGGCCATGCCGTAGCCGGGCACGATGATGACGCGCCTGGCATTTTTCAGCATGGCCGCGGCGTCGCCAGCGCCGGCCGGGGCGGCGGAGCCCGCAGCGGCATCGGCAGCCGCCGGAGCCGCCCCGCCCTCGGGCGTGGCGCCCTGCGCGAGATCCACGAGGCGCCCCACGGTCTTGGCCGCGTCGCCGAACATGAGGATGGCGCCCGGCTTGGAGTAGAGCGGATTCTCCACGCCGGCATAGCCGGGCTTTCCGTCATAGTTGCAGACGATGACGCCCTTGGCCTTGTCCACATCGAGGATGGGCATGCCGTAGATGGGCGTGCCCTCGGCCGTGTTGGCCGCCGGGTTCACCACATCATTGGCGCCCACGATGACCACGAGGTCCGCCTCCGGAAAGAGCGGGTTCACCGTGTCCATCTCGAGCAGGTGCTCGTAATCCACATTGGCCTCGGCGAGCAGCACGTTCATGTGGCCGGGCATGCGGCCGGCCACGGGATGGATGGCATAATCCACCTTGGCGCCGTTGGCCTCAAGCGCGTCGGCGAGCTGCTTGACTTTGTGCTGCGCCTGCGCCAGCGCCATGCCGTAGCCGGGCACGATGATCACGCGCTTGGCGTTCTTCAGCATGTCAGCGGCGCGGGCCTCGTCGCTTGCTCCGGAAGCCGCGCCCGCCGCGGGGGCGGCAGCGGCCGGGGCCTTCACGTCGCCCTTGGCGAGATCCACGAGGTGGGCCACGGTCTTGGCGGCGTCGCCAAGGCGCATGTGCACGCCTTCCTTCTTGTAGAGCGGGTTGGGCACGCCGGCATAGCCGGGCTTTTCATCATAGTTGCAGACAATGACGCCCTTGGCCTTGTCCACATCCAGGATGGGCATGCCGTAGATGGGCGTGCCCTCGGCCGTATTGGCCGCGGGGTTCACCACGTCGTTGGCGCCCACGATGACCACGAGGTCGGCCTCGGGGAAGAGCGGATTGACCGTCTCCATCTCCAAAAGGTGCTCGTAGTCCACATTGGCCTCGGCGAGCAGCACGTTCATGTGCCCGGGCATGCGGCCGGCAACGGGATGGATGGCATAATCCACCTTTGCGCCATTGGCCTCCAGCGCTTCGGCGAGCTGCTTGACCTGATGCTGCGCCTGCGCCAAGGCCATGCCGTAGCCGGGCACGATGATGACGCGCTTCGCCTCATGCAGCAGTTTGGAGAGCGCGGCGTCGTCGTCGCCAGCGGTCGGAGTGGCGGCGCCGGCAGCGGCGGGGGCCGCCACATTGCCCTTGGCGAGGTCCACGAGGTGCGCCACGGTCTTGGCCGCGTCGCCAAGGCGCATGTGCACGCCCTGCTTCTTGTAGAGCGGGTTGGGCACGCCCGCATAGCCGGGCTTTTCGTCGTAGTTGCAGACGATGATTCCCTTGGCCTTGTCCACATCAAGAATCGGCATCCCGTAGATGGGCGTGCCCTCGGCCGTGTTGGCGGCAGGGTTCACCACGTCGTTGGCGCCCACGATGACCACCGCGTCCGCCTCGGGGAAGAGCGGGTTCACGGTGTCCATTTCGAGCAGGTGCTCATACTCCACATTGGCCTCGGCGAGAAGCACGTTCATGTGGCCGGGCATACGGCCCGCCACCGGGTGGATGGCGTAATCCACCTTGGCGCCGTTGGCCTCCAGCGCGTCGGCCAGCTGCTTGACCTGGTGCTGCGCCTGCGCCAAGGCCATGCCGTAGCCGGGCACGATGATGACGCGATTGGCCCCGCGCAGGAGCTTCGCTATCTCGGCGTCGTCATTGGCCTCGGCGTCGGCGGCAGGAGCCGCGGCAGCGCCCGAGGGCCCGGCCGGGGACTTGGGCGCGGCCGGAGCGGCGGCGGCAGGGGCCGCGCCCGGCTTCTTGCCCGCCACCGAGGACTCGCCCAGAAGGATGGGCATGAGCCGGCGGTTCATGGCCTTGCACATGACGCGGGTGAGCATGTAGCCCGCCGAGCCGATGATGCCGCCCACGGCGATGAGCAGCGGGTCGGCCACGGCAAAGCCCGCGATGGCGCAGGAGATGCCGCCCATGGAGTTGAGCAGCGAAATGGTGATGGGCATGTCCGCGCCGCCCACGCGCAGGGTGAAGACCACGCCGAAGAGCGCGCCGGTCACGAACATGAGGCCGATCATCAGCCAAGGCAGGAAGTCGGGCGCGATGTTGTAGATGACCAGCGCCACGCCCATGATGCCGAGGAGGATATTGACGATGCGACTGTGGTTGGGCAGCACGATGGGCCGTTGCGGGAGCACCTGGTGCAGCTTGCCCGCGGCCACGAAGGAGCCGGCGATGGTGGTCATGCCCGAGCACAGGGCGAGGCAGGCGTCGATGCGGTGGAAGGCCGATTCCGGCCCCACGTCCACCAGCATGATGAGGCCAACCAGCGCGGCCGCGCCGCCGCCGAAGCCGTGGAGAAAGGCCACGAGCTGCGGCATCTGGATCATCTTCACCTTGTTGGAGAGGAAGAGGCCGAAGGCCATGCCCGCGGCGATGGCCACCCAGAGCGTGACCGAGCCGAAGGAATCGTCCCTGAGCATGGTGATGAGGATGGCGAGGGCCATGGCCAAGGCGGCGATGGCGTTGCCCCGGACGGCGGTCTTGACGTTGCTCATCAGGTGCAGCCCGTAGAGGATGGCAACGGCGAGCACCGTGGCAATGATGTAATAGGCGAAAGAGCTCATGCGCGGAGTGTCTCCCTGGGATTGTGGCGGCGGGCGCGGGGCTTGTGGCCTAGCGCTTCTTGCCGGCGATCATCTTCAGCATCTTGTTCGTGATGTCGAAGCCGCCGAAGACATTGGTGATGGCGAGCGCGATGGCGACGCCGCCGAAGAACGCGCCCAGCGGTGTCGTGGCGAGGTGCGTGGCCGTGAGCGCGCCCAGGATGATGACGCCGTCAAGGGCGTTCATGCTCGACATGAGCGGCGTGTGCAACAGGCTCGGGATATGGCTCAGCACCTTGTAGCCGATGACGAGGGCGGCGATAAAGACCAGGATGAGGATGAACGTGGTCAAGGGGATGCCTCCGCGAATGCGAAAGGGTGGTGCCGGACGGCGGATACGAGAAGGGCGCGCCGCCCCGTCGGGAAGCGCGCCCTTGCCAATGCGGTGCTACACGCCGGCTTCCTTGGCCCCGGCGTGGACGATCTCCTTGTTGATGGTGGTCAGCGAGGAGGCCACGATGGGGTCGTTGCGGTCGAGCTCGATCTTGCCGTCCTTGGTGAGGTAGGCAAGCAGGTTGTAGATGTTGTTGGCGAACATCCAGGTGGAGCTGGTGGGCATCATGCCCGGGATGTTCTTGATGCCGCTGACGGTCACGCCGTCCACCACGACTTCCTCGCCGGCCTTGGTGACGGCGCAGTTGCCGCCTTGGTCGATGGCGATGTCAACGATGACCGAGCCGGGCTTCATGGACTTGACCATCTCCTCGGTGATGAGCACCGGGGCGAGCTTGCCGGGGATGAGGGCCGTGAGGATAATGACGTCGGCGTCCTTCACCACGGGCTTGATGGCCTCGATCTCCTTCTTCAGCCATTCTTCCGGCAGGCGCTGGGCATAGCCGCCCTCGCCGATGGCCACTTCCTTCGGCACGCCGGTGTCCACGGACTTGGCGCCCAGGCTGCGGGCCTGCTCGGCGGCGTCGGGGCGGATGTCGATGGCGGTCACTTCGGCGCCGAGGCGCTTGGCGGTGGCCACGGCCTGGAGGCCGGCCACGCCCGTGCCGATGACCACGACCTTGGCGGGCTTGATGACGCCCACGGCCGTGCCGATCATGGGCATGAACTTGGCGAGGTAGCTCGCGGCCATGAGCACGCCCTTGTAGCCGGCCACGGTGCTCATGGAGGTGAGGGCGTCCATGCTCTGGGCGCGGGAGATGCGCGGGATGCCGTCAAGGGTGATGCTGATGCAGCCCGTGTCGCGCAGCTTGCGCATGGGCTCTTTGTTCACCGGGGCGGCGGGGTGCAGGAAGGTGATGAGGTACTGGCCGTCGCGGAGCATGTCGCTCTCGTGCATGCCTTCCTTCTCGTTGAACAGCGGCTCTTTCACCTTGAGGATGACGTCGGCCTTGTCGAAGATGTCCTTGGCGCGCTCCACGATGGTGGCGCCCGCGGCCTTGTACTGGTCGTCGGAGAAGAACGAGCCCTCGCCCGCGCCCGCCTGCACGAGCACGACGGCGCCGTCGTCCACCATCTTCTTCACGGTCTCGGGGGTGGACGACACGCGGCGCTCGCCGGGCATGATTTCCGTGGGCACGCCGATGGTCATACCGGTAAATTTCATGGGAATGGCTCCTTGCAAATCTTGCTGGTGCATGGTGAAAGGCCGGGCGCCCGAAGGCCCCGGCCCGCCGGAACAACTAGGCCTTGACCACCTTGAAGGCGTTGTCGAGCGCCTTGAGGATCTCGTCGAGCTCCACCGTGGTGGTGATGAGCGCCGGGGCGAGGCAGATGGTGTTGTTGAACTCGCGGAAGCTGCGGCTCGTCTTGCCGATGATGACGCCCTGCTTCATGCACTCGGCCACCACGGCGCCGGCCACAGCCTCGGACACGGGCTCGCGGGTGGCGCGGTCCTTGACGAGCTCGAGGCCGCAGAAGAGGCCCTTGCCGCGCACGTCGCCGATGATCTCGTACTTCTTCTCCAGCTCCTTGAGGCCGTTCAGGAGGTACTCGCCCATCTTGACCACGTTGTCGAGCACGTTGTGCTCTTCCATGTAGCAGAGGTTGGCGTAGCCCGCGGCCGGCCCGGAGGTGCAGCCGCCGAAGGTGCTGATGTCGCGGAAATAGCCCTCGCGGTCGGAGGGGTCGGCGATGAAGTCCTGGAAGACTTCCTCGGTCGTCACCGTGCAGGAGATGGGCGCGTAGCCCGCGGCCACGCCCTTGGCCATGGTCACGATGTCGGGCTTGACGTTGAAGTGCTGGTAGCCGAACCACTTGCCGGTGCGGCCGAGCCCGCAGACCACTTCGTCGATGATGAGCAGAAGGCCGTACTTCTTGCAGATCTCGCTGATGGTCTCAAAATAGCCGTCCGGGGGCACGATGACGCCGCCGCCGGCGGTGATGGGCTCGAGGATGACCGCGCCCACGGTGTCCGGGTCTTCGGCCTGCACCACTTTCTCAAGCTCGAGGGCGAACTTTTCGCCGAGGTTGGTGGTGCCGGCCGGATAGGGCGAGCGGTAGACCGAGCACGCCGGGAATTCCACGAAGCCCGGGGTGAAGGGGCCGTACTGCATCTTGCGCTCTTCCTGGCCGCAGGCGGAGAGCGTGGTGATGGTGGTGCCGTGGTAGTCGCGGTTGCGGTAGATGATCTTGTACTTCTTGCCGCCGTGCTTGAGCTGCGAGATCTGGCGCACGATCTTGAAGGCCTTTTCATTGGCCTCGGAGCCGGAATTGGAGAGGTAGACGCGGGAGAGGCCCGGCATCTTCTCGATCAGCTTCTTGGAGAAGCGGATGGTGGGGATGTTGCCGTAGCCGTTGGCGAAGTAGCAGAGCTCCTTGATCTGGTCGCTCACGGCCTTCACCAGGGTCTCGTTGCCGTAGCCCAGGTTGACCGTCCAGACGCCGCCGGAGACCGCATCCAGGTATTGCTTGCCGTTGATGTCCGTGACCCGCATGCCTTCGCCCTTGACAAAGATGATGGGATCGGACTTTTCATAGACCTTGTGCTGGGTGAGATGATGCCAGACGTACTTCTTGTCGTCCGCGATCAGCTCGGCGGCGTTGAAGGACTGCGCCATTTCTTCCTCCGATTGAGTGCTTGGCGCCGCAGGGGATGCCCGACCGGCACATCCGGGGGCGGCGTCGGATTCCGCATGGTATAAGCCCGGCGGTACCCTCCCGGACCACAGGGCCGTGCCTGAAATAGCAAGCCTTGTGCCAGATGGCACAGGCTCATTTTGACAAGTGATTTCACTGAGTTGTACGCGCGCCTTCTTTCCCGGAAGGCCCCGCCGCCCAAATTTCAAACCGCTTCAGACTCAAAATAGCGCCTGAAGCTGAACCGAATTCGACTTACAATCCATTTTTGATTCACCCTCCTCCACCGGGTCTGCCTGAACGAAAGAGGCCCGCCCCGCAGAAGCGGAACGGGCCTCCTTGTGCGAAGGTGCGGTGCCCCAGCCTAGCGCAGCATCCAGGCGAGCGGCCCGGCCTGGAGCCAGGTGAGCGCGCAGAGCAGGAGCGTCATGCCGATGCTGTGCAAAATGGTGAAGCGGAAGAGGTTGCCCTCCTCGCCCACCATGCCCGTGGCCGCGGTGGCCACGGAGAGGGACTGCGGCGAGATCATCTTGGCCGTGGTGCCGCCCGAGGCGTTGGCCGCCACGGCGAGGTCGGGGTTCATGCCCACGGCCACGGCGGTGTCGCGCTGCATGCCGCCGAAGAGCGCGCAGGAGGACGTGTCCGACCCGGTGAGGAACACGCCGAGCCAGCCCAAAATGGGCGCGAAGAAGGGGAAGAAGCCGCCCGTGAGCGTGAAGGCCAGGCCCAGGGTGGCGCTCATGCCCGAATAGTTCATGAGGTACGCGAGCCCGAGGATCAGGGCGATGGTAATGATGGGCAGGATGAGCTGGCGGATGGTGCGGAAGAAGCAGGCAATGGCGCGCCCGAAGCCGTAGCGCGGCATGAGCGGCACGGACACGAGGCCGGAGAGCAAAATGGCCGTGCCGCCCGCCGAGAGCCAGTTGAAGGTGTACTTGGCCGCGTAGACCGCGTTCTCCTTGACGATGGGCGCGGTCTTGAGCACCTCGCCGTCAAGGCCGGGCCAGCCGAAGGTGAAGATGGCGCCGGGCACGCTGTTGAGCACCTTCTTGAACTCGGGGAGCCCCCAGAAGAACACGAAGACCGCGAGCACCAGATAGGGCCCCCAGGCGCGCATGACCACGGCCGCGGGGGAGCCGTCGCCCTCAAGCTTGGAGTCGCCCTCGCCGGGGAAGCGGTAGGTCTGCTTCGGCCGCCAGACCTTGAGCAGCAGCCCCAGGCCCACGATGGTGGCGATGGCCGAGCCGATGTCCGGCAGGGTCGGGCCGTGGAAGTTGGAGAGCAAGAATTCCATGCCCGCGAAGCACACGCCCGAGACCACGATGGCCGGGAAGACCTCCATGCTGCGCCTGAAGCCGCACATGGTCACGCAGACCCACATGGGCACGATGAGCGCGAGCAGGGAAAGCTGGCGGCCGGCGATGGAGCTCACGGACATGAGGTCGAGCCCGGACACGGACGCCGCCACGATGATGGGCACGCCGATGGCGCCGAAGGCCACGGGCGCGGTGTTGGCGATGAGCGCGATGCCCGCGCCCCAGAGCGGCGTGAAGCCGAGGCCCACCAGCATGGCCGCGGCGATGGCCACGGGCGTGCCGAAGCCGGCCGTGCCCTCGATGAAGCAGCTGAAGGCATAGGCGATGAGCAGGGCCTGGAGGCGCCGGTCATCGGTGAGGCGCGCCAGCGAATCCTTGATGATCTCGAACTCGCCCGACTCAACGGTCATGTTGTAGACCCACACCGCCGTGACCACGATCCAGACGATGGGGAAGAGGCCGAAGGCCGCGCCCATGAGCGTGGAGCTCACGGCGAGGCCCACGGGCATGTCCCACACGGCCACGGCCACGATGAGCGCGCCGATGAGGCCGGCCGCCGCCGCGATATGGCCCTTGGCCTTGCGCACGGCCAGCATGTAAAAGAGGATGAGGAGCGGGATGGCCGCCACACAGGCCGAGCCCACGGTGCTCCCGCCCACGGTGATGTAATTCTGGATCCACGGCATAGAAGTCCAACCTTTCTCTCAAATGTGCGGGGAACCCTGGTTCCCGAAAAACAGCGTCCGGCCGGCGCCAGGAAAGCCCATCCGGGCTGTGCCCCGGGCGCGCGCCGACGCCCCCTCCGTGCCGCAGCATACGGGACGCGCCCGGCCAGAGCCAAGCAATTCCCGCATTTGGGCCGCGAATAGTTATTGAAAATTCAATAAATATTCAAAATCCGCCGCGCAGACACCCAAGCCGGTGCATGCGGTCTGGTCTTTTCCGCAAAACTACGAAAGGGGGAAGTACCCCCTGCCGGCCCGCGCCTGACAGCGGCGAGGCTTCTTCCCCCTACCTGAAGCGGACGCTGCCGCACGTGAGCGCCGCGCACACCATGAGCGGCACGAGCATGGCGGTCTCGAGGCCGAAATGCTGGGCGAGCCAGCCGAGGCTCGGCGGCACCACGAGGAGGCCGCCATAGCCCAGAAGCGAGACCAGAGCGCTGGCGCTGGCCGGCGGCAGGGAGCCGTGCGCGCCGGCGCGGCTGATGACGATGGGCATGATCGGCGAGAGCCCGAGGCCCATGAGGGCGAAGCCCCCGAGGCAGAGCCACGGCAGCGGCGAGAGCAGCACGAGGCCGAGCCCGGCGAAGGCGAGGAGGCCGCCGGCGAGCAGCAGGGCGAAATCCCCGAAGCGCTCGCGCAGCCGGTCTTCGGTGAGGCGGGCGAAGGCCATGGGCGCGGAGAGCGCGCCGAAACACAGGGCCGCGGTGCCCGCGTCGGCGCCCTTCACGTCCTTGAGGAGCAGGCCGCCCCATTCCGCCGAGGCGCCCTCGGCGATAAAGGCGCCCAGGGCCATGAGGCCGCAAAAAATGATGAAGAAGGGGATCTTCCCCAGGGCTTTTTTCGTTTCCCGCGCGCGCACGTCGGGCAGGAGATGGCGCCCGGAGAGGAAGACCGGGGGCGTGAGCAGCAGAGAAATACTGAGAAAATTGGAAAAAATCCCTAGGCCGGCATAGGCGAAGGCCGAACCGCTCATGGAGCCCAGGAAGCCGCCGATGCTGTAGCAGGCGTGCAGCGTCGCCATGCGGGAACGATGGGTGACGCGCTCGAGCAGCATGCCCTGCACATTCATGCAGACATCGAAGATCGCGGTGGCGAGCCCGAAGCCCACGGCCACGCAGCAGAGGCTGAAAAAATCGGGCGCGAGGGCGATGCCGGTCAGCGCAAGCAAGAGCCCGACCGCCGCCCCCACGAGCATGATGCGCGAGGGGAGCCGCTTCAGGAGCAGGGGCGCGCCCAGAAAACCCGCGATGGACCCCACGCCGAACACCAGGAGCACGAGGCCCAGCTCCGCGTCATTGATGCCCGCGTG
Source organism: Desulfovibrio sp. ZJ746 (assembly GCF_011039155.1). NCBI lineage: Bacteria > Pseudomonadati > Thermodesulfobacteriota > Desulfovibrionia > Desulfovibrionales > Desulfovibrionaceae > Desulfovibrio > Desulfovibrio sp. ZJ746. The sequence continues at coordinate 134,381 of NZ_JAAKEK010000003.1, read as the reverse complement.
CGCCTTGATGGCCGGGATGCGGGCCGTGAACTGCCCGTAAGCGGCGCCGGCGCAGACAAAGAAAAACAGGCAGCTGTAAAAGTTCCTGGCCGGCCGGGAGTCATCCATCGTTTTTTCTCAAGGCTCTGCTATACCTGCGAGTGGGGGTGGGGCTGTGCGGCTTTCTAATGCATTGTATAACTGAGCTTTTCTCAAAGCGCCGTTGCGCCGAGGGCAGCACAGTCCCCATTCCCGACATGGGCGCGCATGCGTCATTTTTTCAGGCTCCGGGGCCGCTGCGGTCCCTACAGGCAGTCGCAGAGGGTGCGCGCTCGCAGGGAATGCAGGCGGATGGAGCCGTTTATCAGCTCGCGGCGCAACTCGCCCACGCGGCGCCCGATGCTTTCGGGGATGCTCCCCGGCACGCCCTTGCCGGCTGCCGCGAGGAAGGCCGGAAGGCCGGCCACGTCCACGCCCCCGTTGGCGAGGTCATAGACCACGATCTCCTTGCCGCGGAAGTGCGGGGACGCCGCCGAGGCCGCGATCTCATACACGGCCTTGTCCGCCCGCTTGACGATGGAGAGGAGCACGTGCCCGGGAAAGGCGGAACTCTGGTCCGTGTCCAGCCCGACGAGGCAGGCGCCCGCCGCCTTGAGCCGCCCAAGCGCCTGGGGATTGCCCGCGCCCGCGGCCAGCGCCACCACGTCCGCGCCGGCCCCGAGCAGCCCCGCGGTCTTGGCGGCGGCTGTTTCGCCGTCCGTGAAGGAGCCGACAACGGCCTGCACCACGCGCACATCCGGCGCGGCGAGCTGCGCGCCCTCGGCAAAGCCGCTGAAGAGCGAGCGCATGGCCGGCGTGTCCTCCCCGGAGAGCCAGCCTATCACCCGCTGCTCATTGATGCCCGGGAGCCGCGCGCTCGTCAGCAGGGCCGCGGCCGCGCCGGCCAGAAAGGCCCCCTGCTCGTCCGCAAAGGTCACGGACATGATGTTGGGCGCGCGCACGCCCGCGTCGATGCAGCCGAACATGGTGCGCCGGAAATTGGCCGCATTGTCGCGCAGGGCCTCGTGCAGCCCGTCCGAGGCCACGAGCACGAGGTCGGCCCCGGCAGCGGCCTTGCGCAGGGCTTCGGCCTGGCCCTCCCCTTTCGGGGCGTAGACCACCGAGGTCTGCATGCCGAAATCCCGGGCCGCGCGCTCAAGCCCGGCGAGAAGCAGGTCGTTCCACGGCGAGGCCTGCTCATGCTCGAGCAGCAGGACCGCCCGCAGCGGGGCCGTGCGCGGCGCGGCATCCGCGCCGGCTGCCGGGGCCGGCAGGAGCAACGCCAGCAGGAGGAGACACCAGAGCGACAGGGAGAAATGCCGGGGATGGGACTGCGTCTTCATGAGACTCTTGGGGGTACGGATGAAAAGGGGCAATGACCCTTAAATGGTCATCACGCCGCCGGGCTTCTTGGTCTTTTCCGGGGCGGTTTTGGGCGCGGGGGCCGGCTTGGGAGTTGGCGCCGGCGCCGGTGCAGCCTTGGCCGGGGGCTCCTGCTTCCCGGGCGCGGCGAGGGCGTACTGCCGCGCCGTCTGCTCCATGGCGGCACGCCCCACCACGAGCCAGCGGCCGCCCACCTTGCGCAGGGCGAGCCAGCTCGTGAGTCGCGCCGGCGTGGTGACCTTGGCGATGGCCGCCTCCTCCCCGAGCTCCACCACCGTGGCGTCGCGCAGGGCCTGCGCAACCCAGGGGCAATCCGGGGTGTCGGCCGCGCGGCAGCGGGCCATGAGCTCGCCCGTGCTCACGCCGCGGGTGAAGTCCGCCTCCATCTGGGCCTTCATGTCCAGCGCGCCGGAGAGCATCTGGTCCACATTGCCGAGGCGGAAGAGCCGCCCCAGCGAGCCCAGGGCGCGCAGGGCCGGGTCGTCCTCGGCGAGGTTCCTGACATGGTTCTCGGCATAGGCCGTCATGTCCATGCCCGCCAGAAAGGCCGCGCTGTCATTGGCGTCCAGCGCCTTGGCGAGGCCGTCGAGGGCCTTTTGCGGGCCGCTTTGCGACATGCAGGCACAGAGCAGCACGACCGCGACACAGGCGCATGCCAGCCGGGCAAAACCTTTCCTCTCCATTTCCTGCTCCTTGTATTCAATGGGGCCATGGGGCACCCCCCATACTAGGCGCGCGGGCCCCCGCCGTCCAGCCCGGGGAACCGCGTCAGGCCAGCACGAAGTCGCGCAGGGCGCGCACCTCACGCCGCAAGGCATCATAATCAAAGCGGGTGAAGCGCCCGTCGCGGTAGAGCACTTCCCCGCCCACCATGGTGAGGCGCACCTCGTGCCCCGTGGCCGCGTACACGAGGTGAGAGACCGGCGCGTACATGGGCTGGAGATTGGGCTCCGCAAGGTCGAGGGCGATCAAGTCCGCGGCCATGCCCGGCGCGAGGGCCCCCACATGCGGCTGGCGCAGGGCCTGGGCGCCGCCGAGGGTGGCCATGTCGAGCACGGCCTGCGCGGGCACGCTGGCCGGGTCGCCGCTGACGAGCTTGTGGAGCAGGGCCGCGCGGCCCATCTCCTGAAACAGGTTGCACTGGTTGTTGCTGGCCGGGCCGTCCGTGCCGAGGGCCACGGCGAGCCCGCGCCGGAGCATGGCGGCCACGGGCGCGGCCCCGGAGGCGAGCTTCATGTTGGAGGAAGGATTGTGCGCGATGGCGGCGCCGCTCGCGGCCAGAAGGTCGAGCTCGGCTTCGGTGACGTCCACCACATGGGCGAAGGTGCACTTCGCGTCGAGCACGCCGAGGCCGCGGCAGTATTCCAGCGGGCGCAGCCCGTGCTCGGCCAGGCAGCGCTCGGTCTCGCCGCGGGTCTCGGCGAGGTGCATGTGGAGGAGGAGGTCGAGCTCGAGGGCGAGGTCGCGGCAGGCGGCGATGATCTTGGGCGTGGTGGTGTAGACGCTGTGGCAGTTGACGGCCACGGAAATGCGCTCGTGCCCGGCATAGCGTTCGGCCAGTTCGCGCGTGGCCGCAAGCGCCGCGCCCGCGTCCGGGCAGGCGGCCGAGGGAAAGCCGAAGACCGCCTCGCCGCCAACGCAGCGCAGGCCGGCCTCTTCCGCCGCCTCGAGCACCGCGCCCTCGAAGAGATACATGTCCATTGCGGCCGTGGTGCCGGTGCGCAGCATCTCCGCAAAGCCGAGCAGGCTGCCTGTGCGCACGATGTCCGCCGTGAGGCGCGCCTCCACCGGGAAGATGCGGCCGGTGAGCCATTCCATGAGCGGCATGTCGTCCGCTAGGCCGCGCAGGAAGGTCATGGCCGCGTGCGAATGGGCGTTGACGAGCCCCGGCAGAACGAGCATGTTGCCGAGGTCCAGGCGCTCGACCGGCTGCCAGCGGGCGTCGAGCTCGCCGGCCGGGCCAACATCAAGGATGACGCCGCCCGAGATGGCGAGCGCCCCGGGGGCGAGGATGCGCCGCTCCGCGTCCTGGGTGACGAGCACGCCCGCGTGGACAAGGGTCTGGCACTCAGGCATGGGCGCTCCTTTGCGCTGGAGGTGGGGATGACGGACGGGACGCACAGCCGGGTGGGCGCCGCAGTTTCCGCCCCCGATGCGGGCCGGCCCCGCGCCCTGCTCTTCCACGGGCTTGCGGGCACGCCCTTGGAGGTCGCGCCCGTGGCGCGGGCGCTCAAGGCCGGGGGCATCGCCGCGCACACGCCGCTTCTGCCCGGCCACGGCACCACGCCCGAGGCGTATCTGGCCTCATCGTTCGGCGAATGGCGGGCCTTCGCCCGCGCGCAATACCGGCGCCTTGTCGCTGAGGGGCCGCTGCTTTTGGGCGGCTATTCGCTGGGCGGCATCCTCGCCCTCGACATCGCCGAAAACGCCGCCGAGGCTGGGCTCCCCGCGCCGGCCGGCCTGCTCCTTCTGGCGACGCCGCTGTGGTTCGGCGCGTGGCGCCCCGGTTTACGCCTGCGCGGGCCCGGGAGCTGGCGCTTCCGCCTTCTGCCGCTCACTGCGCGGCTCTGGCCCGTGCTCCGCGTGCCGCCGCGCAGCGCGGAGGCCCGCTCCGTGGCCCCGTGGCAGGGCCACGAAGAGGTCGCTTCCCTGCGCCATTTTGCGGAGCTCGATCGCGCGCTCAAAAGCATCCGCCGCCGCCTCGGCCTTGTGCGGGCGCCGCTCTGCGTTATCCAGTTGCGCCACGACGCGAGCTGCCCGCCCGGCCACGCCGCATGGCTACTCACGCATTGCGTTTCAGCGGAGGCGGAGCTTCATCTCCTGCGCACAAAAAGCCCGCATGGCGGGCACCTCCCCACCACGCACGCGGAAAGCCGGGAGCGCGTGGCGCAACTCGCCCGCGCTTTTGCGCGGCGCTGCCTCAAAACGCCTGACTTTCCGGCATTGCGGAACCGGGCTTCCTGATCTTTTCCCCCAAGCCCGCTCACACCCGGGCAGTTTTCAGGATAGTCCCCAGTTGGGTCTTGATCCTTTCCTCAAAATCCAATGCGGCGATTTTTTGCAGGGTCGCCTCTATGGGGCACTGATAGGACTTGAGTTCCACTCTGCCGTCCTGCCAAACGGCATAACTGGCCCTTGGCTCGCCCGAGCGCGATTGGCCGATGCTCCCCGGGTTGAGCACGATGCGGCCGTTGATTTCCCGCATATACGGTATGTGGCTGTGCCCGCAGACAAGGATGTCACAATGGAGGAGGTCAACGGCGCTCGCCATGCTTTCCTCAGTCCACTTGCCATAAAACGTATCAAAGACCGTCGCATGGGTCAGGTGAAAGATTTTCTTGTCCCGCGCCACCTGTATTTGCAACGGAAGTTTGCTTAAAAACTCCTTTTGGCTTCCATCTATCACCCGCGACGTATATTTTCGGGTCACGGTCGATAATTCGCGGTATTTTTCGCTCCATTTGCTGTCGTCATCATGAGCGACCGCATAGTCGTGGTTCCCCTAGATGATGATGGAGGCCTTCGCCGCCACATCCGCGATGACCTCGCCGGGCTCGGGGCCATAGTTGACGAGATCCCCCAGCACCCACAATTCGTCACAGGGTTCAGGAAAGGCCCGCCACGCATCGTAATTGCCATGGATGTCAGAAACGATGGCGATTTTCATGGGCGTTCCCTCCCTGCCATTACGGGCGCGCCCGCACGGAAACGGAAAAGCGCCCGGAAGAGCCTCCGCTCCCGACTGTCGGCCCCGGCGTACGCGGGTTGCCGTCCCTGTCGTGCCCTGTGGGCGCCCGGCCCGCGATTGGCCCTAGAAGCCCAGTTGGGCGAGCATGTCGTCGATGGCGGCCTGCGAAACGCCGTTTTTGTCCGGGCCCTTGAGCTCGGAGCCGCCGGATTTTTCGCTGCCGCCCCGGGCCTCGCCGCCGGCCTTGGCTTCCGTCTGCCTGCGGCTTTCGCGGAAGTCGGCGACGGCCTGGCGCGCCTCGTCCTGCAGGGTCCGCGCGTCCTTGGCCGGGTCCTTTTCCGCGCCGTCCATGACAAGGCCCGAGGCCACATAGAGGTCCACCACCTGCCGCTCGATGCCGTTGAGCGCGGTCACCACCTTCTTGATGCGCTGGCCAGTGATGTCCTGGAAGCTCAGGGTGGTGAGCAGGGTGGTGAGGTCGGCCCCGAGCTCGTCGTTGATGGCCGCGAGCCGCGCCATGCCGGCGCCCTCGCCCGCGGCCGCGATGAGGGTGGCGCTCTCGGCCTGGAGGTCAAGGTGCTTTTCCACGATCTCCATGATGCTCATGGCCGCGGCTTCGGTGTCCCTCAGCACTTCGTGGAGCTGGGCCGAGGCCTCGTGAAACAGCGCGTCCGTGGCCGGGGCCGCGCCCTCCGCCGCCGAGGCGGTGGAGATCTGCTGGTAGATGTCCTTGAGGCCCTGACGCATGTCCGCGCTCAGCTGCCTGTAGACCGCTTCCTGCCCTTTCTCTTCCGACATGACTCTTTACCCCTGTAACGGCGTTTCCCGAAGCGCCGTGATCCTCTCGCGCCGCCTAGCTGTTGGTCTTGAGAAAACTCCTGGCCCGCGCCGCTTCCGGCGAGTTGGGATACTTGCTGATGACTTCCTGCATGCGCGCCTTGGCCGCGGCCGCCTGGCCTATCTTGCTGAAGCTGATGCCCTGCTTCAGGTAGGCGCCGGGCGCGCTCGACGACTTGGGATACTGCTTGATCACCTTGTCATAGGCGAGCGCCGCGTCCGCAAACTGGTTGCGCTGGAAATAGCATTCCGCAAGATAGTATTGCGCTTCCGCGGCCTGGCTGTGGTCCTTGTAATTCTTGAGGAAATCCGTGAAGGAGCGCTGCGCCTCCTCATACTTGCGCGCATTGTAGGCATTGACGCCCGCATCGAAAAGCGCAAGCGAGATGTCCTTTTGCGGCACTTGGGCCACGGGCTTGGGGTCGGCCTGGCCCCATGTGGAGCCCGAAGGCGCCTGGGCGGGGATGCTGCCCGCGCTGCCGTCCGCCGGGAGGCCGTAGCTCCCGGTGGCGGCGGCCCCCGTGGCGCCGGCGGCGCCCGCTGCCCCGGCCGCGGCGAGGCCGCCCATGGGCACAGGCGGTTGCGCCTGCGAGGCCGCGCCGTCCGCGGGTGTGGCGGCCGTGGCGGGCTGCGCCATCACCGGCTGCGCCATGGCCGGCGCGCTCGAGGCCGCGCTCATGGGCTCGCCGAGGTCGAGGTTCATGGCCATGGTGGTGTTCACCTGCCGCAGGGCCGCGTCATGCCGGCGCACCCTGTCCACCAGGGCGCGCGCGCCGCCCGCGTTGTTGAGGTCGTCCATCTGGCCCTTGAGCGTGTTGAGCTCCTGCCGCATGGCCTGCATCTGGTTCCATGTGTCGGCCTGGTTGGGCTGGAGCTGGCGCAGCTGGGCGTCATGCTGCTGCACCCGCTGCTCGAGGTTCTGGCTGCCCTGCGTGGCGCAGCCGCCAAGAAGGAGCGCGCCCAGCCCGAGGGCGAGAAAACGGAAAGCGCCCGTGCTCTTCATCGTTGCCTCCGTCAGATTTTGGCAAGGGCCTTTTTGCGGCCCGTGAATATATAGACGATACCGCCGATGACCGGCACAAACACCACCAGCACGAGCCAGAGGGCGCGCGCCTGGGGCGTGGGGAAGTCGTGGTTCCAGATATGCCAGATGCTCCAGAAGGTGGGGAGCATGGGTAGCCAGACCACCACGGCGTGCCACCAGGCGAAGCTCATGCCCGCTTCCCCCCCCCTGCCGGGGCGCCCTTGCGCCGCTCGGCCCGCCACACGGCGAGACAGGCGCAGGCCGCGCCCACGCAAATGCCCATGTCCGCCACGTTGAAGGCCGGCCAGTGCCAGCCCCGCCAGTAGACATCCAGAAAATCCACCACCGCGCGGAAGCGCAGCCTGTCGATGAGGTTGCCGAGCGCGCCGCCGAGGATGAGCCCCAGGCCCACGAGCAGCAGGGGCTGGCGCGTGTTGCGCGCGAGCACCGCGATGGCCCAGACGGAGACGAGCGTCGCCGCCAGGAAGAGCCAGAACTGCCACTCGATGTCCGAGCGGTTGAGAAAGCCGAAGGCCGCGCCCCGGTTGCGGATGTTCACGAGGTCGAAAAACCCGGGGATAACGACGACCGGCCTGTGCTCGGGGATGGTGGCCATGACGAGCCACTTGCTCGCCTGGTCGAGCACGAGCAGGGCCCCCGCGGAGCCGGACAAGAGGCCCCAGCGGAAGGCCGCGCCGCGGCCCCCGCTCATGCGCCGGCCCCCTCAAGCCCGCGCACAACGGCCGCGCAGCGCGGGCAGAGCGTGGGATGGGCCGGGTCGCTGCCCAAATCTTCGTGATAGATCCAGCAGCGCTCGCACTTTTCGCCGCGGGCCTTTTCCACGCTCACGGCAAGGCCCTCCACGCCGGGCTCGCGCCAGGCGCCCTCGGGCGCGTCCGCAAGGCGCCCCAGCTCAAGCTGCGAGACGATGCACACGGCCCGGAGGTCCGTGCCGAGTCCTTCCAGCCGCTCGCGCACATCGTCGGCGAGCCAGAGCGTGACCCGCGTGTCCAGCGAGTGCCCCACGTCGCCCTCGCGCCGCAGCGGCTCGATGGCCGCGGTGACGGCGCCGCGCACGGCGAGCAGGGTCATCCAGTCGTCGCGCACGCCGTCGGGGAGGAGATACGGCGCGGTGTCCACGGGCTGGAGCGCGAAGACCGTCTTTTCCGGGCCGCGCAGGCTCTCGGGCAGGCAGCCGAAGATCTCGTCCGCCGTGAAGGAGAAGATGGGCGCCATGTCGCGCAAAAGCAGGCGCAGGATGTGCCACAGCGCGCTCTGCGCCGAGCGGCGCTCGCGGCTTTCCGGCGCCGAGGCATAGAGCCGGTCTTTGAGGATGTCGAGGTACACCGCCGAGAGGTCGGTGACGCAATAGTTGTGCAGCCCGTGGAAGACCTTGTGGAACTCGAAGTCCAGATAGGCCTCCCGCAGGCGCTCGTGCAGCCGCGCCGCCACGTCGAGGGCGAAGCGGTCCAGCGGCAGCAGCGCCTCGGGCGCCATGAGGTTGCCCTTGTCGAGGCCGTCCAGGTTGCCGAGCAGGAAGCGGCAGGTGTTGCGGATGCGCCGGTAGGCGTCCACCAGGCGGCGCAGGATCTCGTCCGAGATGCGGATGTCCTCGCGGTAGTCCACGGAGGAGGCCCAGAGGCGCAAAATCTCGGCCCCGAACTTGTCGATGAGCTCCTGCGGGGCGATGACATTGCCCACGGACTTGGACATCTTGCGGCCGTTGCCGTCCACCACGTAGCCATGCGTGAGCACCGCGCGGTAGGGCGCGGCCCCGCGCACGCCCTCGGCGATGAGCAGCGAGCTGTGGAACCAGCCGCGATGCTGGTCCGAGCCTTCCAGATAGAGGTCCGCGGGGAAGCGCAGCTCGGGCCGGGCCTCCAGCACGGCCGCGAAGCTCGTGCCGGAATCGAACCAGACATCGAGGATGTCCGTTTCCTTGCGCCAGTGCCGGGCGCCGCACTTGGGGCACTTGAGGCCTTCGGGCACGATGTCCTCGAGCGGCGCGGCGTACCAGTAGTCGCAGCCCGTGGGCCACTCGGCGAAGCGGGCGCAGATGGCGCGCATCCAGTTGGGGTCGTTCCAGGCCTCGCCGCAATCCTCGCAGATGAGGGCCAGGATGGGCACGCCCCACTGCCGCTGGCGCGAGATGCACCAGTCCGGCCTGAACTCGATCATGTTGTGGATGCGCTCGCGGCCCCAGGCCGGTATCCAGCGCACATCGTTGTCGATGGCGGCCAGCGCCCGCGCCCTGAGGTCGTTTTTTTCCATGCTGATGAACCACTGCGTCGTCGCCCGGAAGATGACCGGCTTCTTGCAGCGCCAGCAATGCGGATAGGAATGCGAGAGCCTGGCCTGGGCCATGAGCGCGCCCTCTGCCTCGAGGCGCTCGATGACCCTGGGATTGGCCTCGAAGACATTGAGCCCGGCGAAATACTCCACCGCGGGCAGGAAGCGGCCGGCGTCGTCCAGCGGTGAATACACCTCGAGGCCGTACTTGAGGCCCACCTCATAGTCTTCGCGGCCGTGGCCCGGCGCGGTGTGGACGCAGCCCGTGCCCGCGTCCAGCGTCACGTGCTGCCCGAGAATGAGCGGCGAGTTACGGTCATAAAAGGGGTGGCGGGCGACAAGGCCCTCCAGCTCGGCGCCCCGGGCTCGGCCCACGATGCGCGGAGCCGCCCAGCCGAAGGTCGCGGCGCACGCGGGCAAGAGCTCCTCGGCGAGCACATACTGGCCGTCCCCGGCCTCCACGAGCACATAGTCGAACTCGGGATGCAGGCAGACAGCCTCGTTGGCCGGCAGCGTCCAGGGCGTGGTCGTCCAGATGACCACGGCGGCGCGCCCGGGGTCGGCCCCGGGAAAGACTTGGGCGAGCTTCGCGTCCGGCAGGGCGAAGCGCACATAGACCGAGGGCGAGGTGTGGTCGCCGTATTCCACCTCGGCCTCGGCGAGCGCGGTATGGCAGGAGCAGCACCAGTAAATGGGCTTCTTGGCGCGGCTCACGCCGCCCTGGGCCACGAAGGTGGCGAGATTGTCGGCCGTGGCCGCCTCATAGGCCGGCAGCATGCTGAGGTACGGGTGCTCCCAGTCGGCGAGCACGCCCAGGCGCTTGAACTCCGCGCGCTGGATGTCGATCCAGCTTTCGGCATAGCTGCGGCAGCGGCGGCGCACGTCCAGCACGGGGAGGGTCTTGCCCTCGGCCTTGAGCTCCTGCTCCACCTTGTGCTCGATGGGCAGGCCATGGCAGTCCCAGCCGGGCACATAGCGCGAGGCCCAGCCTTGCATGTTGCGCGACTTGACCACCATGTCCTTCAGGATCTTGTTGAGCGCCGTGCCCATGTGGATATGCCCGTTGGCATAGGGCGGGCCGTCATGGAGCACATAGTCGCCCTTCGCCCCCGACGCGGCCACCATGGCTTCCCGGGCGTGGATGGCCTCCCAGTGGCGGAGCATTTCCGGCTCGCGCACGGTGAGATTGGCCTTCATGGGAAAGCCGGTCCTGGGAAGGTTGAGGGTCTTCTTGTAATCGCTCATGCCGACTCCCGCGCTGTTGGGCCACCCGCGGCCCGTATCCACAAAAGGCGCCCGGCCGGGAGAGCGGACGGGCGTAAGGTCAGGGCGCGCAAAACCGGCCTAGTTTGGGCAATGCGGCGCACAAAGTCAAGGCGCGGCCATGGCGCCGCTCCGGGGGCGCGCGGCGCAGGCGGCCCCGGAGGGGGTGGGGCGTCAGCGCGGCTGCCGCATGGCGAAGCCCCCGCCCTCGAGCTTGCGCACGTCGCTCACCATGGGGAAGTGCATGCCCGCGAACAGGGAGCGCTCCTGCGCGGCGCGCTCGAGGAGGCGCTTGCGCGCGGCCGCGGCCTTTTCGCCGTCCATGTCGTAGGCGGTGCTGAGATCGGGCCGGGGGAGCTGCACGGGCGCGATATGGAGGATGTCGCCCGCGATGGTCATCTTCTCGGTGCCCGAGGTGATGTCATAGGCCGTGTGGCCCGGCGTGTGGCCCGAGGCGTCCACGGCCGTGACCCCGGGCAGGAGCTCGTCGCCGTAGTTGAACCGCCTAACCTTGTAGGCCGCGGCCACCTTCTTCGCGAGGTCGACGGCGGCCTCGCCCCGGTTGACGCCGCCCCCGTCGACCCAGGCCTCGTATTCCGGCGCGGAGATCCAGAGCGTGGCATTGGGATAGACCGGCCGGCCGTTATCCAAAAGGCCGCCGATGTGGTCCATGTCCATGTGCGTGAGCAGGATGTCGGTGATGTCGTCCTCGGCGATGCCGTTTTCATGCAAGAGGTCGGCGGTGTGGCCCTCGACCTTGTGTTCCTTGCCCCAGCCCGCGTCCACGAGCACCTGCCGGCCGTCCTTCTTGAAGTAGAAGGTCTGGTCCACGGCAGGGACGGGGCCGTTCTGGAACACGCCCGCGAATTCCGGAGCCTTTTCCGCAAGGCCGGGCAAGAGCCGCGGGCCCATGGTCACGTCGGCGTCGCGGATGGCCATCACGTCGAGGTCGCCCACGCTGTAATGGTCGACGCCGTCCTCGGCCACGGCAGGGCCGGCCGCAAGGAAAACGACCACAAGGACGACGCAGAGTTTCGGCAAGAGTCGCATGATGGTTCCCCTTGATAGAGATGAGGAAAAAGAAGGAGCCGGCGTGCCGGCGCAAGCCGCGCCGACGCCATCAGGCTGCCAGCCTAAAGGAGCCGGAGATGGGGGTCAAGGAGCGTTCAGGGGCGTGGTCGGCCGCCCAGGCTATGCCCCGGCCAGGCGCAAGGGAAAGATCCACACCTTGCGCCCGGCGCCGTCGGCGCCCGGCTCCTCCCGCTGGAAGGGCTCGCCGGCAGCCTCGAGGCGCCCGCGATAGGTGTAGCGGCCCTCGGTGTGGACTTCAAAATAATAGCCGGGCAAGCCACCCCGCATACATTCGCAGAGGCGCCTGTTGCCGCCCTTTTTCAGCTCCTGGTCGCCGGCCTTGCCGCTGCCCGTGTAGTAGAGCACGCCGTCCTTCCATGCGCCGCCCGTATGCCGCGGGTCAACATAATTGCTCACGACGACGAGCACGTGGAATGCGGAAGAATAGCGCACCCCGCCCTCGCAGGCGCACCTGAACGCGGTGTAGAGCGTCCTGTTGCTGATGACCTCGCCCACGGCGAAGGGGCAGGAGAAAGAAGGAGCCATGACGCGCGTGCTCATGGGGCGCCTCCCGTGCCGGGACGCCGCGTGCCGCAGCGCATGCGCCCCGGCATGCGGGAGTTCCCGGACGACGTGAAGCTGTCGCGGGACTTGCGGGAAGCGGTCAATACGACTGGACCTTGGCGAGCAGCTCGTTGCCGTCGATCTCGCCGCTGTAGCGCCACACTTCCGTGCCGTTAAGGTAGATGATGAAGGTCGGCACGCCGTCGACCCGGGCCTCCTGCGCGGCGGCCTTGTTCTGGTCGATATCGAGCTGCACCACGGGAATGTCCTTCCCGAGGCGTTCCCTCACCTCGGCCACCACCGGCATCATCTTCTGGCAATGCGGGCACCAGCTCGCAAAAAATTCCACCAGGACGACCCGGGCTTCCTTGGTCATTTGCGCGTAGTTCATCGTTTGCTCCCACTGTTCCACTGTTAAAGGCCAAAGGCCAGCACCGTGTTCCGGCCTAGCCAGCGGAAGGTTTTTTGTCAACCGAAGCCCATGCGCACGCCCGGAGCCACGGATACCCGGGCGGGACGCCCGCTGTATATGGCATGCGCAGCCCGGCTCCAGCCGGTCTTTCGGCGCCACGGCGCCCCCTCCTTGCCATCGGCGCCCAATGTTTATACGCTTCACGGATTAACGACCGCATTTTTCAAAAAGCGCGGCGAGGGGCCCCTTTTTCCCATGATCATGCGCCTTTGTGTGTTTTTCGCCGGTCTTGGCTGCGTGGCCTTCGGGGTGGCCGTCACCACCAAGGCCCTTCTGGGCACCACGCCCATCGCGGCCATCCCCTACTCCATGTCCCTGATCCTGCCCTCCGTCAGCTTCGGCGCCTGCGTCATCGTGTTCAACCTGCTGCTCATCGCGGCGGAGTGGCTGCTCCTGCGCGGCAGGATCCGCTTCTGGGCCATCTTTCTCCAGGCCTTCCTGGCCTGCATCTTCGGCACCTGCGTGGACGGCTCCATGTTCGTGCTGCTCGGCTTTGACCCGCACAGCTATCTTTCGCGCCTCTTGTGGGTGGCCGGGGGCTCCCTGCTCATCGGGGTGGGCGCCTTCCTCACCATCCGGGCGAATATCGCGGTGCTGCCCTACGACGCTTTCGTGCTCGCGCTCGCCACGGCCACGGCGCGGGATTTCGGGCGCCTGCGCATGCTCTGCGATGTCTGCATGAGCGCGCTGGCGCTTGTGCTCTGCTGGCTTGTGCTCAATGACCTCGCCGGCGTGCGCGAGGGCACCATCCTCGCGAGCCTTTTGACGAGCCCGGTGATCCGCCTCTTGATGCGGCTTGGCAAAAAGCCGGCTTAAAAAGCAAAAGTGCCGCGCCATTCACCACGGCCCCCGGGAATTTCTGGAGGAAAAACCGGGGTGCTCCCCCTGAATGAGGGACGCCCGGGTTGTGCGCCGGCAGGTGGACGCCACGGGAGGATATTTATAAACTGCTCCAAACAAGGGCCCGGGCGGCCCCCCTCATCCGGCCATGACCGTAAACGCGCACTCTTCTCAAGGAAGTCATCGTGATAGCGTTCCAGAACTTTCTCATTGATGCCATGTATCTTCTGGCCGCATTTCTCTGGTGGAAATCTGCCACGGCCGCCCCTGAATCCGAGCAGTCCAAAAATGAGAGCCTGAGACGCGCCTACAGGGAGCTGGACACCGCCATAGAGCTGGTTTACACCTGCTTCGACCCCAGGCTTTTGACATCCGATTCCCCCTTTAATCCACATGTGACCGGGGCGGCACTTTTCAACGCCAGCGCCGCACTGTGCACCGCGGTTGCGGTATTTCTCCAGTTCATCAGGGATGCCATGAACCCATGGTGCGATGACCAGTCGATCATCGTGCTGGTGATGGTGATATTCCTGATGGTCATCTTCCTCTTTCCGTTTTTCAAGTACTTTTTTAGCCGCTGGGCCCTGGATGTCGAAAAGGTTGTCGAAAAAGATGTCAAAAAAAGTGAAGCGGAAATTGAAAAAGAGGAGGACAAATAGCGGAGAGTTTTAAAGCGCCGCTTCGTCTTTCCACGTCCATGGCCTCGCGGGGAATATCCATGCCATTTGCTGGCACAGGGAGCCCGGGCGCGACGGCCTCCGCCTCGCTATGCGGACCCTGAGCGTCTTCAGGTTCGCCCCCTTCCGCCTGGTTTTCGTCCTGTCCCGTGCCCGCAGGCCCCGTGACCGATGGGGACAAGTCCGCCTGTCCACCGGCAAGGAGCGCTTCCGGCACCGCATTTTCATCCGCATGGCTTTCCAGCGGGGCGGCCAGAGGGTGGCCAGTTGCTTGATGCAGGAGGTCTTGCCGCATCCCGTGGGGCCGGAGACGCAGAGCGGGTCGAGGAACCAGACCACGAGGTCACGGCTGGCCTCATGGAAGATGCAGCCGGGGTCGATGGCCGGCGTGGAGCTGGTGGGCGCGGCGTAGTCCTTCACGAGTGCGCCGCTTTTCTGGCCGCTGAATACTTGCCCTGCGTCCGGTTCAACGGGTCGCAGGGCGGCGAGTCCTTCATGGATCATGTTCATAGTGGTCTCGATACGCAGACAGCCTCTGTTTGACGGGTGGCTGCCTGCGGGGGTAGGGTTTCAGGGTGGAGGTTACTATGGCTCAGACGCAGATTTCCTTAGATACGGCCATTTTGGATCAACTGGATGCAACGGCCGCATCGCTCTCGCTTTCCCGCGAGGAAGCCCTGCGGGAAGCTATCGTCAATTATTGCGCGTATGAGGGCTGGTTCAGGGCCAAGGTTGAGGAAGGCGAGCGAGACTACCGGGCAGGCCGATACGTTTCGCAGGAAGAGGCCACGCGTCTTGCCGAGGAGCGTCGGAAGAAGCTTTTGGCTATGGCAGAACAGCAATGAAGGTTGTTTGGACTGCTTCAGCCTTATCTGAACGTGACAAGCTGATTTTCTTCATCGCCAAAGATAATCTCACAGCCGCCCTTGAGATAGATGACCGCCTCACCAGCACGGCGGACTCATTGGGCCAATTTCCTTTTCGTGGCAAGCTGGGCCGTGAAAGCAATTCCAGAGAGCTGGTCGTACATAGGAACTATCTCCTTGTTTACGGCGTGGATACAGACGCTGGTATTATCTATATCAAAGCTGTCCTCCATACTTCCCAGCAATACCCACCCGAGGACATCGGCTAGAAAGCCCCGAAAAAGCTGATCTACCTCCCCAGTTCCATCTCGAAGGGATTTTCCCAAAAGCCGCCGCGCACCTCGGTGTCGTCGGAGCCCTCGCCGATACGGATGAACCGGAAATCCCCATCCGGCAGTTCCGCAATAAGCTTCTCGATGAAATCCACTTCCGGGAAATGCACCGGGGCGCCCGAGTACCACTTGAGGTAGTTCCCGTACCACCCCTCCCCCTCGCAAAAGTCGCAAAAAATTTGCGGGCTTGCGATAAACATCCGTACAATCTCCGACCCCTTATGGGAAATGCTTTTCCAGGATTGAAGCCTGGCGGCTTCTCGCCACACGAGACGCGAAATACACGGCTTCGTTTCCGGCTGCCGCGCATATCCGGGTCTCGCCATTTGGGCTGAAATCAAATGACGGCACTCTCTAAGGAGGCTGCGCGCCAAGAAACCCCGTCAGGTAGCTGGCAGAATGTCCGTTTCTTGGGCGCCAAGCCGGAAGCCTGGGCTGGAAGACCGCGCCAGCTGAGATTGACCCGCTCGCACTGGGAAAGCCTGCGGCCATTCTCCTTGGCTGCCCGGAAAACGGGAGGCATTGATGGAGGGTGGGAGGGCCCCGCCGGCGCAACCCGGCGGGCGCCAGATGAAGCTGGCAGGGGTATAGGGAGGTGTGGGGTGCGCGCGTCCTGAAAGGAAAGGATACACGCCTTATGCCGGGCCAGCATGAATGCCCCGCCCTTCCTCTTGAATCGCGATATTTTAATTTTTTTTGTTGAAGAGGAGCTCGTTCCAGCGCAAGGAGAGAGCATTAAAGAAATCACCTACGTCTGCACCTGTTGCCTTGACCAAGGCGAGGGCCGTCATGATTCCCGGGTCCTGCCGGCCACTCTCCACACCATTGATGTTTCGCAGATTGTAGCCCGCAGCCTTGGCCATTGCCGTTTGCGAAACAGCCGCCGCCACCCTTGCCTGGACCAGGAACAGGCCAAAGAGCGATTTTTGGCCCTCCTTCATCTGTGGCATCTCGTACGAAATCGTAACGTGGCCCATCGGCGACAGGCTGTGCGGCAAGCCGGGGAGGCATTCGTCCGCGAGCTTCTGCATGAAGGCCCCCGGTTCGGCCCCGATGGCGGCGAGCAGCCTCAAGGCCAGGTTGACCCCGGGCTGCTGTTCGCCCTTCTCGATGCGTTGCAGATTTCGGATATGGTAGCTCATTTTGAGCGCCAAGCCCCAGAGCGAAATATCCGCCGCCGTTCGCCATTCGCGAAAAAGCTTCCCGAAAAAGCACGTGGACGCCTGCATAATTTCAGGGTTGCCCAAAAAAAGGGCAACGCATACTGGTATATTGACCTACGGTGAATATTTCATATATGTTGCCTTGGGACTGTCCAAAAGGCGCTCCTTCAGGCTCGTGCCCAGGGCTGCGGTATCGGTGAAGATTTTATGGCGCTCGCCGGGAAAGCCCTGGCGCCACTCGGGAAGACGATGGGCGGGCAGAATTTTCTGTCCGCAACAGGAGAGCCCCTATAAACGCATGCGAACGTCAACCATCTTCCATATAGGAAAACCTGTCAGCTAACCATTCATTATAACTCCATATTTCTATGCGAAACCATGAATCCTCCCTCATTATCCCTGTATATAATAAATGGGAGCTGACGCGAAAATGCCTGAAAAGCATTGCCGAAAATACGGATTTATCCAAAATACAGGTTATCGTTGTAGATAACGCTTCCTCCGATGCCACAGCCAGGGGCTGCCCTTTTCTGGGCAAACAGCTTTTTGGTGATTCCTTCACCTATATTCGCAACGAGGCAAATCGCAATTTCGCAGGCGCGTGCAACCAGGGGGCCCACGCAGCCCGGGGCGAGTTCCTCATCTTCCTCAACAATGACACCGAAGTACAGGCGGGCTGGTACGAGCCCCTGATTGGCGACTTCACCACGTATCCCGACATCGCCGCCACGGGGCCGCTCCTGGTCTACCCCCAGGAAACGCCCCTCGGGCGCACGGTGCAGCATCTGGGGATCTTCATTTCCCCGGCGTACACACTGGGCCATCTTTACGAGGGCATCCCGGCCGCGAGCCCCCTGGCCCGCAAACGGCGTTTCTTCCAGGCTATCACCGGCGCCTGTCTCGTCGTCAGGAAATCCCTGTTTCAGGAGGCAGGCGCCTTTGACGAAGGTTTCATCAACGGCTTTGAAGACGTGGACCTGTGCGCGCGCCTGGGCCAGAAGGGCTACCGCATGACCGTCAACCCTGACGCCCTCGTCATCCATCACGAAAGCCAGACCCACGGGCGCCATGCGCATGAGGAGGAAAATTCCAGGCGTCTCGTGGGAAAAAGCCTGCTCCTGCTCACCCCCGACTGGCATCTTCTCACGCAGAATGACGGCCTGTTTCTCGATGTCACTGAATGGCTCACCTACTGCCCCATGCTGCCCGAAAGGACGGCCGCCAGGCTGGACGCACTGGCGAGGGAGGCCGGGCTTGCGCGGATAAAGGAACTGCTGGTCGGCTATCCCTTCTGGCAGGCCGGCTGGGAACGTGCCATCGCCCACGCGCCCACGCCCCGGGAGCAGGGCGGGCTTTTCGAGATGTACTTAAAATTGTTCCATACTCCGCGCACGGCCGCCGCGGCCTATGACCTCGGAAAACAGACCGGCAATGCCGGGCTGTGCAGCACGAGCGAGAGCATATTGCGCTCTTATGCAGACGACACTCCCGAGACCTTCCTGGAGCGCGCCCGGGGGTCCGCGGACTGGTGCCGCAAGCTGGGCCTCACCGAAATGTTGGAACGCCATGAGGCATGGATAAAGAATTACGAAAATTTCACCCGGGTTGAATATCCGCGTTTTGCGAAAAATCTTTTGCGAATCGCGGAAGATACCGGCCTCTCCCTGCCGCCCAACGATCCACGGGCCTATGCGCTCTGGGTCTTCGGCCGTGAACTGCCGGAACAGAAACTCGCCAGCCGGGAAAGGGCAGGGGGCGCCTTTTCCCTCCTGATGCCGGTATATGCCCCGAAGCCGGCCCACCTCCGCGCCGCCCTCGATTCCGTCCTTGCCCAGACACACCACGACTGGGAGCTGTGTATCGCCGACGATGCCTCCCCGGGCACGGAAACGGCGGCCATCATCCGCGAATACATGGAAAAGGACGCCCGCATCCGCGCCGTCTTCCGCGAGCGCAACGGCCGCATAGCCGCGGCCACCAATTCCGCGCTGGAAATGGCGGCACATCCGTGGGCCGTCCTCATGGACCAGGATGACCTGCTCACACCGGATGCCCTCGCCGTCATGGCCCGGGCCATCGAGGCCAACCAGGAGGGCATGCTCTTCTATTCCGACGAGGACAAAATCAACGACGCGGGCAGCCTTTTCAACCCCCATTTCAAGAACAGCGCCTGGGACTGGGAATTGCTCTCCGCGCAGAACTTCGTCTGCCACCTTGGCGTGTACAGGACGGACCGCCTGCGCGCCATCGGCGGCTTCCGGCCTGGGTTTGAGGGCGCCCAGGACCACGACATGCTGCTGCGCTATGTGACGGGCCTTGACGGGAGCCGGCTCGTCCATGTGCCGCATGTGCTCTACCACTGGCGCGCGCACGAGGGCAGCACGGCAGGAAGCATCAACGCCAAGGCCTATGCCCTCGACAATGCGCGCAAGGCCGTCCAGCAATGGCTTGACAGCACCTCCCCGGGCGCTCGCGCCGAAGACGCCCCTGTGGCGCAGTGGGTGCGGGTGCGCTATCCGGCACCGGCCGCAAGACCTTCTGCCAGCATTATCTGCGAGATCCCCTCGCGGGACTTCGACCTCGCCGCCCACGCCAGGGCGCTTGCAAAACAGGCCGGCTGGCCGCATGAGCTCATCTACACATGCGCGGCCGAAGACCGTGATTTCTGGGAAGCCACGCTGGAGGGGTTGCAGGCCGCGGGCCTTCCCGTCCTGCTCAGGGCTGCCGGGGCCCCCCACGCCATCAACGCGGCGGCGGACGCGGCCAGCGGCGAGATCCTGGGTTTCGTGACACCGCACGCCGTCGCCACAAGCCAGGACTGGCTTGAAGAAACCGTCTCCGCGCTCTGGCGCCCGGGCATCGGCGCGGTGGGGGGAAAGACCGTGCTCCGGGCCGCGCGCGCCATTGCGCATGCCGGTTACATGGCAGACGCCAGCGGGAGGATGGGCCCCCTGTTTGGCCTGGCAGGGGCCGAAGCCCTCGTGCATTTCGGGTGGAACTGGCTGCCAAGAACGGTGGACGCCCTCGACGGCCTGTTTCTCTTCACCCGCGCGGAAGATTTCAGGAATGCCGGGGGGCTGGATGTCTCCATGGGCTCCTGGGCCCTGCAGGACTATTGCCTGCGCCTCGGGCAGCGTGGCAGGCGCTCGGTCTGGTGGCCCTTTGCCACCCTGTTTGTCGCCGGCCCGCCGAAAAGCCTGATGAGCCGCGCCCCCGCCGCCTTTGCGGCACACTGGGATGGGCGGCTGCGCGCCTTCAACAAAAACCTGCGCATCGACGGCAAAGGCTTTTCGCTATGTACCGCCTAGAACATTTTGCCATCCATGGCGACCATGCGGGCAGCCTCGTCGCCCTGGAGAAGGGCCTTGATTTCAGTTTCGATATCAAGCGCATCTACTATATCTGGGGCACTGTCCGGGATGCCATTCGGGGGCGGCATGCGCACCGCAATCTCAAGCAGGTGATCATCTGCCTCGCGGGCAGCTGTGACTTTACGCTCGATGACGGGCGCGAGCGCGTCACCTACCATCTGGACAGCCCCTCCACTGGGCTCTATGTGGAAAATTTCGTCTGGCGTGAGTTCACGAATTTTTCGCAAGGCTGTATCGTCATGGTGCTCGCCTCAGAACACTATGACACGACCGACTATATCAGGAGCTATGAAGAATTTATGGAGTTGTGCAAAAGTGATTCACAATCTTTCTGATGTACAAACCACTGCCATTGGCGAAGATACTTGCGTCTGGCAGTTTTGCGTCATCCTCCCGGGGGCGCGCATCGGCGCGCGCTGCAATATCGCCAGCCACTGCTTCATTGAAAATGATGTGGTCATCGGCAATGGCGTGACGATAAAATGCGGGGTGCAGCTTTGGGACGGCACGCGCGTGGAGGATGACGTCTTCATCGGCCCCAACGCGACCTTTTGCAACGACAGGCACCCGAAATCGCGCAACCGCCACTGGACGCTGGAGGGCATCCATATCGGGCGCGGGGCCGCCATAGGGGCCAACGCGACCATCCTGCCGGGCGTGACCATCGGTGAAAACGCCGTCATCGGGGCGGCCAGCATCGTCACGAAGGATGTGCCCGCGGGCCTGACGGTGAAGGGGAAATACTGATGGTGCTCCATGGCGCCAAAAATGCGGGCTGCGATGTGGCGGGCGTCCAAGCGCACGGGGCGCAGCGTGCAGACCTTTCGGTGAAATATCTCGACCTGCGCAAAATCAACGAACGCATCCGCCACGACATCGCCGGGCGCCTGGACAGCATCCTCGACGACGGCCGCTATATCGGCGGCCCGTGGAACGAGCGCTTTTGCCGGAATTTCGCCGCTTACTGCGGCACAAGCTATGCCGTGGGCGTGGGCAACGGCCTTGACGCCCTGCGCATCCTGCTGCAGGCGTCCGGGCTCGGGGCGGGCGACGAAGTCCTGGTGCCGGCCAATACCTTCATCGCCACCATCCTGGCCATCAGCCAGGCAGGGTGCGTGCCCGTATTGGTCGAGCCGGACCCGGAAACCTTCAACATCGCCCCGGAAAACCTCGAGGCCGCCCTGACGCCGCGCACGAGGGCCATCATGGCCGTGCATCTCTATGGCCGCGCGGCGCCCATGGACGCCCTGCGGGACTTTGCCGTGAGCCACGGCCTGAAGCTCTTTGAGGATGCGGCGCAGGCCCACGGTGCCCTGCTGGCGGGGCGCCGCGCCGGCAACCTTTCCGACGCCGCCGGCTTTTCGTTCTATCCCGGCAAGAACCTCGGCTGCCTGGGCGATGGCGGCATGATCACGACCAATGACCCGCAGCTCGCCGAGGCCGCGGCAATGATCGCCAATTACGGCTCAAGGGAGAAATACGTCCACCAGCGCAAGGGCTGCAACTCGCGCCTTGATGACTTTCAGGCCGCGGTGCTGGACCGCAAACTGGAGGATCTTGACCGGGACAATGCCATCCGCCGCGAGATCGCGGGCCTCTATGCCGCCAGGATCACCAATCCGCTCGTGGCGCTGCCGGCGATGCCCACGAACGCCGAGGAGCATGTCTGGCATATCTATGCCGTGCGCGTTGCCGGGCGTGACGCATTCCGGCGGCACATGGAGCGCCTGGGGGTGGAGACCCTTGTGCACTATCCCACGCCTCCGCATCGCCAGCGGGCTTTCGCGGAGTTCGCGGGCCTCTCCCTGCCCGTCACGGAGGCCATCCACAGGGAGGTCGTTTCCCTGCCGCTCCATCCCGTCATGACGGAAGCCGAAATCGAAAAAGTCGTGGAGGCCGCCAATGCCTGGCAAGGATAAACTGCTCTCGGTGTGTTGCCTCGGCTACAGGCACGCGCCGTACATCCGGGACTGCATCACCTCCATCTGGCAGGACAGTTGGCCGCATATCGAAATCGTCGCCATGGATGACGGCTCCGGGGACGGCAGCGTTGAACTGCTCAAGGAGCTCCAGAGCCAAAGCCCCTGTCCTTTCCTCGTGCTTGAACAGGAAAATTCCGGAAACGTACCGGCGAACTTCAACCGGCTGCTCAAGGCCAGCCATGGGGAGTTTGTCCTGTTCACCTCCCTTGACGACATGCAGATACCCGGGGCTCTCGAGGCGCGGATGGAGCGCCTGCTCGAAGACGGGCATCGCGTGTTCGCCGCGCACACAAAGGCCTTTGCGCTCGGGGAGGACAAAAAGCTGAGGCCGGAGGAGACGCCCCTGGCGGGCAAGTCCCCGGATGCCGCAGGCCTGCTGGAGTTGGAACGCACCTTGTTCCATTCGTTCTACATTCAGGGGGCCGTGTTCCGCAGGAGCGCCGTTGAGGCGGTCAACGGCTTCAGCGAAACCATGATCGGCGACGACATCGTCCTGCGCACAAAGCTTCTCTTTCATATCCTTGCCCATCCGGGACTGACTTTTTCCCTGATCGACGAGCCCGGCTTCATCTACCGGCGCCACGCGGGCAATATTTCCAGAAATGTCATGCGCCAACTGGAGCTCGCCTTTCAGTATTGGGAGAGGTTCTGGCAGGGCAAGCCTTACCCCGCCATGATGAAGTGCTGGTTGCTGGAAGGGCTCAATGTGGTCCCCTACAAAGACATCCTGCGGGCCTTCACCTTGACGGGGCACGCATCGCGATTTCTTCTGGACACGGACATCCAGGAGGCGCTGCGTCTCAGCGCGGCCCGGTCCCTGCTCAACGGGGGTGAAACCCATGCCCATAGAGCTGCCGCCGCAATTTGACCCTGCCCATAGCCGCGGGATGACGCCCTGTCTCCCCCGGGCCGGCGCAATGTTGCAAGGGGAGCTTGAGCGGCATGGCAGGCACGCAGGCGCCCCGCAAAACGGCTGCCACCTGGCCGGCCTTGCGGAAGGGAAGATCGCGGACAGCTTCGGCCGTGTCTGTTCGGCCCACAATTTCGCGCATCAGGACAACTTCGGCCCACATCTTACCTCCATGGCGGAGATACTGGAGCCCGGTGGATATTTCCTGGCCGTTATCCCTGATAAAAACTTCACTTTCGACTCTTTCCGCCCGCTCACGACCTTGACCGGCACGCCCGCGACCCCGCCGCAAACGACGCACAGGCTGCGCACGGCCATGAGCTCCCGCGTTAACACGCACAACAATGCCGGCAGGCAGTGGTTGTGCCGGCATGGCCAATCAAAACTCGCAACGACGTATAGGACGCCCTTCCTGCGGAATACGTTTATGGCCTTTTCAAAAAAGCAGAATGCCTATCTTCCTCAGGGGAAAAGAATGTCCCACACGCTGTAAGGGGGCCCCTAGAATGGCACCGTGGTCAACCATCCACAAGAAGTATCATTACGCATTTCAGCGCCTGCAGGGAAAATATCGGCGGAAAGAGAAAATACGTGTGGGCTTCTCCGTTATTTTTGAGAGCATCTTCCCCCTGCAGCATGTTTTTGAGTTGATGCGCGAGAGCGAAATGTTTGAACCCTTCCTCATCGCCGTGCCCGACATCTCGCGGGGCACCGAGCAGCTGCTGACGGCATATATCCGCACCTGCGCCTCTCTGCAGGCCCAGTATCCGGGTGCCGAGCTGCTTCGTACCTACACCCCGCGCGATGCGTCTTTTATTCAAGACATCGTTTCAACCTGCGACATGTATTGCCCGTCCATCCCCTATGACGGGATGGTGCCACCGCCCTATCGGCATGGGCAGTTTTGGGCAAAGGGCGTGCCGGTTTTCTACACCCCCTACGGGCCATGCGTTTCCCGGGCATCCGAGGAATTTATCCGAAACACCCCTTTCTTCGCGAATTTTTGGCGATTTTACGCCCAGGCGAAAAGAGAAATGGATGCGTTGCCTTTGGCGAATATCCGTTTAAGCGGTTTTGCCAAGCTGGACAAAATGGCTGAAATTTCCAAAAAGCCGTCGCCGCGAAAAAAGATCATCATCGCCCCTCACCATACAATCTTTAAAAATCACAACAGCATCACGTATGGCCATTTCTTCCACTATGCGGAGTTGATAGCCCGGCTGCCCGCCCTCTTTCCGCACGCGGATTTCGTTTTCCGGCCTCATCCGCTCCTGGTGCAAAATCTCCATCGCCATTCCGCATGGGGGAGGAAAAAAACCACTGCCTGGCTTGACGCATTGAGACGGCACAGCAACGTGGAAATCCAGGAAGGCGGGGAATACCTGACCACTTTCGTTGAGTCGGACGCCCTGATCCATGACTGCGGCTCGTTCATTGCGGAATATCTTTTTACGGGAAATCCCTGCTGTTACATGTGGGATACGGAATCCGACGTTTTTGCGCAATTCAGCGAACTGGGAAAAGAATGTTTAGAAGCGCACTATATAGCTAAAAAGGAAGCGGGTATCCTAAATTTTATTGATACTGTACTCATGGAAGGCCGGGATGACCTTCTTGAGAAAAGAAGAAATATTGAGCAGAGATTGAAACATAATTATCCTCATTGTTCGCAATATATCGTCGATGATATAAAAAATGCAATAATCGATGCGCAGAGAACCTTCCCGATAATGATTAACGAAAGAGAGAGCGAATGCAGCCGCGAATATTGACCGTCGGCGTCTTCGACTATTTCCACTATGGTCATGTGCGCCTCTTTAATCAAATAAAAAGTCTCTATCCGCGTTCACATCTCATAGTTGCCGTGCAGGATGAGGACTCTATCCTCAAGTATAAGCCGGATGCGATCATTTTTTATTCCACCGAGGTCCGCTGTGAGCTGGTGCGCGCGTTGCGGCTGGTGGATGAGGTGATCACCTACAAAAATGTGGCCGACATTGTCCGCGAGGCGGATTTCGACATTTTCGCCGTGGGGGAGGATCAGGACCACCCCGGTTTCCGGCGGGCCATCGGGTATTGCCGCCGGCAGGGACGTGAAATCCTGCGGCTTTCCCGCACCCCGAACATCAGCTCCACCACGTTGAAAGAAAATTTTACCTGCAAGGGGGACGCATGATCGACTACACCAGCATCAGGGCGTTCTGGGAATCCCGGAGCCGGCGAGCCACAGAACGCCCCGAAAGCCTCGTTAATTTTGAGGAGGACGGGCTGCGCCTGAGAGAAAAGGTCGCGGGCGAAACCCGCGCTGTCATGCCCTTGCTCGAACTTGGTCCCGGCGTCAGGATACTTGACATGGGCGCCGGCTACGGCCAATGGGCGTTGCGTTTCGCGCCGTCAGCGAGAAGCGTGACAGCGGTGGATTACCAGCAGAATTTTCTGGAACGCGGTCGTGAGAGCGCCGAAAAAGCGCATCTGCACAACATCGAATTTGTCCAAAGTCCCGTGGAAGCCTATATCCCCGACAACACTTTCGACCGCATCTTCTTTTCCGGCATTTTTGTCCATCTTGCGG
Organism: Desulfovibrio sp. ZJ746; assembly: GCF_011039155.1. Classification (NCBI taxonomy): domain Bacteria; kingdom Pseudomonadati; phylum Thermodesulfobacteriota; class Desulfovibrionia; order Desulfovibrionales; family Desulfovibrionaceae; genus Desulfovibrio; species Desulfovibrio sp. ZJ746. The sequence goes on along the minus strand of NZ_JAAKEK010000003.1, from coordinate 109,059 downwards.
ATGACCTCATCCGGCGTATGCTGGCCAATGTGCTGCCGGCCTTGCACGTGGACGGCCTTGTCATCCTGCGCGAGCCGACCAGCATCCTGCAGGACAGCTATATGCTGGATCGTATCTATTCCAAAGCCCTGGATTGCGAGTATTCCGCACTCTACAGGACCGCCTCCCAATTCAAAACTCTGTTCGCAGATTTTGGGCTGTCATGCCGCAAAGAAGGCCAGATTTTTCCCGAGGGTTCTTCCCAAAACAAGTTTCCCGAGACAAGGCTTCGTTATTATACTTTTGGAAAACGTGAAGAACGATGAAGCTTTCCATCATCCTCCCCTGCTATAACGTCGGCGAAACGCTCCGGCGTTGCCTGGATTCCATCCTGATGCAACGCATAAACTTCAGCTGCGAAATCATCGCCGTTGACGACGGCTCCACGGACGGGACGCCGGACATCCTGCGGGAGTATGCCGGCCGTGACGCGCGGCTCGTGGTGCTCACCAACGAAAGCAACCTCGGAAACGCCCTGGCATTCAAGAGAGGGGCCGAAGCTTCGCGGGGCAATTACCTCTGCGTGCTGGACGGCGATGACTACTACACCGTTCGCGACAAGCTCCAGCGCCAGGCGGATTTTCTGGACGGCGACACTGAAGGAAACTACGCGGCCGTCTCCCATAAATACCTGACCGTGCTCCCCGACGGGTGCATAGAGAGCGACCCCAGGCTTTTCGCCCCGGCGTGCGAGCACACCTATTTCGAGTTCCTCAAGCATAGTTTCTACTGCCACACGTCGACGATGATGTACCGCAACGTCTTCAAGAACCGGGAAATCCCCATTCTGCAGACGCAGCGCGGCGATACCATCAGAACGCTCATAGCAATGAACGCCACCTGCGGGCGCGTGAAAGTTCTTGATTTCGTGGGCTCTGTCTATACCTTGAACCCAAAGGGCATCTGGTCCTCGCTGGATGCAGAAGAAAAGAAAAAACTGGACATCGCCACATGGAAGTCGTGCCTGAGGCATGTGGAAAGCCAGCGGGAAAAAGCGATCATCGGCGAGGTGGTCAAGTGCCTTGAGCGGCAGCAGGCGGCAGCGGAGACAAAAAAAACGGCATGGCCGGTTCCGGCGCTGCTCGCCCACCTCGCCACTGGCTGGGCGAACATCCTTGCCTTCAGGGAGAGAGACCTGGCATTTCGCAAGCTCTATACGTCCGATTTTATCGACAGTTTTTGCGAATCCCTCGGGTTTATCACGAAAACCCGGCTGGAAATCGCGCCGGCAGCCAAGCCTGACGCGAAACATGTGGCGTTTGTCATATCTGCGTTGAACAAAACAGGGGGCGGGGTCTACCAGGAAATCCTCGAGCTTGTAACCATGCTCGGCGGCAGAAAGATTGCCCTTTTTCTTACCGACATGACGGGCATGGAGGAATTCACGGAAGCCATGAAGGAAGATTGGGGCGCCTTCCGTGATGTCACCTTCACCTTCTTAAAGAACATACCGGCCCCCTTGCCCGCCCTCATGGAGAGGATCGCTGCCTTCAATCCCGGAAAGATTTATTGGTATTGCGGACATAACAACACCTTGGCGGATGCGGCCCTTCAGGACTATGGCGCGAAAAATATCGTTCCTTTCTCGTTTGATCACGGGTTTTCGCTTGGGCTGTCCAATACCAACATTGATCTCTTCATCGCCAAAACGCCCAAGGACTACAAACTGCTTTCGGAAAGATTCGGCGACAGGGTCATCTACATCCCCTGCTGGAGTGTGGCCCCCAAAACGACAATCAACTACGCCCCCCTGGGCGGTCATGAAAAGCTGACCACAGCCACCGCCGCGGCCCGTTTTTACAAGTATGAGGGCGACATCCTCGGAAACTTCGTGCACTTTATCCTCTGCCTGCTCCAGGCCACAGGCGGAAAACATATCCATTACGGGCCGCTGCCGGAAGAAATCAGGCAGCGGCTTGCACGGGCCATGAAAAGGAACGGCGTAGCGGAGCACCGCTTTTGTCATGTGGAGTGGGCCAACAATCTCCCGGATTCCATGTTGTCCCGCGAGGTCGACCTTTTCATCTCGCCGTTCCCCATAAGCAGTATAAAGCTAAATTTACAATGCATGGCCGCCGGTATCCCGATGTTGGTCTATGCTGGTGGCCTGACAAGGATAGAGCAGAATGATTTTCTTTATCCCGAGGTCCTGAAATGGCGGACGCGAAAAGAATTTTTCGATATCGTCACGTCACTGACCCGGGAGAAACTGGCCGCGCTTTCGGCAACGGGAGTGCAGTATTTCAAAACACACAATGACCTCTCGGCGGCGTTGCCCTATGTTCTTTTTGACAGGTGCCGCGAGGCTGTACCCATCCCGCCTCCCTTTATTGACAACCATATCATTGATATAAATGAAGTGAGAGAGCTCATGGGGTTGAGCTCCCCATGAGCCGCATTCCCTAAAAAGATCCATCAAAACTATCGATTTGAAGCAGATTTTTCTGCCGGGCAGCTCTTCTTCAGTATCTGGAACATGTGGGCTATGGGAGAAGCCTCATCACAGGGAGGGGCGTTGATGCGGGCGGCAACCTTTTGCCGAGGGACACCTGTCGGGCCGTCGGTAGTGTCGTGAGCGAAGGCCCCTCATGCCCATCATTGAGGAGCGCGTCGAGCCGGCAGCATCCTCTCCACGGACATGTTCCGGGCATATACTCCCCTGGATGCAGGCGATTTCCACCATCACAGGCGTGAACATTCAACGTTATTTGCCAAACAAGGAAACCATGTCAACAGGATAGAAAATTTTTGGCACCAGGCAAAGCGGTATCAGCTCAAGTTCAACGGCATTGGCCTGAACACTTTTACTGGTTCCTCGCAGAGAGCGAATGGCGCTTTAATGGTGGCACTCGTAAGGCGCCCTTAATCCAGCTAACTTCTTGGATTAAAGACGCAAAACATTAACCCTGGCGAGGACAGCCCCAAATTCGTGTTTTTGAAAAAAATTTCCTAACGCAGAAAGGGGTTACGGTTTTCACCGTAACCCCTTGGAATTTCTGGTCGGGATGAAAGGATTTGAACCTTCGACCCCTTGAACCCCATTCAAGTGCGCTCCCAGACTGCGCTACATCCCGACGCCCGTCTGTCCTACGCGCCGGCGGCGCGCCTGTCAAGAGTTTTCTCCGTTGAAGCGCTGCCTCCCGCTCCCTCACGACCATGTGCTCACCACGAGGCCGGAATCATACATGTTCTCCGCGGCGGCGCGGAACTGGTGCTCCGTGAAGGACTGCACGCTGGCCATGGAATCGAGCTGCGGCACCGCTGCGGTCACGTCAGTGACGATGCTCGGCGCATAGGAGATGCCGAGGCTGTCGCGCGGCGGCGTGTCCTGCACCACATTCAATCCACCCCACAAGGGATCGAGCGCGATCATGGCCGTTCTCCTCCCGTATCTTCAGCTAGCCCCGCCGCTTTTGGGCGCGGCGCTGGCGGCGCGGCTGCGTTTTTTGCGGCGCGGCCGGCGGGGACGCCTCCACCTGCGGCGCCTCGGGCACCAGGCTGTCGACGGTATACTCGCCCAAAGGACGCCGCCCTTCAAGATAGTCGCGCGCGGCCGCCACGGTCTTGCCGAACTGGGCCATGTTCCTGCGCGAGACAGGCTCCCCGCGGGGATTGATGGCCTTGGCCGGGTTGATGAAGGTGCCGTTCTGGCGCAGGCGGAAATCGAGGTGCGGCCCGGTGGAAAGCCCGGTGCTGCCCACAAAGCCGATGACCTGCCCCTGGCGCACGCGCTGGCCCTGCTTGAGGCCGCGCGCATAGCCGGAAAGATGGGCGTACATGGATTCGAGGCCGGCCGCATGCTTGATGATGACCTGGTTGCCGTAGCCGCCGGCCCAGCCGCGCCTGGTGACCACGCCCTCGCCCACGGCCTTGACCGGCGTGCCCGTGGGCGCGGCATAGTCCACGCCGAGGTGCGCCCGCCGCGAGCCGAGGATGGGGTGGCGCCGGCTGTGCGTGAAGCGCGAGGTGAGGCGCGTGAAGGCCAACGGCGCCTGCAGGAGCGTCTTGTGCAGGTTCTCGCCCTTGCTGTTGTAATGCTGGGGGCGGCCCTGCCCGTCCCGGAACAGGAAGGCCTCGTAGGTCTTGCCCTTGTTGGTGAAGCTGGCGGCCAGCATGCGGCCGTAGCCCTTGTATTCGCCCTCGCGGTAGCGCTTTTCCACGAGCACGCGGAAGCTGTCGCCCTCCTGAAGGTCGCGGATGAAGTTCACCTCCGCGCCGAAGAGCTCGGCGAGGCGCAGGGCGAGCTGCGGGCTTTCGCCGATGTCGGCCACGGCCTGGAAGAGGTTGTCGTCGATGACGCCCTCGGCCGTCGTGAGCAGGGTGACATACTCGATGGGCTCCACGCGTGCCTGGGGGGCCTCGTCCCCCTCCACCACGAGGCGCCGGCGCCCGTCGATCTCGTACTCGAAGCGCTTGACCCGGCCGGAGTCCGGGTCCGTCACCACCACATAGGGCTGGCCCTCACGGAAGGAGCGCAGGGAGAACACGCGCCGGGCCGCGCTCACGTATTGCTGGATGCCGTCGTCCGCCGCATTGCCGAGCACCTTGGCGATGGTGTCGCCCTTTTCCACCACGCCGTGCGTCACGGACCCGTCCTCGGCAGTGCCGGGGGGACCGCCGGGAGCGCTGCCGGAAGGGCTCTCCGCGACATCCTTGTGACGGAAGCCCGGGGCGTGCTCGGCGATTGTCGCCACCACAGCGCGGGCCGCGGCTTCGGCGTCAGCGGTGGTTGGAGGCGCGGCGGTGGGCGCGGCTTCGGGGGCGCTCGCCTCCTGCTGCTCAGGCCCTCCCGAGGAGAAGAGGTCCTCCTTATGGGCGAAAAAGCCCCCCGCAAGCAGGGCCAGCGCGGCGATGGCCAAAAGTAGGCGTTTTTGCATGGTCACGGCCGTTCTATATATCGGAGCCCGCGCCCATGTCCAGTTGCGGGCCATCTTTCGCAACCCTGCCCTAACTGTGCCGGGTGACGGACAAAGGGCGCCTTTTCCACAGCCCGGGCCGCGCTTCCAGCCGTGCCGGCGCACGCCTCAGAAAAGCGCCCCCTGTGGAAAAGTCTTGTTTCCGGCGCTTTTTTGTGCTATTTACCGCTGTTCGCGCAGGTGCCGGAAGGGGCTTCCGGCTGCTGATTTCGACGCGATTCGGGCAGGTGTTCGGTGGCCTGCCGGGGCCGCGCCAACGGGCATGCCATGCTGACTGTGGAAGAGCTGAAACAGGGCTTGCGCCCGCTGCTTTCGGGCGAGACCGGGTCTCTCGCAACGGCTGATGCCGTTGCGGCTTCCGGGGCTGCTCCGTCCGGGCCGGCCGCCTGGTTCGACGCACTGGCCCTGCGCCTGGAGGACGGCCGCCTCGTGGTGGGCTTTCCGCACAGCTATTTCGCCCGCTGGTTTTGCGCCCACAAACAGGCCGGCTTTGAACGCGCGCTGGCCCGCTGTTTTCCCGAAATGCCAGGCATCCGCTATGAAGAGGCGCCTCGCGCCCCGGCGGGGCTTTTCACGGCCCGGGAGGGCGAAGGGACCGCGCGAGACCCGGAAACAGGAATTTCGGCCCCGGATGAAACTGCGCCGGACGCAGATATTCCGGGTGAAGACGCTTTCGGGCGCTTCATCGTCAACGCCAAAAACGCCTTCCCCTTGGCCACGGCCAAAAAAGCCGCGGCCGAGGGCGCGCCGGCGGGCGGGGCCGCGCTCGTGTTTTGCGGCAAGAGCGGCACCGGCAAGACGCAGCTGCTCACGGCCATGGCGGCCACGCTGGCGCGCCGCCTGGGGCGGGCCCCCGTCACCCTGTGCGGCGCGGCAAAATTTTGCGGCGGCCTCGGCGAAGGCGCCGCGGGCCCTGTGCAGGGCCGGGCGGAACGCTTCTGGCACGGCTGCCACGCCCTCCTGCTGGACGACATGCAGGACCTGGCCGGCGAACCGCGCTGGCAGCGCAGCCTCGCGGCCCTCATGGACGGGCGGCCGGCCGGGCGCCTGCTCGTGTTCGCCCATGCGGGGCCGGCCCGGGAGCTCGCCCGCCTCGAGGCGCGGCTGCGCAGCCGCCTCGAAAGCGGCCTCGTGCTGGAACTGCTGGAGCCCGATCTCGACGTGCGCCTGCGCTATCTCCAGCGCGCCGTGCGCGAGCGCGAGCTCCCGCTCACGCGCGAGCAGCTGCTCTATCTCGCGCAGCGCTGTGTGCAGTTCAGCCTGCTCCAGGGCCTGTTGCGCAAGGTGGAGGCTTTTGCCCAGCTCAATGGCCGCGCTCCCCTGCAGGCGGATCTTGAGAACATCGTGCGCACCGGGGGCAGCGTGCGCCCGGCGGGCTGCCGCGAGATCGTGGGCTTTGTGGCGCGGGGCTTCAACCTCAGGGCCGAGGATGTGCTCGGCACGCGCCGCCGGCCGGACCTCGTGCTCGCCCGCCAGGTGGCCATGTATCTCTGCCGGCGCAAGCTCGGGCTCTCGTATCCCGAGCTCGGCCGCGCCTTCGGCGGCCGCGACCACAGCACGGTCATCCATGCGGTGAAGAAAATTCGCAAATTGCTGGAAACGGACAAAGTTGTGCACACCATGGTGACAGAGCTGGAAAATACGGTGCCCTGAGCGTCCCAAAGTGCGCGCCACGCCACCGACGCGCCCCTCGCTGTGCGCCCCGTGCGCAGGCAGTGCGCGAGAATGGCCGGAAATTTTCCCGCTTTTTCAACAGGCTGCCGCAGTTAAGCACAAAGGTACACCTTCAATAACAAGGACAATCATATGAAACTTGCCGTAAACAAAGAGCAGATCATCGAGGGCCTGCAAAAGGCTGCGGCCATCATCCCCTCCAAGGCGGGCGCCGCCTACCTGCGCTCCATCTGGCTCCGCGCCGGCGAGGACGGGCTTTCGCTCATGAGCACGGACGCCAATATCGAGTTTACCGGCACCTATCCCGCCGAGGTGGCGGAGCCGGGCCTCGTCGGCGTGCAGGGCCGCTCCTTCGTGGACCTTGTGCGCCAGCTGCCCTCGGGCGTGCTCCACCTGAGCCTCGACGATTCCGGCACCCTGCTCCTCGAGCAGGGGCGGCGCTCCTACCGCCTGCCGGTGAACGGGCCCGAGTGGTTCCAGAACTTTTCCGAATTTCCCGAGGAGAACGCGGTCATCTGGTCGGCAGACATCCTTTCCGGCCTGCTCGACCGCGTGAGCTTCTGCATCAGCGACGACGACGCCATGGACGCCATCGCCTGCCTGTGCCTCAAGCCCCGGGGCGAGGGCCGCATCGACGTGTGCGGCCTCAACGGGCACCAGTTCGCGCTCGTCACCATCACCCATGACGAGCTCGCCAGCCGCCTCCCCGAAGCCGGCGTGCTCATCCAGAAAAAGTATCTCCCCGACATCCGCAAGTGGCTCGGCGAGGACGAGATCGAGCTCAACCTCACGGACAAGCGCTTTTACCTGCGCCGGCTCGACCGCGCCGAGACCCTGAGCCTGCCCCGCGCGCTCCACGATTATCCCGACTACACGGTCTTCATGGCCCGCCTCGAGGACGACGGCGCGAGCCGGCTCGACCTTGACCGCAAGGAGGGGATGGACGCCCTCGGACGCATCCTTATCTTTAATACGGAAAGCGACCGCTGCGTCTATTTCGACCTCGCCCGGGACGAGGCGCGCCTCTCCGCCCAGGGCGCCGACGTGGGCTCGGCGCAGGAGAGCCTGGAAGTGCGCTATGATGGCAGCATCAGCCGCATCGCCTTCCCCACGCGCAACCTCATGGACGTGTTCTCGCACTTCGTTTCGCCGCGCGTGGACATGACCCTCACCGGCCCGGAGGGGCCCTGCGGCATCCGCGGCGCGGAAGACCCGGACTATACGGTCATCATCATGCCCATGAAGGTTTCCGAGGCGGCCTATTATTCCGAGGACGACGTGTAGGCCGGCCGCCCGGTTTTTTGGTTTACGCCGCTTTTGTTTCGCCCTGAAGGAAAGAACCATGTCGCAAAGCCAGCTCCCCGCCACGCCCGGCACGCCCGCCGCCCCCCAAGCCCCGGGCGCCTCCGGCTACAACGCCTCGTCCATCACCATCCTCGAGGGCCTTTCGGCCGTGCGCAAGCGCCCGGCCATGTATATCGGCTCCACGGACGCGCGCGGGCTCCATCATCTCGTGTACGAGGTGGTGGACAATTCCATCGACGAGGCCATGGCCGGCTATTGCACGAAGATCACCGTCACCCTGCATGCGGACAATTCCGTCACCGTGCGCGACGACGGCCGCGGCATCCCGGTGGACATCCATCCCAAGGAGGGCGTGCCCGCGGTGCAGGTGGTGATGACCAAGCTCCACGCGGGCGGCAAGTTCGACAACACGAGCTACAAGGTCTCGGGGGGCCTGCATGGGGTGGGCGTGTCCTGCGTCAACGCCCTTTCCGAGGAGCTTACCGTCACCGTGCGCCGCGAGGGGCGGCGCTACCGGCAGCACTATTCGCGCGGCGTGCCGCAGGATGCGCTCGCCGTCATCGGCGAGGGCGTGGAGGGCCACGGCACCACGGTGCGCTTCAAGCCGGACGAAGAGATCTTCGAGGTCCTGGAATTTTCCTTCGAGACCCTGAAAAAGCGCTTCGAGGAGCTGGCCTATCTCAACAGCGGGCTCACCATCGAGTGCATTGACGAGCGCACCGGCGAGAGCCACATTTTCCACGCCGAGGGGGGCATCCGGCAATTCGTGGGCGACCTCAATTCCGGCGAGCAGGGCATCCACCCGGTCATATCCGGTGACGGCGTGGTGGACAGCGTGAGCGTGGATTTCGCCCTGCAGTATAACGCGGGCTACAAGGAAAACATCCTCACCTTCGCCAACAATATCCGCACCAAGGAAGGCGGCACCCATCTCGTGGGCTTCCGCACGGCGCTCACCAGGGCCATCAACGGCTATATCAAGGGCCAGCCGGACCTTGTGAAAAAGCTCAAGAACACGGCCCTTTCCGGCGACGACGTGCGCGAGGGCCTGACGGCCGTGGTCAGCGTCAAGCTGCCGCAGCCGCAGTTCGAGGGCCAGACCAAGACCAAGCTCGGCAACTCCGAGGTGGCGGGGCTCGTGGCCGGCCTCACCTATGACCGGCTGAACGTGTTTTTTGAAGAAAACCCCCGCGACGTGCGCCTGATCATCGACAAGGCGCTGGACGCGGCCCGCGCCCGCGACGCGGCCCGGCGCGCCAAGGAGCTCGTGCGCCGCAAGGGCGCGCTCTCCGACAATTCGCTGCCCGGCAAGCTCGCCGACTGCCAGAGCAAGGACCCGGGCGAGTCGGAGCTCTTCATCGTGGAGGGCGATTCGGCCGGCGGCTCGGCCAAGCAGGGCCGCAACCCCAAGATCCAGGCCATCCTCCCCCTGCGCGGCAAGATACTCAACACCGAGCGCACCCGTTTTGACCGCATGCTGGCCAACAAGGAAGTCAAGGCGCTCATCACCGCCATGGGCGCGGGCATCGGCGAGGAAGACACGGACCTCGACAAGCTGCGCTACCACAAGATCATCATCATGACCGATGCGGACGTGGACGGCGCGCACATCCGCACCCTGCTTTTGACTTTCTTCTTCCGCCAGTACCAGGAGATGGTCGAGCGCGGCTTCGTCTACATCGCGCAGCCGCCGCTTTACCGCGTGCACAACGCGCGCATGGAAAAATTCATCAAGGACGACGCCGAGCTCAACGCCTTCCTCCTCTCGCGCGTGAGTGAGGACGTGAGCGTGGTGGCGCCCAACGGCAAGACCTTCGCGGGCAAGGAACTCATCGGGCTCATGCGCCGCATCGAGACCCTCGAGCAGCGCGTGGCCGAGGCCGAAAGCGGCGGCATGCCGCGCGACCTCTTCCTCGCGCTCGTCACCTACCCCACGCGGGTGGACAGGGAGACGCTGGAAGAGCTGCTCGAGAGGGGCGAGAGCGAATTCACCGAATGGCTCAACAAGAACGGCTATTTGCTCACCCTCGAGCGCGAACGCAGCGAAGAGGACGACGAAGTCAGGCTCTTCGCCAATTTTGAGAACGCGGGCAGCCACCATACGCGGCGGGGCATGGAGTTTTTCGCCTCAAGGCTTTACCGCCGCACGTGGCAGCTCTTTACCGAGCTGCGCGAGGAATGCGGCGGCCTTGCCTTCACCCTTGTGCGCAAGGACGGCGAGGCCAGCGTGGACGATGTCTTCCGCCTGCTCGCGCAGGTGCTGGACGAGGCGCGCAAGGGCATCAATATCCAGCGCTACAAGGGCCTTGGCGAGATGAACCCGGAACAGCTCTGGACGACCACCATGAACCCGGAAAACCGCGTCCTGCTCCAGGTGTCCGTGGAGGACGCGCTCTCGGCCTCCGAGGCCTTCGAGGAGCTCATGGGCGACCGCGTGGAGCCGAGGCGCGAATTTATCGAGCGCAACGCGCTTTCCGTGCAGGACCTCGACATCTAGCGGGCAGGGAGAAAGCACATGGCCGAGCAGCATGACGACGCGCGGCAGGTGGCGGAAAGCGCCCCGCCGAAAAGGCCTACCGGCTGGCTTTCCTGGGTGGTGGCCGTGGCGGGCTGGCTCATCTGCGCCGGGTTCTGCCTCTGGCTGACCATCGCCCTCGAGGCGTGGCCCTATGCCTATGAGGTGTTTTTCCCGGCGATTTTGCTCATCCTGTTCTGCAATATCCTGGTCTTCCTCTTTGTGGCCACGCGCTGGGCAAGCCAGGCCAGGCGGCTTTTCGGGGCCGTGGCCCGCGTGTGCGTGGGCGAGGGGCTCTTGCTCCTCCTCATGTACGCGGCCGGCCGCTACGGCATCGGCGGCTAAAGCGCCCTTTTCCATCCACCGTCATCTCCCTGCGAGGGCAGCGTGGCAGACAGCGAACAGTATCCGGCGGAAACGCATCCGCGCATCAATATCGAAAAGGAATTGCGCCAGTCCTACCTGGAGTATTCGCTTTCGGTCATCATCGGCCGCGCCATCCCGGACGCGCGCGATGGCCTGAAGCCCGTGCACCGGCGCATCATGTACGCGCAGCACGAGCTCGGCAACAGCTACAACCGGCCGCACAAGAAGTCCGCGCGCATCGTGGGCGATGTCATCGGCAAGTATCACCCGCACGGCGATTCGGCGGTCTATGACGCGCTCGTGCGCATGGCGCAGGATTTTTCCATGCGCGACCCGCTGGTGGACGGGCAGGGCAATTTCGGCTCCATCGACGGCGACTCGGCCGCGGCCATGCGCTACACCGAAGTCCGCCTCTCGCGCCTCGCGCAGGAATTTCTCGGCGACCTCGACAAGAACACCGTTGACTTCAGGCCGAACTACGACAACACGCTGGAAGAGCCCACGGTGCTGCCCGCCAAGGTGCCCAACCTTTTGCTCAACGGCTCCTCGGGCATCGCCGTGGGCATGGCCACCAATATCCCGCCGCACAACCTGGGCGAGCTGTGCGGGGCCCTGCTCCTGCTGCTCGAAAACCCGCAGGCCACGGTGGACGAGCTCATGGAGATCGTGCGCGGGCCGGACTTCCCCACCGCGGGCTCGGTCTATGCCGGCAAGGGCCTTGCCGACGCCTACCGCACCGGGCGGGGCACCGTGAAGGTGCGCGGCAAGACCGTCATCGAGGAGCGCAAGAAGGGCCTGCAATCGGTCATCATCACCGAGATTCCCTTCGGGCTCAACAAGTCCTCGCTGGTGGAAAAGATCGCGGCGCTCGTCAATGACCGCAAGCTCGACGGCATTGCGGACTTGCGCGACGAATCCGACCGCAAGGGCATCCGCATCGTCATCGACCTGAAGCGCGGCACCATCCCGGATATCGTCATCAACGCGCTCTACAAGTTCACGCCGCTGGAATCGAGCTTCGGCATCAACATGCTGGCCGTGGCCGACAACCGCCCGGTTTTGCTCAACCTCAAGAGCGCGCTCACCTGCTTCATTGACCACCGCCGCGAGGTGGTCATCCGGCGCACGCGCTTTGACCTTGAAAAGGCCGAGGCCCGGGCCCACATCCTCGAGGGCCTGCGCATCGCCATCGACCATATCGACGAGGTGGTGGCGCTCATCCGCGCCTCGGCCACGCCCGAGGAGGCGCGGCTCGGCCTCATGCGCGCCTTTGACCTTTCCGAGATACAGGCGCGCGCCATCCTCGACATGCGCCTGCAACGCCTCACCGGGCTCCAGCGCGAGGAACTGCTCGCCGAGTACCAGGAATTGCTCAAGAAGATCGAGTTCTTCCGCTCGGTGCTGGAAAATCCCGAGGTGTTGCGCGGCGAGATGGAGCGCGAGATCCGCGAGGTGAGCGAGGCCTTCGCCACGCCGCGGAAGACGGAGATCCTGCGCGAGCCGCTTTCCGGCATCGAGATGGAAGACCTCATCCCGGACGAGGAAGTGGTCATCACGCTCTCGCGGCGCGGCTACATGAAGCGCACCAATCTCGAGAACTACCAGCAGCAGAAGCGCGGCGGCAAGGGCATCGCCGCGGTGCACACGTCCGAAGACGATTATGTGCAGGAATTCCTCGTCACCTCCAACCACCAGTACCTCTGCCTCTTCACCAACAAGGGGCGCATGCACCAGCTCAAGGTGCACCAGGTGCCCGAGGGCAGCCGCACGGCCAAGGGCGTGCATATCAACAACCTCCTCCCGCTGGAGGAGGGCGAGTGGGTGACCACGGTGCTGGCCTTGCGCGAGTTCGCCGAGGACAAGTACTTCCTCTTCGTGACCAAGCGCGGCATGGTCAAGCGCTCCTCGGCGTCGCTCTACGCGCGCTGCCGGCGCAGCGGGCTCATGGCCGTGGGCCTGCGCGAGGATGACGAGCTCGTGGTGGTGCGCCCCATCCGCGACGACGAGCATGTGGTGCTGGCCACGGCGGACGGCCTCGCCATCCGCTTCTCCTGCGCGGACATCCGGCCCATGGGACGCACGGCCACGGGCGTCAAGGGCGTGGCCCTCAGGCGGCACGACAGCGTGGTTGCCTGCGTGGTGCTGAAAGACACCGACCAGACCACGGAGATCATGTCCATTTCCGCCAACGGCTACGGCAAGCGCACGCGCGTGGATCTCTACCGGGTGCAGTCGCGCGGCGGCAAGGGCGTCATCAATTTCAAGGTCACGGGCAAGACCGGGCCTGTGGTGGGCGCCATGCCCGTGCGCGAGCGCGACGGCCTCATCCTGCTCACCTCGGCCAACAAGGTGGTCCGCATCGGCGTGGACGAGGTGGGCAGCAAGGGCCGCGCCACCATGGGCGTGATGCTGGTGCGCCTTGACGAGGGCGCGCGCGTGGTGGGCTTCGACCGCGTGGACGACGGGGGCCAGCAGGGCCCGGGCATGGTCGAGGACGAGGAGGTGGCCGGCGCCGTGGCCGCCGAGGACGCGGCTCTGGCGGGCGATGCTTCGGCGGACGACGGGGAAACGGATGCCTGAGCGGCGGCTCGCGGCCCTCGCGCTCCTGTGCCTTCTGGCGCTTGCGGGCGTGTCGTGTGACCGCGGGCAGATCCTGGCCGACGACCTCGCGGACGCGCGCGCGGCCGTGGCCGAGCGCAACTGGCCCCTTGCCGAGCGCCTTCTGGAGCGCTATCTCCGGGAGGAGACGAGGGACGCCGAGCGTCGCGGCCCCGAGGCCGAACGCCGCTGGGAGGCCTGGCAGCTTTTGTTGCAGGTGCTCAATTCCGCCGGGCCCGAGTCGCGCGCGAGCCTTGAAGTGCTGGAGGCCATGCGCGCGGAATACGAGGACGACGACGGCCGCATGGCCGACATTTTGGAGCACATGGGCCTTGCCTGCGAGCGCCTGCGCCGCTATGACCAGGCGGCCGGGGCCTGGGCGGCCTATACGGGCCTGGCCGGCATCGGCGGGGCGCGCAGGGTGGAGGGCTTCCGCCATCTCGCGGCCATGCAGTTCATCCGGCGGCGCTTCGAGGCCGGGGAGGAAAGCCTGGCCCAGTGTCTCGCGCTGCCCCTGCCGGACCATGACAAGATCCGCTGCATGCTCGACCTCGCGGACCAGAACATGGCCCGCGAGCGCTGGCAGGAAGTGGCGGACCTGTGCCAGCAGATTTTGGACAGCGGCCCGGACGAGGAAGTGCGCGGGCAGGCCGGCTATCTCCTCGCCGACGCGCTGGAGCAGCTCGGGCGCCACAAGGAGGCCCTCGCCCAGTTCGAGGCGGCGCGCGACGCCTACCCGAACCCGGCGGTCATGGACAACCGCATCGCGCACTTGCGCAAGACACTGAAGAACGGCCAATAAGGGAAGTTTTTGCCAAAGAGTGCGGAGAATTTCGGCGTTCAGAAAAGCGCGGGAACCGCACCAGCAGGACAAAAGTACAACCATCGCCAACAACGCCCAACGAACCAACGGGAACACAAAGCACGATGATACGGCATGAATGCGGCCTTTTCGGCATCTACGGCCACGACGACGCGGCCAAGCTCGCCTATTTCGGGCTCTACGCCCAGCAGCACCGCGGCCAGGAAAGCGCGGGCATCGTCACGGTGGACGCGGACGGCATGCACGACCACAAGAGCATGGGCCTCGTGCCCGATGTCTTTTCCGAGGAGGTGCTGCGGCGCCTCACCGGGCGCACGGCCATCGGCCATGTGCGCTACTCCACCACGGGCGGCGCCTCGCAGCGCAACGCGCAGCCCTTCATCGCCCGCTTCCAGGGGCAGGACATCGCGCTCGCGCACAACGGCAACCTCGTCAATGCGGCGGAGCTTCGGGCCGAGCTCGAAAACGAGGGCGCCATCTTCTCCACGGGCAATGACAGCGAGGTCTTCATGCACCTCCTCGTGCGCTCGCTGCGCCACAAGGACCTGCCCGAGGCCGTGGCCGAGGCCTGCTCGCGCCTTAAAGGCGCCTATTGCTTCCTTATCCTCTGTGGCGGCACGCTCATCGCCGTGCGCGACCCCCACGGCTTCCACCCGCTGGCGCTGGGGCGGCTCGACGGCGCGCCGGTGTTCGCCTCCGAGACCTGCGCCTTCGACCTTCTCGAGGCCGACTACGAGCGCGCCGTTGAGCCCGGCGAGATGATCGTGGTGGACGCCATGGGCGAGCACTCGAGCCGCCTGCCGGGCCCGCATCCGGCCAGGCCGCGCCAGTGCATCTTCGAGCTCGTCTATTTCGCCCGGCCCGACTCCTACGTGTTCAACGAGCAGGTCTATGTCTGCCGCAAGCAGATGGGCTGGCAGCTGGCGCACGAGTCCACGCCGGACGTGGACTTCATCATGCCCTTCCCGGATTCCGGCGTGTATTCGGCGGTGGGCTTCGCCCAGTGCGCGGAGCTCCCCTACGAGCACGCCATGATCCGCAACCACTATGTGGGCCGCACCTTCATCCAGCCCACGCAGAGCATGCGCAATTTCGGCGTCCGCGTGAAGATCAACCCGGTGCGCGCCATGATCGAGGGCAAGCGCATCTGCATCGTGGACGACTCCATCGTGCGCGGCACCACCATGATGACCCGCGTGAAAAAGCTGCGCGAGCTCGGCGCCAAGGAGGTGCATATCCGCATCTCGAGCCCGCCGGTGAAATTCCCCTGCCACTACGGCGTGGACTTTTCCTCGCGCGGGGAGCTCATCGCGGCCCAGTGCGAGATGGACGAGATCATCCGGCGCCTCGATGTGGATTCGCTGCATTACCTCAGCATCGACGGCCTGTTGCGCTCGGTCATGCACTCGGACGACTTCTGCCTCGCCTGTTTCAACGGCGACTATGCGGTGCCCTGCGAGGGCTGCGCCAAGTTTTCGCTGGAGGGGAAGCGGTCATGAGCGAAGGGCGCGATATCAGCCGCATCAAGGGCTTTGCGGACCTCTTCCCGCCGGAGAGCACGGCCTTCACCCGCATGGAGGCCTGCGGGCGCGAGATCTTCGGTCGTTACGGCTTTGCGGAATTGCGCACGCCGCTCCTCGAGTTCACGGGCCTCTTCCAGCGCTCCATCGGCGCGGAGACGGACGTGGTGCAAAAGGAGATGTATACCTTCCCCGACCGCAAGGGCCGTTCCATGACCTTGCGGCCCGAGGCCACGGCCGGTGTCATGCGCGCCTGCATCGAGGCCGGGCTGGCGGACGGCAGGAGCGGCGGCCCGCATCGCTTCTTCACCATGGGGCCCATGTTCCGCTACGAGCGGCCGCAAAAGGGACGCATGCGCCAGTTCCACCAGATCAACTGCGAATGCCTCGGCACCGAGAGCCCCTTTGCGGACGCCGAGCTCATCGCCATGCTCTGGCGCTTTTTGAGGGAGCTTGGCATCCGGGACCTCACGCTCAAGCTCAATTCCCTGGGCTGCGCCAAGTGCCGCCCGGCCTATATGGAGGCCCTGCGCGAGTATCTCGCCAATGTGGACGAAACGGCCCTTTGCGAGGACTGCCGGCGCCGCAGGGAGAGCAATCCCCTGCGTGTGCTCGATTGCAAGCACGAAGGCTGCCGCACCCTCACCGAGGGCGCGCCGCGCCTTATCGACCACAATTGCCAAGAGTGCGGCAACCATTATGACACCGTGCTGCAGCTGCTCTCCAAGGAAGGCATCAAGCCCCAGATCGACCACCGCCTCGTGCGCGGCCTTGACTATTATTGCCGCACCACCTTCGAGGTGGTGAGCAACCATATCGGCGCGCAGACGGCCGTGGCCGGCGGCGGCCGTTATGACGGGCTCACCGCCCAGCTTGGCGGGCCGGACGCCCCGGGCGTGGGCTTTGCCTGCGGCATGGAGCGGCTCGCCCTGCTGCTGCCCGATGCGGAGCCCGCCGTGCCGGACTGCTTCCTGATGGCCCCGGGCAAAACGGGCCGCGAGCAGTGCTTCTCCCTCGCCGAGGCCCTGCGCAAGGAGGGCCTTGCCTGCGTGCTCGAGTATTCCGGTGGCACCTTCAAGAGCCTCATGCGCAAGGCCGCCAAGAGTGGCGCGCGCTATTGCTGCATCATCGGCCCGGACGAGGCCGCTGAAGGGCGCGTTACCCTCCGAAACATGGAAAACGGCGAGCAGGCGACCCTGCCGCAGGCCAAAGCCCCGGCCCGGCTCGCCGACCTTTGCGCCCAGACACCTTCCAGCCCGAACAACAACGGATAAGCCATGGACAAGATCCAGGAATCGCAGGACCTCCAGCAGGAGCACGGCAAGTTCATCACCGGCCTCGGCGGCTGGAAGCGCAGCCACGATTGCGGCAGCCTCAGCGCGGCCGACATCGGCGCCGAGGTCTGCCTCATGGGCTGGGTGCAGTACCGCCGCGACCACGGGGGCCTCATCTTCGTTGACCTTCGCGATCGCGCCGGCCTCACCCAGGTGGTCTTCAGCCCGGACATCGCGCCCAAGGCCCACGAAAACGCCCATATCCTGCGCAGCGAATACGTCATTGCGGTCAAGGGCAAGGTGCGCCATCGTCCCGAGGGCATGGTGAACCCCAACATGCCCACCGGCGAGATCGAGGTCGTGGTCAACGACTGGAAGCTGCTCAACACTTCCAAGACTCCGCCTTTCCCCATTGAGGACCGCGCCGACGCGGGCGAGAACCTGCGCCTCGCCAACCGCGCCCTTGACTTGCGCCGGCCGCGCATGCAGTCCGCATTGCGCTTGCGGCACAAGGTCGCGCAGGCCATGCGCCGCTATCTCGACGGCGAGGGTTTTGTGGAGGTGGAAACGCCGGTGCTCACCAAGTCCACGCCCGAGGGGGCGCGCGACTTCCTCGTGCCGAGCCGCCTCAATCCCGGCGAATTCTACGCCCTGCCGCAGTCGCCGCAGCTCTTCAAGCAACTGCTCATGGTGGCCGGCTTTGACCGCTATTTCCAGATCGTGCGCTGCTTCCGCGACGAGGACCTGCGGGCCGACCGCCAGCCGGAATTCACGCAGGTCGACCTTGAAATGAGCTTTGTGGACGAAGACGCTGTCATGAGCGTGGCCGAAGGGCTCATGAAGGCCGTGTTCAAGGCCGCGCTCGGCCGCGAGCTTGACCCGCCCTTCCCGCGCATGACGTGGGAGGAGGCCATGGCCCGCTATGGCGTGGACAAGCCGGACACGCGCTTCGGGCTGGAGCTGCACGACATCACGGAGCATGTGCGCGGCTCGGGCTTCAAGCTCTTCAGCCAGGCGAAGCTCGTCAAGGCCATGCGCGTGCCGGGCGGCGAAAGCCTCACCCGCAAGGAGATCGACGAGCTCACGGACTTTGTGCGCATTTACGGCGCCCAGGGCCTTGCATGGATCAAGATTCGCGAGAACGAGTGGCAGTCGCCCATCGCCAAGTTCCTGTCGGAAAAGGAGCGTGAGGCCATCGCCCGCGAGCTCGGCCTCGAAGTGGGTGACATCGTGTTCTTCCAGGCCGGGGAGCCGGCCATGGTCAACGCGGCCCTGGGCAACCTGCGCGTCCGGCTTGGCCAGCAGCTCGGGCTCATCCCCGAAGACAGCTTCAACTTCCTCTGGGTGACAGAATTCCCGCTCTTTGAGTATGACGAGGAAGAAAAGCGCTATGTGGCCTGCCACCATCCCTTCACCTCGCCAGCCGAGGGGCACGAGGCACTCATGACGACGGACCCCGGGGCCACGCGCGCCCGGGCCTATGACCTCGTGCTCAACGGCAACGAGGTGGGCGGCGGCTCCATCCGCATCCACCGGGCCGAGGCCCAGCGTGCCATGTTCAAGGCCCTTGGCTTCACGCCCGAGTCTGCCGAGGCGCAGTTCGGCTTCCTCCTGCAGGCGCTGGAGCAGGGCGCGCCGCCGCATGGCGGTCTTGCGTTCGGGCTGGACAGGCTGGTTATGCTGCTTTCGGGCGCCTCCAGCATCCGCGATGTCATCGCCTTCCCCAAGACGCAGAAGGCCACCTGTCTCCTCACCCAGGCGCCCTCGCCCGTTTCGGCCGCGCAATTGCGCGAGCTGGGCTTGCGCCTGCGCGAGGCCGCCAGGCAGGAGCAGAAGGCCGAAGCCGCGGCGGGAAGCTTCACCCGCGCGGAGGCGTGAGCCGCCATGCTGCTCGATATCGTCACCTATCCCGACCCGCGCCTCAAGGAGAAGTGCGCGCAGGTGGAGGAGATCACCGACGAGGTCCGCCAGCTCGCCGCGGACATGACCGAGACCATGTATGCCGCCCCCGGCGTGGGGCTCGCCGCGCCGCAGGTGGGGCGCTCGCTGCGGATGCTTGTCATGGACCCCGGCGTGCAGGAGGGCGAGCGCTCACCTCGTGTGCTCATCAATCCCGAGCTCGAGCCCATGGGCGAGGTCATCACGAGCGAGCAGGAAGGCTGCCTCTCGGTGCCACTGAGCTACCGCGCGGACGTGCCCCGCTGGAGCAAGGTGCGCCTCAAGGCCACCGCCCTTGACGGCACGCCCATTGACGAGGAGCTGGAGGGCTTTCCCGCAGTGGTGCTCCAGCACGAGGTGGACCACCTCAACGGCACGCTCTTCATCGACCGCGTAAGCCACCTCAGGCGCACCCTCTATGACAGCAAGGTCAAGAAATGGCTCAAGCGCAAGACTGCCGGATAGTCTTCATGGGCACCCCGGGCTTTGCCGCGGAGGTGCTGGAAAAGCTCGCGCAGTGGCCGGGCGGCCGCGTGGTTGGGGTCTATACCCAGCCGGACAGGCCGCGCGGCCGTGGCATGAAGCTTGCGCCATCGCCGGTAAAGGAGCTTGCGGAACGGCTCGGCCTCGAAGTGCGCCAGCCTGTAAACTTCAAGAGCGATGAAGACCGCCGCGCGCTTGCGGAACTTGGGCCCGACATCATCGTGGCCGCGGCCTACGGGCTTCTCCTGCCCAAGGCCGTGCTCGACGCGGCGCGCGTGGCACCCCTCAACGTGCATGCCTCGCTCCTGCCGCTCTATCGCGGGGCCGCGCCCATCCAGCGCTGCATCATGGAAAACTGCTCGCCGGACGCCGTGACCGGCGTCTCCATCATGCACATGGAGCCGAGCCTCGACACCGGCCCGGTCTACGCCACCCGCGCTGTGCCCATCGGCTGCTGCCATGCGGGCGAGCTCACCGAGGCGCTGGCCCGGGCCGGGGCGGAACTCTTGGTGGAAACGCTGCCCGGCATCCTTGCCGGCACCGTGACCGCAATTCCGCAGGACCATGCAAAAGCCACGCATGCGGCCAAGCTCCTGAAAGAGCACGGCCGCATTGACTGGTCGCTCCCGGCGGCGCGGGTGGACGCGCACGTTCGCGGCGTCACGCCGGCGCCGGGGGCGCGCACCCGGATGGAATGCAGGGGCGCCGCCGAGCCGCTGGAGGTGCGCATTGTGCGCGGGCATGTGGCATCTGCGGAGTGTCCGGCAGCCTGCGGGCTTGTTCCCGGGAAGGTGGTCTCGCTCCCTGAGGGGCTAGGCATCGTCTGCGGCGAAGGTATGTATATCCTCGATGTGGTGCGCCCCAGCGGCCGCAAGGACATGGCCGGCCCCGCCTTCGCCCACGGATACGCGCCGCTGCGCGCCCTCCAGCCCGAAGCGCCGGAGCCCCCGGAGGGCGCGGCCTGACCATGTGGCCGGCCAAGTCGCCGCATTCGCTGCCGCCTGCGCAGTATGGCGGGGGCCGCAAGCGCATCTTCATCGGCCTCATGGTGGCGAGCTGCGTCGCGGTGTGTCTTGCGCTTTTCGCCTTTCTCGTCCTGCCGTGGCTGCTGCCCGGCGTGACCGCCTCCTGGCTGCCGCTCCTGAGCGTGGGCCTGGGCCTTGCGGGCATCATCCTGCTGGCGTGGCTCTGCGCCAGCCTCATCTTCCATATCTATACTGGCAGGCGGCTCCCCGGCATCCCCTGGGTGCGGCACGTGCTGCTCAGGCTCTTCCTGCCCTTCATGGAGAGCCTGGGGCGCATCTGCGGCATAGGGCGCACGGCGGTGCGCCGCTCCTTCGTAAAGGTCAACAATGAACTTGTCCTTGCCGAGGGCATCCGCGTGCCCGCGCGTGACCTGCTCTTGCTCCTGCCGCATTGCGTGCAGAACAGCCGCTGCAAGCACCGCATCTCCCCGCAACCTGACAACTGCCAGCGTTGCGGCGCCTGCCAGATAGGCCCCCTGCTCGACCTGCGCGACAGGCTCGGCTTCCGTTTTGCGCTTGCCACAGGTGGGACCATCGCGCGCCGCATCGTTGTGGAGTGCCGGCCGCGGTGCATCATTGCGGTGGCCTGCGAGCGCGACCTTGTTTCCGGCATACAGGACAGCTACCCGCTGCCAGTCTTCGGCGTCCTCAACGAGCGGCCGCACGGCCCCTGCCGCGATACGCTCGTGCCGCTGACGGCTGTGGAGGACGCGCTTTCGCGCTTCCTGTTGCCTGCGTCCGGCGCGCCCGCCAACGCGGAGCACGCATGAGCGGGAGAGCATGCGGCCGCCGCGCGAGTGGGCATGGCGCGGAAGCGGCCCCTTCCGTTGCGCGCGAACTGGCGTTGCGGTCGCTTGCGCTCGTGGATGAGGGCACGCCCGTACAGGCGGCGGTTGACAGCGTTCTTGGCGCACTCCCCGCGCCGCTTCGCGAGCGCCGCCTCGCCTCAGAGCTTGTCTATGGCTGCGCGCGGGAGCGCATCCGCACAGGGGCCATCTTGGCGCGGCTCCTGCGCAAGCCGGAAGGGCTGCCCCGGCCCCTGCGCCACATTCTCGCCATCGCCATCCACAGCCTGCTCTTTCAGGCGGGCATCCCTGCGCATGCTGCCATTTCCGAAGCTGTGAAGCAGGCAGACAGGCGCTATGGCGCGCGGCTCGCGCGCGTGGCCAATGGCGTTTTGCGCTCGCTGCAGCGCCTGGGTGACGCCCCGCTGGAACAGGCGTGGTATGAAGACGCCCGGGACCAACCCGCTGTACGGCAATGGCGCGCCGCCTGCCGTTTCTGGAGCCTGCCCGAAAGCATTGCGGATCTCTGGCGGGATGCCTACGGCGAGGAAGTGGCGCTTGCGCTCATGCGGCGCAGTTTTCAGCGCCCGTGGACAGGCATCCGTATCAATGCGCGACATGCACAGGCAGCGGCCCTGCGTGATGCGCTCGCCGCCGCGGTGCCAGATGCGCAACGCGCATCTCTCGGCGCCTGGGGCATGGCCTTTGCTCCCGGGGCGCTCCCGGAAGAAGTTCTTGGCCAAACGCTTGCACAGTTGCGGGGTTCCGGGCTCCTGTCTTTTCAATCCGCCGGTTCGCAAGCCGTGCTTGCCGAACTGGGGCTCGATGCCTGGCGGGAACCGGTGTGGGACGCCTGCGCCGGCGTTGGCGGCAAGTCCTTGGCGCTGCTCGAGGCAGGCGTGCCTGTGCGCCTCGCCACCGACACCTCATGGGCCCGGCTTTCTCGCCTTGCCATGGAAGGCGCGCCGCACGGTTCGCCGCCTTTGCTGCTTGCGCTTGCGGATGCGGCGAAGCCGCCCGTGGGGCGCTGGGGCGGGCATATCCTCGTCGATGCCCCCTGCAGCGGCCTGGGTGTGCTGGCCCGTCGCCCGGACATCCGCTTTCCGGGGCGGCGCGGCAAGGAGATGTTGCGGGCCTGGCCGCAAACGCAAACCCGCATCCTTGCCGCGCTCGCAGCACGCCTCCGGCACGGGCGCGAGCTCGCCTACCTCACCTGCACGCTCAACCCGCAGGAAAATGAGGGAGTGGTCGCCGCCCTGCTGGAACGTGAGCAAGGGCTGGAGCTCGTGCGCTCGTGGACGACGCCCATGGAGCATCCGTGGCTGGAAGGCATGTACGGCGCACTGCTGCACCGGCGCTGAAGCGTAGTGGTGCGCAAGTGCAGGAAGGTTTTGCCCCTCCACATTCCTTTAGCCGGCTTCTTGTCTGTCCAGGCCCAGTCGGGCGAGCAGGGTTGCAAGGTCCTCCGGGCTCGTATAGGCGAAGGTGATGCGCCCTTTTCTCTGCGTGCCGCTGATGCGCACCTGACGGTCAAGGGCGCTGGACAAGCGCTCGCGCAGGTCTTCAAGGGGCTGCGCAAGTGGCTTGCGCGCGGCTGCGGACTTGCGCTCTTTACCCGCGGAATCTTCGGCCACCGCTTCCCACGGATAGGCGCCCGTATCCCGCAGGTGGGCGACAGCCTCTTCGGCCTCGCGCACGGTCATGCCGGTGAGGATGATGCGCTGGCGCAGGGCTTCGGCCGCCTCCCCGGGCCCGACACCCACGAGGCAACGCCCATGCCCGGCGCTGATGCGTCCTTCCCGCAAATCGGCAAGCGCGGCTTCCCCGAGCTGGAGCAGGCGCAGTGCATTGGCGACCGCGGGCCGGCTGCGGCCAAGACGCGCGGCAAGCTCCTCCTGGGTGATGCCCAGGGTTGTGCGCAGGGCGTTGAGGGCCTCGGCCTCCTCAACGGGGTTCAGGTCTTCGCGTTGCAGATTCTCGATGAGCGCGGCGGCCATGGCTTCCTGCTCGTCCATGGCGCGCACATAGACCGGCACCTCGCTGAGGCCCGCTTTTTCGGCTGCCCGCCAGCGGCGCTCGCCGGCGACGATCTGGAAGCGCTCCCCGCCCTCCAGGGGGCGAACAAGCAAGGGCTGGATGATGCCCTGCTGGCGGATGGAGTCCGCCAGTTCCGCCAGCGCCTCCTCGGTAAAGGTGCGCCGCGGTTGGGCCGGGTTGGCCACAAGGGCGGTGAGGGGCAAGGTGCGGGGCGGTTCCGCAGGTGTGCGTTGTTGCGCAGAGCCCTCGAACAGGGCGTCAAGCCCGCGGCCCAATCCCCGTGCGTTCGTCGCCATGACCACTCCCCTCTTGCTTGCAGCGTGTTGCCTGATAGATGGTGCCTGAGGCCAGCGCCTGCGCATTCCCGGGCGTCAGCCATTAAGCGCAATGCGCCAGCCTTGAAAGCGCAGACATGGCGCTCCAGATTCATTTTGCCTTTTTTCGGCCCGCAGGGTAGAACTCGCATTCAACCCATGGAGCCCCACGCCAGAACATGCGCAATGCGCTGCCAACGCAGCCCCAGCGCGTACCCACGCCTCTTCCGCAGGAGCCGCCATGAAAGACAAGATCCGTTATCTCACCGATGCCCATGGCACCATTGTCGCGGTGCAGCTCCCCGTCGCCCTGTGGGAAAAGCTCAAGCCGGTTCTGGAGGCCCAAGCCCCTGTGGATACTTCGCCGGAGCCCCTGGCGCCCGAACCCATGGGTGGCTTTGCGGATTTTTTGCGCTTTTGGGATTTCCACTATCCCTATGACCCGGCGGTGAGCTGCCCGCATTGCGGAACCCACGTGGAGGACTGGCGCACCGCGCCCGGCCACCCCTTCCGCCTTGCCAACGCCAACCTTGGTGGGCTGCTCGTATTCCATTGCCAGTCGTGCGGCGCCACCATCCGCCAGAAGCATTTTCGCGATCATGTGGCGCTGGAGTCCACGCCACGGGGCTGAGCCTGCGGCGTTGCGCCCCTGCGCGAGGGCCGGCGCAAGACCACTTCCTTGGCAAGGCCAAGATACGCCTCAGCGCCCTTGGACTTGATATCATAATGGATGATGGATTTGCCGTGACTCGGGGCTTCCGAGAGGCGCACATTGCGCGGGATGACGGTTTCAAAAAGATGGTCGGGGAAGCAGCGGCGCACCTCGTTCTTGACCTCGCGCGTGAGCCGGTTGCGAATGTCATACATGGTGAGCACCACGCCGAGCAGGTCAAGCCCCGGGTTGAGGCGCTTCCTCACCTGCTCGTAGGTTTGCAGCAGCTTGACGATACCCTCAAGGGCGAAGAATTCGCACTGCAGGGGAATGAGCAGCTCGCGCGAGGCGCAGAGCGCATTGAGCGTGAGTAAGCCGAGTGAGGGCGGGCAATCGAGGATGATGTATTCATAGTCGTCATGGACGCGCTTGAGGCATTCATCCAGGAAGAACTCGCGCGCCATCTTGTCCACCAGCTCCAGCTCGACGGCCACGAGGTTGGTGCTCGCCGGCAGCAGGTCAAGAAAGGGCGTGCGACAGGGCACGATGCACTCGCGCACGTTTCCCGGCGTGTAGAAGGTGGAATAGAGGTCGCCCTTCAAGTCTTCCTGATTGAACCCGAGCCCGCTGGTGCTGTTGGCCTGAGGGTCGCAATCCACCAGAAGCACCTTTTTTTCCATGACGGCCAGGGCCGCGCTCAGATTGATGGCGGTGGTAGTTTTGCCAACGCCGCCCTTCTGGTTGGCAATGGAAATGATGCGCGCCATGAATGTTCCTTCTTATGCTCGTCATGCCCCGCCTGTTACCCGCTGGCAGCAGGCAGGGAGCATTTTTTTTAGCGTAAGCGGTGAAGCGGGTTTCTGTGCGCCAGTGATGTTTCACATGAAACATTGTGCTTGAGCTTGGGGGGCACAGAAAAAATCCAAGTTAAGCGGGAACTCCTGCCATGTTTCACGTGAAACATGATGGAGAGGGTATCCGTCATGCCCGTGATGGGTTGTAAAAAAGGCGCGGCCTGGAGTCAAGCCGGCAGTGCGCGGAGGGCTTTGGCAGGGAGTGGGCCCACCGGGGCTTGCGTCCATGGCTGCTTCAGGCTAAAAACATTGAAAATTCTGGCGCGTCATGGCGTTGCAGCACGGTGGCGCAGCTTCGTTTGGACAACATTCACGGGGTGAAAAATATGAAAATGCCGCTTCATTTCCTGTGTACCCTCGCTCTTGGCGCCGTGCTCGCGCTCCCGCCAGCGGGCAGTGTCCACGCTGCTGAACAGGCGGCGGACCCGGCTCTCGCTGCCGCACTGGAGACACTTTTGCGCGAACGGCCGGAGCTTGTGCTGGATGTCTTGCGGCGCAACAGCGAGGCCGTGCTGGACATCGCGCAGCAGGGCTCCAACCTGAGGCGCAAGCATAATCTTGAACTGCAGTGGCGCAAGGATATGCAGACGCCCAAGAGCGTCAAGCTGGAGGGACGGCCGGTGCGCGGCAAGAGCGATGCAAAGGTGCGGATCGTGGCCTTTTCTGATTTTACCTGCCATTTTTGCGAGCAGGCCTCCAGAAATGTGGACGCCCTGCGCAAGACCTATGGCGACGATGTGAGCCTGGTCTTCAAGCACCTGCCGCTTGATGAAAAAGGCCCGGGCGGCATCGCCTCGGCGTATTTCATCGCCATCGCCCAGCAGGATGAGGGCAAGGCCTGGGAATTCCATGACCTCATGTTCGCCAACCGTGACCGCCTGCTTGCCGAAGGCGAGCCCTTCATCAAGGAAAGCGCGCAAAAACTGGGCGTGGACATGAAGCGGCTTGGCAAGGATGTGCGCGGCAAAAAAGTCACGGACATCATGGCTGAAGACCAGAAAGAAGCGCAGAAGCTCGGTGTGGAAGGGACGCCCTATTTTCTCGTGAATGACCTTGTGGTGCGCGGGGCGCTGCCGCTGGATCTTTTCCGCGAGGCTGTGGAAATGGCGGCAAGCGGAAAGAAGAATGCGCAATAGGCTTGCGGCAAGCAAGCCGTAGTGTACGGCTTGCCGCAATGCGAAACGCCCGGCGCAGCATGACGCCGGGCGTTTTTTCACGGAAAATCAGGATGATGACTGGAGAGATGGGGAGGGCCTGTGTGCTCCCGGCAGCTGACGCACCGGGCCGCAATGCTGATTGACAGTGAAAAAGTGGTCTGCAAAGGGCTGGGAAAGACTGCCTGCCAAGCCGCCATGGTCAGTTGGCAGCGCTATCCTGCGCGGCCATCCCGCGCTGGCGCATGAGCCTCTGCATCCATGTCCGCAACTGTTCGAGGTCTTCCTGCTGCGTTTTTTCGGAATTTTGCAAGAGCAGGCGCAGGGTTTCCAGGTCGTTGCGCAGGCGTTCCTGCTCCTGTCCGATGTCGGAGCTTGCACCGCTCTGTTGCGGGACGCGCTCCAAAAAGAGGCGCATGAGCTCGGCGATGAGCTCGAGGGCGTGGGTCTGGCGCTCGAGCAGGTGCAGGGCTCCCGCCGAAAGCAGGCTCTGGGCCGCACTGTCCACCGGGGCGCACTCGCGCTCATTGCTGAGGGCGAGCGCATTGCGGGGAAAGCGGGCATCCAGCGCGACCTCGACAGCAGCTGCCGTACGGGACTTTTGCATCTCCTCAAGGATGGCCGCGACCACATCAAGGGTCTCCTTGCGGTAGCGGCGCCTGCGCCCCTCGCCAACGCTGGGGATAAAGGCCGCGAAGCGCTTGCAATAGTAGCGCGTGGTGGATTCGGGCAGGGAAAAATGGCGCGAAATATCAGCAATGCTCAACAGGCTGTCATCGGCCAGCGGCGCGTTGCTCATGGGTGCCCCCTTTGCGCGTCGAAGCGCCATGCCGGCGCATGGCGCATAGCATCTCAAGATTTTTTAGAAGTAGGGCATGCCGGTAAAAAAAGCAAGCCCGCAATGATGCGGGCAAGCTGCGGCAATGCGCGAGGGGGTGGCGCAACGGCGGGGCTGGCGTAAAACAGGGATTGGCGACAGGGCGATGGGGCCCGAGGATTAGAGGACGCAAGCGGCAAGGCCGATGCGCGCACGCTTGGCCAGTACTGCAGGCCATTGCCGCGAACCCGCCTCAGTGCACGACGCGGCGCACAGCAATGAGCTTGCTTTTCCAGTAGGGCACATTCAGGCTTTCCATGCGCACGCGCTCGCCCTTGCGCGGGCTGTGGATGAAGGAGCCACCCCCGGCATAGATGCCGGTATGCAGCCCACGCGGGCTATTCCCTGTACGGAAGACAACGATGTCGCCAGCCCTTGGGCGCGCCTTGGGCACGGCATGCCCGGTCTTGGCCTGGTCCGTGGTGATACGCGGCACGCTGACGCCGTGCTGGCGATAGGCCCACCAGATGAGGCCCGAGCAGTCAAAGCCCTTTTGGGGGGAGGCGCCCCCAGAGCGATACTGCTTGCCCATCTGGCTGTAGGCGGTCTTCACCACCTTATGCGCCTTGACCGGGGCGGGGCCGTTGTCGGCTGTCCTTTGCCCGAAAAAACCGCAGCCCCCAAGCAGGAGCAAGCCGATCAGGAGCGGCGCATAGCGCAGCGAACGAAGAGGCACCAGCATAAAACAGCGCATGACACTTCCGCACAGGCTTGTGTGCTCTACAAGAAACATCCAAAAGGAGGCCTTCCTCCCTCTTATCGGCGCATGCGGCAAAAACTTGAGCCATGCCCGGCGCCACTGCGCTGGCGGGAGAGTCGCAACGCGCAATGCGGTAGACATGGGGCTGGAATGATACGGAGAGAGTTGACGGAGGGGCCATTGGCTGGGGCGTGGCCGGAGCGCAATGCGTTTTCGGGAGAAATATCCACAGCGAAGGGTGTGAAAAAACAGGCAGCGGCAGCGGGGGAGTGCCTTGAACGCATGGGGGCTGCCTTGCGTTGCGCAAGGAAACACGCTATGCAGAAAAAAATCCCATGCTACAGAGGCGCAGGCGGCTATGAGCAAGAGTCCCGTAACAGTCAGAGGCTATGTGACGAGCCTCCCCCGTGCGGTGGACGCGCGGCAGGCGAGCGTGGCCATTGTCCAGGATGGCACGGAGTACCGCATCCTCCCGCGCGGGGCCGGTGTTGACCTTGATGATGAAGTCAATGTGGCCGTAGAGGCCACGGGCCTCGTGGAGGAAGCGCCGGACGGCGTCCTCTATCTGGCCGTGCGCGGCTACAAAGCCCTGGAAGACGCCGCCGGCGAGGACGCGGCCTGGGGCGACGAGTAGGGCATTTCGCAAGGCGCCGCATGCGGCCTCGTGCGGCGCTCTCGCCTCGCGCCTGCGGGAAAGGCTTTCCCGGGGCCCCGCGTTCGCGCGTTCGCGCAAGGATCTGCACCCTGCCTGACGGCGGGCTCCTCCTGAGTTGTCAGGCGCTTTCGGTACAGCGGCGCTACATTCTTCCCCCTCCTTAATGTATACTTAACATATTAAGGAAGGCCGGAACGGCGCCCACGCGCCGCCCCGGCCTCGCTGCCGGTTTTCCGTTTCGCTCAATAGCGGTACATTTCGTTCTTGTAGGGGCCTTCCACCTTGACGCCGATATATTCGGCCTGCTCGGGCGTGAGCTTGGTCAGCTTGGCGCCGAGGCGCGCGAGGTGCAGGCGCGCCACCTCCTCGTCGAGCTCCTTGGGCAGGGTGTAGACGCGGTTTTCGAGCTTCTCGGTGGCCAGCTTGATCTGCGCGAGGGTCTGGTTGGTGAAGCTGTTGGACATGACGAAGCTGGCATGCCCGGTGGCGCAGCCAAGGTTGACGAGGCGCCCCTCGGCCAGCACGATGATGCTGCGCCCGGACTTGAGCGTCCACTTGTCCACCTGCGGCTTGATGTTGACCTTGGTCACGCCGGGGGTGCGCTCGAGGTAGGCCATGTCGATCTCGTTGTCGAAGTGGCCGATGTTGCAGACAATGGCCTCGTCCTTCATGCCTTCCATGTGCTCGCCAGTGATGACGTGGTAATTGCCCGTGCAGGTGACGAAGATGTCGCCCTCGGCCAGCGCGTCCTCCACGGTGACGACCTCAAAGCCCTCCATGGCGGCCTGCAGCGCGCAGATGGGGTCGATCTCGGTGACGAGCACGCGCGCGCCAAAGCCGCGCATGGACTGGGCGCAGCCCTTGCCCACGTCGCCGTAGCCGCACACGACCACCACCTTGCCGGCCACCATGATGTCCGTGGCGCGCTTGATGCCGTCGGCCAGCGACTCGCGGCAGCCGTAGAGATTGTCGAACTTGGACTTGGTGACGGAATCGTTCACGTTGATGGCCGGGAAGAGCAGCTTGTCCTCCTTCTCCAGCTGGTAGAGCCGGTGCACGCCCGTGGTGGTCTCTTCCGACACGCCCTTGACCACGGCCGCCACCTTCTGCCAGTGGCGCGGCTCTTCCTTGAAGCGCAGCTTCAGGCGGTCGAGCACGCACTGGAGCTCCTTGTTGTCGGTCTTCTGCTCGAGCAGCGAGGGATCGTTCTCGGCCTCCACGCCCTTGTGGATGAGCAGGGTCGCGTCGCCGCCGTCGTCCACGATGAGGTCGGGCCCGGAGCCGTCCGGCCAGGTGAGGGCCATTTCCGTGCACCACCAGTAATCTTCAAGGGTCTCGCCCTTCCAGGCGAACACCGCGGCGAGGCCCATGTCGGCCACGGCCGCGGCCGCATGATCCTGGGTGGAAAAAATGTTGCACGAGGCCCAGCGGATGTCGGCGCCAAGGGCGTGCAGGGTCTTGATGAGCATGGCCGTCTGGATGGTCATGTGCAGGGAGCCGGAGAGCTTCAGCCCCTTGAGCGGCTTGGACGGGCCGTATTTGCGGATGCACTCCATGAGGCCGGGCATCTCGCGCTCGGAGAGCTGCATCTCCTTGCGGCCGAAGTCGGCGAGCTTGATGTCCGCCACCTTGTAGGGCAGGGATAGGTCGAGGGCTTTGGTCATGGTCAACTCCTTTGCGGGTTGGATTGATGGCAGGGAAGGTGGGCGCCCCTCAGCGGGCCGTCGCCGTCATGAGCAGCAGGGTGAGGCCGCGGCCCACGGGCTCGCGCCGGGCCTGCGCCGGGGCAAAGCCGGCGCGGTCGAGCGCGGCGAGCAGCTTGTCCTCGTCGAAGCCCAGCCAGTGGTCGCCATAGCGGCTGCGCATGGTCTCGTCGTTGTGGCTCAAAAAATCGGCCAGGAAGAGCGTGCCGCCGGGCGACATGATACGGCGCGCCTCGGCGAGGCCTTCGGCCGGGACGGGCAGGTGGTGGAGCACAAGGTTGATGCAGGCAAAGTCCGCCTCCTGGTCGCGCAGGGGCAGGTGGCTTAGCTCGCCGATGCGCAGCGAGACCTTGCCGCGCGCCAGCTCCTCGTCGTGGAAGCGGCGCCGGCAGAGGTCGAGCATGCGCGCGGAGCCGTCCACCCCGATAACGGTGCCGGCGTCGGGCAGGAGGCGGTGGAGCACCGCCCCTGTGCCGCAGCCAAGGTCGACAGCGGTGCCGCAGCCGGCGGGCAGCGCCGCGCTCACGATGCCGGCAAGGTCGAGCGGCCCCAGGACCTCGCGGTTGAGCTCGTCCCAGTCTTCAGCGATGGCATTGAAAAACTGGCGTGTCTCCCGGGCACGCTCCTCCAGTACCTGAGCGGCGAGGCTGAGGTCGGCGCGCATGGCGGCGTCCGCCGGCACGAAGGGCAGCACCGTACGCAAAAAGGCGAGCCTGGGACCGCTGGCCGGGGCGGAATAAAAGACCCACAGCCCGTCACGGCGCGAGGCCAAAAGGCCCGCTTCGGCGAGGATCTTGAGATGCCGCGACACGCGTGACTGCCCCATGCCGAGGATGCGGACAAGCTCATTGACCGAAAGCTCATAATGGAGAAGGATATGCACGAGCCGCAGGCGCGTGGCGTCGGAAAGGGCTTTGATCGGGAGCAGGTCCATGAGGCATCCTTGGGGCGACTATATCCGCGTGGGCGCATACATATGCGTTTTTCCTGATATGGTCAAGCGGGCAGCCCGGGCGCCCCGCCAGCGCGGGGGCGCCTGATGGCGCGCTGGCACGGTGATGCCGGGGTGGGGCGGAGCCGGCGCGCGCGGCCGTGGCGCGTCCGGGAGAGGGGCGCCCCTGCAAAGGCGGAACCCTTGGGAGAGAGTCTCCGCGCCCTGCTCGCGGCCATGGGCGGCACTCCCGGGCGCGCCGGCCTGCAGAAACTGTGGGACAACTGGGAAGCGGCGCTCGGCGCGGAGCTGGCGGAGCTGGCCCGGCCGCTCGGGCACCGCGATGGCCGCAAAAAGGAAGAGAGCGGGAGCCACGGGCGCGAAGGCGTGGGCGCCGTGCTCCTGCTCGGGGCCGAGGACGCCATGCTTCTGCAGGAGCTGCGCTTTCGCGCCGAGGAGATCCTTGCCCGGGTCAATGGTTTTCTCGGGCAGGCCTACTTCAGCGAGGTGCTGGTGCAGCTCCCGCTGGGGCGCCCCGAACCTGTGCGCAGCAGACGGGAGCAGAGCCGGGCGGAGCGGCGCGCGGAATTGGATGCCCCTGTACAAGCCCCGAGCGGCATCTTTTTGGAGAGCATGGACAGCGCTTCGCCGGTGGCGCGCTGTTATGCCCGCTTTGCAGCCATAAGGGCAGGCAAGCCCGGGCAGGAATGAAGGAAGCGAGGCTATCCGCGAAAAATGTTCAATACTTGATGGTTAGCGAATGTTTAGACATTTTCTGTAAAGGAACACATTAAAACCGCAATGCGAACTTTAACTTGAAGTCAGAACAAGGCTGCGCAGCCAAAAGGGTAACTTAACCTATTGGGTTTCAAGAGTTTTCAAGAACGACTCGCCAGGTTCAAGCTCGTGGGAGGAAGCGGCGCCTCAGCGAAAATCCGATGGAGAGAGCGCCTGAATACGGGTATCGGCTGCTGAAATGCGGGGTGCATTGAATCAAATAACGTGGCGTAT
The DNA here is from genome assembly GCF_011039155.1 of Desulfovibrio sp. ZJ746. Lineage (NCBI taxonomy): Bacteria > Pseudomonadati > Thermodesulfobacteriota > Desulfovibrionia > Desulfovibrionales > Desulfovibrionaceae > Desulfovibrio > Desulfovibrio sp. ZJ746. The sequence continues at coordinate 76,910 of NZ_JAAKEK010000003.1, read as the reverse complement.
CAATAGGTTAGTCTGTAAAAATGCCTGCTGGCTGCGTTTTTGCTGTCTGGTTGCTGCGATTTCTTGACAAGGTTTTGGGCCGGTGCTAGCGTTCTGCCACTGGAACGGCGCCGGCGTCCCTGGTCTTTCGGCGCGGGACGGAGCCGGGAAGCGCCCCGGCACGGGGCGGCGCAAGCGGGGAGGTCATTGTGCAGAAATCCATGGACGATATTTGCCTGAAACATGACAACGGTGAAGACCTCCGCTTCCGTGGCCGCCTGTTTTCCGAGTGCTCCTGGTACGACGAGGAGTCCGGCACGCTCACCCGCCAGCAGCTCTATGTGACGGACACGCGTGAGCAGGTATACTACATCGTGCGCTCGCGCGGCCATGAGCGCACCCGCCACGCCTACCGACTCTCCGTGCGCGGAGAGACCTGCGTCATCCACAACGGCGCCACTGAGATGGTGCTCCAGTTCGACATGCTCATGCTCGCTGTGCGCGGCCTCTGCGGGCTTGACGACGGCGCCACACCCTCCCTCGAGATGGTGGAAGACCTGCTCAAGGCCGCCAACGCCTGAGCTGCCGCAAAAATTTTCCTCCTTTGCCTGTGGGCGCCGCCATCCGCGGCGCCCTCCTTTTTTGTCCGGTTTTCAAGCCTTACGCAGGTGTGTTCTCCGGGAGGGTGCGCCATGGCCCGCCAATGCGGCACCTTGGGCATGGCGCACGCCACTGTCTCCATTCCGGGAAAAATCGGGCACAAAGTATTGTCAGGCTCGAATATTTCAGGTATACATAGGCCTGACCGCGTTGTGGCCTTTGGGGCCTAGTCCCGGCTCGCCCGGCTTTTCCTGTTTCGGGGGTTCTCCCGGCGCGGGTTGAGCGCACGGGCGCGCCCCCCGCACCCCGCATGGCCGGGGGCGTGAACCAGCGGGCGCACCGGCGAGCCGGAACCGCGCCGCAAGCAGTGGCGGCCGCCGTTTGGCGCGGCGGCATGACGCAAACCATAGTGGAGGTATGGCAATGGCGAAATATCCGACTCCCATGTTGGACGAGCTTGAAAGCGGCCCCTGGCCGAGCTTCGTGTCCGACATCAAACAGGAAGCGGCCAATCGTAAGGCCAATCCCAAAAATCTGGACTACCAGATCCCGGTGGACTGCCTTGAAGACCTGCTCGGCCAGGTGGAGCTCTCCTACAAGGAAAAGGAGACCCACTGGAAGCACGGCGGCATCGTGGGCGTGTTCGGCTACGGCGGCGGCGTCATCGGCCGTTATTCCGACCAGCCCGAAATGTTCCCCGGCGTGGCGGCCTTCCACACCATGCGCGTGGCCCAGCCCTCCGGCAAGTACTATGACTCCAAGTTCCTGCGCACCCTCTGCGACATCTGGGACCTGCGCGGCTCCGGCCTGACCAACATGCACGGCTCCACGGGCGACATCGTGCTCCTCGGCACGCAGACCCCGCAGCTCGAAGAGATCTTCTGGCAGCTCACCCACGAGATGAAGAACGACCTCGGCGGCTCCGGCTCCAACCTGCGCACGCCCGCGGCCTGCCTTGGCATGTCCCGCTGCGAGTTCGCCTGCTACAATACGCAGGACATGTGCTACCAGCTCACCATGGACTATCAGGACGAGCTGCACCGCCCGGCCTTCCCCTACAAGTTCAAGTTCAAGTTCGACGGCTGCCCCAACGGCTGCGTCTGCGCCATGGCCCGCTCCGACTTCGCCGTCATCGGCACATGGAAGGACGACATCAAGATCGACCAGGAGAAGGTCAAGGCCTACGTCGCCGGCGAGATCAAGCCCAACGCGGGCGCCCATGCCGGCCGTGACTGGGGCAAGTTCGACATTGAGAAGGAAGTCATCGCCCGCTGCCCCACCAAGTGCATGAAGTGGGACGGCAGCAAGCTCTCCATCAAGACCTCCGACTGCGTGCGCTGCATGCACTGCATCAACACCATGCCCCAGGCCCTGCACATCGGCGATGAGCGCGGCGCCTGCATCCTGGTCGGCGCCAAGGCCCCGGTCGTGGACGGCGCGCAGATGGGCTCGGTGCTCATTCCTTTCATCTCCTGTGAAGAGCCCTACGATGACATCAAGGAAGTCATCGAAAAGATCTGGGACTGGTGGATGGAAGAAGGCAAGAACCGCGAGCGCGTGGGCGAGACCATGAAGCGCCTCTCCTTCCAGAAGCTGCTCGAGGCCACCGAGACCCCGGCCATGCCCTGCCAGGTCAAGAATCCGCGCACCAACCCCTTCATCTTCTTCAAGGAAAGTGAAGTGCCCGGCGGCTGGACGCATGACCTCGCCGCTTACCGTCAACGCCATCAGCGCTAGCCGCCAAAGGGGGACACAGACATGGCATTCATCTCTACGGGGTACGATCCCAAGAAACCCATGGAAGGCCGCATCTCCGACATCGGCCCTCACAAGTACAGCGACTACTTCCCGCCGGTCATCGCCAAGAACTTCGGCAAGTGGGTCTATCATGAGATCCTCGAGCCCGGCGTGCTCCTGCATGTGGCCGAGAGCGGCGACAAGGTCTACACCGTGCGCTGCGGCGGCTCGCGTACCATGTCCATCACGCATATCCGCGAGATCTGCGACATCGCCGACAAGTACTGCGACGGCTACGTCCGCTGGACCACGCGCAACAACATCGAATTCATGGTGAAGGACGAAGCCACCATGAAGGCCCTGCGCGACGACCTCAACTCCCGCAAGTTCGAGGGCGGCTCGCAGAAGTTCCCGGTGGGCGGCACGGGCGCCTGTATCTGCAACATGATCCACACCCAGGGCTGGATCCACTGCCACACCCCGGCCACCGACGCCTCCGGCCCGGTGAAGGCCGTCATGGACGCCCTCTTTGACGGCTTCGTGCACATGCGCATGCCCGCGCCGGTGCGCGTGGCCCTTGCCTGCTGCATCAACATGTGCGGCGCCGTGCACTGCTCGGACATCGGCCTTGTGGGCATCCACCGCAAGCCGCCGATGATCGACACCGCCTGGGTCGACCAGCTCTGCGAGATTCCGCTGGCCGTGGCCGCCTGCCCCACCGCCGCCGTGCGCCCCACCAAGGTGGAGTTTGACGGCAAGAAGGTGAACTCCGTGGCCATCAAGGAAGACCGCTGCATGTACTGCGGCAACTGCTACACCATGTGCCCCGCGCTCCCCATCGCCGACGGCGAGAGCGACGGCATCGCCATCATGGTGGGCGGCAAGGTCTCCAACCGCATCACCTGGCCCAAGTTCTCCAAGGTCGTGGTGGCCTTCATCCCCAACGAGCCGCCGCGCTGGCCCACCCTCACCAAGACGGTGCGCCACATCATCGATGTCTACTCGGCCAATGCCGAGAAGTACGAGCGCCTGGGCGACTGGGCGGAGCGCATCGGCTGGGAGGAGTTCTTCAGGCTGACCGGCCTTGAGTTCTCCGAGCACCTCATCGACGACTTCCGCGAATCCGCCTACTACAGCTGGCGCCAGAGCACCCAGTTCAAGTTCTAGGCATTCCCTGCGGCCCGGCCTCCACGGCCGGGCCGCTTTTTCAGCAGGAGAGATACCATGGCCGACGTTACGGAACAGCAAAAAGAGACCGTTGTGGACTTCCTCAAGGGCAAGTCCGCCGCCAAGTCCAAGTTTTACTTCAATGACTTCGTGGCCCTTTTCCCGGACATGAAGCCCCGCGAAGTGAAGAAGATCCTCACTGCCCTGGTGAATGACCAGGTGCTGGAGTTCTGGTCTTCCGGCTCCACCACCATGTACGGCCTCAAGGGCGCGGGCAAGCAGAGCCACGCCGAGGGCGAAGACTAGGCGTACCAACGCTTGCTGCGCCTGCATGGCGGACGCAGACATGGCGAATCAAGAGGTGCCGCAACCCATGGTTGTGGCATTTCTTTTTTGTGCCTTGGTGGTCCGGGCATTGCTGTTGCGGCCGCTGAAGGAGTGTGGGAAGCTCCTGCCGTCCTTGGCGCGGCCACCCGTTCCGGAAAGCAGCGGTGCAGGCCCGCGCGACCTGACACGCTGACCGCACTGCGGTCTTGGGGAGGCAAGATGGGGCTTTCATTCGATCTTGACGCAACGGAAAAGGCGTGGCTCCGCACGCTTGCGCGGCAGTCCATTGCGCTTGCGGTGGGCGCGGCGCCCGTGATGCCCGGGGTGACAAGCCTCACGGAGGCTTTGTCCAGCCCTGAGGCCCCGAACGGAGAGGAGCACCCGGTGCTCCGGCGGCCGCTCGGCGCCTTTGTGACCATCACCCTTGGCGGAAACCTGCGCGGCTGCATCGGCACCATCGTGGGCCGGGAGCCGCTGGAGGAGAATGTCTGGCGAATGGCGCGGGCCGCTGCGCTGGAAGATCCGCGCTTCCCGCCGCTCACGGCCCGCGAGTGGGAGCGGGCAGAGCTTGAAATCTCTGTGCTGGACGAGCTCACGCCCTGCCCGGACCCTGGGCTCGTGGAAGTGGGCCGCCATGGCGTTGCCCTGCAATATGCCGGCAGGACCGGCGTCTTCCTGCCGCAGGTGCCGGTGGAACAGGGTTGGAGCAGGGAGGCCTATCTTGACCACCTTTGCGTCAAGGCCGGTGTGCCTGTGGGCGCGTGGCGGCTGCCGCAAGCGCGTCTCTTCTGGTATGAGGCGCAGGTCTTCCCGGCCTGAGGCAGGGGCGGAAAGAGCGCGGAGCCTGCACTTGCGTTGCGGAATGAGGGGGCGCCTAGATTTCCGCGGCGGCGCGGGAATCGTCGGCCGCGTGGGCGTCGTCGATGTCGTCAAGCGGCGTTGTGGTGACGGAGCTCCCGCGCAACGGCTGCGGCGGGGCTGTTCGCGCGATGGTGGCGTTCCACGGCCGGCTGCAGCGGGCCAGGGGCAGGGCGGGCTCGCTCGCCTGCATGCGGCGGTGCTGCACGGCCAGCTCGGGCGCGGGGAAGGGCGCCCTGGGGTGGCGCGTCATGAGCAGGCCCGGCTCCGGGTCGAGCGCGGCGGCCAGGTAGTCGCTCACGGTGACGAAGCGGCGGCAGCCCCCGGCCAGCAGGTTGGCGATGATGCGCGGCAGGTCGTCTACCGTGCTCTTGTGCGTGTCGTGAAAGAGAAAGATGCCGCGCAGCTCGCCATCGTCGTACTGGGTGCCACGGGTGGTGCGCAGCTTGGCATAATCGGCGGGCAGGTGCTTCCAGTCATGGCTGTCCATGGACCAGAGGATGACGCCGACGCCAAGGTTCTGTGCAATCTCGAGTGTATGCGCGTCAAAATTGCCGTAGGGCGGCCGGAGATAGGCCGGGCTTGCCCCGAGAGCGCGCAACATTGAGTCGGTGGCGCTGATCTCCTGCTCCTGCGCTTCGGGCGCCAGAGTCCGCAAATTGGGATGCGACCAGGAATGGTTGCCCACTTCGTGCCCTTCCGCAATGATGCGCCGCACCATGGCGGGGTTGCGCTCCGCATTGCCGCCCAGAAGGAAGAAGGTGGCCGGGATGCCGTAGCCGGCAAGCATGTCGAGCAGGTGGCCGGTGTACCGGGAGGGGCCGTCATCGAAGGTGAGGGCGCAGAGGTTCTCGCTCATGCGCTGGTCCATGATGCGGTTGCCGTCGATGACCGCCGCCGGTGCCTCGGCGGGGAGCAGGGGAAGAAAGGCCAGGGCCAGGATGAGACCCCATGCGCGCGTGGTCGTCATGTCCATTCCTTGCATCCGTGTGGCGCAAAGAACTAACACCGCCCGCGCCCAACGGCAAGTCGCTGCCGGGGTCTTTGCGCGGGCGGGAAAAATTTTTCAAGGAGTTCCAGCAGCTTGGAAAAAATATTTCGTAAAAATTTTTTTACGGATATTTTGCCTTGACGCATGAGCCCAAGTGGAATAAACCAATTGCTCCGGGAGGGCAGTTAGCTCAGCTGGTAGAGCACCGCCTTCACACGGCGGGGGCCACAGGTTCAAGTCCTGTACTGCCCACCACCACTCGCCCGGCCCGGCGCCAACCCCGCATTGCGGGGCGGGCCATCACGGAGCGGTAGTTAAGACGGTTATAACGCCGGCCTGTCACGCCGGAGGCCGAGGGTTCGAGTCCCTTCCGCTCCGCCAGCCCCCACCTCCCCTTGCGGGAGACCGATATTCGCCCCCGATTCCCTGCGGAACCGGGGGCGTTTGTTTTCGCCGCCTGCGCGTCGGCCTGGGGACGCAGGGCAGCCGTGGCCTGGCAGCCACAGGCGGGGGCGCGCACTCGCCACGGACGCATGGGAGTCAGGATTTCGTGAGGCAGAGGATGCAGTCTGCGGGGGCATGCGCGTCAAGCTTCATGCGCATGCGCTCATCCTGGGTAAACTCCGAACAGGGGAGGCCGCTACGGAACAAGATCTCGGGGAAAAAATCATGCTCGTGAAAATGATCAAGAAAATCATGGCCATAGCGGCGAAGATGATCATGCCAGCCGTAGAGGCGCTTCCGATCTTCGGGGTCAGTGACGGTGGCATCGAAAAGTGAGGCCCTGTCAGGAAAGTAGGGAAAGCTGAAGATGCAGACGCCCCCCTTGCGGAGAACACGCATGCTTTCACGTAAGCATGCCATGTCATCTTCCACATGCTCGATGACGTGATTGTGCAGGACAAGATCAAATGAAGCATCAGGAAAAGAAAGCTGGAGCACATCCTCCCGAACGATGTTTGACGAGGGAATAAAGGGGAAATTCTGCGGGTCAAGATCAGCGGCGGTATAGTCGATATCCAAGGAGGCAAGGAACTTGTAAAGTGAATTTTCAGGCGCTATATGCAATACTGTAACTCTCTCTCTCTCTCTCTCTCTCTCTCTCTCTCTCTCAGGCCAGAAATACATTTTTCATAGAGAAAACGTAATGCCCTGTGACGCTCCATGGAGGCGCACATGGGGCAAAGCGCGGTCTCAACAGTAAGGTTTTTCGGTGAAACAACAAGGCGCTTGCAGAATGGACAATAAAACGCGGGCCCGTCGGGCTTACGCTGTCGGGCGAGGATAGCCTCCGGGATCTTGACGTCCATCATGTACTCCTCTGTGACTGCTGGTTGAAAAGAGTTTCAGTCTGGGCATGCGTGCGGAGCCCGCATGGCTGTGGCCTGCCTGCGGCAGCCACGAACATGCCGAAGGCCTCCGTATCATAGGGTGAGGAAAGCAAGTGTGTCAAAGTCGCATGGGTCGGGCCGGCGTCTAAAGCGTCCGATAAAAGCGTCAGGGGCGCGCTGCCTCATTGCGCGTTGGAAGCGTGGCACGCGGGGGGGCTGGCGGCGCCTTCGAATGGGCCGGCAAGCGCCTGCGCCGTATAAATGCCCTCCTCGGCCATCTGGAGCAGCTCTTCCGCAAGGCCGCCGCCGCGCATGGGGTGGCCGAACAGGGCCGCGCGCTGATGCGCGAGGCCGCGGGCGTCCACGGCGTGCGGCAGCGTGGGCGAGAGCAGGTCGGAAAGGCGGCTCGCCATGAGCCACGACTCGGCGCCGTCCGCGAACAGGTCGAGCAGGCTGTCGAAGCGCGGGCCCAGTCGCCTCCAGAGGCGGTCCAGCGCTGCACGGGCGGCGTTGCGCTCCGCGCCCTCCGCAGGGGCTTCGGCCACTTCCGCAAGTTCCGCAAAGGCCGCCATGAGGTTGTTGCAGGCCATGCCGGGCAGCCCGGCGCGCCAGCCCAAGAGCCATGAGGTGCGCCGGAAAAAGAGGCGCTGCGTGACGCCAAGCTCGAGCAGGGCGCGGATGCGGGCGCAGGCGCGGCGCGCCGAGGCCGCCGGGCCCACTCCCCCGGCGGAAGGCAACGGAGCATCGCAGTCCAGCTCCCACGCGGGTACGGCCCGGGCGCGAGCAACCGCAATGCCGAAGCCGCCGAGGATGCGGGCGAGCCACGCATTGGCCGCCGGGCTTTCCGGCGTCTCGAGGTGCGAATAACTGAGCAGGTAGCGGCCCGCCTCGAAGCTGCCGCACACGGCAAGGGGCTGGCCCTCGAGGAAGTCCGGCGAGAGGTCCACGCCGTAGCAGTTGCGCCAGGTCTCCAGCACCCGGGCGGAAATGCCGGCAAGGGGTAGGTCGGCGAGCCAGAGGTCGGCGTCGGGGCCGACGCTCGTGGCGAGCACGGTCACGTCGGGCGCGCCGCTTTCCGGCGCGAAGCGGCCGGGCCACCATACGGGCAGCGACACATGCCCCGGCGCCGTCCCGGAAGGGTCGCCCTCCGCGTCCCCCGTCCTGGCGAGCAGGTGCCCGGAGATGAGGTGCTGGAAGCGCCGCACATAGGGCGCGCGCGTCCATGGGCAGAGGCCGAGCGGGGCTTCATCGGGGCGTGCTCGGGCCCCTTGCGCCTCCGCAGCGGGGCTCAGTGCGAGGCCGGCGCCGCCGCAAAAGCCGAGGTAGGCGCCGCCCTCGCGCACGAAGTCCCGCACGGCCGCGCGGCCGGCCCTGCCCAGCAAGGCCGCCTTGCGGCCCGCGCTGCCCCCGGGCACCAGCAGGAGGCGGGCGCGCCCGTGGTGCCCCGGCTTGCCAGAAAGCGCGCCATCGGCTATTTCTTTAGCCTTGACCAGCCGCGAGGGCACGCCCAGGGCGCGCAGGGCGCGCCAGGCCATGAGGCCCCAGATGTGGGAGGCATCCCACAGGATGTGGACGCTGCTTTCGCGCTGCATGGCGCACTATTGCCGCCTTTTCACGGAGAATGCAAGATGGCGGAGACGCTCCCCAAGGGCTATGAGCCTAAGGACGTGGAACGCCGGTGGCGCAGCCACTGGGAAGAAAGCGGGACTTTCACCCCGAGCCCGGACGCCCCGGGCGAGCCGTATTCCATCGTCATCCCCCCGCCCAACGTGACCGGCGCCCTGCATATCGGCCACGCCCTCAACCTCACGCTCATCGACGTGCTCTGCCGCCACGCGCGCCAGAAGGGCAAGAACGTGCTCTGGATACCGGGCACGGACCATGCCGGCATCTCCACGCAGAACGTGGTGGAGCGCGCGCTGGCCAAGGAAGGCAAGAGCCGCAAGGACCTCGGCCGCGAGGCCTTCGTGGAGCGCGTGTGGCAGTGGCGCGCCGACTACGGGCACCGCATCCTTGAGCAGATCGCGGCGCTGGGCTGCTCGGTGGACTGGTCGCGCCTGCGCTTCACGCTGGATGACGGCCTGTCCGCGGCCGTGCGCAAGGTCTTCGTGCAGCTCTACAACGAGGGTCTCATCTACCGCGGCGACTATATCATCAACTGGTGCTCGCGCTGCCACACCGCGCTCGCGGACGACGAGGTGGAGCACGAGGACCAGCCCGGCCGCCTCTGGAAGGTTGCCTACAAGCTCGCCGACGGCGACGGCGAGATCGTCATCGCCACGACCCGGCCCGAGACCATCCCCGGCGACACGGCCGTCTGCGTGCATCCCGAGGACGAGCGCTATGCCGGCCTTGTGGGGCGCCGCGTGGTCGTCCCCGTGCTCGGCCGCGAGATCCCGGTCATCGCGGACAGCTATGTGGACCGCCAGTTCGGCACGGGCGCGCTCAAGGTGACGCCCTCGCACGACCACAACGACTGGCTGCTCGGCCAGCGCCACGGGCTGGAATTTCTCCAGGTCATCGACGAAGACGGCCGCATGAAGCCGGAGTCGGGCCCCTATGCGGGCCTGGCCAAGGATGAGGCCCGCAAGCGCATTGTGGAGGACATTGCGGAGGCCGGCCTCGCCCGCGGCGAGGAGGAGCTGAACCACGCCGTGGGCCGCTGCTACCGCTGCCACACCGTGGTCGAGCCGCATGTGTCGCGCCAGTGGTTCGTGGCCACCACCAAGATGGCGCCGGCCGCGCGCGCCGCCGTGCCCGCGCTCACGCGCCTCTTCCCCGAGACGTGGCTCAAGACCTATTATCACTGGCTGGACACCATCCGCGACTGGTGCATCAGCCGCCAGATCTGGTGGGGGCACCGCATCCCAGCGTGGACCTGCCAGCGGTGCGGCGAGCTCATCGTGGCCGAGACCGCGCCGGAGACCTGCCCGCGCTGCGGAAGCCACGACCTAACGCAGGACGAGGACGTGCTCGACACATGGTTCTCGTCCGCGCTCTGGCCCTTCTCCACCCTGGGCTGGCCGGAAATGACGCCCGAGCTCAAGCGCTGGTACCCCACCAGCGTGCTCGTGACGGGCTTCGACATCCTCTTTTTCTGGGTGGCCCGCATGATGATGATGGGCCAGCACTTCCTCGGCGAGCCGCCCTTCCGCGACATCTACCTCCATGCGCTCGTGCGCGACGCGCAGGGGCAGAAGATGTCCAAGTCCAAGGGCAACGGCATCGACCCCTTGGCCATGATCGAAAAATACGGGTGCGACGCATTGCGCTTCACGCTCACGGCCTTCGCGGCCATGGGGCGCGACATCCGCCTCTCGGAGGAGCGCATCGAGGGCTACCGCCACTTCGTCAACAAGCTCTGGAACGCGGCGCGCTTCGTGCTCATGAACCTGCCCGAGACGGCGCCCGCGCCCGTGGACCTCTCCGGCCCGGTGAGCCTGCACGAGGCGTGGATACTGGACCGGCTCGAGGCCGTGAAGCTGGACATGGACCAGGCGCTGGAGGACTACCGCTTCAACGACGCCGCGCAATGCGGTTACAAGTTCCTCTGGAACGAGTTTTGCGACTGGTACCTTGAGCTTTCCAAGCCGGACATGGCCTCGGAGGACCCGGCGGTCCGCGCCCGGGCGCAATATGTGCTCTGGCTGACCCTGCGCGAGATTTTGCTGCTGCTTCACCCCATCATGCCCTTTGTGACGGCCGAGATCTGGCAGGCGCTCCCCGTGCCCGCGGGCGACGCGCCCACGGACATCGCGCTTGAGGCCTACCCGCCGGCGCGGCCCGGCTGCGTGCGCCCGGGCGAGGCGCGGGCCATGGAATTCGTGCAGGGCGTCATCGTGGCCGTGCGCACCATCAAGGCCGAGCTCGGCATCAGCCCCACGCGCAAGGTGCGCCTTTTGCTGCACCCGGCGGACGAGGCGCAGGCCCGCATCCTCGAGCAAAACCGCGTCTGCATCGAGACGCTGGCTCGCCTCGAGGAGCTTGTCATCGACGCAGGCCAGCCCGCGCCCAAGGCGGCCGCCTCGGCCGTGGCCGGCGGCTGCCAGGTCATCGTGCCGCTGGCCGGCGCCGTGGACCTTGCGGACGAGCTGGCGCGCCTCGACAAGGAGCTCGCCAAGCTGGAAAAAGACATGGTCGAGGTGAACCGCAAGCTGCGCAACGAGAGCTTTGTGAGCCGCGCCCCCGCGGAAGTGGTGGCGCGCGAGCGCGAGCGCGCCGAAAAGATCACCGACGCGCGCGACAAGCTGGCCGCGCGGCGCGAGCTTTTTACGGAAGCCCTTGCGGAAAGCCGGGAAGCCGAGGGGAATCCCGCAAACTGACCGCAATGCGTGAATTGCGAGCCGTGCCTTTAGAGCAGCGCTGCCTATACGAAAGGGGCGCCTTAGTCCTGGGGGTAGGGACATCCCATGCTCCGTCTGGAGCGAAGCGGAAGACGGATGCTGGTGCCGGAAGAATCCTAAAAAATAAGATTTTTCGGTGCTGGCAAGGAAGATAAAAATTTCCGCAGGGAGTGTACTTAAGTACTCGACCAAGGAAATTTTTCTCTGACGCAGCCAGCACCGAAAAGGCTGTTTTTGACGGATAATTTCGGCATTACGGATGCAGCAGGACACGCGGCTGCACAGCGTAATTCCATGTGTCTGCACAACAATGCCTACAAAATCCAAGCCAAGGGAGGACTCAATGGCGGAAAAGATCCTGATCATCGGCGGCGTTGCGCTGGGGCCCAAGGCGGCCGCCCGCTGCAAGCGCCTTGCGCCGGATGCCGAAGTGACCCTTGTGGACGAGAATACCTTTATTTCTTACGGCGGCTGCGGCATCCCCTACTATGTGTCCGCCGAGGTGCAGAACCTTGACGAGCTGCGGGCCACCAATGCCGGCGTGGTGCGCGACCCGGAATTTTTCCGCGCGCTCAAGGGCGTCAACGTGCTCACGCGCACGCGCGCCGTCTCCATCGACCGCAAGCTCAAGACCGTGCTCGTGCAGAAGCTGGACGAGAACCGCGAGGAAGTGCTGCCCTATGACAAGCTCGTGCTCGCCACCGGCGCCACCCCGCGCATGCCTGACGTGGAAGGGGCCAAGCTGGGCCACGTGCTCTCGCTGACGCGCCTGGAGGCGGCCCGCACCATCCGCGAGGCCTGCGAGGCGCGCAAGGTGAACGAGGCCGTCATCGTGGGCGGTGGCTTCATCGGCCTCGAGGCGGCCGTGGCGCTGGCCGACATGTGGGGCGTGAAGGTGAGCGTGGTCGAGATGATGGACCAGATCCTCCCCGGCGCGCTCTCGCACACGCTGGCGCTCATGGCGCAGCACGAGTGCGAGGCCAACAAGGTCTCGGTCTACACCTCGGAGAAGGTCGTTCGCCTCGAGGGCGAGAACGGCCTCGTCACCAAGGTCATCACCGACAAGCGCGAGCTCCCGGCGCAACTCGTCATCTTCGCGGCCGGCTTCATCCCCAACGGCCAGCTCGCCAAGGCCGCCGGCCTTGAGGTGGCGCCCTTCGGCGGCATCCTCGTGGACGACCATTTGCGCACCAATGACCCGCTCATCTACGCGGGCGGCGACTGCGCGGCCGTGCGCAACATCATCACCGGCAAGCCGGGCTACATCCCCATGGGCAGCGAGGCCAACCGCCAGGGCCGGGTCATCGGCTCCAACCTGGCCGGCGTGGACGCCACCTTCCCCGGCTATGTGGGCACCTGGGCGGTGAAGCTCTTCGGCATGTCCTTCTGTGGCACGGGCTTCACGCCCGCCAAGGCGCGCGCCGCGGGCTTCGACGCCGTGGGCGTGGCCATCGAGCAGCTGGACCGGGCGCATTTCTACCCGGAAAAGAAGATGATGAGCCTCGAGATCGTGGTGGAGAAGGGCACGCGCCGCGTGCTCGGCCTGCAGGGCGCCTGCGTGGACGGCGACGCGCTCAAGGCCCGCATCGACGCCGTGGCCGGCGTGCTCCAGTACGCCAGGCCCGTGCTCGAGGACATCTCCAACCTCGAGGTCGCCTACGCGCCGCCCTTCGCCGCGGCCATGGACGCGGTGAACACGGTGGCCAACGTGGCGGACAACGTGCTCTCCGGGCGCTTCCGGCCCGTCACGGGCGACGAGTTCATGGAACTCTGGAAGCACCGCAAGGAAAACAACATCTTCTTCATGGACACGCGCCCGCCCAAGGCCGGCAAGGCCATCCAGGACCGCGAGCCCGACTGGCACTCCATCCCGCTGGAAGAGCTCAAGGCCCGCATGGGCGAAATCCCGCGCGACCGGCCCGTGGCCCTCATCTGCAACTCGGGCCTGCGCGCCTATGAGAGCCTGCTCATCCTCGCCAATAACGGCATCACCGATACGGTGAACTCCATGGGCGGGATGCAGGCCGTGAACAAGATGGGCCTCAAGCCGTAGAGCCCGTCCCCTCACCCCGCGTACCAAGCCCCGCCAGGAGCGCCGTCCGGCCTTCTGGCGGGGCTCAGTTTTTGGGGCAAGTCCCCGGCGCCCGGTGCTCCTTTCCCGCCGCCTCCACCATGGCGTCCACAAGCTCGCCTGGCCGCACATTGAGCGCCGAGGCGAGCACCACGAGCATGTCGAGATTGGGCACGCTCCTGCCCCCTTCCAGCGCCGAAATAAAGCCCTTGCTCACGCCCATGCTGTCGGCGAGCTGCTGCTGCGACAAGCCCGCCAGGGCCCGATAGCGCCTGACGATGCCGGGCATGTGCTTTTTGGCGATGCGCTCTTCATTTTCCATGCCCTCTCATAACGCTTGCCAATTTGCCTCCGAGTAGTTATGACTACTCGAAGGAGCCAGAGTGGTGTGCATTGCAGGGGGAGAAGATGAAGAGTTTACGGGACAGGGTGAAGGCGCTGGCAGAGAAGCGTGCCCGGAAACCTGTACAAGATGTGCCCAAGACTCCCCTTGAAGTATGCATAAAACAATGGTCTCCGGCCCTCCTCGCCCATGATGTAACAGTCGCAAACAAGATAGAACATAACAAATGGCAACCGGCATTGCAGGCGCTATGCAACAAACCGGGGGTCGATATCCTCGAGATTGGCTCACGCAGCGTCATCTTCGGCGGGGGTCAAAGAGCGGTTTTCCCTCAAGCAAACTATACGGGTTTTGATATTTATCCCGGGGTGGGTGTCGATGTGGTTGGCGACGCACACATGCTCTCTTCCTACTTTACGAAGAAATTTGACCTGATCCTTTCTCTGGCTGTTTTTGAACACCTCGCGATGCCGTGGATAGCCGCGCAGGAAATTGCAAAACTCCTCAAAGTCGGCGGCTATGTGTTCATAGAAACCCATTATTCGTATTCAAGCCATGAACGTCCCTGGCATTTTTTCCAGTTCAGCGAAGAGGCATTGAAAGTGCTGTTTTCCGAAAAAATGGGCTTCAGGTGCATTGAGGCCGGGGTGAGCAATCCCATTGTGGGCTTTTTTTCGGAATACGCCAGTCCGTATTTGCGATATCAACCTGTAGGGGGCCTCTATTGCCATAGTGCCTACCTTGGACAAAAAATCGCCGATATGCCTTTTTCCTGGGACAGTGTCAGGGATGTTGCCGAGTGGCTCCCGACACACTACCCCAAAAAAACTGAGAATCCATAAAAAGGCGGCTCCCTGAGGGAGCCGCCTTCATATCTGAACTTGTCTCGAAGAGTTCTATCTCTTTTCCACCACCTTCACGGTCGCTTCGGCGATTTCCAGCTCCTCGTCGGTGGGGATCACCAAGACGCGGATGCGGCTGTCCGGCGCGGAGATGGTGCGGGCGCCGGGCTTGCGGGTGTCGTTTTCCTTGGCGTCCAGCCTGATGCCCACGCTCTCGAGGTTTTCGCACACCTTTTCGCGCACGATGGGGTCGTTCTCGCCGATGCCGGCCGTGAACACGATGGCGTCCGGCTTGCCGTCCAAAAGGAAGATATAGGCGCCGAGCATCTTGCGGATGCTGCGCACGAGCATTTCCAGCGCCAGCCTGGCGCGCTCGTTGCCCTTCTCGATTTCCGCGTGGACATCGCGCATGTCCGTGAAGCCGCAGATGCCCAGGAGGCCCGACTTCTTGTTCATGATGGTGTCCACTTCCGGCGCGGTGTAGCCCTTTTTCTCCTGCAGGAAGGGCACGATGGCCGGGTCGATGCTGCCGCAGCGCGTGCCCATGATGAGGCCTTCCAGCGGCGTCAGGCCCATGCTCGTGTCATAGCACTTGCCGTGCTTCACGCAGGTCATGGACGAGCCGTTGCCAAGGTGCATGGTGACGGAATTGAGCTCGTCCAGCGGCTTGCCGAGGTATTCGGCCGTCTTGCGCGCGATGTACTTGTGCGAGGTGCCGTGGAAGCCGTAGCGGCGGAGCTGGAGCTCCTCGTAATACTCATAGGGGAGCGCGTACATGTAGGCGTCCGGCGGCATGCCCATGCCGAAGGCCGTGTCGAACACCGCCACATTGGGCACGCCCGGGAAGAGCTTTTCCGCCACCTCGATGCCCATGAGGTTGGCCGGGTTGTGCAGGGGCCCGAGCAGGAAGCACTCCTTGATGACATCCTTGACGTGCCGGTCCACGAGCACGGGCTGGGTGATGGCCTCGCCGCCGTGGAGCACGCGGTGGCCGATGGCGTGGATCTCGCCCTTGTCCTTGATGACGCCCACATCCGGGTCGGTGAGGAGCGCGATGACGAGCTCCATGGCCTCCACATGGGTGGGGAAGTCCTCGTCGCGGATGATCTTATTCTCACGGTCGGTGCCAGGCGCGATCTTGTGCGTCAGGCGGCCGTTCTGCTGGCCGATGCGCTCGGCGATGCCGGAGCAGAGCACGGTCTTGGTGTCCATTTCCAGAAGCTGGTACTTGCACGAGGAAGAGCCAGCGTTGATGACCAGAACTTTCATCCCTCACTCCCTTTGACGTGTCCGCCACATGCGGCCCCGGCCGGGCCCCATGCCCGGCCGGAAGATGGTTGTTGCGCGTTTTTGCTTATTTCTTGGCGTTCTTCTTGTCCGCTGCCGCCTGCACGGCCGTGATGGCCACCGTGTTCACGATGTCGGGCACCGTGCAGCCGCGCGAGAGGTCGTTGACCGGCTTGTTGAGGCCCTGGAGCACCGGGCCGATGGCGATGGCCTGCGCGGCCCGCTGCACGGCCTTGTAGGTGTTGTTGCCGGTGTTGAGGTCCGGGAAGATGAACACGGTCGCCCGGCCGGCCACCTGGCTGTCGGGCATCTTGGTCCTGGCGACGATGGGGTCGATGGCCGCGTCATACTGGAGCGGGCCCTCGAGCGCGAGGTCCGGGGCCATTTCCTTGGCGATCTTGGTGGCTTCCACCACCACGTCCACGTCCGCGCCCTTGCCGGACGTGCCCGTGGAGTAGGAGAGCATGGCCACGCGCGGGTCGATGCCGAACACCTTGGCCGTATGCGCCGAGGCGATGGCGATCTCGGCGAGCTGCTGCGCCGTGGGGTTGGGGTTCACCGCGCAGTCGCCGAACACGAGCACGCGGTCCTTGAGGCACATGAGGAACACGGACGAGACCACCGAGAAGCCGGGCCTCGTCTTGATGAACTCAAAGGCCGGGCGGATGGTGTGCGCCGTGGTGTTCACCGCGCCGGAGACCATGCCGTCCGCGTCGTCGAGCTTGACCATCATGGTGGCGTAATAGGTGGCGTCGCTCATGATGTCGCGCGCCTGCTCGGGCGTGATGCCCTTGGCCTTGCGCAGCTCGTAGTAGGTCTCGGCGTACTTGTCGAAATCCGCGGCCTTCACCGGGTCGATGAGGCGCGCCCCGGCCACGTCGAGGCCCAGGGAGCGAGCTTTCGCGTGGATGGCGTCGATGTCGCCCAAGAGGGTGATGTCGGCCACCTCGCGGCGGAGCAGGATGTCCGTGGCGCGCAGGATGCGCTCGTCCAGCCCCTCGGCGAGCACGATGCGCATCTTGTCGCTCTTGGCGCGCTCGATGAGCTCGAACTCGAACATCATGGGCGTCATGCGGCCGCTGCGCTGGCCGGAGAGCAGGCGGTTGGCGATCTCCTTGCCGTTGACGTGGTGCTCGTAGAGGCCGAGCACGGTGTTGATCTTGCGGGTGTCGTCCGGCTCGATGAGGCCGTAGATCTCCTGCAGGGCCGTGATGGTGCGGTAGGTGTGCGCCTTGGTGAGCAGGATGGGCAGCGGCGCGCCGCTCCAGCCCTCGATGAGCTTGCGCACCGAGGCCGGGGGCTCGAGCCCGCCCGTGAGCAGCACGCCCGCGATGTCCGGCGTGGCCGAGGAGAGGCGCGAGGCAATGGCCGCGAGCAGGATGTCCGTGCGGTCGCCGGGGGTGATGATGAGCTGGTCTTTCTCGATATAATTGAGGAAATTGTCGATGTGCATGGCCGCCACGAGGTAGTCGCCCACGAGGGCGTCCAGGCGGTTGCCGCCGAAGAGCACCTCGGCGTCGAGGCCCTTCTTCACGTCGTTCATGGTGGCGCGGCCCAGCGAGGGGTCGTTGGGCACGGCGTAGACGAGGGCGTTCTTGTCGTCCTTGCCGAGGCTCTTGCGCAGTTCGTCCAGCTCGGTCTGGGAGAGGCTCGAGCGGTTGATGATGGTGGCGATGATATCGATGGCGTAGGGCTCCAGCGCCTCGAGGGTGAGGTGCAGGGAATCGCTGATGTCCTTGGCCGTCACATTGTCGCCGCTCGTCACGAGCATCACAGGCGCGCCCAGGTTGGCCGCGATCTCGGCGTTGAGCTCGAACTCGAACACCGGGTCTTTCCCGAGAAAGTCCGTGCCGATGCAGAGCACGAAATCGTGCAGTTCCAGGATTTTCTTGAACTTCTGGATGATGTTCTCCAGAAGCAGGTTGCGCGAGCCCTGGTTGATGATGTCGCGGGCCTCGGCGTGGGTGTAGGCGAAGGTGTCGGAATAGTCCATGTTCAGCTTGAAGTGCTGGAGCATGAGGTTGATGTCCGGGTCGCGGTCGTCCAGCTGCGGCTCGTTGATGATGGGGCGGAAGATGGCCACGTTGCGCATGGTGCGCGTGAGCATCTGCATGGCGCCCAGGGCGATGGCGCTCTTGCCCGTGGTGGGCCCGGTGGCGGTGATGTACAGGGCGTTGTGTTTCATGGAACCTCCTTGCGGACGGGACGCGCCGGGGCCTTTCAGCGCCCGGTGCCGCCTGCCGCCCGGCCCGCCAGGGTCTCACCCTGCCGGGGCAAAAGCGCGAAAACCGGCTGCGCGGGGCTTCGCGCGCCCGTGCCCGGTTTTCGGAGTGCTGTGCCGGCGTCCCCCCATGGGGCGCGGCCATACGCCGCGCCCCTGAAGGGCTTTGCCCGCCCGGGCCCCGCAGGGGCCCGGTAACGGGGACAGGAGTTTTCGCCTTACGCCTCTTCCTTGCCGGGCCAGGTGCCGGGGAAGGGCAGGTCGGCCAGCTGCTTGTAGAGGGCGTAGCGCTGGGCATAGGCCTCGGCGAGATCCTGCTTGAGCACCTTGGAGATCTCGGGCCGGGTCTTGTCCAGCGAGGCATAGCGGTTCTCGCCTTCCAGGAAGGCCGTGAAGTCGCCCGTGGGCGCCTTGCTGTCGAGCTGGAAGGGGTTCTTCTGTTCCTTGGTGGCGAGGTCCGGGTTGTAGCGATAGAGCGGCCAGTAGCCGATCTGCACGGCCGTCTTGGCCTCGAGCATGCTCATGCCCATGCCCTTCTTGAGGCCCTGGTTGATGCAGGGGGCGTAGGCGATGATGAGCGAGGGGCCCTTGTAGGCCTCGGCCTCGCGGAAGGCCTTGAGGGTCTGCTGCATGTCGGCGCCCATGGCGATGGAGGCCACATACACATAGCCGTAGGTCATGGCCATGCGGCCGAGGTCCTTCTTGCCGGTGCGCTTGCCCGCGGCCGCGAACTGCGCCACCGCGCCGAGCGGCGTGGCCTTGGAGGACTGGCCGCCGGTGTTGGAATACACCTCGGTGTCCATGAGCAGCACGTTGATGTCCGCGCCGCTGGCGAGCACATGGTCGAGGCCGCCGTAGCCGATGTCATAGCCCCAGCCGTCGCCGCCGAAGATCCAGACGCTCTTCTTGGTGTAGAGGTCGTCCATGTCCCAGAGGTCCGCGGCCAGCGGGCTGTCAAAGCCGTCGAGACGGCCCATGATCATCTCGCCGTACTTGCGGGAGCCCTCGGCGTCGTCCTTGTTGTCGAGCCAGCCCTGGAGGGCTTCCTTGAGCTCGGGCGAGGCGGCCTTGTCCTCGAGGGCGGCCTTGACGATGGAGGCGAGGCGGTTGCGGCGCGAGAGGTAGGCCTCCTCGATGCCGTAGCCGTATTCGGCCGCGTCCTCAAAGAGGGAGTTGCCCCAGGCCGGGCCGAAGCCGTCCTTGCGGTTGGCGCAGTAGGGCGTGGTCGGCGAGGAGGCGCCCCAGATGGAGGAGCAGCCCGTGGCGTTGGCCACGAGCATCCGCTCGCCGAAGAGCTGGGTGAGCACCTTGACATACGGCGTCTCGCCGCAGCCGCCGCAGGCGCCCGAGAACTCCTGCAGGGGCTGCTGGAGCTGCGAGCCCTTCACCGTGTCGCGCGGCAGGATGTCGTCCTTGAGGGAAACGTGCTCTTCCGCAAACTCGAGGTTGGCTTTCTGCGCGGCGAGCTGGGTGGCCAGCGGCTCCATGACGAGGGCCTTCTCCTTGGCAGGGCACACATTGGCGCAGGAGCCGCAGCCGAGGCAGTCCTCGGGGTAGACCTGGATGCGCAGCTTGAGGCCCTTGAGATCCTTGCCGATGGCGTCCTTGGTGACGAAGGTCGCGGGCGCGTCCTTGAGCTCCTCCTCGGTGGCGAGGATGGGCCGGATGGCCGCGTGCGGGCACACGAAGGAGCACTGGAAGCACTGGATGCAGTTGCCCACCTGCCATTCGGGGATCTTGATGGCCACGCCGCGCTTTTCGCAGGCCGCCGTGCCCACGGGCATGAAGCCCGCCGGGTCCATGGCGGAGACGGGCAGCTTGTCGCCCTGCTGGGCCAGGATGGGCCGCACGATGTCGCGGACGTATTCGTCGTCATGCGGATGCGTGACAACGGCGCCCTCGGTGGTGTCGGCCCAGGACTCGGGATACTTGATCTCCTCGAGGGCCGCGGCGCTCTTCTCCACGGCGGCGATGTTCATGTTGACGACCTTGTCGCCCTTGAGGCCGTAGGTCTTCTTGATGGAGGCCTTGAGCAGGTCCACGGCCTGCTCGAAGGGGATGACGTTGGCGAGCTTGAAGAAGACCGTCTGCATGATCATGTTGATCCTGCCGCCGAGGCCCACTTCCTGCGCCACCTTCACGGCGTCGATGTTGTAGAACTTGAGCTTCTTGCGGGCGATCTTGCGCTTCATGGCCGCGGGAAGCTGCTTTTCCATGTCCTCGAGGGTCCAGTTGGAGTTGAGAACGAAGGTCGCGCCGTCCTTGATGCCCTCGAGCAGGTCGTACTCGGTGACATAGGCCTGCTTGTGGCAGGCGATGTAGTCGGCCTGGGTGATGAGGTAGGCGGCGGTGATGGGCTTCTTGCCGAAGCGCAGGTGCGAGACCGTGAGGCCGCCGGACTTCTTGGAGTCATAGGCGAAATAGGCCTGGGCGTAGAGGTCCGTGTTGTCGCCGATGATCTTCACGGCCTGCTTGTTGGCGCCCACGGTGCCGTCGGAGCCGAAGCCGAAGAACTTGCACTGCACGGTGCCGGCGGCCACGGTGTCCAGCTCCTCGTCCACTTCCAGCGAAAGGTGGGTCACGTCGTCGGTGATGCCCACGGTAAAGTGGTTCTTGGGCTGGAGCGACTTCATGTTGTCGAACACGGCCTTGGCCATGCCGGGCGTGAAGTCCTTGGAGCCCAAGCCGTAGCGGCCGCCCACGATGGTCGGGGCCTCGCCCTTTTCGAGGAAGGCGGTGCACACGTCCTGGTAGAGCGGCTCGCCCTGGGCGCCGCGCTCCTTGGTGCGGTCGAGCACGGTGAGGCAGGTGACGCTGGCCGGGATGGCGCGCATGAGGTGCTCGGCGGAGAAGGGCCGGAACAGGCGCACTTTCACAAGGCCCACGCGCTCGCCCAGCTTCTCGTTGAGGTAGTTGACCGTCTCCTCGATGACCTCACAGGACGAACCCATGCTGATGATCACGCGGTCGGCCTCGGGGTGGCCCACATAGTCGAAGAGGTGGTAGCGGCGCCCGGTGATGGACTCCACCTTCTTCATGTTCTCGGCCACGATGGCGGGCACGGCGTCATAATAGAGGTTGCAGGCCTCGCAGTTCTGGAAATAGATGTCCGGGTTCTGCGCGGTGCCGCGGATGCTCGGGTGCTCGGGGTTCATGGCCGCGGCGCGGAACTCGGCCACCTTGTCCCAGTTCACGAGGCCCGGGATGTCCTTGTAGTCGATGACCTCGATCTTCTGCACTTCGTGCGAGGTGCGGAAGCCGTCAAAGAAGTGGCAGAAGGGCAGGCTGGAATCAATGGCCGAGAGATGCGCCACGAGAGCGAGGTCCATGCACTCCTGCACCGAGGCGGAGCAGAGGAAGTTGAAGCCGGTCTGGCGGCAGGCCATGACATCCTGGTGGTCGCCGAAGATGGAGAGCGCGTGGCTCGCGAGCGCGCGCGCCGACACATGGAAGACGCCGGGGAGCAGCTCGCCGGCGATCTTGTACATGTTCGGGATCATGAGCAGAAGGCCCTGCGAGGCCGTGTAGGTGGAGGTCAGGCTGCCGCCGGCGAGCATGCCGTGCACCGCGCCGGCCGCGCCCGCCTCGGACTGCATCTCGCGCACCGTGACCTTCTCGCCGAGGACGTTGACCTGCCCGTGGGCGGCCAGCTCGTCCATGACCTCGCCCATGACCGAGGAAGGCGTGATGGGATAGATGGCCGCCGTTTCCGACAGCGCGTAGGCAATATGCGCGGTGGCGTTATTGCCGTCCATGGTTTTCATTTTCGCCATCTTGAGTCCTCCTTGGCGCTCGCGCGCCGCTGGTTTGCCGAAACCTTCCCCGGGCGCCCCACTGCGGAGCGGCCGGCAATTTCCTTCGCCCGCCGCCGTGGCGGCCGGTTGTGCCTGAAATTTTGCCAAAGCATAGCCCATTTGCCCCCTAGCGTCCAGCTCAAGCCCGCCGGCGCGGGCGCGGCCGGCCAACATCCCGGGGAGTGGGCCGGGGGAATGGGCCAAGGGAATGCGGAAACCCCTAGCACAAAATTGATTGATTGAACAGTCAAATTTGCGCGTGGGGAAGGCCGGGGCGCACATTTTTTTCGCCCGCGCCCTTTAATCCCCGGGATTGCCCGGATAGCGCCGCCAGAACCAGACGAGCACCCCGGCGCAGACAAGGGCCATGGGCACGCCGAGCAGCGCCGGCGAAAGCAGGCCATAGCCGTGGCGGATGAGCTCGCCCCCAAGATAGGCCGAACAGGCGTTGGACATGTTGAAGGCGATCTGGATGCCCGCGCCGCCCAATATCTCGCCGCCGCGCGAATAGCGCACGATGAGGTACTGCATGGGGCCGCCCAGCCCGAAGAGCGCGGCCGTGCCCAGAAAGACCAGGGGCACGGCCACGGGCGCCCAGGCGCTGCAAAAGTAGATGCCGAGCAAAATGGGCACGATGCTCATGGCCGTGCAGGCCGAGACCAGCGCCGGCCGGAAGCGGTCGGCGAGGCGCCCGCAGAGGAGGCCGCCAGTGAACATGCCGAGGCCCGCCAGCACCATGACCCACTTCATGTCGTCGGCGGGGATGCGCGTCACCTGCTGCAGGATGGGCTCCATGTAGCTGTACCAGCAATAGACGCTGCCCTGGCCGAGAAAGGTGGCCGCGAAGATGAGCCACGGCGCGGGCCACCTGAGGAAGCGCACCTGCCGCCTCAGGCTCTGCTCCTTGGGCGCCGGGGCGGCCGGCACGCAGCCGAGGATGCCCGCGAAGGCGATGGCGCCCCACAGGGCCGCGAGCACGAAGGTGAGCCGCCAGGAAAAGACATTGGTGAGCCACGTTACGGCCGGCACGCCGAGCACGTTGGCCACGGTCATGCCCGTCACCATGATGGCCACGGCCGTGGCCTTGTAGCCCGGCGGCACGAGCTGCACGGCCACGATGGCGCCGACGCCGAAATAGGCGCCGTGGGGCAGCCCGGCGAGAAAGCGCGCGCAGATGAGGCTCACATAGCCGGGCGCCAGGGCGGCAAGGCCGTTGCCGAGCACGATGAGGCAGCAGAGGCCGAGCAGGATGTGCTTGAGCGGATGCTTGCGGAAAAAAAGCGGGAGCGGCGCGCCGAGGCTCACGCCGAGGGCGTATGCGGAGATGAAGTCCCCGGCCTGGGGGATGGTGACATCCATGTCATGGGCCAGCGGCGAGAGGATGCCCATCATGGAAAATTCGGCCACGCCCAGGGCAAAGGTGCCGCAGGCGAGCGCGAGAAGCCCGGAACTCTTCATGGCGCCATCCCCCTCGTGCATGCGCGATGGGGCAGGCTAACCCGGCGGGAGGAAAAAGAAAAGGGCGCCTTTTAGGGGGCGCCCGGGGATTCAGTTGAGCTTCGCCGGCAGGTCGAGCTGCGCGGCGTAGTGGTGCTTCATGCGCCGCACCTTGGCCACATAGGCGCGGGTCTCGCGCACGGGCAGCCGCCGCGTGAGGTCTTCGTAAAGCTCGTCCGGGCTCATGGCGTTGATGCGCGCCACGGCCTCCTCGCTCGTCGCGCCATAGAGGCGCAGGAAGCGGTTGGGCCCCATGTTGTAGGCCGCGACAGTGCAGTACTCGCGCGAAAGGGGGTCGGTCACGTTCTGGAAATAGCGGGTGAGCAGGATGTGGAGATAGGCCGTGCCGTAGCGGATGTTGATCTCGGGCACGCGCAGGTCGTCGAAGCCGATGTCGCCGCGCCGCCCGTAGAGGAAGCGGTGCACCTCGCCGCTGGCCGTGCTCGGCAGAAGCTGCATGAGCCCCATGGCCGACTTGCCGCTCACGAGGGTGGGGGAAAAGTCGCTCTCGCTGTGGATGATGGCGTAGATGAGCGCGGTGTTGAGGTTGTAGCGGCGCGCGAAGTTTTCCACCAGCTCCTGGTAGCGGTGGGCCTTGGCCGAGGCCTCGCCGGAGGCGAAGGCCCGGGGCGAGGGCGTCGCGGGCGCGGTCAGCACGGAGGGTACGGCGGGGGCCGTCACGCGGGCGGATGCCGGGGGCAGGGGCCGGTAGGCCGCCATGAGGCCGCCGGTATCCTGCCAGCGCAGGGGGCGCCCCTCCATGTCCAGGGCGTCGCTGGCGCGGAAGGGCTCCACCGCGAGGAGCTGCGGCGCCGAGGCGCCGTCAAGGGCCACCAGCGGCGCGAGGGCGGCGTCGTCCGCGCCCCGGGCGCCTTCACCCTCGAAGCCGAAGAGCGGCGCGGCGGAGGCCATGCTCAGGCGGATGCCCTCGGGCTCGAAGCTGATGAATTCCCCGTTGCGGCGCTGCGCGAGCATGTCGCACACCGTCCGCGCGGCGGCGAGGGTAGCCTCGCCGGGGCCGGAGTCCGCGTCCCGCACGGGCCGGCGCACGGCCCACACATGCCTGCCGTCGCCCGCCTGGAAGATGGGCGCGGGCATATCCTGCGCCTGGAGGCTCACCACCTGGGCGCTGGCCCGCCGCCGGATCTCGAAGCCCTCGCCCCGCGGCGCGAAGCCCGACAACAGGCCGAGGAGCAGGGCGCTCCCCGCGCCCGCGAGGCAGAGCGAACTGAGGACAAGGGTCTTGCGGCGTTGCATGGTGCCTTCCTTTTATCACAGGTTGCGGTGAAACGTCACCGCCTGATGCGGGGCCTTCCGGCCCGGCGCTGCTGGGGACACCGAAGACGCAGCAATTTTCTTGCCATCCTGAAAAATGCTATGATGCAAGGAGGTTATTAACAGGTTTTTTCCCGCTGTTCCCTCTATGGTCAAAAAAAGGACGCCAGCGCGGAAGGGGCGGCAAAAAAGCCGTGGCGTCTTGGCCCCCCCGCTGCTATGCTCGGGCCGGCCATGCGTAAACGCTTTTTTTTGCCCGCCGCCCCGGCCGGCGCCGCCTCGCCGCTCCCTTTCGCGGCCGACGCCCCGTGGCTCGCGCCGCTCGCCGGCTACAGCGACCTTCCCTTCCGCCTCCTCTGCCGCCACTACGGCGCGGCCGTCTGCGTGACCGAGATGGTCAGCGCCAAGGGCCTTATCTACAAAAGCCCGGGCACCGGCGAACTGCTCATGAGCCTGCCCGAGGATCAGCCCCTCGTGGTCCAGCTTTTCGGGGCCGAGCCGGAAGTGCTGGCCGAGGCCGTGCTCACCCTGCGCAGGGCCGGCTATGCCTGGTTCGACTGCAACATGGGCTGCTCGGTGCCCAAGGTGATGCGCCAGGGCTCGGGCGCGGCCCTTCTGGGCGACCTTGAACGGGCGCTCGCCTGCGCCCGGGCCATGATCCGGGCGACCCCGGGGCGCGTGGGCTTCAAGCTGCGCCTCGGACTCGACCGCGACCGCCTCGTCATGCCGGACCTCGCCCTGCGCCTCGAGGACGCCGGCGCCGCGTGGCTCACCCTGCACCCGCGCACGGCCCGGCAGGGCTTTGGCGGCAGCGCCGACTGGGAGGCCATCGCGCGCCTCGCGCAGCGCCTCTCCATCCCGCTCCTGGCGAGCGGCGACCTTTTGAGCGCGGAGGACGGCATCCGCTGCCTCGCCGAGACCGGGGCCACGGGCCTCATGTACGCGCGCGGCGCCCTGCATGACCCGGCCGTCTTCGGCGCGCATCTCGCCCTCCTGCGCGGGGAGGCGCCGGCGCAGCCCGAGGCGGCGTCCCTGCGCGCCATGATCCGCCTGCATGTGCGGCTCGCGCGCGAGCATGCGGGGGGTGACGGCGCGCTCTGGAAGATGCGCTCGCTGGTGCCGCGCTATGTGCGGTTTTTGCCCGGGGTGCGGGTCTTGCGCCAACGCCTGTGCCGCTGTACTGATTGGCAGGATCTGGAAACGGCGCTGGACGAATTTCTCGACGGCGAGGGCCTTTCCTGACCATCCCTGCCACCCGAGCCCGGAGCCCCGCATGGACGTTCTTCGCGCAAAAACCGCCGGCTTCTGCATGGGCGTGAGCCTCGCCCTGCAAAACCTCGAAAACGCGCTGGCAAGGCAAGGCGCGGACGCGCCGGCCCCGAAGCGCATCTGCACCTTGGGGCCCATCATCCATAATCCGCAGGTGCTCGAGCATTTCGCGGGCCGCGGCGTGGCCTGCGTGGCGAGCGCGGACGAGCTCGGGGCCGGCGACCATGTGCTCATCCGCGCCCACGGCCTCCCCCGGGAGGAGGAGGCGCGCGTGCGCGCGAGCGGCGCCAGCGTGGAGGACGCCACCTGCCCGCGCGTCAAGGGCGCGCAGCTTGCCATCGCCCGCGCCACGCGGGACGGGGCCTCCCTCCTGCTCTTCGGCGAGGCGGAGCACCCCGAGGTGCGGGGCCTCGTTTCCTACGCGGCCGGCGAGGCGCGGGTCTTCGGCAGCCTCGACGAGCTCATGGCGCTCTCCCTCTCGCCCGGCGAACCCCATGTGCTCGCCTCGCAGACCACGCAGGACCGCGACGCCTTCGCGGCCATCGAGGCCTGGCTTCGCGGGCGCCTTCCCGGGCTCACGGTGCTGAACACCATCTGCGGGGCCACGCGCGAGCGGCAGGAAGAGGCGCGCGAGATCGCGGGCCGGGTGGACGTGATGGTGGTGGTGGGCGGCCGGGAGAGCGGCAACACGCGCCGCCTCGCCGCGCTGGCGGCGCAGGCCGGGGTGGAGACCTTCCATGTGGAGCACGCCGGGGAGCTTTCCGCCAAAAGATTTGCGACAAAATCCCGCGCAGGTCTAACGGCTGGCGCATCCACGCCGAAAAGCCTTATTGACGCGGCCGAGGAATGGCTGGCGTCGCTCTAGCCTTTTAGCGGGCGCCCCGGGAGCACGGGACGGAGGCAGCATGGCCGAGATCACCAATATTCTGCTGGAATCCGGCACCAATGAGCTGGAAATGGTGGAATTTTACCTGGACGAGACGCTTGGGCCCGGGGACGCGCTGCTGGAGGGCCTCACGGCGCAGGCCGTGGGCGCGGACCAGGCCGCCAGCTATCGCGGCTATTACGGCGTCAACGTGGCCAAGGTGCTGGAGATCATCCGCATGCCCAAGGTCACGGAGCTGCCCGAGGTGCAGCACGAGAGCGTGCTCGGCGCCTTCAACCTTCGCTCGCGCATCATCCCGCTGGTCGACCTCACCCTCTGGCTCGGCAAGACGCCAGCCGCGCGCACCGAAGAGCCCAAGACCATCGTCACCGAGTTCAACAACGTGACCACGGCCTTCATGGTCTCGGGCGTGAACCGCATCCACCGCATCAGCTGGGAACAGGTGGACCAGCCCAATCCCTACATGGCCGCGGTGTCGAGCAACACCATCGTGGGCGTGGTCAAGCTCGAGGGGCGCATCATCTTCCTGCTCGACCTTGAGAAGGTGGTCGCCAACCTCAACCCCAAGCTCAGCCTCCGGCTCGACGACCTCGGCGACGACTGGGACGGCACCACGGGCTACCGCGCCCTGGTGGCGGACGATTCCGCGCTGGTGCGCGAGATGCAGCGCGACCTGCTCGAGCGCGCGGGCTTCAAGGTCATCGTCACCACCAACGGCCGCGAGGCCTGGGACTGCCTCACCAGTTTCCGCCGCCGCGTGGAGGAGGAAGGCCGGCCCTTGAGCGACTTCGTGCAGGTGGTGGTCTCGGACATCGAGATGCCCATGATGGACGGCCTCAACCTGACGAGCCGCATCAAGAACGACTCCATCCTCAAGCAGTTGCCGGTGCTGCTCTTCTCCTCGCTGATCACCGAAAAACTCCGCCACAAGGGCGTCAGCGTGGGCGCGGACGGCCAGATCTCCAAGCCCGAGGTGGGCACGCTCGCCAAGCGCGCCGCTGCCCTCATCCGCGAGC
The DNA here is from genome assembly GCF_011039155.1 of Desulfovibrio sp. ZJ746. NCBI lineage: Bacteria > Pseudomonadati > Thermodesulfobacteriota > Desulfovibrionia > Desulfovibrionales > Desulfovibrionaceae > Desulfovibrio > Desulfovibrio sp. ZJ746. The sequence goes on along the minus strand of NZ_JAAKEK010000003.1, from coordinate 49,076 downwards.
GCGGCCTCGCCGGCGACCATGCGCCCGCCGAGGGCGGCCAGTAAGGGCCTTTCGCCGGGCAAAAGCACCTGCCGGGTCGCAACTGTCAGTTTTGGGCTGTTGCGGCCCTTCTTTTGCGGTTTTTGATCTTGTGCGCCAGGCTGTGGACGCCGAGGAAGAACAGCGGCGTGAGAAAGAGCCCGAAAACCGTCGCTGACAGCACGCCGAAAACGACGGTCACCCCCACCAGGTTTTGCGCGCCCGAGCCCGCCCCCGAATTGAGGGCCAGCGGGGTGACGCCGAGCACGAAGGCGAGCGAGGTCATGACGATGGGCCGGAAGCGCCTGCGCACCGCCAGCATCAGTGCCTGGCGCACATTCCTGCCCGCCGCCAGCAGTTCCCGCGCGAACACAATAATCAGGATGGAGTTTTTTGCGGTAAGGCCCATGATGGCGATGACGCCGATCTGGAAATAGATGCCGTTGCTCATGCCGGCGAGCCAGATGGCGCAGGCCGCGCCCAGAAGGCCGCAGGGCATGCAGAGCAGCACCGCAAAGGGGATGCTCCAGCTTTCATACAGGGCGGCAAGGCAAAGAAAGACAGCCACAAGGGAGATGGCATAGAGCAGGGCCGTGGAGGAGCCGGATTCGCGCTCTTGCAGCGAGATGCCCGTCCAGGAGGTGCCGAAGCCGTCGGGCAGCTCCGTGGCCAGTTCCTGCATGGCGTCCATGGCGTTGCCACTGCTTTTGCCCGGGGCGGCTTCGCCGAGGATCTTGACGGCGGGAACACCCTGATAGCGCTCCAGGCGCGGCGAGCCCCGGCTCTCGTCAATGCTCGCGAAAACGGAAAGCGGCGCCATCTCCCCGTCGGCATTGCGCAGGCGATAGTGCGCCATGTCCCCGATGGACATGCGGAAGGGGGCGTCGGCCTGCATATAGACGCGCTTGGTCCGGCCACGGTCGGAAAAATCGTTGATATAGGCCGAGCCCCAATAGGCCGCCACGGCATCGTCCACCGTGCCCTTGTCCAGCCCGTGCGCCATGGCCTTTTCCACATCCACCCTGATGTCATACTGGAAAACATCCTCAAGGCCGCCGCCGCGGACATTGAACAGGTCGTCCCGCGCCCTGGCGCTTTCGAGCAGGGCATCGCGCGCGGCCATCAGCGCCTCGTGCCCACGGCCGTCCATGTCCATGAGCTCAAATTCAAAGCCCGCCGAATTGGCCATTTCGCGGATGGTCGCGGGACGGAAGAACACGACACTGCCTTGCGGCGTGTCCGCAAAGCGTTCGCGCAGGCGCCCGAGGATGGCGCCCACCTGCGCCTCGGGTGCCTGGCGTTCGTTCCAGTCCCGAAGGACGATATAGAGCTGCCCCACATTCTGGCCCGCGCCGAAAAACGAATAGCCCGCCACGGTGAGGACATTTTTCACCGTGGCTTTTTCGTGGGTCAGGATATGGTCGCGGATGTCGGCGAGCAGGGCTTCCGTGCGCTCCATGGAAGCTGTGGGCGGCAGTTGCACCATGCCATAAAAAGCCCCCTGGTCCTCGTCGGGCACGAAGGACGTGGGCAGCGCGGCAAAAAGATACACCGTGGCGAGCATTCCCGTGCCATAGGCCGCCCAGACAGGCCATTGCCGTTTCAGCGCGGCCCGCACGCCGCGGGCATAGCCGAGGGTCAGTTTTCCGAACTGGCGGTTGAACCAGGCGAAAGCCCTGCCAGGTCGGCCCCCGGGACGCAGGAACGAGGCGCACAGGGAGGGCGTGAAGGTCAGGGCCACCAGGGCCGAAAGCAGCATGGCGGAAACGATGGTGAGAGAAAACTGGCGGTAGATGATGCCTGCCGAGCCGGCCATGAAGGCCATGGGCGTAAAAATGGAGCCAATGACCAGCGCCACGCCCACGAGTGCGCCGCCGATCTCGCGCATGGAGGCCACGGTGGCGTCGAAGGGGGAAAGCCCCTGCGCATCCATCAGGCGCTCCACATTTTCCACCACCACGATGGCGTCATCCACCAAAAGGCCGATGGCGAGCACGATGCCGAACATGGTGAGGGTGTTGATGCTGAAGCCCGCGGCGGCCAGCACCGCGAAAGTGCCGAGCAGGACCACCGGGATGGCAAGCACGGGAATGAGCGTGGCGCGCACGTTTTGCAGAAAGAGAAAGATCACCCCGCAGACAAGGACGATGGCTTCAAGAAGGGTCTTGTAGACCTCGTGGATGGAAATTTCCACGAAGGGGGTGGTGTCATAGGTGATGACATAGCTCATGCCCGCGGGGAAGAAGGCCGCCAGTTCCTCAAGTTTCGCGCGGATGCGGCCTGCGGTCGCGAGGGCGTTGGCCCCCGGGGCCAGCCCGAAGATGAGCGAGGCGGCGTTGTGCCCGTTGATGCGGATGACCCGGCCCTCCCGTTCCGCACCAAGCTCCACCCGGGCCACGTCCCTGAGCCGCAGGGCCTGGCCGTCGCTGCCGCTTCTCAGGAGGATATTTTCAAATTCCTCCACGGTCCTGAGCCGTGACGAGGCGTTGACCATGACATTGATTTCCTGGCTGCCCGCGACGGGATACGCTGCCGTCTGGCCCGCCGTGCCCTGGGCGTTCTGCTGGCGCACGGCGGCCGCCACATCCGACGGGTTGAGCCTGTAGTGCGCCATGCGCAGGGGGTCGAGCCAGATGCGCATGGCGAACTGGGTCGTGACCGTCGTCACCTGGCCCACGCCGGGCACCCGGCTCAGGGGCTCCTGCAAATGCGTGGCGAGATAGTCGGCGAGGTCCGCGGAATCGAGGTTCGCCGTGGAAATGAGGGCCATGATCATCAGGATGCCCGCCGAGGACTTGGTCACGCGCACCCCGAGCCGCTGTACCTGTTCGGGCAGCATGGGCAGCGCCAGCTGCACCTTGTTCTGGATCTGCACCTGGGCGATGTCCACATCCGTGCCGTGCGCAAAGGTAAAGGCGAGGCTGGCCGTGCCCATGGCGTCGCTGGTGGATTCCATGTAGAGCAGCCCGTCGATGCCGCTGATCTGCTGCTCGATGACCTGGGTGACGGTGTCCTCCATGGTCTTGGCCGAGGCCCCGGGCCAGGAGGCCGTGACGATGACCTGCGGCAGGGCAATTTCGGGAAATTGCGCCACCGGGAGGCGCCAGAAGGCGAGGCCGCCCGCGAGCATCACGAGGATGGCGCCCACCCAGGCCACGATGGGGCGCCGGATGAAGAAACTCGAAATATCCATGCTAGCCTCCGGCTCCTTTGCGGGGTTCCCCCCTTACGAGACGCCCGTGCCGCGCGTTGTGCAGGCCCTCCACAAGCAGCAGCTCCCCCGCCTTGAGGCCGCCCGTGACCAGCCACTTCCCCTCATGGGCCGTTTGCAGATCCACATGGCGCTCCTCAAGGCGGAAGAGGCCCTCCTGTTCCGGCACCAGCACAAAGACCACGGGGCGGTTGCGGGTATCCCGGGCGACGCTGCGCTGGGGGATCACAAGGGCCTCCTCCAGCGTGCCCAGGGGCAGGCGCGCCCGCACAAACATGCCGGGCAGGAGCAGCCGCTGCGGGTTGTAGCAGCGGACGCGCGTTATGACAGTGCCGGTCGCCTCATCCACCTCCGCCTCGGAAAAGAGCAGTTCCCCGGTGAGCGTTTTGCCGCCGGGTGCCACAGGCGCCGCCCCGGCTTCAGGCAGGATGCGCGCAAGGGTTTTTGCGGCCTCACCGGGGCTATCCGTGCGCGCCGCCTCCTGAAGCACGGCCCTGTCCGCGGCGGAGACCGCTACATCCACATAGACCGGGTCAAGCTGGGTGATGACGGCAAGCGGCTCAGCCTGATTTTCTGCGAGCAGCGCGCCCTCTTTGACGAGCGACCTGCCGATGACCCCGGAAAACGGCGCTCGCACGGTGGCGTAGCCAAGCTCGATGGCGGCCTTTTCCACAAGCTCCCTGCTTGCCGCTATTTCGGCCTCCACCTCCCTGTAGGCGGCAATGGCGTCGTCGCGCTCCTTGAGGCGCACGGCGTGCTTTTGCGCGAGCAGGATGCAGCGCTCCATGTGCTTGCGGGCGGCCTCCTCCCGCGATTCGGCCCGGGCCAGCCTCGCGGTCGCTTCCTTGTAGGCGGCGAGGAAAGGCGCCTCGTCGATTTTGTAGAGCGGCTGCCCCCTGACGACTTCCTCCCCCTCCTCAAACAGCCTTTGGCGCAGGATGCCGCCCACCTGCGGCCGGACTTCCGCCATGCGGCGCGCCGTCACGCGCCCGGGAAATTCCCGGGTGAGCTCCACCCTTTCCGGCGTCAGGCGGCTATAGACCACAGTGGGTGCGCCAGCTGGCGCCGGGCCCGCGCTGTCGCACGCGGCCAGGGTGAGGGCCAGCCCGGAACACATGAGGGAGATGAACGCAGCAGGGAGCTTCATGGCCGATCCTTTCCTTTGCGGGGACGGCCGCGCGCGGAGCGAGCGCCGCCACGGGAAATTTTCCCGCAGGTTAGCACAGGCCGCGCGCTCTGCTGAAGGCCATAAAATCTTAATGCACTCTTAAGCCGGGATTAATGGCAAAGCCCGAGGAAGCACCCGCCATTGCGGGCGCAGGCGTGGGTGGGGAGCGGGGAGGTGGAGGAGGCAATCAGGCGGGACGCCCGCCGCCGCTACTCCTGCATGATGAGGAAGCTCCCGAGCAGGCAGAGGCAGATTCCCGCGAGCTGGCGCATATTCAGGTGCTCCCGGTAGAAAACGAGCCCGATGAAGAGCAGGAGCACGGCGAGCAGCACGTTCACGAGCAGCGAGGCCACGCTGATCTTCCAGCCCGTCCTGTATATAAAGATATAGCCCACTTCGAGGCCCACCATGGAGAGGCCGAGCACAAAGCCTGTCCAGTTCGTGTGCGCGAGCGAAGCGAGAAAATCCCTGTCCTTTTCAAACAGGAAATACGAGACGAAGGACAGGAAGGAGGCCGTGAGATAGGTGACCACCAGCACCGTCCACGGCGAACACCCCCGGGGGACGGACTTGGCCGAGAGATTGTAGAGGACGTTGGCGAAAACGACGAGCGCCAGCGGCCAGTAGAGCGCGAATGACGAAGAGGACATGGCCCACCCATGGTTGCTCGGCTGGGGGGCATGATGCCCCGCACCGCGAAAACCCCCCTGCCGCTAGCTCCCGTAGCGCCTGTCCAGCACGCGCTTGGACTTGCTGAAGGTGCGCGGCAGGCTGGCATAATCCGCCACTTTCACGTCCATGCGCGCGAGGATGCGGCTGCGCAGGCGCGCGGCCACGGCCTCGGCCAGCGCCGCGTCGCCGCCGGCAGTGGCGTCGCCGGCCCGCTCCACGGTGAGCGCGAGGTGGTCGACGCCGCGTTCATCGCGCGTGAGCTCGACCTGGTACTCGCCGCCGAGCTCGGGGAATTCCCCGATGACATCCATGATCTGCCCGGGGTAGATGTTCACCCCGCGATAGATGATCATGTCGTCCGAGCGGCCGAGGATGCGGTCATGCCTCGGCATGGCAAGCCCGCAGGCGCATTCGCCGGGGATGAGCCGCGTCAGGTCGTGCGTGCGGTAGCGGATGAGCGGCACGGCCTCCTTGCGGAGGCTCGTCACCACCATTTCCCCCACCTCGCCTTCGGGCACGGGCTCGAGGGTCCGCGGGTCGAGCACTTCGATGATGAAGAGGTCCGCCCAGTAGTGCAGCCCGTCATGCGCGTCGCAGTCGATGGCCGTGCCCGGCCCGTACATTTCCGTCATGCCCGCGATGTCGTAGCTCCCCTCGAGGCCCAGCTTCTCCTCGATGGCGAGGCGCATCTTCTCGCTGCGCGTCTCGGCGCCGCAGATGACCTTGCGCAGCCTGAGCTTCTTGGTGAGGCCCGCGCGCTCGGCCTCCTCGGCGAGCAGGAGCGCCATGGAGGCCGTGGCCCCGAAGCAGGTGGCGCCCATGTCGGCGAGGAGCTGGAGGTGCATCTCGAGGTTGCCCGGGCCCACCGGCACGGTGAGCATGCCGAAGAGCTCGCTCCCGAGCTGGAAACCCGCGCCCGCGGTCCACAGGCCGTAACCCACGGCCACCTGCATGCGGTCGGCCGGGGTGAGCCCGGCGAGCTCGTAGCAGCGCGCCATCTGGAGGCTGAAGGTCTCGGTGTCGGCCTTGGTGTAGGCGAGGATCTTGCGCTTGCCCGTGGTGCCGCTGGAGGCGTGGATGCGCACGATCTCTTCCTCGGGCACGCAGACGAGGGGCAGGGGATAGCCGCGGCGCAGGTCTTCCACGTCGGTGAGCGGCAGGCGCCTGAGGTCCTCGAGGCTCCTGATGTCCAGCGGCCCCACGCCGCAGCCGTCGAGGATGGCGCGGTATTGCGGGGATTTTTGCGCCTGGGCCAGTGTCCAGCGCAGGCCGTGGAGCTGGATCTCGCGCAGGCGTTCCGGGGAGTGGTCGGGGATGAAGCGGGAGCTTTTGGCGTCGGGCATGGCGGCTTCCGGGAGGTTGGGGGCCGGTGCGGAGAAAGCGCAGGCTATCCCGCTTTGGCGCCAAGGGCAAGGCGCGGCAAGAGGGGGAGCTCGCCCCCGAGGTCGATGCCGGCCGGCGTCACCACCGCGCGGAAGGGATACACCTCCACGCCCGCGGCCAGAGCCTCGGCGAAAAGCGCCGCATAGTCGGGGTCGATGAAGTCCGCCGGGGCGAAACAGCGGCCGTCGGGCCGCTGCACGAGGTAGAACATGGCCGCGCGTTCCCCCTGGGCCACGATGTCCATGAGCTCGCGCAAATGCTTGCGGCCGCGCTCGCTCGCCGCATCGGGGAAGCAGGCGGCGTCGTCCTCCACCATGGTCACGTTTTTGCACTCCACCCACAGCGGCGCAAGGCCCGGGCCGGTGAAAAGGCCGTCAAGGCGGCTCTGGCCACGTTTGGCCTCGCGCCGGAGCTGGGTATAGCCGGCCGCAAAGGGGAGGCGCCCCGCGCGGAAGGCCGCTTCCAGCATCCTGTTGGGCGTTGAGGTGTTGACGCCCACCCAGCAGCCGCGCCCCGTGGGGAGCGCCCCGGCGCGCGCGGCGGCTTCCATGGCGCAAGCGTCCTTTGCGCCGGGCGCGCCGCGCTCGGCGAGCCAGACCGCCTCCTGCGTATACGGGAGCTTGCGGCCCGGAGCGGCCGCCGGCGACACGAGCACCGGCGCCCCGGGCCGCGTGAGCCCGAGCATGGAGCCGGAATTGTTGCTGTGCGCCCAGATCGGGCCGTTCACGGTGTCCAGCTCCACGCTGAAGCGCTTGACCCGCCGCACGAAAGCCGCCACGCGGCACGAGGCCGCAAGCGGCAGGAGCGGCGCCGCCTGCCCGCGGCTTGCGCGTGCGTCATCCCGCATTTACACCCCCCGATGAAGCTGCTAAAAATACCGGCATCCGCGCGGCCTTGGCCGCCCATCCCCACAGGAGCCCGCCATGCAGATCGCCGAACGCCTGAGCCAGATCCAGCCTTCCCTGACCCTTGCCATCAACACCCGGGCGCAGGAGCTCAGGGCGCAGGGCGTGGCGGTGACGAGCCTCGCCGTGGGCGAGCCGGACTTTCCCACGCCCGGGCACATCAAGGAAGCGGCCAAGGCCGCCATTGACGCCAATTTCACCCGCTACACGGCCGTGGCCGGCATCCCGGAGCTCAGGCGCGCGGCCGGCCGCTATTTCGAGCGCCACTACGCGACCCCCGTGGCGCCGGAATCCATCATCATCGGCGCGGGCGGCAAGCAATGCCTCTACACCCTCATCCAGACCACCATCAACCCCGGCGACGAGGTGCTTATCCCGTCGCCCTACTGGGTGAGTTATCCCGACATGGTGCGGCTGGCGGGCGGCGTGCCCGTGACAGTGCATGCCGGCGCGGCCCAGGGCTTCAAGGTGACGCCGCTCATGCTCGAAAACGCGGTCACGGAAAAGACGCGCATGCTCATCTTGAACACGCCCAACAATCCCACGGGCGCGGTCTATGCCGACCGGGAATTCATGCAGATCATGCGCTGGGCGCTGGCGCGCAATATCTTCGTCCTCTCCGACGAGATCTATGACCAGCTTGTCTATCCGCCCGCGCAGATGACGAGCGCCATCACATGGTTCGCCCACTGCCCCGAGCTCGTGGCCGTGGCCAACGGCCTCGCCAAGAGCTACGCCATGACAGGCTGGCGCGTGGGCTTTCTGGCCGCGCACCCGGAAATCATCAAGAAGATGGCCATGCTCCAGGGGCACAGCCTCTCCAATGTCTGCTCCGTGGCGCAAAAGGCCGCGCTGGCCGCGCTGGAAGGACCGGACGACTGCGTCATCGAGATGCGCGAGGCCTTCCGCCGCCGCCGCGACCTCGCCATGGACATCGTGGCCCGCTGGCCCAGGGCCGTCTGCCCCAGGCCCGACGGCGCCTTCTACCTCTTTGTGGATGTGAGCGCGCTCTACGGCGGGGCCATCAACGATTCCACGGCCCTCTGTTCCTACCTGCTGGACGAGGCGCATGTGGCGCTCGTGCCCGGCGCGGCCTTTGGCGACGACAATTGCGTGCGCCTCTCCTATGCCGTGGCCGACGACACGCTCGCCGACGCCCTCGGCCGCGTGGGCGAGGCGCTTGCGAAGCTGGCGGGGTAGCGGAGCCCGTTCAGGCCCCCGGGGCCTCCGCATAAAGGATGGTGTCCGTGAAGCCGCAGGAGGCGTGCGCCACCTCGAGGCGGTAGTCCGGCACCAGGCTTTTCACGAAAAGCGGCAGGGCCACGAGGTCTTCCGGCTTGTGGTAGAGGCAGATGATGAGCCTCGGCCGAAAACGGCGGATGGTCTCTTCGGCGCCGCGCAGGGCGTCGAGTTCCGCGCCCTCCACGTCCAGCTTGATGCAGTCCACGCGCGAAAGCCCCTCCTCTCGCACCACCTCGTCGATGCTCACAAGCTCGCAACGTACCGTGCCTTCGCCGGCGCCCCCTTGATCCGCCCCTTGATCCGCGCAGATATGCGAGGAGTCGCGCAACGAGGCGAAGGCCGCCTGCCCCCGCTTTTCCGCAAGGCCCGCCGTGTGCAGCGTATACCACGGCCATTTCGCCAGCGCCCCGGCCGCCTTTTCCGCCATCCAGGGGATGGGCTCGAAGCCGTGGATTCGCCCTTCGGGGCCAACGGCCTCGGCAAAGGCCACCTGCGCGCCCACCATGTCCGACACGCCGCCGTCGATCATGATGTCGCCCGCCTTGGGGCGGATGCGCGGATGCTCGTATTCGGCGTGCGTGGTGACGGGCAGGTAACCCGCGTCGCCGGTGAGGATGGCCTTGACGCGCGCGGCGTAGGTGGTGCGGCTCGCCTCGTCGGCGAGCATGCCGCACACCTGCTCGAGCCGCGCCGCGTGGCGGGCGAAAAAGTCCGGCAGGGGCTTGCGCAGCCCGAAGGGCGGCTCGCGGAAGCCTTCCAGATAGAGCATGCCCCCGCCATAGGCGGCCATGAGGCGGCACACCGCGGCCAGCATCACCGGGTCGGGCACGAGAAAGACTTTCGGCCACTGGGGCGTGGTGCCGAGGCGCTCCACCCCGCGCAGCGGTATCTCCCGCGCCCTGGGGCCGGGCAGCGTGAGCCGGCGCGGCGCGCCCTCGGGAAGGTCGGGCACCACGATGAGCGGGATGTCCAGCTTGGGATACGCGGCGCAGAACTGCGCCACGAACCCGAGATGCTCGTGGCAGACGATGCAGCAGGCCTCCCGCACGGAGCGCGGCAGGCCCCAGGGCCTGAGCAGGGGCGCGGCGTTGAGGCGTTCCAGCAGGGGCAGTGCGTTGGCTGTCATCTTCCCTCCTCGCTTCCGTCGGCGCTCACCCAGTCGGCGAGGCGCGCCCGCCGGGCCAGCGCATAGGGGCTGGGGCCGCCGGCCTCGGCCGGCTGCACGAGCTCCGCGAAGCCGCCTTCAAGGCGGTAGACGCGCCAGTCGCCAGCCGGGAGGCGCCCGGCATCCTGCCCGGCCTGAAGGGCCCTTGCGGCGGTTTCGGGCGCGCAAAAGAGCGGAAATTCCCGCACCGAGGGGTCCAGCACCACGGCCGCGCCCCCGGCGAGGTCGACGATATAGTTGCCCGGCGCCACGACGTAGAGCGCGGCGCAGTCCTCCGGGGGAACCGGGGCTTGGAGGGGCGGCTCCTGACGGCCCCCGCCGCAGCCCGCGAGCGCGAGGGCAAGCGCAAGCGGCGCGGCCAGTTTGGCGCAGCGCAGCGGCCTAGCCATGCTCGGCCATGACGCGCAGGCGCTCGATGCGTTCCTCAAGCGGCGGGTGGGTGCTGAAGAGCTTGGCCACGCCGCCGTCGCGCCCGAAGAGCGGCGCCACGACGAACATCTCGGCCGTGCTCGGGTTGCCGGAGCGCATGGGGATGCTGCCGCTCGCCTGGCCGAGCTTGTAGAGCGCGCCGGCCAGCGCCAGGGGCTGCCCGCAGAGCCGGGCGCCGGTCTCGTCCGCGAGGAATTCGCGCGAGCGCGAGATGGCCATCTGGATGAGGCCGGCCGCCATGGGAGCCAGCAGGGCCAGCACCAGCGCGCCGATGGGGTTGCCGCCGCCCTCGCCGTCGCGGTGGCCGCCGAAGAGGGCCGTGAACTGGAAGATATTGGCCAGCGTCACGATGGCCGAGGCCATGACCCCGGCCACGGTCTGGATGAGGATGTCGCGGTTGACCACATGGCCCATTTCGTGGGCCACCACGCCGCGCAGCTCCGTGGGGGAGAGGAGGCGCAAAATGCCCTCGGTGACGGCGATGACGGCATGCGCGGGGTCGCGCCCGGTGGCGAAGGCGTTGGGCGCCTCCTCGGGGATGACGCAGACGCGGGGCTTCGGAACGCCCGCGTTGCGGGCGAGCTCGCCCACGATGTCGTGCAAATAGGGCGCCTCCTCGGGCGTCAATTCCCGCGCGTGGTACATGGAGAGCACGATCTTGTCCGAATACCAGTAACTGCCGACATTCATCACGATGGCGAGCCCGAAGGCGAGGATGACGCCGCTCCGGCCGCCGAGCAGGCCGCCGAGGACGATGATGATGCCGGAAAGCAGGGCCAGCAGGAACATGGTCTTGAGCTGGCTGGTCATGCGAGCCTCCTTGCGGGGGTGGATGGACTGCGGCGCCGGGCCGCTTCGGGGAATATAGGCACAGGCCGGCCCGTGGCAAGGCGCGACGGCGGAAGACGGGAGCCTCAGAACTCCGCCGGGTTGGCCCTAAGCCAGAGCTCAAGCACCATGAGCGTCCACAGGGGCTTGCGCAGGTCGGCCCGCCCGGCGCAGTGGGCCTCCACGAGGCGGCGCACCGCCGCCGGGTCGAACAGGCCCTGTTCTTTCAAGGCCCGCTCGCCGAGCAGCTCGTCCATGAGCGGCCTGAGCTTGCCCCTGAGCCATTCCGCCACCGGGATCTGGAAGCCGCGCTTGTTGCGGTGCAATATCTCCGGCGGCAACAGCCCGGCAAAGGCCTTCTTGAGCAGGTACTTGCGCTTGAACCCGTGGAGGCGCAGGCTCACGGGGAGCCTGGCGGCGAATTCGGCCACTTCGCGGTCGAGGAAGGGCGCGCGCACCTCCAGCGAGTGCAGCATGGAGCAGCGGTCCACCTTGACGAGGATGTCGTCGAGCATGAACTGGCGCACATACACATGGAAGGCGCGGGAGAGCGGCGCCGCAGCGCCCTTGGGCAGCCAGTGCCCGTACTGGGCGCGGGTGGGCGCGAACAGCGCCTCTGGCGCCAGCGCCGCCTCGCCGCCGTGGGCCGCGAGCCACGCCGGCGCCAGCACCTCGCGCTGCATGTCCGGCCCGAGCGCCGTGAGCATGGTCTGCACGCGCAGCCAGTCCGGCGCGGCCGCGCCGCGCAGGAAGGTCTCGCAGGCGAGGCGCGGATTGATATAGCCCGAGGATTCGGGCAAATGCCGCACGATGGGCTCGATGACCCCGCGCCTGAGCCATGCCGGGAGGGCATTGTACTTTTGCGCGATGCGGTAGCCGATGTAGTGCTCGTAGCCGGCCCAGAGCTCGTCCGCGCCGTCCCCGCCGAGGGCCACGGTGACGCGCTCGCGCGCCACGCCCGAGAGCAGCCAGGTGGGCGCGCAGGAGGCGTCGGCCATGGGCACGTCCATGCGGCTCACGATGCCGGGCAGCTCGTCGGCGCATTCTTCGGCCGAGAGGATGCGCTCATGATGCTCGGTGCCGAAGGCCGTGGCCGCGATGCGCGCATAGCGCGACTCGTCGTAGCTCGCCTCGGTAAAGCCGATGGAAAAGCTCATCACCGGCGTGGACGACTCGCGCGCCATGAGCCCGGCCACGATGGAGGAGTCGATGCCGCCCGACAGAAAGACCCCCAGCGGCACGTCGCTCACGAGGCGCCGGCGCACGGCCTGCGCCATGAGCCGTTCGAGCTCAAGGCAGAGCTCCGCCTCGTCAGCGGGCTGCCGGCCCGCGGGCATGGGCAGGTCCCAGTAGCGCACGGGCGCGGGCTCCGCGTCCTTTCCCGTCTCCACCATACAATAATGCGCGGGCTCGAGGCTTTTGACCTCGCTATACATGGTGCCGGGCGTGGGCACATATTCATACGCGAGGTAGCGCATGAGCGCCGCGGGGTCGAGATGGAAGCGGAAGGGCAGGAAGTCCGAGGGCGCGGCCCCTTCGGGCACGCCAGACGGCGCGGACGCGTTTGCGGGGAGCGGTCGCGCGAGCAGGGAGAGCGCGGAAAGCTCGGAGGCGAAGCAGAACACGCCGTTCTGGAGGGTGGAGAAAAAGGGCTTCTTGCCGAAGCGGTCACGCGCGCAGAAAAGGCGCCGCCTGGGACCGTCCCACACGGCAAAGGCGAACATGCCCTCGAGGCGCGAAAGGCACTCCTCGCCCCATGCGGCATAGGCCTCGAGCACCACTTCGGTGTCCGAGTCGGTGCGGAAGCGGGCGCCGCCGGCTTCGAGCTCGCGCCGAAGCTCGCGGAAATTGTAAATCTCGCCGTTGTGCACCACGCAGAAGCGGCCGTCCGCGCTCCGCATGGGCTGACTGCCCCCCGCGAGGTCGATGATGGAGAGGCGCCGGTGCCCGAGCGCCACCGGGCCCTCGCGCCAGAAGCCCTCGCCGTCGGGCCCGCGCGAGATCATGCTGTCGGTCATGGCCTTGAGCGCCCTGAGCGCGCCCGGCGCAAGGGCGCCGCCGTCAAGGCGCACCATGCCCGCTATACCGCACATGTGTCCGCTCCTTTGCGTCCGGCGTCCTTCCCCTGCTCCCGCCGCCAGTCTTCACAGGCCGTGCGGAAAAGGTGCGCCAGCCGGTCCGCGTTGGCCTCCGCGTCGAACATTTCCTTCGCCAGGCGCGCGCCCGCGCGCCCCATGGCCCGGGCGCGGGCAGGGTCCTCCGCGAGCTCCAGCACCGCGTCGGCGAGTGCTTCGGCATCGTCGGGGGGCACCGCAAGGCCGGTCACGCCGTGGCGGATGACCTCGGGGAGCGCGTTGACCGTGGTCCCCACCACCGGGAGGCCGTAGGCCATGGCCTCGATGACCGTGTTGGGGATGCCGTCGCGCCGGCCAGAGGCGTGCACCACGCAGGGCGCGAGAAAGATGTCGTGCCCGGCGAGCAGGCCCGGGAGCTCGTTGTGCGAGATGAGGCCCGGCATGTCCACATCCTGCGCGAGGCCGAGCTCGGTGCGCAGCCGGCGGAGCTGGTCTTCCATGTTGCCGAGGCCCATGACCTTGCCGCCCCCGCCGGCGAGGGTGAGGCGGAAGTCGAGCCCGCGCTGCTTGAGCAGGGCGCAGGCGCGCAGGAGTACGTCAAAGCCCTTGGTCACGTCGAAGCGGCCCACGGCCAGCAGGCGCAGCGGCCCGGGGAGGAAGCGGGCGGAACCGTCCGTCACCTCGGGGCCGGGCGCGGGCAGGGTGAGGCCGTTGTACACAAGGGCGGTCTTGCCCGCGGCCTCGCCGGCGCCGAAGGCCTCGATGCGGGCCTTGTCCGCGGCGTTGTTGGCCCGCACGAGCACCGCGGCCGCGAACTTGTCGGCGAGGTCCGGGTCGGCCGGGGCGAGATTGTCGCCGCGCGCGGCCGTGGCAAAGGGAAGATTCGCCACGCTCGCGGCCACCCAGGCCGCTGTGGCCGCGCCGCGCGGCCAAGGGGCGTACACAAGGTCGATGCCGCCCTCGCGGAACTCGCGCCCCAGCGAAAGGCCGGCCAGGAAGGCCCAGAGATTTTCGCCCAGCACTTCCCAGCTCTGCCAGCGGCGCCAGCAACTGCGGCGGAACAGGCGCCAGAGCCGCACGGGATGGGTGCACAGCTGGCGCAGAAGTTCGAGGCAGTAGCGCGGCAGCGCCCGGATGCCGCCCGGCCGCGCGTGGGCGCCCCGGGCCTGCATCTCATCGGAGCAGTGGCGGAGATTGCGGCCGTAGAGCGTGTGGACCGTGAGCGGCAGCCGCTCGCGCAGGGCCTCCACCTCGCGGAAAATAAAGGGCTGCGTGAAGAGCGGATACCAGAGCAGCACATAGGCCACATGGGGCAGGCCCGGCGGCAGGGGCGCCAGCCCCGGGTCGGCGCAGGCGCAGCCCGGCGCGGGCCTGGTGAGGCGCGGGAAAAGGCTCATGGCCGGCCCTCCCCGGCGGGGCGCTCCCAGGGGACGCCCGCGCGTTCCATGGCCGGCCTCGCGGTGCCGGCGGCGCGGTTTTCGCCCGTCGCGGGCGCCGTCCAGTCGCCGGAGTCGGCGGGGGCCTCATCCACGCGGAGTTCCCCGGCTTCGGCGTCGCGGCGCAATTCTTCGAGCGTGCGGAAGCGCAGGTCGAAGCTCTCGGCAAGCCAGTCCGCATAGGCGCACATCTTGTCGAGAAAGCGCGTGACCGTGGCCTCGTCCGGCACATGCGGGGCGCCGCCGGGGAAGAGCTCGGACGAATGCCAGGTGAGCGAGAGCACCCGGCCCCCGCGTGCGGCGTGGAGCAGGGTGGTGAGCTTGAGGAGCGCAAGCGGATGCTCCACCGGCAGGAGCGCCAGCGCCCCCCAGTGCCTGAGCCCGGCCTGCATGGCCGCGCCGGCCCCCGCGGGCAGCTCCCGCGAGAGCCCGGGCAGCCAGGGGAAGAGCGGCGTCACCGTGAGCGGCATCTCGAGGATACGGGCCCGGCCCGCGTCCACCCAGTAGGGATCGGCCGGGGCGTCGAAATGGTCGGGGCCGGCCACGCTGTCCTTGCCTCGGTGGAGCGGCCTGACCGAGGCGTCGCAGCGCACGCCGAGTTCGGCGAGGAGTGGCCAGAGCGGCGCGTGCAAGTCCCAGCGGCCCATGCGGAAGGAAGTCACGGGCGCGCCCTGAAAGACCTCGGCCGCCTGAAAAAGCGTGGCCAGCTTGGCGGCCATGCGCTCCCGCGGCACGGCCGCCGCCGGCACCCGCGTGAGCATGCCGCCGGGCGCGGCCGCCGCTTCGGGCGTGAGCGGGGGCGTGTTCCAGTGGTGGAGATGGGCGCCGATCTCCGCGCCGTGGTCGTCGCGCAAGCGGGCGAGCACCCGGCGGGAGGCCGCGTCCGTGAGGACGCTGTGCGCGCAGAACAGGGTGGGCCTCACCCCGCGCCCGAGCAGCGGGGCGAGCCGCATGAGCGCCGCCGTGTTGCGCACGCCCGGGGCGCGGCAGGCATAGCGGCCGCCGAAGAGCCCTTCCTCCTCCACGTCGAGGCTCAGGACGAGCGTCAGCGGGCGCTTCGCCCCCGGCTCCGGGGAGACGGGGGGGCGCGGGGCCGGCGCCCGGGCCGTCATGGCGCGCCCTCCGTCGCGGGGGCGGAAGCCTCCGCATAGAGATTGCGCAGGGCCGCGATATTGCGGGCGCGGTCGAACATGGCCTCCACCAAATCGCGGCCGGCGAGCGCCATGGCCCGGGCGCGGTCGCGGTCGGCCAGCAGGCGGCGCACGGCGCAGGCCAGCGCCGCGGGGTCGCGCTCAGGCACGAGCAGCCCGGTCTCGCCGTCGCGGATGACCTCGGCGATGCCGCAGACATCGGTGGCCACCACGGGCAGGCCCATGGACAGGGCCTCCATGATCACATTGGGGATGCCGTCGCGGTCGCCATTGCTGTGGACCACGCTCGGCACCACGAGCATGTCGTGGGTCTGCATGTAGCGGCGCAATTCGTCATGGGGCACGAAGCCCGGGAGGTCGACGCAGCTTTCGAGGCCGAGCCGGCGGATCTGGCGCACGAGGCGCCCGCGCCACGCGCCGTCGCCCACGAGGGTGAGGCGCATGGGCACGCGCTCGCGCCGAAGCCGGGCGAGCGCGGTGATGAGCTCGGGAAAGCCCTTGGTGCGGGCGAAGCGCCCCACGGCGAGCAGCCTGTAAGGCGGCTGCATGGGGAGCGCGCCGGGCTCGCGCTCGGTGAAGGTGAGGCTGTTGTAGACAAGGCGCACCTTGCCCTCGGCGTCGGGCGGGCAGAAGCGCGCAAGCCACGCCACGTTGGCCGCATTGTTGGTGCGGACGAAGAGCGCATCGCGCGATTTCTCGCGCAAGAGGCCGTCTTCGGGATAGATGTCGCCGGCGCGGCCCGTGAAGGCGAAGGGGATGCCGGTGAGGCGCGAGGCCACCCAGGCCGCCGTGGCCGGCCCGTTGGCCCAGGAGGAGTGGATGAGCGTCACGCCGTCGCGCGCGCAGTCCTCGGCGAGCAGGAAGCCGGCCATGAAGCACCAGAGGTTCTCGCCAAGCGCCTCCACATTGCGCATGCGGCGGAAAAAGCCCTCGCGCAGGAGCCGCCAGACGAGGCGCGGGCTCTTGCCAAGCGCGCGGAAAAAGGCCCCGAAGATGCGGAAAAACGCGGCCACGCCCATGCGCGTGACCGGCCCCGGGTATTCGCGCATCTCGCGCGAGCAGCCCTTGAGCGCCGCCCCGTACATGGTATAGACGCGGATATCGAGGCCGAGCTCGCCAAGCTCCACGACCTCGCGGAAGATGAAGGTCTCGGAGGAAAGGGGGAACCAGAGGAGGACGTAGGCGATGACGGGCGCGCCCACCGGGGGGGGCGCGGGCGCCGCGTCCGGGGCGCAGACGCCGGCAGCGCCGGTCGCCGTGGCACTGGCGGGGGGAATCTTTGGGGCGGGCATGCCGGCCTTCAGCTCGCGGCCCCCTGCGCCGCCTGGTATTCCGCCACCAGCGCCTTGGCCCGGGGCAACTCTTCGGCCACGGCGTCCACGGCGGCGCGCACATGCTCCTCGGTGTGCGAGGCGGAGATAAAGAAGCGAAGGCGCGCCGTGCCCTCCTTCACCGCCGGGAAGGAGATGGGCATAACATAGATGCCGCGCTTGAAGAGCGCCTGCGAGAGGAAGCCGGAGACGAGCGAATCGCCCACGATGACCGGGAGCACCGCATAGCCCTGGGCCGCGCCGGTATCAAGGCCCTTGCCCTGGGCGTAGTGCAGGAAATACTGGCTGATGTTCTGGAGGCGGTGCACGCGCTCCGGCTCGCGCAGCATGATCTCGAGCGCCTTGTGGCAGGCCGTGGCGATGACCGGCGGCATGCCCACGCTGAAGACGAAGCCCGGCGAGCCGTATTTAAGGAAGCGCACGAGCTCGGCGCGGCCGGCGATGAAGCCGCCGCAGCCGCACATGGACTTGGAGAGCGTGCTCATCCACATGTCCACGTCCGTGGGGTCGATGCCGAAATACTCGCGCACGCCGCGGCCCGTCTTGCCGAGCACGCCGAGGGAGTGGGCCTCGTCCACGAGGAGCATGCAGTCGTACTTTTTCTTGAGCTCGATGATGCGCGGCAGGTCCGGGATGTTGCCGTCCATGCTGAACAGGCCCTCGGTGACGATGACGGCGTAGCGGTGCTCCGCGCGGTGGGCCTTGAGCATCTCCTCGAGGGAGTCGCAGTCGTTGTGCTCGTAGGAATAGCGGGTGGCGCCGGAGAGGCGCGCCCCCTGCACGAGGGAATTGTGCGCGAGGCCGTCATGGAAAATGGCGTCGCGCGAGCCGAACATGAAGCCCAGAGTGGACACATTGGTGGCGTGGCCGCTCACATAGACGATGGCGTCCTCAACGTCGTAAAGGTCGGCGAAGGCGCGCTCGAGCTCGCGGTGCGGGGGCCTTTCGCCGCCCACAAGGCGGCTCGCGCCGGCCGAGGTGCCGTAGCGCGCCGCGGTTTCCGCCACGGCGGCCGTGATTTCGGGATGGGCATTGATGTCGAGATAGTCATAGGTGGAAAAATTGATATATTCCTTGCCGTTGATCAGGGTGGTGGCCTTGGCCGCCTGGTCGTGGCAGGCGAAGAGCGGATTTTCGAGGCCCATGCTTTCGGCGAGGTCCACCATGCGCTCGAAGGAGAGCTTGGAGCGCATGCGGTTGAAGCCGCCCTTGGCGTCTTGCTGCCCGGCCGCGTGCGCGGCGGAGTGCTCGTTCTTCATGCCTTTTCCCTTAAAAATGACTATGTGCGGCACGGGAGGCGCCCCGCGCACGATTTTTGTCGGGGAGCGCGGGGGGAAATACCCACGGCGATAGACGCTTTATGTCTAGCGCAAGCACTCCCGCAAGGCAAGCCCGTTGTGCCCGGAACGGCATCGCCGCACGCGTGCCGGGCCTTTCCGGGACGCCGGCCGCGCGCCCGGGCTGGACATGCGCCCGGATACGGCCTACGATTTTCCGCCGCGATTTTTCACCGCCAGGAAAATTTTGTGCAGGACCCGCCCATGCCCAGGGACGAACAGCCCAGCCCGCCCGACGCTTCCCGTGACCCGGCCGCCGTCCCCGGCGCCGCGCAGGACGTGGCGCTCGACGGCGTGCGTTATGCGCGCCTTTCCCAGAACGGGGCTTTCTGGCGGCTCGGCAGCCTGTCGCCGCTCTGGCGCGAGGAGGTGGCGGCCCTCCCGCCAGGGCCGGACGCCGAAGCGCTCAAGGGCCTCGCCTCCCGCGGGATCTGGCTCGCGCCCGAAACCCCGGCGCAGCCGCTGGCAGTCATGTGCTGCGGCCTGGGCTCCTTCTGGCCCGGCATGGGCCGCGAGCTCTACGACAACTTTCCCGCCGCGCGCGAAGGCATGGACCGCGTGGCCGCCCTCGCCGACTGGGACATCCTTGGCCTCATGGACGAGACCGACATGGAGGCCATCGGCAATACGCGGCGGCAAATCCCCTACCTGTTCCTCCTCGAATACGCGCAGTGGTGCCAGTTCGCCTCCCTGGGGCTCTCGCCGGCGCTCTTCTGCGGCCACAGCCTTGGGGAGCTCATCGCGCTCTCGCTCTCCGGCATCTACGGCCTTTCCGAAGCCTGGTACATCCTCGACACACGCGCCGAGCACATGGCCGAGCTCGAGGCTTCGTCCACGCGCGACACGGGCATGATGGCCGTGCATGCCGAAGCGGCCGTCATCGACGAGACCCTCGCCGCGTGGCCCGACCTCTATGTCTCCAACCGCAACACGCCGCGCCAGTTCATCCTGAGCGGCCCGCGTGAGGCCCTCAAGGAGGCGCGCGCCGCCTTGCGCAAGCGCCGGGTGCCCTCCATGGTGCTCAATGTGAGCCTCGCCTTCCACCATCCGGGCATGCGCATCCTGCGCGACCTCTCGCAGCGCAGGCTCGGGGCGCTCGAGATGCACGCGGCCAGGGTGCCCATGCTGAGCGGCATCACCGCGGGCTATTATCCCGGCGACCAGCCCTCCATCTGCCGCTATATCACCGATTTGGACGAGAACACCGTGGCCTGGACGGACTGCGTGGACGCCATGTGGCGGCGCGACGGCATCCGGCAATTCCTGGAGCTCGGGCCGCAGGACACGCTCTGTGGCCTCGTGGCCGACTGCGAGCCCCGCGCGCTCTGCCTTTCCGCGGGCCGCAAGGGCGCCGAGGTCACGGCCATGCGCGAGGCCTGCGCACGGCTCTACGCGCTCGGGCATCTCCCCCTCCCCGCCATCCGCCAGGTGGGCGCGCGGCTCCGGCCGGCGGAGGCAGGGGCGGCCCCGGGGCCCGCGCCCGAACCGGCGTCAGCGCCGGTGCCGCAAGCCGCCCCCGCCGAACCCTTTTTCGGGGAGGATGCGGAGAAGGCCCGGCAGGTGCTGGAGCTTCTGGCCGAGGCCTGCGGCCGGCCCGCGGCCGCGCTCAGGCCGGAGCAGGATTTGCGCTATGACCTCGCCCTGCGCTCCAGCCGCTTTCCGCTCCTCCTGCAGGAGGCGGAGCGCCGCCTCGGCGTGCATGCGGAATTTGAAGACCTGCTTCAGGTAAGCACCGTGGGCGACCTTGTGCGCGTCCTGCTGGGCCGCAAAAACTCGCCGGGCGTTCCGCAGGCAGGGAGCGCGCGGAGGCCCCCCCGGCGCGGGACTTTTGCGCCCCTGCTGCGCCTTGCGCCGCCCGCGGGCGACGGCGCCCCGCTTCCGCTCCTGCCGCTGGACCCGGGGGGCTCGGGCCCCGGCGTGGAGGCGGCCGGCGTCTATGTGCTCTGCGTGCTGGACGGGGAGCTTTTGCCGGAGCTTTGGAACGGCGCGGCCGCGTTCGGGGCCACGCTCGCCGTGCCGCAGGGCCTTGTGGCGGACTGCGCGCCGCTCCAAAAGGCCGGGAGCAGCGTCCTGCCGCTGGCGGAAGACGCCCTGAAAAGCTCCGGGGCGCTTGCCGAGGCGCTGGACGCCCTGCTGGCCGCCAAAGGCCGGCTGGATGGGATTCTTTTCGTGCCCGCAGCCGGGGCTTTGGCCGATGAGGACGCGGCGCCGGACGCGGATCTCGCCGTCGCCCTGGGCGCGTGGCGCGCCGGGCATGTGGGGGCCCGCCCATGGTTCGCCTGCCTGCGCCGCTTTCGCGCCACGAGGGAACAGGCGGAGGCCGTCCGTGCCGGCGGGGCGGGGGCGCCCCTCTCCGGCTGGATACAGGCCATGGCCGGCGCCGGGGCCGCGCCCGTCCTGGCGCTTTTGGACGACGGGCGCCCCCTGGGGCGCGACGCCCTCGGCGACCGCTGCGCCGCCGAGCTTTTCCGCGGCAAGGGCGAGACCGTCCTCTGGAGTGTTGCCGAAGAGGGGTTTCGCCCGGCGCACGCGCCCCTTGTGGACAGGCCCGAAATATCCGCGCCCGTGTACCCCGAGCCATGGGCGGGCTCGCAGCCCCCGCTTGCGGCGGAAAGCGGCCTTTTTCAGGGCGGCTGCCAGTTTTCCGCCTTTTCGGACCCGGCGCTGCTGCAGCATGGCGGCTGGAATCTCCCGGAGGGCGCGCCGTGGCTGCCTTTCTCCCGCGCGCTGCTGGCCCTCTTGCAGGGCGCGCGGCTGCTCCTGCCGTGGCTCACGGTGACGGGCTTTTCCGATGTGCGCTTTTTCGCGCCCCCCGCCCTTCCTCCGGGCATCACCCGCGAGGGCCGCGTGACCGCGCGCGGGCGGCCGTGGATCATGCACGACGGGGCCATGACGCGCATGTGCCGCACGGCCCTCGATATCCGCGAGCTCACGCCCAATGGCCGGCACACGGACACCTTCGCGCCCTTCGCCGAGGCCATGGCCCTTTTGGCCCCGGGCCCGCGGCCCGCGCCGCCGCTGGCCCCGCTGCCCGTTCCCCCCGGTGAGGGCGGCGCCCCCCTGCCGCTCCCTGCGCTCTATGCGCGCCTCGGCCTTGGGCCGGACTGGCGCCTCATCTCGGCGCTTGCGCCGCGCACCTTCACGGCGGATGGCGATGTGCTCGCCGTCCACACGGGCCTCCTCGCGCCCGGCACGGCCGCGGCCTTTCCCATTGCTCCGCAGGCGGATTGGGGCTATGCTTCCGCATTGCAGCTCACGGCCGCGGTCATGCAGGGCGCCCTTCTGGTGCTCAAGGCGGAAACTTCGGCCCCTGCGCCCGAGGCGGCGGTCCCGGCTCCGGGCTGGCGTTGTGAGGGCGTGGGCTATATCCGCTTCGGGCTTCCGGGGGCTGGCCCGGGGGCGGCCGAAGGCGCCCGCACGCTGGAGGTGCGCCGCACCTGGGATGACGGCGCCCGGGTGCGCTTTGACGCCCAGGTGTCCGGCCCCGCCGGGGAGACCCTGCTGACCGTGCACCATCTGGAGTTCGAGCGCCCGGCCACGCCCCGGCAGGCTGGCACCGCCTGAAGCGTGCGCGAGCGGGTCCCCCGCTGCGCCCAAGGCAGGCTGGGCTTGAACCATGGCCGCCTTCATGCGGCCCCAAGGATGTCCATGAAGCACATTTTTCCTGTATCCCGTGCCAAAGGTCGTGCAGCCGCCGGCAGCCGGCGCACCACGGCGGCCGGCCCGCGCCGCGCGGCGCCCCTCCTGCTGGTTCTCCTCCTCGCGCTGTTCGCCGTGGCCTGTTCCTCCAACAAGGCGGGCATGAAGTCGCCGGAGCTGCCGCCCAGGCACTGGCTGGACGAAGCCCCGGGCGTGCCCGTGGAGAACAAGCAGAAGCTGGAGGAGGCCGTCCCCAATCTCTACGACCCCGACAAGCGCTTCACCTTTGAGGATTGCGTCTTCCTCACCATCCAGCAGTCGCCCCTGCTCGTGAACAGCGCGGTGGAACTGGAAATCAACCGGCTCGCGCGCACCAACGCGGCGTGGAAGTATCTGCCCGAGCCGCGCATGACCCTCACCGTGTCCAACAACCTGACGCGCTACAACATGGACATGCGCAACACGCCGAGCGATTACGGGCGCACCAGGATGCGCACCAACTTCTACGCGCCCTTCCCCAACCCGGTGGCCACCTATTTTGAGAACAAGGTGCAGCAGGGCATGGTCAACGTGGCCATTTCCACGCACCGCAAGGCCGTGGGCGACGTGATTTACGAGCTTGCCCAGAGTTATCTCAGGCTGGAGGCGAAACGCCGCATCCTCGAGGCCCAAAAGAGCCTTTTGCCCCTGGGCGACAACCTTGTGGGCTACTGGCAGCAGGTGGAGGCGGTGGAGGGGCGCCAGGGCGTGGCGCTGGACGTGGCCCGGCAGGAACAGCGCGCCCGCGAACTCAACGTGGAAAAGTCCAGCCAGGAAGAAACCATCGACCGTACGCGCATCAAGCTCATCTCCGGGGTGCAGCCGGAGCAGCGCCTCAACGTGGACGCGGAGAGCGCCAATACCATCCTGGAAGGCTTCGACGGCCGCGCCCTCAAGTGGGAAGACCGCTGGACCACCACCGAGGACGACCTGCTCCTCCGCGCCCAGTTCAAGCTCGGCGACTACAACATCATGCTCGCCTGGGCGCAGTATGTGCCCAACATGTCGTTCTACGTCAACCACACGCCGCCGGCCGGCCAGTACCAGCCGCCCCACGGCCAGGAAGACTACTTCCTCCACTGGAACTTCGACTTCCCGCTGCTCGACTGGGGGCGGCGCTACCGCGGCGTGCAGACGGCGCGCATGAAGAAGGCCCAGGCCTTCCACGACATGGCGCGCAGGCGCACCGAGTATTCCTACAAATGGCTTCAGGCCGAGCAGCGCGTGAGTGTTGCCGAAACTGACCTCAAGCTGCAGAAGATCCGCCTCGACACCGCGGAAATGCGCTTCACCGAGGCGCGCATCGCCTTTGACGAGGGCACCGTGGAGCTGCCGGCCCTTGTCGAGCGTGAGGAAGCGGCCGTCAACGCGCGCATTTCCTACATCAAGTCAGAACTGGAACACAGGCTCGCCCAGCTCGAATGGATGTACCTGGCCACTGTGCTTCAGGAGCGCTTTCTCGGACCGCCCGCCAAGGAGATCCTCTGATGTATCGCGCAACCCTCCTTCCGCGCGGCCTCCTGTGGCCGCTGGCCGCGCTTGTGTGCGCGGCCTCCCTCTGGCTCGCCGGGGAGGCCCGCGCCGCGGAGGCCATCATCCTCACGGGCAAGGTGGTGACCACGGTCACGCGCGCCGTGCCCGTCCCCTTCAACTCCGTGGTGGACGAGGTGCTCGTGAAGCCCGGCGACGCCGTGGAAGACGGCTCGCCGCTTCTGCGCTACCACCTGCAGGACGAGGCCGAGCGCATCCTCCAGCGCGAAGTGACCACCGGCGCCGGCACCGAGGGCTCCAAGAGCCAGCTGCTGGACATGGAGCGCCAGCTCGCCCAGGTCACGGCGGAGCGCAACAAGGCCCGGCAGCTGGTGGCCTCGGGCCTGGGCTCCAAGCAGGCGCTGGCGCGGCTGGAAAGCAGTGTCGCCTCGGTGCGCGACCGTATCGCACTTTTGCAATCCACCATCCGCAAGACCGAGAGCAATTTCGCGGCGCGCCTCAAGGAGCTCTCGGGCTACTTCGGGCAGCCCATCAGGGAAGGGGAGGAGCTGCCCCGGACCCTCGTGCTCACCTCGCCCATCAAGGGCTATGTGCTGTCGCTTGCCTCGAACCTCAACCCGGGCAACCTCATGGCCGCCAATTCCGCGCCCATCCAGGTGGGGCAGCTCAACCCGGTGCTCATCCAGGTGCCGGTCTATGAGGCGGACGTGAACACCATCAAGGTGGGCGACAAGGCGCAGGTGGAGATCCCCTCCCTGGGCGACCGCAAGTTCACCGGCCTTGTGAGCGAGATCTCCTGGCTCTCCACGGACATGAACGTGGCAAACCCCTCCTATTACACGGTGGAGCTCACCGTGGCCAACCCCGACCTTGTGCTTAAGCCGGGCTTCAAGGCGGTGGTGCGCTTTGGCGGAGGCGGGCAAGCGGCCGCCAAATGAAGCTGAAGAGCATACCGCGGCGCCTCGGCTACATCCTGGGCGCCCAGTGGACGCGCGACCTCGCCTGGACCGCGTTCACCATCCTGCTCGCCCGGGCAAGCCCGGACATCCTCGGCCAGATCGTCCTTGCGCTGACCTTCGGCTACCTCGTCAAGACCGTGGCCGACGTGGGCCTCAACGACTTCCTCCTTTCCACCTTTGCCCGGCGCGAGGCGCGCCCGCGGGCGCTGCTCGGCGAGGTGAGCTGGCTCAAGCTCGCCGTGCTCGCGGCGGCGCTTGCGGTCACATGGCTCGTCACCGGCTGGCAGGGCTACAGCCCCGAGCTCCGGCTCGTGGTGCTCGCCATCGCCGCGGGCCTCGGGCTCGACGCCGTGGCCGACTCCTTTTTCAATCTCTGCCAGGCGCGCGGCCGGCAGGATGTGGAGATGCGCATCCGCGTGCCCTCGGCGCTCGCCGGCCTGGGCTACGGCATCCTGTGCGTGCTCGTGGGCGCGCCGCCGCTCGCCATCGCGCTTTTCAAGCCGCTGGAGGCCCTGCTCGCCATCGGCTTTTCGCTCGCCGCCCTCGGCCGCAACCCGCTTCGGGGCGTGGGCCTCGCCGGCATGGGGCACCTCGCCCGCCAGATGCGGCACGGCCTCATCTTCACGGGCATGGCGGCCTGCGCCATGTTCTACAACAAGGTCAACGTCATCTTCCTGAAAAACTACGGCGGCAATGCGGACGTGGGCGGCTACGGGGTGGCCTGGGAGACCGTGGAGGGCCTCTCGGTGCTCGTCTCGAGCGCGCTGCTCGGCAAGGTCATCTTTCCGCTGCTGGCGAAGCTCTGGCAGGAGAGCCGCGCGGCCTTCAGGCGCCTCGCCGGCCAGACGGCGCGGTCGCTCTGGGCCGCGTCGCTGCCCATCATCTTCCTCATCTGCGTGGAGAGCGACCGCTTCCTGCCCTTCATCTACGGGCCCGACTACGCCAGCGCCGTGACCGCGCAGCAATTGCTCACGCCCTGCCTCGCCACGGCCTTCCTGCACAATCTTGCGGCCTATGCCATGATCGGCATGCGCAAGCACACGCTGCTCTTCGGCTTCTACCTGAGCGGGCTTGTGGTCAACCTCATCTGCTGCTGCACCCTCATCCCGGCGAGCCCGCTCACGGGCGCGGCGCTTTCGCTGACCATCACCAAGGTCTGGGTGGCGGTGCTCACGGTGAGCTATTTCCAGTGGGCCGCCAGGCCCATGACAGCCGCACAGTGGCTGCTCATGGGCGCGTGCGCCGCACTCAGCGTGGGCCTGTGGTGGGGCGTGGGGCTCATGCTCCCGCGCGAAGCGGCCGAGCTCGCGGGCCTTGTGCCCCTGCTGGCGCTCTTCTGGCGCTGGCGGCCGCCGCCGCCCTTTGAGACGGCGCGGGAGCTCGAGGAAGACACGGGCGCCCGGCCCGGCATTGACGCTGGCGGCCCCACCGGCTAGGCTCCAAGCATGCACAGCCCCTTCCAGCCCCTGCGCCGCCGTTTTCTTCAGGGCGCGGCCGCCCTTGCGGCGGGCGCATTGGCCGCAGCTCCTGCACCGGCCCGCGCGGCGGCGGGGCCGGCCACCATGGCCACCGTCATCGACGTGGACGCCTGCAACGGCTGCGGGGCCTGCGTGAGCGCCTGCCGGGCGCGCAACCTCGCCCGGGTGCCGCTGCCCGTGCATCCCATCCCGCAGCCCTATCCGCCCTCGGTGCGCATCCAGGACTGGTCCGACCGGCGTGATGTCACCGATTGCCTCACGCCCTACAACTGGCTCTACATCCAGTCGTGCACCATCCGCACCGGCGGGGCCACGCGGCGGGTCTTCCTGCCGCGGCGCTGCATGCAGTGCGTGAACCCGCCCTGCGTCAACCTCTGCCCGGCCGGCGCCGCGCGCCAGCGGGCCACGGGCGCGGTCTATGTGGATGAAAATTTCTGCATCGGCGACGGCCGCTGTATCCGTTTCTGCCCGTGGATGATCCCGCGCCGGCAGTCGGGCGTGGGCATCTATCTCGACCTCGCGCCGCGCTATCTCGGCAATGGCCAGGTCTTCAAGTGCGACTATTGCCAGGACCTGCTGGCCGAGGGCCAGCCTCCGGCCTGCGTGAGCGCCTGCCCGCGCAAGGCGCAGCATTTCGGCCCCAGGGCCAAGATGTTCGCCCTGGCCGAAAAGCTCGCGGCCGAGCGCAAGGGCGACATCTATGGCCGCACCATCAACGGCGGCACCAATACCCTCTATGTGTCGGAGCTCACCTTCCGCGACATCGAGGTGGAATTGCTCAGGCAGGACCAGATCGGCGTGGGGCGCCCGAGCTTGCGCCCCCCCGGCGCGACCATGACGAAGGAGAATGACCTGCTCGGCTGGGTGCTGGCCGCGCCGCTGGCCGGGGCCGGGCTCGCGTGCCTGCGCCTCTGGCGCGACCGCCAGAAAGGACGGCGCCCATGAAAGACCGCGGCCCGCTCTTTTCCACCTTCATCCTCTTTCTCTGGAACGCGGCCGTGCTCACGGCCCTTGTGAGCGGCTTCGCGCACCTGCCCGTGGCCTACCGCTACGGGCTCATCGACACCTGGAACACCTCGCCCACGGTCATCCACTACTGGGCGGCGGCCGCGCTGCTCCTGCTGGCGGCCTATGCCGGGGTCATCTGGTTCGCGGAGAGCGCGGGCCGCTTCCGCCTGAGCCGCTGGGGGCGCCTGCGCTGCCTGCTCGTGACCCTGCTCGGCGTGAGCGGCCTCATCCTCATCCTGCACAACCTCGAGGATGTTTCCATCTACGGCGGCGCCTACGCCGGCTTCAAGCTCTGCCATCTCTTCTGCGCCGTGCTGTTCGCCGTCTTCCTGATCATCCGCGGCTCTCTGCGCTTATTGGGGCGCGGCCGCTGCGTCCTGCCGCTTTCCGGGGGCCGGCGCCGCTGACGGGCGCCCGGCATTTGAACGAAAAGGGCCATTGATTGCATATTTTGGTCCTTGCCGGGGCCCGGCCCCATGCTGATATATCCAAGACCGCACCTTCGGGGGAACCGATGAAGCTCTTCTGTGCCGCATTTTCCTGTCTCGTCCTGATCGCCTTTGCCCCCCCGGCCCGCGCCGCGGACGCCTTCAGCTACGAGGGCCGCGCGGCAACGCCGGCCCCCATCCCGCTCCCCGAGCAGGGCCTGCAAAGCGTGGAGGCCAGCCCGCTCAAGGTGGTGAACAGCGATCGCCACATCCTCGAGGGGGCGGTGTTCGACCGCGAGGGCAACCTCTATTTCTGCGATGTCACCGGCGGCAAGGTGCGGAAGCTCACGCCGGAAAACGAGCTCTCCGACCATGTGGTGCTGGACGGCCTCGCCCCGTGCGGGCTGGCCTTCGGGCCGGACGGCCGTCTCTTCATGGCGGTGAAAAACCCCGAGGGGAGCGCCGGCTCCATCCTCGCCGTTGCCGACGCCGGGGGGCGGCCCGAGGTCATCGTGGGCGCGGAGCAGGGGTATCTCCCCAATGACCTTGTCTTTGACGGCAAGGGCGGCCTCTATTTCAGCGACTGCAAGGGCTCGAGCACCGTCACTGGCGGCGGCATCGTCTACCGCGCGCCCGACGGCGCGCTCACCCTGGTCATCCCGGACATGGCGCAGGCCAACGGCGTGGCCCTCTCCCCGGACGATTCCGTCATCTGGGCCACGGAATACGCCCGCGAGCAGCTCCACAAGACCACGGTGAAGGACGCCACCAAGATCGTGCCCTTCCGCTCGCACATCCCCTACCGGTTCACCGGGCGCGGGCCGGACTCCATGCGCGTGGACGCGGACGGCAATGTCTATGTGGCCATGATGTCGCAGGGGCGCGTGCTCATCTTCAACCCCAACGGCTTCCCCATCGGGCAGATCCTGTTGCCCGGGCGGGACGAGGGGCAGAACCTGCTCTCCACGAGCCTCGCCATCCACCCGGAGAAAAAGGAAGTGCGCATCGTCTCGAGCAACCCGGCGGAGAGCGCCAGCGCCGACGCCGTGATCTTCACCGCGCCGGCCTTCGCCCCGGGTCTGAAGCTCGGAAAGTAAGTGGATTTTTCGCACGGTTTTTTGCGAGGTTACGTTATACAAAGCAGTTAAGAGACCTTCCTTAATTCCGTCTGGAGCGAAGCGGAAGACGGGTGCTGGTGCCGGAAGAATCCTAAAAAATAAGATTTTTCGGCGCTGGCGCGCTAGCCGTTGGCGAGGCTGCGAGCCTTGCGCCAGCCGTCGGCGAGCTTGCGAGCCATACGGATGGCGACAGCGGTTTCGTTGAATGATTGCCGCGTTACCTAACTGCTGTCTCCATCCGTAGCTTCCTGCGTCGCAACGGCTGGAGCACGGATAGCGACAGTGGCAGCGTTGGCTGACCAGCGCGGTAACTAACCGCTGTCTTCATCCGTAGCGTCCTTCGTCGCAACGGCTGAAGCAAGGAAGATAAAAATTTCCGAAGGGAGTGTACTTAAGTACTCGACCGAGGAAATTTTTCTCTGACGCAGCCAGCGCCGAAGCGCTAGCCGTTGGCGAGCTTGCGAGCCTTACGGATAGCGACAGCGGCTGGGTTGACGGGCTGCAGGGGTAACTGATTGCTGTCTCCATCCGTAGCTTCCTTCGTCGCAACGGCTGGAGCAAGGCTGTTTTTGACGGATAATTTCGGCATTACAGATGCAGCACAGCCGCATCACCAGCTCAAAAGTATAACAAAGCCTTCCACAAACGGCGCGACGCGCCCAAGGAGATGCCCATGCGGATCAGCCTCTTCCTCGCCGTGCTGGCCCTCTGCGCCTTCGGCGCCGTGAGCGCCCACGCCACGGCCACGCCGGCGGTGCCCGAAGGCCCCATCGAGTTCAAGGGCTCCAAGAAGACCGTCATGTTCCCGCATTCGGCCCACGCCAAGGTGGAGTGCGTGGTCTGCCACCACAAGGTCAACGGCGAGGCCAACTTCCAGAAGTGCGCCACCTCGGGCTGCCATGACGACCTCACCGCCAAGAAGGGCGAAAAGAGCCTCTACTTCGTGGTCCACAACAAGGGCGCCGACCTGCGCCACCAGACCTGCCTCGCCTGCCACACCAAGGTCGCCGAGGAAAAGCCGGACCTGAAGAAGGAACTGACGGGCTGCTCCAAGTCCAAGTGCCATCCCTAGGGGGCGGCGTTCAGGACGGCCCGGCGCCGGCCACTATTTGCGCCGCGCGGCATAAACTGATACAGTTTTTTGCCGTTCTCTAGAGCGACTGCCCGGCGCCTCGCAGGCCCGGGCAAGCCGCCCTGCGCCCGCCGCGTCCGCGCGGCCGCGTACGCACGCAAACCGCGAGGTTGCCATGGCCGCCCATAACGCCCCCGTTCCTGAAGAGAACGCGGAAGACATCATCGACCTCACCGAGCTCATCGAAAGGGGCGACGCCGCGCCCGCCGCCGACGCCGGCGCGCAGCCCGACAACGAAGATGCGGAAATAGAAGCCCTGCTCGCCCAGATGGACGCCAGCGACGGCGCGAGCTTCAGCAAGGGCCCGGCCGCGCCGCTGGACGGCCCGGCCCCCGGCGCCGCCCCGGTGGTCGACCCCAACGAGCAGCTCGACATGTCCGACATGGGCGACATCGACAACCTGCTGGCCTCGCTCGACATTCCGCCGCAGCCCCATGAAAGCGCCGCCACGGCGACGCCACCCCAGGCGCCCCCGGCTGCCGCGCCGCACGCCGCCATGCCGCAAGACCTTGACGCGGCCATGGACGAACTGCTCGGCGGGAGCGCGCCCACGCCGCCACCCGCCGCCCCCGCGAGCCCGGCGGCTGTGGCTGAAGCCTCAGACAGCATGTTGCAGGATCTCGACGCGGCCATGGACGAACTGCTCGGGGGCACAGCCCCAACGCCGCCCCCGCCGCCGGCCGCGCCCGCAGGCGCACCCAGCGTGGAAGACCTGCTTGCCGCCGCCACCATGCCGGCGGCGCCCAAGGCCGAAGCGCCGGCGGCGCCCGATCTGGAGGCGGATCTCGACGCCCTTCTCGGCGACCCGGCCCTTGCCCCGCAGCCCGCGCCGGCTTCCGTCCCCGCGCCTGGCGAGCCGGGCCTCGAGGCCGACCTCGCCAGCCTGCTCACCTCGCTGGACGCCGAAAAGGCGGCCGCGCCCCAAGCCCCGGCACCGGTTCCCGAGGCCGCCGCGCCCTCCTTCGAGGACCTGATGGCGGCGGCAGCGCCGCAAGCCGAGGCCGCCCCTGAGCCTGCGCCGGAACCGGCCCCGGAACCCGAGACCCCGGCCGCCGTGGTGGAACACGCCTCGATAGTGGAAGAAACGGCCCTCACCGTGGAGGCCGCGGCGCCCGAAACCGCGCCAGAGCCCGCGTCTGCGCCAGAACCTGCAGAAGACCTGGCGCCCATCGAAGCCGAATTTACCGAGATGCCGCCGGCGGACGAACCGGAGCTTCCGGGCGCCCCGGCCGAGGAGGCGCTGCCGCCCGAAGTCGAGGAGGCACCGCTGCCTGAAGTGGAGGCGCCCGCCGCCATGCCGGAGCCGAAGCTTGAGGCTGCCGCGGCAGCCCAAGCCGCGTTCGTGGCGCCCGCAGACGAGGCAGCCATGGGCGCAGAAGCCATGGCCGAGCCCGCGGATAGAGCGCCCGGGGAAGCTCCCGGTTTTGAAGAAGCGGCGCCCGAGCCCGAGGCGGCCGCACCGGAAGTGGCCCCCGAGCCCGAAGCGGCCGCGCCAGAAGCGGCTGCGGAACCCGAAACCGGCGCCGAGGCACAGGCGGCCCCCGAAGAACAGGCGGCGCCGGCTGCCGAAGCCGCCACCGTGCCGGCCTCGGCCCTGCTCGCCGCCACCGAGGATTTCGCCGCCCTGGCCGGCGCCCTCGGCGAGCGCCTGCGCCAGTGCGAGGCCGACCTCGCCGCCGCCCGCGCGCGCATCGAGGCGCTGGAACATTCCGCCGCCGATTCCGTCTCACTGGGCGACCTCCTGCGCGAGGGCAGCCCCCTGCACAACGGCTTTGCGGCGCTCATCGCCTCCTCGGTGGGGCAGGCGCTCAAGGATACGCCGCCGCCCGCGCACATGCCCGAAGGGCTCGAGGGCCGCCTCGCCACCCTCGAGACGCGGCAAAAAAGCCTGCTCGCGCGCATGGACGCCATCGAGGAACGGCTCGACAACCTCGAGCCCCGCTTCAACGAAGAGGTGGGCAAGGCGGCGGCCAGCGCCGTGGCGCGCATCCTGCGCGAAGAGATCAGCCGCCTCGCCGGGGGCTAGGGCCGGGGCGCCCGCTTGCCAAGCAGGCGCCGAACGCCTATGCTCGGCCGGCCCCGGGCTCGCCGCGGGGCGCCTCGGGCCTCGCTACGGCCGGGGCCAACATGCAACGACAAAAAGGGCGGGGGCTCTCGTTTCCGTTCTTTTCCCCGTCCAGGTGCGCGACCCGCTGTGGGTCCCGCGGCCATTCCCCAAGGACGGGTTTTTTCCCCGGTATATGCCGGGCGGATGGCACAAGCCGTGGACAAGGACAGCAGGGAAGCTCTTCAGGTCGCCAAGGAACTGACCGCCAAGTTCATCGAGACGCGCACGGTCTCGCCGGGAAATTTCGCGGAGATCTTCCCGGCGGTCTACGGCGTGGTGGCCCGGGCCATCGCCCAGTCCGGCGCGCAGGCCGCCGGCGCTGACGGGGCGGCCGGCGGCAATGTCCGCGAGGGCGCAAGCCTGCGCGGGGACGGCGCCCGCACGGCGCCCCGCCGCCCCGCCGGGGAGCGCGAATGAACGACGCGCAGGGGCTGCCGCAGCCGGGGGGCGGCCCGGGCCATGATGCCGCCGTCGCCGGCATGTTCGGCCGCATCGCCTCGTGGTATGACTTCCTGAACCGCCTTTTGAGCCTGGGCATCGACCAGCACTGGCGCCGCGTGCTCGCAAAGAGCGCAAGTCCCGGCGACGGCCTCGCCCTCGACCTCGCCGCCGGCACGCTGGACGTGGCGCTCGCCCTGCGCCGCGAGGCGCCCAAGGGCACGGTGGCGGCCTTGGATTTCTGCCCGCCCATGCTGGCCCGCGGGCGTCGCAAGCTCAAGGGGGCAAACCTCGCGCGCATCCTGCCCGTGGCGGCGGACGCGCGGCGCCTTCCCGTCCGGGATGGCGCGGCCCACTGCCTCACCATGGCCTTCGGCATCCGCAACATCGCGCCCCGCGGGGCGGCCTTCGCGGAGATGCTCCGCGTGCTCCGGCCCGGGGGCCGGGCCTGCATCCTGGAATTCGGCTCGGGCAGGGAGCGCATCTGGGGCGGCGTCTACAACGCCTACCTGAACCACCTGCTGCCGCTGGTGGGCAGGGCCTTTTCGCGCGACGGCGCCTACGGCTATCTCGCCGAGAGCATCCGCGCCTTCCCCACGGCGGAGGAGCTGGCAGGCGAGATGCGCGAGGCCGGCTTTGCGCGCGTGTGGTACAGGAAGCTCACTTCGGGCATCGTGTGCCTGCATGTGGGGGAAAAGGGCGCCTGACGGCGCTACGCGGCGAGCCAGACGAGGAAGAGCCCTGCCGCCATGGCGGCCATGCCGGCTGCGCGCAGGGCCGCGTCCGGCTCGCGCAGAAGGCGCCGCATGGCCCGGCGCATGCCGCCGGGAGTGAGCGCCCAGACAAGGCCCTCGAAAACCAGGGCCAGGCCCACGGCGCGGAGCAGGAGGGGCAAGTCGAGGTGCATGCCCCTTGGTGCGGGAAAATCCCGTTTTTGTAAAGCCCCGGGCGCCCAAAGCCCGGCAGGGGATGGGACATGATCACGTTTGAGGAACTGGAAGCGCGCAAGCGGCCGCTGGCCGTGGTGGGCCTCGGCTATGTGGGCCTGCCGCTCGCCGTGGCGCTCTCGCGCCATATGGATGTCATCGGCTTTGACATCAACGCCGCCCGCGTGGCCGAGCTCGCGGCCGGGCACGACCGCACCCGCGAGGTGGACGACGCGGCCCTCGCGGCTGCCCAGGTGCGCTACACGTCCGACCCGGCGGCCCTGGCCGAGGCCGCGGTCATCATCGTGGCCGTGCCCACGCCCATCGACCGGCACCGCTCCCCCGACCTCACGCCCGTGGTGGGCGCCAGCACCACCGTGGGCAAACACATGAGCAAGGGCTGCGTGGTCGTCTACGAATCCACGGTCTATCCGGGCCTCACCGAAGAGGTCTGCGTGCCCATCCTCGAGCGCGAGTCGGGCCTTGCGCTTGGCGCGGGCTTCACCGTGGGCTATTCGCCGGAGCGCATCAACCCCGGCGACAAGGTGCACACGCTTGCCACCATCACCAAGATCGTCTCCGGCTCGGACCCGGCCACGGCCGAGCTTCTGGCCAGGATTTACGGCTCCGTGGTGACGGCCGGCATCCACCGCGCCTCGAGCATCAAGGTGGCCGAGGCCGCCAAGGTCATCGAGAACACCCAGCGCGACCTCAACATCGCGCTCATGAACGAGCTCGCCATCATCTTCGACCGCATGGGCATCGACACCCTCGAGGTGCTGGAGGCCGCGGGCAGCAAGTGGAACTTCCTGCCCTTCCGGCCGGGCCTCGTGGGCGGCCACTGCATCGGCGTGGACCCCTACTACCTCACCTTCAAGGCCGAGGAGCTGGGCTTCCACCCCGAGGTCATCCTGGCAGGGCGCCGCATCAACGACAACATGGGCAAGTATGTGGCCGAATGCGCGGTCAAGCAGCTCATCCGGCGCGGGGCCAAGGTCAACGGCGCGCGCGTGGGCATCCTCGGCTTCACCTTCAAGGAGAACGTGCCCGACCTGCGCAATACCCGCGTGGTCGATGTCATCCGCGAGCTGGAGGATTACGGCGTCACCACCCTCGTCACCGACGCCGAGGCCGACGCGGACGAGGCCCTGCGCGAATACGGGCAGCGACTGGTGCCGCTTTCCGAGCTCAAGGACCTCGACGCCATCGTGCTCGCCGTGCCGCACAAGGCCTACGCGGCGCTGACGCCGGAAGACCTGCGCGCCCGCATGGCCGACCCTGAGCGCGGGGTGGTGCTGGACGTGAAGTCGCTCTATGACCCGGCGGCCATGCGCGAGGCCGGGGTGGAGTACTGGAGGCTCTAGGGTGCCGCAGGGAGCCCTGCTCGTCTGCGCGGCCACCGCTGCCGAACTGGCCGCCACGGCGCCCGGGCTTGCGCACCGGGAGGGCGAACTCGCCGAGCTCACGCCCGTGCCCGCGCGGCTCAAGGGGCGGCCGGCGCTCTTCTGCGTCACCGGCGTGGGGCCGGTCAACGCGTCCCTCGCCATGGGCTTCTGCTTCGGCCTCACCAGCGGAAGCGGCGGGGAGGACGGCCAGCCGGCCGGAGGTGGGCTGCGCATCGGCGCGGTGCTCAATGTGGGGCTTGCCGGCGCCTTTGACCTTGCAGCAACGCCCTTGCGCGCCCTGTGCCTCGTCGAGGAGGAAATCTGGCCCGAATACGGCCTCAATGACGGCAGTTCCGTCACAGCGCGGGCCTTCAGCCATCCCCAGTGGCGCAAGGCAGACGGCGCGCCCGAAGATGTGTATGACCGCGTAAGGCTGGCACCCGCGGGGGCGCTCGGCGCCCGCGAGCCCGCGCCCGGCGCCTTCCAGCCCCGGCGCTCGCTCACCGTGGCCGGGGTCAGCGCCAGCTTTGCCCGCGCGCGGGAGATGGCCAACCGCCACCGCGCGGAGCTCGAAAACATGGAGGGCTTCGCCGTGGCCTATGCCTGCGCCCGGGCCGGCGTGCCCTGCGTGGAGGTGCGGGCGGTCTCCAACAAGGTGGGCCCGCGCGCGGCGGACGAAAAGGACTTTCCCGGCGCGCTCGCCGCGCTGGCCGGCGTGCTGCCCGCGCTCGGGCTGGCCTGAGCAGCGGCCGTCTGGGGGGCGGCAAGGAGAACGGTGAAGCCATGGCTGAAACGCTTTTGAAGCAGCGCCTCGCAGAGGAGCTCCCGGCCGTGAACGCGGCCCTCGCCCGCGCGGCCGGCCGGCTGCCGGAGCCCGTGCGCCCTGTGGC
Source organism: Desulfovibrio sp. ZJ746 (assembly GCF_011039155.1). Lineage (NCBI taxonomy): Bacteria > Pseudomonadati > Thermodesulfobacteriota > Desulfovibrionia > Desulfovibrionales > Desulfovibrionaceae > Desulfovibrio > Desulfovibrio sp. ZJ746. Next base: position 13,687 of record NZ_JAAKEK010000003.1, on the reverse strand, counting down.
GCGCCACATCCTCGAGGCCGGCGGCAAGCGCCTTAGGCCCTTCCTCACGGTTCTCATGGCGCGCCTTCTGGGCGATACGGGCGAACGCATCTATGACCTCGCCGTGACGATGGAAATGCTCCACGCGGCCACCCTGCTCCATGACGACGTGCTCGACGACGCGGCCAACAGGCGCGGCAAGCCGGCCGCGCATACGGAGTTCGGCGTGGCCCAGGCCATCCTGGCGGGTGACGCCCTGCTCTCCGGGGCCAACGCCCAGGTGGCGGCCTTTGGCGACCCGCGCCTGTGCCTTTGCTTCTCCAACGCCACCAGCGAGACCGCGGCCGGCGCGATACTGGAACTGGCGGCCCAGCGCCGGGTGGACGTGAGCGCGGAGGAATACGCGGCCATCGTGCGCGGCAAGACGGCGGCGCTCATCGCGGCCTCCTGCGAGCTCGGGGCGCTGGCGGCCAACGCCGGGCCCGACGCGGTGGCAGCGGCCGCGGCCTATGGCGAAAATCTCGGCATGGCCTTCCAGATCGTGGACGACGCGCTGGATTTCGCGCCCGAGGAGGAGACAGGCAAGCCCACGGGCGGCGATGTGCGCGAGGGCAAGCTCACGCCGCCCCTGCGCTTCTACCGGCTGGACCTTGCCGAAAACGAGCGCGCGGCCTTTGACGCGGCTTTCGTGTGCGGGCTCATGAGCGCGGCGGACGCGGCCGAGATCTCCCTGCGCGTGCGCGAGGGCGGCTTTGACCGCCGCGCCCGCGAGGAGGCCGGGGACTACCTCAAGGCCGCGCGGGCGGCGCTTTTGCGCCTGCCCGGCGGCCCGGAGCGCCGGGTGCTCATGGAAATGGCGGACTATGTCCGCGACCGCCGGCACTGAGAAGCAAAAATCCCGGGCCCACGCCGGGAACGGAAAAGCGAGCAAAGGAGGAGCCATGCTCTACCGTCTGGAAGCGGGGCCGAAGCCCGGCCTGGAGGACGTTCAGGGGCGCAAGGTGGCGGAGCGCATCCGCGCGGCCCTGGGCCTTGCCGTGGGGCAGGTGCGCCTTGTCAAGGTCTTCACCGCCGACGGCCTCACCGAGGCCCAGGCCTGCCGCCTGCTCGAGGACGCCGTCTGGCACGACCCCATCCTCCAGCGCGCGGCCCTGGGCACCCTCCCGCCGCTCGCGCCCCTGCCGGACTGGTATATCGAGGTCGGCTTCCGCCCCGGCGTGACCGACAACGAGGGCCGCACCGCGCGCGACACGGCCGCCATGGTGCTCGGCATCCCGCGCGAAAGCCTCGCCGTCTACACGGCGCTCCAGTACCGCATCCGCAACGACGCGGCCTCGCCGCTCGACCGGGAGCAGGTGGAGACCATCGCCCGCGACCTGCTCTGCAATACGCTCATCCAGCGCTTCCGCATCAAGAGCGCGGCCGAGTGGGCCAAGGAGCCGGACTTCCCGCCGCAGGCCGCCCGCGTGACGGGCGAGGCGCGCGCGGATGTGGCCGTGGTGCCGCTCTCCACCATGAGCGACGCGGAACTTCTGGCCGCCAGCCGCGCCAACACCTGGGCGCTCAACCTTGACGAGCTCCACGCCATCCGCGACCACTTCACAAGGCCCGACATCGCGGGCGCCCGCGCCGAGGCGGGCCTTCCCGCCGACCCCACGGACGTGGAGATGGAGGCCCTCGCGCAGACATGGTCCGAGCACTGCAAGCACAAGATCTTCGCCTCGGCCATCGACTATACGGACGAGGACACGGGGCGCCACGAGCGGGTGGACAACCTCTACAAGACCTGCATCCGCGACGCCACGGCCATCCTGCGCGAGCGCCTGGGCGACAGGGACTATTGCAAGTCCGTCTTCAAGGACAACGCGGGGGTCATCGCCTTCATCAACGGCTACGACGCCTGCATCAAGGTGGAGACGCACAACAGCCCCTCCGCGCTGGACCCCTACGGGGGCGCGCTCACGGGCATCGTGGGCGTCAACCGCGACCCCATGGGCACGGGCATGGGCGCGGAGCTCATCTGCAATACCGATGTTTTCTGCTTCGCCTCGCCCTTCTACGCCAAGGAGCTGCCGCCGCGCCTTTTGCACCCGCGCCGCGTGCTCGAGGGCGTGCGCGAGGGCGTTGAGCACGGCGGCAACAAGTCGGGCATCCCCACGGTCAACGGCTCCCTCGTCTTTGACGAGCGCTATCTCGGCAAGCCGCTGGTGTTTTGCGGCACCGTGGGCCTGCTGCCCACCGATGTCTGCGGCCGGCCAGGCTGGGAAAAGAAGGCGGAGCCCGGCGACGCGGTGGTCATGGTGGGCGGCCGCATCGGCAAGGACGGCATCCACGGCGCCACCTTCTCCTCGGAGGAGCTGCACGAGGGCTCGCCGGCCACGGCCGTGCAAATCGGCGACCCCATCACCCAGCGCAAGATGTACGACTTCCTGCTCAAGGCGCGCGACAAGGGGCTCTACAACGCCATCACGGACAACGGCGCGGGCGGGCTCTCCTCCTCGGTGGGCGAGATGGCCGAGGACACGGGCGGCTGCGTGCTGCACATCGACCGCGCGCCGCTCAAGTATGACGGGCTGCTCCCGTGGGAGGTGCTGCTCTCCGAGGCGCAGGAGCGCATGACCGTGGCCGTGCCGCCGGCGAAGCTCGACGAATTTCTCGAACTTGCGAAGCGCATGGACGTGGAGGCCACGGCGCTCGGGGAGTTCACCGAGTCGGGCGTGTTCGAGGTGCGCTATGCGGGCCGCACCGTGGCCCTGCTCGACATGGCCTTTCTCCATGACGGCGTGCCGCAGCTGCACCTCGAGGCCGTGTGGAAGCGCCCGGCCTTCCCCGACATCCGCATGGAGGGCGCGGGGGGCGACGAGGGCGCCTTCCTCAGGAAGATGCTTGGGCGCCTCAATATCTGCTCCAAGGAATACATCATCCGCCAGTATGACCACGAGGTGCGCGGCGGCAGCGTCATCAAGCCCCTGGTGGGCGCGCTGCGCGACGGCCCGGGCGACGCGGCCGTGCTGCGGCCGCTGCTGGAGTCGGACGCGGGCCTCGTGCTCAGCCACGGCATCTGCCCCAAGTTCAGCGACTATGACACCTATTGGATGATGGCCAACGCCATGGACGAGGCCATCCGCAACGCTGTGGCCGTGGGCGGCGACCCGGACGCGCTCGCCGGCGTGGACAACTTCTGCTGGTGCGACCCGGTGTGGACCGAGGCCAATGCCGAGGGCCGCTACAAGCTCGCCCAGCTCGTGCGCGCCTGTTGGGCCCTGCGCCAGTTCTCGCTGGCGTTCGGGCTGCCCTGTATCTCCGGCAAGGACTCCATGAAGAACGACTACCTCGGCGGCGGCGAGCGCATCTCCATCCCGCCCACGGTGCTCTTCTCGGTCATCGGCGTCATCCGAAATGTCACGGCCGCGCAGACCTCGGACTTCAAGCGCGAGGGCGACTTCATCTACCTGCTCGGTGGCACCTGGCGGGAGATGGCGGGGAGCGAGGCGGCTTCGGAGCTCGGCCTTTCCGGCGGCCTCGTGCCCCGGGTGGACGCGGCGAGCGCCCTTGCCCGCTACCGCGGCCTCCACGCGCTTATGGGCCAGCGCGCGCTCTCGGCCTGCCATGACTGCTCTGACGGCGGCCTCGCCGTGGCGCTTGCCGAAATGTGCATCGGCGGCCGCCTCGGCGCGGACATCGACCTCGACGCCGTGCCGGCCCTCGAGCCCATGAGCCGCTTCGAGCTGCTCTACAGCGAGAGCGCGAGCCGCCTTGTGGTGAGCGTGCGCCCCGACCTCGCGCCGCTCCTGGACGCGCTCGGCATGTGGCAGGTCTGCCGCCGCATCGGCACGGTGACGGGCACGGGCGCGCTCACCCTGAAAAGCGGCGACAGCACGGTGCTTGCAGAAAAGGTGGACGACCTCGCCCGGGCCTTCAAGGCCACGCTGGACTGGTAGGGAGCGCAAGACACAAATGAAAAGACCACGCAGTGACACGGAAGCTTGGCTTACCTAGCCTTGCAGAATGGCTTGCGCTCGGCATCCCATGTGACACACGCGACCTATTTCAGTCCAGCACAGGAACCGCAGCCTATGTACAACGACATCCTGAAACCATCAAAAAATTTCGTCTCCCAGGATAAAGGTGGCCGAAAGGCAAAACCCTTCTTAAAATGGGCTGGAGGCAAGGGACAACTTCTCAACGAAATCGCACACTATTATCCTTTTGAACAAAATAATATAAAAAAATACGCAGAACCTTTTGTTGGAGGGGGCGCCGTATTATTTGATATTTTAAACAAATATAAGTTAGAAGAAGTTTATGTTAGTGATATTAATTCTGAACTTATTAATACATATTGTGTAATCCGGGATAACGTAGAAAATTTGATAGCTAAACTCCATCTAATTGAAAAACAATTTCTCACTCTGAACCAACCTGATCGGAAAGAGTTTTTTATACAAAAAAGAAATTATTTTAATGAAATAAAAATCGGATCCTCATCACAAAACATAGAAAAATCAGCATTGATGATTTTTCTCAATAAGACATGTTTTAATGGGTTATTCCGTGTGAATAAAAAAGGTATATTCAATGTTCCATTTGGGGATTATAAATCTCCTCTCATTTGTGATGAAGATAACCTTCGGATTGTATCAGAAAAATTGCAAAATGTAACCATTATGTGCCAAGATTACAAGAGGTCTGCTGAATTTATAGACGATAAAACCTTTGTCTACTTTGACCCTCCTTATCGACCTCTGAACGCTACATCAAATTTTACAGGCTATACATATGCTTCATTTAATGATACAGAACAACAGAACCTTGCAAATTTTGTAAATAATTTGCATCAAAAAGGTGCAAAAATCGTCATTAGTAATTCTGATCCGAAGAATATAGATAAAAAAGATAATTTTTTTGATAAAATGTATTCGGCATATTCCATTAAGCGTGTAGCTGCCAACCGAATGATTAACTCTAATCGAAATTCGCGGGGGAAAATCAAAGAATTATTAATTTCAAATTTTGCATGAGTTTTACTTTTTACAATAAATTTCTCTCCTTCTGTTCTTTTATATTTTCGGAAGAGATGGCTAAAATATTTTTTATGCTAACTTTATCAAAAAGGAGAAGGTAGATGCACGAACGAGATTTTAACGCATGGTTTTCTGATTTTCGAAACAGTATTGCAGATTATGGGTATTATATCGACTTTGAAAAAGTCTACGCAAATGTTGATCAGGTAAAAGTTGAACTAAATATTCTTAATTCTCTCATTGGTTCAAAAAATATCGAAAAGGACTTTGAAAAACTGATTTTGAAATATCCTGAGACGCTAAAGTGTGTTCCCCTTCTCTTAGCGGTAAGGACAAATGAAATATACTGTCAGGATAAGGAAGGTGGACATTTATTCAACTTTGATATTAAGCATCTTCATAACTTTAGGTGCCTACCTGTCGAAATGTATGCTAATTTTATGAAAAAGACAGGATTATTTAATTTGCTGGAACATCATATAGTAAACAATTTAGTGGATTATGCCACAGGCGTCGAGACTGGCCTGGATTCAAATGGCCGTAAGAATCGTGGCGGCCACCTTATGGAAGATTTAGTGGAGGGCTTTATTGCAAAAGCGGGATTTACCAAAGGGCTAAATTACTTTAAAGAAATGTATATTCATCAAATAACAGATAAATGGAATATAGATCTTACAGCAATATCAAACTCAGGTAAAATGGAAAAACGATTCGATTTCGTCGTCAAAACGGATAACATGATTTACGGAATTGAAACTAATTTTTATGGGAGTGGCGGCAGCAAGCTCAATGAAACTGCCAGAAGCTATAAAACCTTGGCTTTGGAAGCCAACTTGATTAATGGTTTCACTTTTATCTGGTTTACTGACGGCAAAGGATGGCAGAGTGCCAAAAACAATCTTGAAGAAACATTTGACGTGATGCCTCATATCTACAATATAACAGATTTAGAAAATAATATTATCAAAAAGGTGATGATATAATGGCTCACCCCATACGCAAATGGGAACCAGAAAATTTTGAGCTGGAGGCAACAACACATTGGTCTTTTCCAAAGCGAGGAAATTGGGCCACACATGACGCAAAATGGCGGGGAAACTGGTCCCCATATATTCCGCGCAACATCCTCCTTAGGTACTCAAAAGAAAATGATTGGGTTCTTGACCAATTTTCTGGTGGTGGAACTACCCTCGTCGAAGCAAAATTGCTTAACAGAAATATAATAGGAGTAGATATTAACGATGCCGCACTGGCACGTTGTAGGGAAAAAGTTGACTTTGAACGTGATAGAGAGATGGGAAGTGTAGTCATCCGAAAGGGGGACGCACGAAATCTGGATTTTTTGGAGGATCGCAGCATCGACCTTATCTGTACCCATCCACCGTATGCCGACATCATTCAATATGGCGGCGATCCAGCTCAAGATCTCTCCTGTTTGAGTGGCAAAGCGTTCATGGATGAGATGAAAAAGGTGGCAGCAGAATGTTATAGAGTTTTAAAAACAGAAAAATTTTGTTGCCTCCTCATGGGCGATACGCGCAAAAAGGGACACATGATCCCCATGGCTTTCGAAGTCATGAAAATTTTTGAGGAAGCTGGATTTACCCTTAAAGAACTGATCATTAAAGAACAACATAATTGTAAAGCAACTGGTTATTGGAAAACAAATAGTATAAAATATAATTTTTTGCTTATCGCCCATGAATATCTTTTTGTTTTTAGGAAATGAAATTATCTTTCATTTCTTAACTAAGGTATAGAAAAATTGGTCATAAAAAATCCCTCTAATTCATACCAAGGTGGAGCCCTAATTACAATTTCATTAAATAACTAATCACATCATGGCCTTCTCTATGGCGGATATCACACAGTGCAACAGCGTCACGTGATAACCGCGGCAGGGAATGAGTTAGCCTCTTCTTACCTGCGCCTAAACAAGTACTATGAGAGGAGCCACTCAAGCTCCATAGCCCTGCGGATGCTTTCTGTGCCACTCCCAGGCGGAGGCGATGATGGCCTCGATGTCCAGCGTGGGGCGCCAGCCCAGAGCGCGCCCGGCGAGCTCCGCCGACGCCACGAGCCGGGCCGGGTCGCCGGCGCGGCGCGGCCCTTCGACCACGGGGATGGCGTGCCCGGTGACGCGGCGCGCGGCCTCGACCATCTCGCGCACGGAAAAGCCCTTGCCGTTGCCGAGGTTGCATACCAGGCTCCCGCCGCCGCGCTCAAGGTGCTCGAGGGCGCGCAGGTGCGCGTCCGCCAGGTCCATGACATCGATGTAATCGCGCACGCAGGTGCCGTCGGGCGTGGGGTAATCCGTGCCGAAGATGGAGATATGCGGGCGCCGGCCGAGCGGCACCTGAAGGATGAGCGGGATGAGGTGGCTTTCGGGCCGGTGGTCCTCGCCGATGGCGCCGCCGGGCCACGCGCCGCCCACGTTGAAATACCTCAGGCTCACGAAGCGCATGCCGTGGGCCAGCGCCGCCCAGTGCATGATGCGCTCCATGATGCGCTTGCTCTCGCCATAGGGGTTGGTGGGGGAAAGCGGCGCATCCTCGGGGATGGGCACGGCGTCCGGCTCGCCGTAGACCGCGGCGGAAGAGGAAAAAACGATGCGCCGGACCACGTGCCGCTGCATGGCCTCCAACAGGCGCTGCATGCCGAGGACATTGTTGTTGAAATAGTCGAGCGGCCGCTCCATGCTCTCGCCCACAAGGGAGCTGGCGGCAAAATGGAGCACCGCATCTATGCGATGGGCGGCGAAGACCGCATCCAAGGCGTCCGCGTCGCGGATGTCTATCTCATGGAGAGATGCCCCGGGCGCCACGGCCTCGCGGTGGCCGGTGAGGAAGTTGTCGGCCACCACCACCTCGCGCCCGGCCGCGAGCAGCGCGCGGACATTGTGCGAGCCGATATAGCCCGCGCCCCCGCAGACGAGTACGGCCATGCCTCCCCCCGCAAAAAAATACGCCGCACCGCGGCCCCGGGGAGGCGCACGGCGCGGCGCGATTTTTGCCGTTAATCCAGCTGCGCGAGCAGCGCTTCGCGGATGGCGTCGATGCTGCCCTCGCCGTCCAGCACGATGTACCTGGTCTTGCCGTCGCCCGCGAGGTCGCGGTAGAAGTAGGCTGCGGCCAGGGTGCCGTCCTTGGTGTCGTAATAAATGTCGTGGCGCTTGTTGATGGCGGCCTCGTCCTGGTCGTCATTGCGCAGCCCAAGCTCGCCGCCGCACACGCGGCACTTGTCGCCATTGGGCTTGATGGCCTCGATATAGATGTTGTTGGGGTGATTGTTGTTGTTCTTGCAGAGCCGGCGCCCCATGATGCGCTTTTTCGCGGTCTCGCGCGGCAGCTGGATCTCCACCACGTAGTCGAGGGGCATGCCTTCCTTCTGGAGGGCCTCCCAGAGCTTCCGCGCCTGCACCATGTTGCGCGGGAAGCCGTCGAGGAGCCAGCCCTTGCCGCCCTTGGTGCGCAGGGTCTCGAGCACCATGGGAATGGTGATGTCGTCGGGCACGAGGTCGCCGCGGTCGATATAGGCCTTGGCCTTCTTGCCGAGCTCGGTGCCGCCACCGATATGTTCGCGGAAGATGGCGCCGGACTCGATGTGCGCCAGGTCATACTTCTGCTTGAGCAGTTCGCCCTGGGTGCCCTTGCCGCTGCCGTTGGGGCCGAAAATGAGAATGTTCACCGGAATCTCCTCGGCAATAGTGTGGAGGCGAAACCGCATGCGCGGCTCCGCGGCGGAGCGCCGGGCCCTGGGAACGGCCCTGCCTATCCCTTACGGCTAGCCTGAAAGAGGGGTTCTGTCAATGCCCGGGCCGCGCCGGCGCTGCCATTGCGGGCGCCTCGGGCCCGGGGCCGGCGCCGCTGGCGCCGGGCGAAGCGTCGTGCTACGCTCGCGCTCATGCACGACTGTCTCGACCTTGTGCTTGACGGCCTGGCCCACGACGGGCGCGGCGTCGGCCACCTCAAGGATCCCGCGCGCCCGGGCGAGCGCGGGCTCACGGTCTTTGTGGCCGGGGGGCTGCCCGGCCAGACGGTCCGCTGCCGGGTGAAGGCCCGCAAGGCGCGCTTCTTGGAGGCGGAGCTTGTGGAGGTTCTGCGCCCGGCGGCGGACGCGGTGCCGCCGCTCTGCCCGCACGCGGGCGCCGGCCCGGGCGCCCCGGGCTGCGGCGGGTGCCCGCTCCAGGCCATGCCCTATGCGAGCCAGCTGGAATGGAAAACCCGGCTTGCGCGCGACGCCCTCGCCCGCATCGGCGGCCTTGATGCGGATGCGCTGGACGCGGCATGGGAGACGCCCCTCCCCTCGCCCAGCCTTGCCGGCTTCCGCAACCGCATGACCTTTGCCTTTGGCGCAGGGCCGGATGGCCTTGTGCTCGGCCAGCGGAGCCGGGGCGGCGCGGATGTGGTGCCGACGCCCGACTGTGCCCTTCCGCCTTCCGGGGGTCGCGAGCTTTTGGCAGTGGCACAGGAAGCCGCGGCCCAAAGCGGGCTCCCGGCGTGGCGCGCTTCGGAACGGCGCGGGAGTGGCAAGACCGGCGAGCGGGGCTTTTGGCGCTTTCTTGCATTGCGCCAAGGCTGGCTGCCCGGCGAAACGGAGGCGCGCTGGTGGGCGCTTTGCCTGACGAGCCCCGGGAACCGGACCGAACGCGCCGCCGTCCGCGCCATGGGGGAGCGCCTGCTCTCCTTGGGCGGCGCGAGCCGCATGGGCGGCTTCATCCATGAGGAACGCGGCCGGGATGACGCGCTGGCGAGCGGGGAGCGCCGCATCCTCTGCCTCGACGCCGAGGGTGCGGAAAACCCGGAAGCCGCACTCCTGCACCTACCGCTTGCGGGCCGCTCCTTCGCGCTGGATGCGGCCACCTTCTTTCAGGTCAACACCGGCGCGGCCGAACTGCTTGCCCGCACAGTGATGGGCATGGCCCCCCCGGGCGGCGGACGAGGCCTGCTTGATGTGTATTGCGGCGTGGGCGCGCCCGGGCAACTCCTCGCCCGTGACTATGGGGCGGTAGTAGGCATGGAGAGCGACCGCCGGGCCGTCGCCCTTGCCGCACGCAATGCGGCGGATGCGGGGCTGGGCGGCTGCCGCTATCTCACTGGCGATGCCGGGGCCCTCCTCAAGCGCCTTGCAGCCGGAGCGCCACTGCCGGGCCTCGGCAAAGGGCACACCCTCCCGACTTGGGGGACGGCCCTGCTCGATCCGCCCCGCGGCGGCCTTGCGCCGGCAGCGCTTGGCGCCCTGCTGCACCTTGCGCCGGAGCACATCCTGTATGTCTCCTGCAATCCGGCCACGCTCGCGCGCGATGCCGCGAAGCTCTCCACGGCCTACACCCTCCAACGCCTGGCGGCGGTTGACCTTTTCCCGCACACCCCCCATCTTGAATGTTGCAGCCTTTGGCGCCGCCGCTGAATTTAAACGATACGCGGACAGCACCCTGTCACGGAACGTTGTTTGCGGACGCTTTATTTTCCACGGTGTCCACCTGCATGCCCAAGTATTACCTCTCATTAACTCCCTGCCATAACTCCGCAACAGGCCTAACCCATGCAGGGAGTCACAACCGCTACCAAGTCAGCCCCTGAGCACCTCTCCCCTTCAGCAAATTTCCCCTTGACTCCCCTCATGCCAGCGTATATATCTACGAGCACATGCCGCGGGGTGGAGCAGTTCGGTAGCTCGTCGGGCTCATAACCCGAAGGTCGTAGGTTCAAATCCTGCCCCCGCAACCAATAAAATCAGGCACTTACGGTTTTCTAACCATAAGTGCCTTTTCATTTTTCTAACCTATTTCTAACCACGCCCCATTCCGCTGGAGCGGCCAAGCAATAAGCGGGCGCGCAAGTTGGCACCGTTTTGCGGATAAAATGGCACAAATCCAGCCGCAAAAAACCGCCGGGGGAAAAATTGGCCCGGCGGTTTTTTGTTTTTTAGACCTCCTGCTTTTCTCCTAAGTAGCGGAAGCCCTGAATGGCGCGGAAGTGACCGCCATAGCCCCAGCCCTTGCCGAGCGTTGCAATGCTGCCCGAGCGCGTCCGTGAGTTGGTTATGGACCGTGCGCTGCGGGCTTTGTTGCTCCCGTGCAGGAGTGCCGACACTTGTGTCCAGAGCGGCGAGCGGCGCAAGGCGCGGCACAGCCCGGGGTGTGAGGTGTTGAAAAGCGTGGGCATGGGCTTGCCAAAGCGGTTTTCTCCCGTGCGCCACATGCGGCACACCTCGTTGAGAAACGCCGTCCCGATGCCTATGCCCTGCCAGTCCGGGAGCACGACGAGCCGCGCGGCACGGGCCTCGATGCCGCCCTGGCGGGTGCTTACGGCAAGATGCGCCACAGGGACGCCCCCGGTAAAGGCCACATAACAGGTCGCCGCGACCATGTGCGGTGGCCTTAGATAGTGATGCGGCTCAAACAGGGGCCAGAAGTTCCAGCCTGTCTGGCATATTTCGAGCTCGACGGCTGGGCGTCGAAGGCGCCCCCGCGTCCAGCGGAAGCCCGCCCCGGCGGTATCAAATATCCAGTCGGGGCAAAGCCAGTCCACAATATCATAATGGCATGAGAGAAGCACCACCTGGGCGCCGGTGGCTCGCCATGCCTTGGCAAAGGCGCTCGCGCCTATTTTGGCGGTCTGGCGGTCCACAACGCTGGTAAATTCATCGACCACGGCCCGGGCCGGAGCCTCACAAATCAGGCGCGCGAGCGATGCCCGGAACTTCTGCCCGGTGGACAGGACGCGAAACGGCCTAAGCCATGCGGGCACGTCTCCAAGCCCTACGGCCGAAAGCGCGGCCGTGGCCTGCTGCCAGCTTCCACCGGCGCTTTCCGGCGCAATGGCGTCGATGATGGGCACGTCGGACGGCCAGCGCTCGGCCCCGCGCAGGGCGTCCTTGCCCCATATGCGCGCGCCGATGCTGGACTTGCCGGAGCCGGAAGGGCCGACCACTAGGCCGATCTGCCACGGGGCGGCCTCTGGCGTATCAATGGGAAGGTCTGCCTCGAGGTCAAAGCCGATGCCGTCGGCATTAAACAGGCTCTGGACGCACGCGGCGCGGTAGCTGTCATACGCCGGGGCCGGATGGTGGATGCGGATGATCATACGCGCACCACCTTGCACTTGTAGCCCTGGGCCTTGAGCCGCTCATAGACGATTTTATGCTCGGCCTCGTCTTTACAGATGACGATGACGCCGAACTGCTCGCGGTACTTGAAACCATTGGCCCCTAACATTTTCGGGGCATCAGTCTTGCCTGCCATTTTTCGGCTCCGAAAGGCCGTCATGCGGCGCGGAGCTGGGGCGCGTGGCCCGCAGGGTGTTGTAGGCCCCGCAGCGGGGGCACTTGTGAATGATATGGGCGTCGCGCGCCCAGCCCCGGGCCAGCAGCTTGTGGCACTGGCCATACCGAATTTCCTGTGTCGTATCCTCTCTCATGGCTCGTTGAGTGTTGCGCCCCGTGAAGTACCCGGCTAGACTGCTTGCGCCCTCCCAAAGGGTAAGCAGGCGGATACCTCGCGGACGTGAGACTGCCGTCCGTGGGGCCGTGGCGGCCCGGTGCAACGGGCCGTCGGTGGGGGCGCTCCCGCGCCCCCGCCTCTGCCAAAAAATTGCCTATCTGCTCAGGATGGCCCGGGCGCAACGCAGATCGAGCCAGTCGGCCCATGCCTGCATCATCTTGCGCCGTTCCTCTATCAGCTCCCCCCGTTGGTAGGCCGCGCGGACCTGATTGTGGTCCGTGTGCGCCAGTTGCCGTTCAATCACCTCCGAGGGCCAGCCCAGCTCGGAGAGTGTCGTCGCGGCCATTGCGCGACAGCCGTGCGGCGTCATGGTGGCGCCGTCATAGCCCAGTTGCCGGAGCGCATAGCCAAGACAGCGGGGCTTTTCCGGCAATGCCGTATCCCTGTGCCTAGGGAACATGTGGACATGGGCGCCGGTAATGCCGTGCAGCTCGCGCAGGACCTCCAGCGCCTGGCGGGAAAGCGGCACCATATGCGGGCGCTTCATCTTCATGCGCGCGCCGGGAATCCTCCACAAGGCCGCGTCCCATGAGACTTCGGCCCATTCCCCGGCCGCCAGTTCCCCGGGCCGTACAAAGGTCAGGGCGAGCAGCTTGAGCGACAGCGCGCGCTTGCGCGGGCGTAAACGCTCAAGGGCCGCCATGAAGGTGCCAATGGCCGTGGGGTCGGTGAGAGCGGCGCGCGGGTGCGATTTATGGGGCGTGAGCGCAAAGCCCAGATCGCGGGTCGGGTCGCTGATGACGAGGCCGCAGGCGATGCCATAGCGCATGGCCTGCGAAATATGGCTTTTTACCTTGCGGGCCGACGCAAAGGTGCCCTTTGCCTCGATGCGGCGCAAAATGCGCAAAATCATGGGCGGCGTGATTTTTTTGGGAGGCTTGTCGCCCAGCTTCGGCAGGACTTCGCGCTCAAGCCGCCGCCAGCACTCGGCGGCATACTTCGCCGAACCGCGCCCCAGATACCGCTCCCACCATTCCGCCAAGAGATCGCCGAATACCTTTATTTCCATAAGCCCTCCTTCTGGCTTAGAGGACTTATCGGTTCGTGACTTCCCCCAGCATGGGAGGCGTGAAGGGTGACGGGATTCGGAACATAATCGCCGGTGCTTGGTCGTCCAAGATATGGCGACGGAGCGTTAATCTTTACGGTGCCTTTTACGACCCCGACTACAGCGATGAAT
>NZ_JAAKEK010000002.1:0-383814 GCF_011039155.1 Desulfovibrio sp. ZJ746 | reverse complement strand
TGCGGCCGAACGCCTATGCAAACCCTGCTTGACGGGAAAAGGCTCTGGGAGGAAAAGGTCGGACAGATGAACTAATCGGACAGGGAAAACCACCAAGACGGAGAAACCTGTCAGATCAAGTCTAAACTACTACACATGATCCAAGTTTTTGCAAAGAGGGGCACACCCCATTTCGGCAGACGCCACTTTATGGAGCGGTTACGGCAACTAGCCGTACGTTTCCTCCCAAGTCCACTTTTCTTTGGGCTGGGAAAACATTTTCCAGAACAGTTCGGCAATTTTCTGCGGATCACGCTCCGCAGCCTGCACCTCCTTCCTGACCTGGATCGACCCGATATGGATATTGAGCTCTCGCAAGTTGTCGAACAACGCTTGGCAAAGGCTGCGGATTCCCGCCTTTCCCGCGCTCAGGACAAGATATTCCGGCGATGGAAAGAGCGCGAGGACGCCCCCGGTTAAAAATATGCTCCCATGTCCTTTTTCCCGCATAAACGGCAAGATGTTCCTGATTGAGATCATCGCCCCCGTAAGGTCAACGGCCACATCATTCTCCAGTGATGCGTCAGTCGCCTCGAAAATCGATTGCGGGCGCAGAATGGCCGCATTGTAAAAAAGGATTTCCGTTTCGCTCCCATATTTTTCGATGAGAGCGGCCACGCTGGAGGCGTGGCCCGCGTCCATACTCTCAGTCTGACATTTCCTTCCTGTTTTTTCTGAAATCGCTGCCGCAAACTCTTTCAGCTTATCCGTGTTCCGGGCGGCAAGAATGGGAGTATATCCTTCGAGCGCAAAACGCATGGCTGTATTGAAACCTATTCCGGGGCCGACGCCAATGCAAAGGATTGCACCTTTCATTTTCTTCTCCTCGTCAGTTCACGCATGAGACCAAGGATATATCAGGTTCGCGCATGCGGTTAAGCCCCTGTGCGCAACTGTGATGTACGCCCATGTGTACATGATGGACGCTGGATAATCAAGCTGTGAACATCCCAGCGCCATATACCCTTGAGCTTCGCCTCAAGAGGCAGGCGTTCTACATACTTTTCTGGAGGATGGCTTTGATTTCATCGCGGTCCAGCAGTTTGTAGCCTTGGGGTTTCACGTTCATTGACGAAAGTGTCAATGAGACAATCCCATCGAGCATGTCTTCCGTCACGCCCTGCTTGGCGAGGGATGTTTCCGCCCCGATGTCCAGTATCCATTGATGTAATGCCTCAAGGCCCGCTCGGGCGACATCTTCTTCCATCTTTCCCCGGGCGTCCACGTTCCAGACGACGCGTGCAAAACGGGCGAACCGCTTCAATCCGTAGGGCAATATGTACTGGTAATAGGGGACCGCCGTTGCGGACAGGATCATTCCATGCGTGGCATGGGAAAAGGCACCCACGGCGTGACTCAGCATATGAGCCATCCAGTCGGCGGTTTTGCCAACTCCCAGCAGTGGGTTGAGAGCCCAGGTAGCGTCCCACATGAGATTGCTGCGTGCCTCGTAATCCTCAGGATTTTTTGCAGCTTTTCGCCCGGATTCAACGATATTGCGCATGAGCCCTTCAGCGAGATAATCGGTTGTGCAATCGTTATCACCTGAAAAATACTGCTCCATGACATGGCTCATGGTGTCGAAGATTCCAGCCGCCATCTGCGCTCGGGACACAGAGAACGTGTACCGGGGATTCATGATGGCAAAACGTGGCGCCACGCGCGCGCCGAACATTTTGCCCATCTTGATGGGAACAGCGGGGTCAGTAATCACGGCAGTACCATTGGTTTCAGATCCCGTACCCGCCATGGTCAGAACGGCTCCCACAGGAATGACGTTCTGGCTCTCCTCCACATCCGCCTGATCCAAAAAGAAGTGTTTCCATGCATTGCCGGCATAACCCGCGGCGACACTCAGCGCCTTCGAGTAGTCAATAATTGAACCGCCGCCCACAGCAAGAATGACATCGATGGCATTTTCTTGAGCGACGCGGATACCTTCATTAAGTTTCTCAAGCGTTGGATTTGACATGACGCCAGGCAGCTCGATCACCGTCTTGCCGGAAGACTGAAGGCCGTTCATGACATCGTCATAAATGCCGTTCCGTTTTATGGAGCCGCCGCCATATACCATGAGTACGTTCTTTCCGTAGTCCTTCATGGCATTCGGCAACTGCTCCTGAGCTTTATCGCCAAAATACATTCGTGTGGGGCAGTAATAAGTAAAATTGCCAAGCATAGTTTCTCTCCCTTAATGTAGAGATTGGGTTCGCGCTTTTTACCACCAGTTGAAAAGACTTGTACCGTGGTCCAAAGTACTGATCTTTTGCATGTCATCTTGTGTGAGTGAAAAATCCAGGATGGCGAGGTTTTCG
Source organism: Desulfovibrio sp. ZJ746 (assembly GCF_011039155.1). Classification (NCBI taxonomy): domain Bacteria; kingdom Pseudomonadati; phylum Thermodesulfobacteriota; class Desulfovibrionia; order Desulfovibrionales; family Desulfovibrionaceae; genus Desulfovibrio; species Desulfovibrio sp. ZJ746. The sequence continues at coordinate 381,460 of NZ_JAAKEK010000002.1, read as the reverse complement.
ATCATCCTCTCCCGGTGAACGCTCTTGGGGATGACAATGATACCGCGCTGATACAGCCAGCGAAGTACCACCTGTGCCACTGTTTTGCCATGTGTTGCCGCTATCCCAGTCAGGATGGCGTTGGTGAAGATGTGATTTTTGCCACAGGCCAGGGGCGACCATGCCTCCAGTGCTATGCCGTTCTTTTGGCAAAGGGTGTGCATTTCCCGCTGCTGCCTGAAAGGGTGGGTTTCAATCTGGTTTACAGCGGGCTTCACCTTGCAATGCCGCAGGAGCCCCTCAAAGGTGGTTCCGAGGAAGTTGGCGACACCAATAGCGCGCACTTCACCGGCCGCCAGCGCATCCTCCATCGCGCGGTACGTTTCCTCATATTTTCCCACAGGCTCGTGAATCAGGAACAAATCAACATATCCGAGCCCCAGGCGTTTTATGGAGGCCGAGATGGAACGTCGGGTGTCCTCATAGCCGCCGGAACCCCATATTTTGGTGGTGACGAAAACGTCGCTCCGCGCCAGGCCGGAGTTGCGCACGGCGATGCCCACCTCCGCCTCATTGTCGTAAACCTGCGCGGTATCTATGGAACGGTAGCCAACTTCCAGCGCTGCGCTTACACAAGAAACGGTGTGCGCTGGCGGTATCTGGTACACGCCATACCCGATACGCGGAATCTCCACGCCATTGTTCAATGTGAGTGTATCTTTCATGCCAGATCCCCGGGAGTCGGCAGACTGTCCTAATCGCCATACCCGCCGTCAACGAGATAGTCCGCTCCAGTGATGTAACTGGCCGTCGCCTCTGAAGCGAGGAAGAGGACAATGGGGGCCACTTCCTCAACCTTTCCGAAGCGTCCCAGCGGCACCCCCGCCGTCACGCGGGCCATGTGCGCTTCTTTTTCAGCACCGGAAATCCCGAGCTTGTCGTATATCGGCGATTCGATGGGGCCGGGAGAAACGGAATTGACCCTCACGCCATAGGGGGCAAATTCCTTGGCCCATATCTTTGTGAACATGTCCACGGCAGCCTTTGCTGCGCTATAGACGGACATTTGGATCAAGTGGTTGCGGATGGCGGCAGAGCTGATATTGATAATATTGCCGCGACTGTTTTTGAGCAAAGGGAGCGTCTTCAGGACAAGGCGGCAGACGGTGTTCACATTCACGTCAAAGGCTTTCATGATCTCATCCATCGTTTCGGCCTCAAAGGGATGGACAGGGGACCAGCCAGCGTTATTGACCAGAACATCAAGGCTGCCGAAGCGGGAAGCGATTTCATTGACAACGCGCTCAACACCATCAGCGGTAGTCAGGTCAGCGGCAAGCCACGATATGCGGGAATTGAGAGCCGCCGTTTCGCGCAGAGCTTCTTCCGTGCGTGCCACGATAAGAACATCAGCGCCCTCTATGGCAAATTGCCGGGCAATTTCCCTGCCGATACCCGAACCAGCTCCCGTGACCAAAACCTTTTTGTCATCGAGCTTCAGATCCATCTTTCTCTCCTCCTTGGAACCTTGTGCGAGGTCATTTTTGCAAATAGCTTTGGAATCTGCGGCGTAGTTTATCGGGGCGCCAATTGGCCCGGAACAAGCATCTCAAACTATATTCGTTTGAAGCGATATGAGGAAGTGCGAAAAAAGTTAATGCAACATTAAGCATAACTTAATGCCAATTAGCGTCTGTTAAATACAGAAAAGCCCTATACCACATGGTACTGCCGTTCCGCCCGCTTGTGATTCACCACAAGCCCCTCGCGTCGTAACAAGATATGCAGCCGCTGGACGCCGAAGCGCCGCAGTTCCTCTGCCAGTTCTCGCAGGCGTCGGCGCAGGTCCGCATCCCTGTCTGAGGAGGATGACGCCCCGGGCTGCGGTTGACGGCAAGTATCGCACAGTGGCGCCGCTGGGAAGTCCTGCAGGTCGTCTGGACATACTACAGGCCCCCTTGCATAATCCAATATTGTGCGCGGAGAGCTATAAAATGCAGGGGTATTTCAGGGGGTATTTAAAAATCTTTAAAAATTTATGTCAAATTATCTCATATAATTAATTTTGAATTATTAATCCCGTTTCCTCCAGAAATTTCAAGGGCCAGGAGATGCCGTTCTCCTGGCCCTTTTCGCGTTTTGGCGAAAAAATCGAGGGGATCTTTATCCGAATGCGCTGTCGAGGCGCCCCCGCTCAGTCCGGGACGAGAGCGTGGGCCATGCTGTCAGCGATGCGCAGGATCTGGTCGCGCCCTTGCAACTGCGCGATCCATTCCGCCGGGATGGCCTCAAGGCCGTACGCCATGGCCGCCAGGGCGCCCGTGACAGCGCCGGTGGTATCTGAATCGTCGCCGAGGTTCACGGCTTTCAGCACGGCGTCTTTGTAAGTGTCTGTTGTCAGGAAGCACCAGAGCGCGGCCTCGAGGGTATCGACCACAAAGCCGCTGCTGCGGATCTCCGTTTCCTGCATGTCCCGGATGTCCTGCTTGAGAATGCGGCGGAATTTTTCCAGTGCTGCCGCATTAAGAAATGGCGGCGGCGCGGCCAGTTCCGCGCGCAGCTCCGCATATGCCTCGTCCTTGGCGGTGCCGGCGAGCAGCTTGCGCAGCACTTCTAGAAAGAGAAAGCAGGCCGTCACGGACCAGGCATGGCCGTGGGTGACGGACGAGACGGCTTTTACGAGCCGGAAGCGCTCCTCGGCGCTGCGGCCGGCCAGCAGGAAGACCAAGGGCGCCACGCGCATGAGGCTGCCGTTGCCGTTGTCCCGCTCTTCCGTGCCGCCGGCCCGCTCCGGGGGCACGCCGCGCTTGAGGCGGGCGATGGCCCGGGCCGTGGCGTTGCCCATGTCGAAGACCTCGCCATGCGGCGTGAAGGCGCCTTTGTCGTGCCAGGCGATGAGGTTGCGGGCGAGGCGCGGCAGCGAGACGGCCCCGTCCTCCACCGCGTCCGCCAGCGCCAGCGTGAGCGAGGTGTCGTCCGACCAGGTGCCCGCGGGCTGGTCATGGGTGCCGTGGCCGCGCATCCCGTCCACATGGAAGCTGCCGCGCGGCCGGAACTCCACGGGCACGCCGAGGGCGTCGCCCACGGCCACGCCCAGCAAGAGCGTGCGGATATGTTCGGCCTGTTGGTCCGCCGTCATTCTTTTCCCGTCCATGCCTGCCCCCTGATGAGGCCCCGAAAGTGGCGCTACGCTCGCCCTGCCCTCCTTTCTGTATGCTCCCACATCCCGCTGCTGGCAAGGAGGAGGGGAGCCCACACTCCGCTTTTGCGCGGTCGCGCGCGGGCAAGGCCGTGCAGGAGAGGGGTGGTGGGAAAGCGGGCTGGAAACAGTTGGGGGACAGGCAAAAATATTCCATATTGAAAATGAATTTCAATTTTATTGACAGCCCCAACGCCCTGTGCCATCCTCCTCAGCGTACCTGAGGAAAACGCGATGCCGCGTTTTTTCTTCGAGACACGGGTTTTCGCCCGTGTCATGTCCCGTGTGCGCACGAGCGTCCGGCCGCAAAACGTGGCCGGCGAAAATCCCTGAGGAGGGAGCATGAAGACGAGGCGAGAGGGGAAGATGAGGGGGAAAAACCTGCTCTGCACCCTGTTTTTGGCGGCGGCGCTGCTGCTCGGTGGGCACGCGCCGGCTGAGGCCGTGGACTTCAAGGTGAGCGGCGAATGGCTGGTGGGCTTCGGCGCGGGCACGGGCGAGCTCTACAGCAAGTACCGGGAGCCGGGCCACGGCCCCAAGACGCGCACCAATACCAACGACACCTTTGAGGCCAACCAGCGCGTCCGCCTCCAGCTGGACGCCGTTGCCTCCGAGTCGCTCTCGGGCACTGTGGGCATCGAGATCGGCGACCAGCGCTGGGGCATGGCGGAGCAGGGCGGCGCGCTCGGCGCGGACGGCACCAATGTCATCAAGCTCAAGAACGCCTATATCGACTGGGCGGTCCCCGCCACCGACCTTTCCTTCCGCATGGGCATCCAGGGCCTGGCGCTGCCCAATGCGGCCGGCGGCTCGGCCATCATGGACGCCGACGTGGCCGGCATCGTGGCGAGCTACAAGTTCACGGACGCCGTGAGCCTCACCGCCCTGTGGATGCGGCCGGTCAACGACAACTTCACGGGCGGCTATTTTGACAAGACGAGCGACCGCGCGGGCTACCTCGACAACATGGACCTTTTCGCCGTGTCGCTGCCCATCGCCCTTGACGGCTACGAGGTCACGCCCTGGGTCATGTACGGCATGCTGGGGCGCAACTCGCTGCGCGGGTTGGCCTCCGTGAACGAGGCCGAGCCCTGGGAGACCTCGGACGGCATCCTCGGCCTCACCGTGCCGGGCCTGACGCCGGGCTTCAACTTCGCCCACGGCTCGCCGCTCACCACCGCGAGCACCAGCAAGACCTACGGCAGCATGTTCTGGGCGGGGCTTCCCATCGTCATCTCCGTGCTCGACCCGCTGAACATCGAGATCGACCTCAATTACGGCTTCGTGGAGGAGATGGGCCGATTCGACATCATCAAGCGCGGCAACGAGGGCGACATCGTGCGCGGGAGCACCCAGCGCCAGGGCTGGCTCGCCAAGGCCCTTGTGGAATACAAGCTCGAATGGGGCGTGCCCGGCATCTTCGGCTGGTACGCCTCGGGCGACGACGGCAATGTGAAGAACGGCTCGGAGCGCCTGCCCTCCATCGCCGGCGCGGGCAACTTCACCTCCTTCATCGGCGACGGCAACCTCGCCTGGGGCTCCTTTGACGACAGCTGCGACTGGGCCATGACCTATTCCGGCACCTGGGGCGTGGGCCTGCAACTGCGCGACATCACCTTCATCGAAGACCTGACGCACACCTTCCGCGTGGCGTACTGGGGCGGGACCAACAGCCCGTCCATGGTCAAGTATATGGAAAGCGCCTCTTCGTGGCGCGAGGGCTATGGCGGCGACGGCCCCTACCACACCACCAACGACGGGCTCCTGGAATTCAACCTCGTCAACCAGTGGCAGGTGTATGAAAACCTCGAGCTCAATCTGGAGCTCGGCTATATCGTCAACATGATGGACCAGGACACGTGGCAGAAGGCCGGCTATTACGGCGGCACGGGCAATGGCAGCTTTGAGAAACAGGACGCCTGGAAGGCCCAGCTGACCTTCGCGTATTCGTTCTAGGCGCGAGGCGGAAAGGAAAATGCCAAAGGCCGCGGGGAAAGCCCCGCGGCCTTTCTGTACGCTCCGGCCAAAGGCCGGCGGCACCGCGAACCGCTGTTATTCCGCCGCGAGCTGGATGCGCTCGAAGCCCGTCACCGTGATGGTGTCGTTCACGGCCTTGGCCGCCTCGCGCACCACGTCGGCCACGGTCTTCTTGTCGTCGCGGATATAGGGCTGCTCCATGAGGCAGACTTCCTTCTGGAACTTCTTGACCGCGCCCTCGGCGATCTTGTCCACGATATTGGCGGGCTTGCCCTCTTCAAGAGCCTTCTGGCGGTAGACCTCGCGCTCGCGCTCCACGGCCGCCGCGTCGAGGCTCGAGGCGTCAAGGGCCATGGGATTGGTGGCCGCCACCTGCATGGCGAGGTTCTTGGCCAGGTCCTTCACTTCCTGGGTGTCCACGGTGGCGGCCTTGCCGCAGGTGAGGAAGACCAGCACGCCGATCTTGCCATTGGCGTGGATATACTGGCCCACGACCTCGTTGTCGCCCGCCTTGCTGTGCCGCGCGAACTTGCCGAGGCGCATGTTTTCGCCCACCGAGGCGATGAGCTGCTTCACCTCGTCGCCCACGATGCCGTCAAGGCCGGCGGCGTCGGCCGGGTCATGCTCCAGCACGGCCTCGGCCACGCGCCTGGCCATGTTCTGGAACTGGTCGCCGCGGGCGACAAAATCCGTCTCGCACATGAGCGAGGACATGGCCACGTGCTTGCCGTCCGCGCTCACGGCGGAGGTGACGAGGCCCTCGCAGGTGGCGCGGTCCGACTTCTTGGCGGCCTTGGCCATGCCCTTCTGGCGCAGCCAGTCCACGGCCTTTTCCATGTCGCCGTTCACTTCAACGAGGGCTTTCTTGCAATCCATCATGCCTGCGCCGGTTTTTTCGCGCAGTTCCTTGACCATTTGAGCGCTGATCGCCATGGGGTTTCTCCCAAACTCCGGCGCGAGAGGCCCCGCGCCGGAAAGATTGCTGTTTCAGGGCCGCGCGGGCGCGGCCGTACCTTGCGCCCCCGCTGCTAGAGGGCCGCGTTCACCTCGGCGGCCACGGCATCGGCCACTTCCCTCTCTTCGGTGGCGGCCACGGCTGCGGCGGCCGCGTCCTCGGCGAGCGCCGCGTCCGCCATGACCTCCTCGGCCTGGGCGACGTTGCGGTTGTCCTTCATCATGGCCTCGCCTTCGAGGCAGGCTTCGGCGAAGGCGGTCACGAAGAGCTTGATGGCGCGGATGGCGTCGTCATTGCCGGGGATGATGAAGTCGATATTGTCCGGGTCGCAGTTGGTGTCGGTCACGGCCACGATGGGGATGCCAAGCTTGCGGCACTCCTTGACGGCGATGTCTTCCCGGTTGGGATCGATGATGAAGGCGAGCTGGGGCAGGCGGTCCATGTTCTTGATGCCGCCGAGGGATTCCTCGAGCTTGCGCATCTCGCGCTCCAGGAGGAGCACTTCCTTTTTCTGGTAGCGGTTGATGGAGCCGTCCGCGAACATGGATTCCAGCTTCTTCAGGCGCTCGATGCTCTTCTGGATGGTGACGAAGTTGGTGAGCGTGCCGCCCATCCAGCGGTTGGTCACATAGAACTGGTGCGCGCGCGAGGCCTCGGCGGCCACGGCCTCCTGGGCCTGGCGCTTGGTGCCGATGAAGAGCACCTTGCCGCCCTTGGCCACGGTGTCGGCCATCTTGTCATAGGCGTCGCGGAACAGCTTGACCGTCTGCTGCAGGTCGATGATGTGGATGCCGTTGCGCGCGCCGAAGATGTAGGGGCGCATCTTGGGGTTCCAGCGCCGGGTCTGGTGCCCGAAGTGGACCCCGGTCTCCAGCATCTGCTTCATGCTGACGTAAGCCATGATTCCTCCAAATGGGTTATGCCTCCACCCCGGCCTTTGGAGCCTTCCACCCCGGGGTGGCCGGATGCGCCGCGCATCCGCCCGGGGACCCCGGAAAGCCGCCGGAGTGTGCGGAATGGGAACGAGTCTCATAGCCCAAAATAGGGCGGCTGGCAAGCGTTCTGCGCCGGGCGCCCAGTGGGCGGCATGCTTGCGCCTAAATCGTATTTTATATATACTTATCTTGTTATCAATGATTTCAGTGAGATGGTGGCAGCTCTCGGTTGCCCGCGGGATAATCCTTGCCCAGCGGGGTGCCATGCCCGCGACCGTCAAGACCCGCGTGGCACCGGGGATGAGGGCCGCCATCCTGCGGAAAGCCGCGCCAGGTACGCTTTCTGGCGCACCCAAACAGCCACGCGAGGGCAACGGAAAGCATTTTCATGAGACGCGGGGGCTGTTTGCGGCAGTTGCCCGAACCCGTGCGAATGAAAGGGGTGCAGTGTGAAGGACAGTGGTGAGTGCACTACAACATATACCCCCTCTATCCACAGGTGGTGGGGGGAGAACTCTAAACTCCTTGTCTCGGTATTCCTGATTGGTATCTTTTCCTATGGTTTTGCGGTATTTAATTTTAATTTCGGGATTGACGAAGACTCAGCATTTGGCTGGGGCGCAAAAAATTTTATTACTGGTCATGCGACGATCAATAGATGGGCAATGTTCGCATATTATTATGCCTTGTTGCCCGGTGTGTTCTATCCATTTATAGGAAATATCCTGGCGCTGTTTTTTATTTCTCTTGCCTATTGCCTGTTTATCTCCAATCATCAATCACTGACATTTTCGCAAAAGCTGCTTTTTTGTGGCATCGCCATCTCTCTTCCCACATTTGGGGCGATGTTCGAGTTTAGTTTTATGGTCGCCCAGGTGAGCTGTTCGGCTGCCTTGGTCGTCGTGGCATATCTTTTCACCATAAATGGAAACACCTTGGTGACAAAGTGGGTGCTCCCCATAATTTTATGCACCTTCGCCACCTTTACCTATCAATCTTTGCTCTATATATTTCCGGGATTATTTTTTATAGATTGCCTCTTGGGCAAATTTGATATTGCCAAAAAATCGTCTTTCAGGATATTTTGCAGGATCATTTTTCTCTGTGGCATTTCTCTCCTCTGCTATGTGAGCATCAGCCAGCTTTTACATTTAATTACCGGCATTCCCCAAAGCCAGTACGGCGAAAGCGTAGCCGTATATTTGCATAACTCTTTCGTTAAAGCTTTTAAAATCCTGTGTAAGGAGTTAAAATCTAAATTTGATAGCACCTTGCTCTCGCCTTTTTGGTTTTTGCCCATTCCGATAGCGCTGATACTTCTCTGTGCGAAGCCGCGCTTGCGGTATGCATTTTCGCTCTGTCTTGTTATCGGCTATTTCTTTTTTCCTTATTTGGGGCTTGGGCTTGCCTTGCCCATACGCTCATGGTTTTTTGCGCCCTTTATCTATGCGGCGCTGTTTTTAGCTGCCTGTCTCCAGGCCCCTCATAAATTCAGGATACTTTTCTTTATCTTCTCCATATGGATAGTGTGCTTCAATTCATCCATCAACGCGAGGTCCTCACTTCTTGATAATTTTTCTGAGAAACGTGATCAACTTATTGCTTCGCGAATTTATAATGAGTTATGCGTTGAAGCGCCGCAATCATTAAAAAATGCAAAACGGAGCCTTATTATAATAGGAAAATTTAAGCTGGAAGGTATATTACCTAATATCAGTAATGGGGATCGGGAGATATACGGGGCTTCTTTCTTTTCATGGAACAGTGAGCCGCAACGAATATACCATTATCTAAAAATTTTTGGGGTGAAGCTGCCTCCCTCCATCAATGGCAGCCCTAGGGCGGAGAAGATCACCTCACTGGCCATGGTGCGGGACATGCCGGCATATCCCGCAAGGGGCTTCATCAGGATGGTGGATGATGTTCTTGTCATCAAGCTGGCGGACGAGGCCAAGTGACTGCCGGGGCGCAAGGAGTTTCGGCCCGGGCAAAAAGCGTCCGTGAATTCTGCAACAGGGCGGAAGCCCCGGAAGCCCCGCGTGGGCGGCGCCCCGGGCGGCGCAAGCTTCCCAAAACAAGAAAAACCCCCGGCTATGCCGGGGGTTTTTCTTTACGCGCCGTCGCGCTCAGCGCTGTCCAGCTAGAACAGCTTGCCGCTGAGAACGAGGTCGGTGATCCAGATCCAGAGCGGGCAGAAGCCGATGAAGAGGATGACGCTCAGGGTCAGGGACGAGGTGCCCGTGGCCACATAGGTGTCGTACTCGTCGGCGATGATGATGCCGGAGAAGGCCGGGGGCAGGGCGCAGGCCACGACCAGCATCTTGATGTTCAGCGGGTCCATGGCGCAGAGCACGCCGCCGAGAAGGGCGAGGCCCGGCATGACGATGAGCTTCAGGATGGAGCCCAGGATGGCCTGCCAGTTGATGACCACCTTGATGGACGACAGCGTGATGCCGGCGGAGAACACCGCCATGGAGGCGTTGGCCTTGGCGATGAGGTCAAAGGACGGGCTCGCCCATTCAGGCCACGGAATGCCCACGAGCACCCAGATCACCGCCAGGATGGGCGACCAGGCCACGGGCTGTTCGAGGGCGTGGATGACCGGCACCCAGGCGCTTTCCTTCTTGCCGCCCTTGGGGCCCTTTTCCTTTTCCAGCGAGGCGTTGAGCAGGGAGAGGCCCACCGGGATGCCCACTGCGTTGACCACGATGCCCACGATGGCGACCACCAGGGCCACGGCCGGCGTGGCGCCGAAGATCGGCTCCAGCACGGCGAACCCGAGGAAGCCGATGGTGGGCGAACCGCTGATCAGTGCGGAAACGGCCGCGTCGGCGCCGGTGTTGTTCTTGAAGCAGTACTTGTAGATGTAATATACGGCCATGAAGCAGGCCATGATGACCACAAGCGAGACCAGGGAGAGCTTGAGGTCCTTGTAGAGCATGTCGCGGCTGGCCTGGGCGATGGAGACGAACAGCGCCGCGGGCAGGGCGTAGTCAAGGACGACCTTGTTGAACTTCTTGGAGTCCTCGCCGTTGAAGATGCCCTTCTTGCCGGAGATGTAGCCGGCGAGCATGACTACCACGATCGGCACGATGGCGTACAGGATGATATGTGACATGGGTCCTTCCCCTTGGGGATGCGGGTGAGGTGGAGGGGCCGGGCTCGGACCCGGCCCCGTTTGCGCTAGGCGATGGGATGCTGGAGCGCTTCAGGGTTGAGATAGCCGATGTGGCCGCTTTCCTTGCCGGAGTCCGCGGCAAGCTGCACGTTGATGATGCAGGGCTTTCTGGAGGCGATGGACTCGGTGAGCGCGGCCTTGAGCTCGTCGGGCGTGGTCACGTAGTAGCCCTTGGCGCCGAAGGCCTCGCCGATCTTTTCGTAACGGGCGTTGATGTCCAGCGTGGTGGGCGCCGGGTCGCCGTTGTGCGCCATGTTGACGCCGATGCCGTTATAGATGCCGCCGTTGTTGAACACCACCACCGTGCAGGGCAGCTTGAAGCGGCAGATGGTGGCCACTTCCATGCCGGAGAAGCCGAAGGCCGAGTCGCCCTCAATGGCGACCACGCTCTTGCCGGTGGCAACGGCCGCGCCGACCACGGAGCCCATGCCCATGCCCATGATGGCCCAGGTGGCGCAGTCAACGCGGTGGCGGGGCTTGAACATGTCGATGGTGTCGCGGGTGTCGTCCAGGGTGTTGGCGCCCTCGTTGACGAGGATCACGTCCGGGTTGCCCTCGATGATGGGCTTGATGGCGTTGAGCGCCGCCCAGTGGGTCATGGGCATGTCCTTGGCGTGCGAGGCCAGGCGCTCGGCGAACTTGGCGTTCTTTTCCTTGGTCTCGGCCTGGAGCCCGCTCACCCACGAGGGGTCCATGCTCATCTTGTAGTTGCCGAGCTTCTCGAGGATGGCCGAGACCGAGCTGTCGAGGTCGCCCACCACGGGCGCGGCGATGGGCCGGTTGCAGTCCATCTCGTCCGGGTCGATGTCAAGCTGGATGAACTTGCCTTCCGGGTTCCACTTGCCGTGGCCGCGCGAGAGCAGCCAGTTGAGTCGCGCGCCCACGAGCATGACCACGTCGGCCTTTTCCATGATGGTGGAGCGGCAGGCCAGCGCGCTCAGCGGGTGGTTGTCCGGCATGAGGCCCTTGGCCATGGACATGGGGTAGAAGGGGATGCCGGTCTTTTCCACGAGCGCCTTGATCTTGTCGTCGATCTGGGCATAGGCCGCGCCCTTGCCGAGCAGGATGGCCGGGCGCTTGGCCGAGGCCAGGAGCTTGAGCGCGCGGTCGACGGAGTCGGGCGCGGGGATCATCTTCGGGCACGGGTCAACCGGCGTGAAATACCAGGGCTCGGCCGTCTTGGCGTCCACGATCTGCCCGAGGCAGGGGGTGGTGATGTCAAGATAGACGCCGCCGGGCCGGCCGGAAACCGCCGCGCGGTAGGCGCGGGCCACGGCCGTGGGGATGTCCTTGGGGTCGTTGACGCGGAAGGCGGCCTTCACGAGGCCCTTGGCCACGTTGAGCTGGTCAAGGTCTTCATAGCCGCCCTGGCCCATGTCCACGGGCTCGCGGTCGCTGGAGCCGGAGATCTGGATCATGGGATAGCAGTTGACCGTGGCGTTGATGGTGGCCGTGAGGCCGTTGAGGAAGCCCAGCGAGCTCACCGTGAGGAGCAGGCCCGGCTTGCCGGTGAGGTAGCCGTGCGTGGCCGCGGCCATGCCCGCCTGCTGCTCGAAGCGGAAGCCCACGAACTTGATGCCCTGCTGCTGGCAGAGATAGGCGAAATCCGTCACCGGGATGCCCACAAGGCCGTACATGGTGTCGAGCCCGGCGTTTTTCAGCGCCTTGGCGAGGATATACATACCCGTGATCTGGTCCGGGAAGTGCGGAGCGGCCGCGGAACTTGCTTGCGTCGTCATGTTTTATGCCCCTCTGGGTGCGAAAGATTTACAAAGTCAGGGTGAAAAAGTGCCGGCGGAAAACTCGATGTGGCGGCGGCTCGTGCCGGGGCGGCCGCCCTTGCGTGGAGGCCCGGAAGCGGGGGTGGAGGCTCCCGCTTCCGGGCCTTTTTTTCGCTACGCCTTCTTGAGAGGCTCGGTGGTGCCGTTGGCCGCGAACTTGGCGATGTCCGCGTCGGTGAAGCCGATGCTCTTGAGAACTTCGTCGTTGTTGCCGCCCAGGGTCGGGCAGGGGCCGTAGGTGGGCTGGAAGTTGCTCAGGGTGAAGGGCACGCCCACGGTGACGAAGGTGCCGACCTTGCCGCCGTAGCCGGGCTGGTTGATCTTGACGAGGGTGTTGCCGTCATAGAGGCTCTCGTCGGTCATAATCTCCTTGGTGTTGAGCACCGGGCCCACGGGCACGGCATACTTGGCGAGGTGCTCGGTCACTTCGTACTTGTCGCGCGTGGCAGCCCATTCGCCGATGCGCTTGTAGATGGCCTGCTTGTGCTTGTCGCGCGCGTCGGCGGTGTTGAAATCGGGGTTGGTGAGCCAATCCTGGAAGCCCATGCCTTCGCAGAACTTCTCAAAGCTCTTGGCGTCGCGCTGGATGATGATGTACACGCAGTCGTTGGGGTCTTTCGCGAAGTTCTTGCACTTGTAGGTCCAGCCGAGCACGCCGGAGCCTTCCTGGTTGCCGGAGCGCGGCACATAGTCGCCGAACTTCTGGTCGGGATACTGCGGGAACTGGGTCAGATAGCCGATGCGGTCGAGCGTGAGCTGGTCGCGCGTCTTGATGCGGCAGAGGTTGAGGCAGGCATTGTGCATGGACTGGTACACGAGGCAGCCTTCGCCGGTGTGCTCGCGCTGCACGAGCGCGGCCAAAAGGCCGATGGCGAGGTGCATGCCGGTGTTGGAGTCGCCGAGGGCCGCGCCGCTCTGGGTCGGGATATTGTCCGGGCCTTCCCACCAGCCGGTGGTGGAGGCGGCGCCGGCCGTCACCTGCGCCACGGGCTCATAGGCCTTCAGGTGCGCGAAGCGCGAGGACAGCGGGAAGCCCTTGAGGGTGCCATAGATGCACCGGGGGTTCAGCTTGTGGACCACTTCCCAGGAGAAGCCCAGCTTGTCCATGGCGCCGGGATGGAGGTTTTCCACAAAGATGTCGGCTTCCTTGATGAGGCGCGTCAGGATCTCCTTGCCGTCGGGCGTGGCCGCGTCGAGGCTCAGGGATTTTTTGTTGGAGTTGAGCTGAAGGAAGTAATAGCTCGGGCAGTCCGGGTCGAACTGGAGTTCTTTACGCGTGGCGTCGCCGTGGCCGGGGCGCTCGATCTTGATGACATCGGCGCCGAGCCAGGCGAGCAGCTGGGTGCAGGAGGGGCCGGACTGGACGGCGGTGAAATCGACGATTTTGATGCCTTGCAAAGGAGCGGTGTTCATGGGGTGTCTCACTGGGGTAAGGGTGAAGAGAAAGGTACGTTTCCCCTGCTTGAGCATAAACCTTGCCAAATGAGGGATTTTGCTGCGGGCAAGGATTTGCGGCCAGAAGGAGAAGCAGCGCCCAGGTGGGCCTTGCACAATTTTCAGGCACCCCCGGCCCCCTTACCTGTAAAAAAATTGCGCACCTGTCTAAAAATCAACCAGCGCCAACTCCGCGAAAGGGCAGCGAAAGGTCGGCAAGCTCGCGGCCGGGCGCGGGAGCCCAAAAAAGGTGCCATATCCTGAAGGTTTACGTTGCAAAAATTTTTTTGTACAAGGAGCTGTCCACAAAAATGCCAAAATCGCCGGGCGATACCGGCGGCCCTTCCGGCCGCTCCTCCTCCGGCTCTTGCCCGTTGCCCGGAAAGCCCGATGAAGCGACGCCGCGCCTTTTGCCTCCTCGCCCTGCTCCTCCTGCTGCCCGGCGTTCTGTGGGCGCAAGCCGCCCCGGCCGTGGATTTCAAGCCCCGCGGCCAGTGGATAGCGAGCTTCGGCTACGGCATGAACGGCAAGTTCGTGAAGGACGCGCGCTTCACCGGCTTCAGCCCCGGGCAGGACAATTTCAACGCCCGCGAGAAGGTGGCCCTGCAACTGGACGCCGAGGTCTCGCGCACGCTTTCGGGGAGCCTGTATCTCGACATCGGCGACATCATCTGGGGCCAGCGGGAGAGCGGCGGCGCGCTCGGCGCGGACGGCAACATGGTCAAGGTGGGCAACGCGTTCATCGACTGGTCGCTGCCCACGGCCCCCTTGCGCGTGCGCATGGGCATCCAGGGCATCAAGACGCCGGCCTACGCCTCGGGCAATTCCATTTTTAATGGCAGCGTGGCCGCGGTGGTGGCCAACTGGGCCTTTTCGGAGTGCCTGAGCGTCACCGGCGCCTGGGCCCGGCCCTATAACGATAATGGCCGGGGCCGGAGCGTCCCAGTGTTCGGCGACAATGTGGACGCCTTCGGCCTGCTCGTGCCGCTGCAACTGGAAAAGGCGGGCCTCATCCCCTGGGCGGTCATGGCCGTCATCGAGCCGCATGCCGCGCGCGCCGGGGATGCGGCCTATCCCTTCGGCAATTTCACCGCCATGGGCGGCGACGCGGGCAATTTCCGCGAGGGCATGTTCCCGGCTGGGGGCAGCCGCCACCGCGACTTTTCGGACGCCAACGGCGCCCGCGCCGTGCGCTCGCGCGCCACGGCCTTCTGGGCCGGCCTCACGGGCAAGGCCGACCTGCTCGCGCACCTTCGGGTGAGCTTTGACGCGGAATACGGCGAAACGAGCTGGCAGGACGACCGACGCCTCGACCGGCGCGGCTGGTTCGCCACGCTCTGCGTGGATTCGGAGTATGACTGGGGCATGCCCGGCGTCTACGCCTGGTACGGGAGCGGCGACGACGCCAACCCGGCCAACGGCTCGGAGCGCCTGCCCGCGCTGGACCCGGGCAATTCCATCAATTATTCGCCGCTGGCCTATGACGGCTCGCACTATATCGAGCGCAACGCGCTCATCGGCAACAATCTCGCCGGCACCCTGGGCGTTGGCGTCAGGGCCGCGCACCTGCACCTGTGGGAAAACGTGTCGCAGACCTTTTATTTCAACTATATCCGCGGCACCAACAGCCGGGCCATGGCCCGCAAGATGTCACTTGCTGGGCTGTGGGCCAACGGCATGGCGCTTTCCGGGGCGCAGCCGGGCCCCGGCGCCGACCTCGGCATGCCCAATCTTTACCTCACCCAAGGCGACTTCGCGGTGGAAATCGCCGGCACGGGCCGCTGGCGACTCAGCGAGGGGCTGACGCTCTTTTACAGCGCCGGCTGGATCGGCCTTTCGCAGGACAAGGGCACGGGCGCCTGGGGCGCGCGCCATACGCGCGGCGAGGCCGTCCCCGCCACGGCCAACGCCTGGAACGTGAACCTGAGCTTCATCGCGTCGTTCTGAGGGCAAATGCGGGGACGGCGGAGCGCGGCCCCCCGGAAAGTACCGCAGCCTGGTTCCGGTAAGGCTTTGTTATACTCCCGAGTTGACGTTGCGCCTTTGCTGCCTTCATGACGCCGAAATTATCCGTCAAAAACAGCCTTTTAGGTTCCGGCTGCGTCCGAGAAAAATTTTCTTGGTCGAGTACTTAAGTACACTCCCTGCGAAAATTTTTATCTTCCTTGCCGGAACCTAAAAATCTTATTTTTTAGGATTTTTCCGGCACTCGCATCCGTCTGTCGCTCCGCGCCAGACGGAATTAAGGAATTTCTATCAATTGCGTTCTATAACATACCCTCCGGCAAACGTGCGGCGCACCCCCTCCCGCATCCCCGCCTCTCTCTTTCCCCGGCGCAAGGCTGCCCGGCCCGGCAGCCCGCAAGCCCCTTTGGAGGCTTGACAGCCGGCCCTGGTTTTTCTACATCAAAATTTATGTCGATTGTTATAAAAATAAGGAGAAGAGGATGAAGTTCGCGGAGCCCGTCTACCGCCCGCCCATGGAGGCCAATTCGCTGCTTCTGCCCGTGACCCAGAGCTGCAACTGGAACAAGTGCAATTTCTGCTACAGGCTGAAGGACTACCCCTTTCTCGTCACCACGCCGGACGACCTTGAGCAGGAGATCCTGAGCCAGAGGGCCTTTTATCCGCCGAATACGGACATCTTCCTCGTGGGCTCGAATACTTTTGTGCTGCCTGTCAGAAAATTCCGCGAATTTTTCGCCGTCATCCGCAAATATTACCCCCAAAATTCCTCCAAGACGGGCAAGGTCTCCATGTTCAGCAGGGTCGACGCCATCGCCGACAAGTCGGACGCGGACCTTACGGAGCTGCGGGAGCTGGGCGTGCGCCAGCTCTATGTGGGCACGGAAAACGGCAATGACGACGCCCTTGAGCTCATGAACAAGGGCCACAACGCGGCGGAATCCCTGAAGCAGTTGAAGCGCCTCGACGCCGCGGGCATCGACTACACCGTCTTTTACATCATCGGCATGGGCGGCAAGGGCGCGGGCGAAAAATCGGCCCGCGAGACCGCCGCGTTGTTCAATCGGCTCAAGCCCGTGCGCATCGTCTCCACCGGCATGACCGTGACCGAAGGCACGGGCGCGGCGAAACTCCAGGAAGAAGGCCTTTTCGTCCAGGCCCCGGAGCGGGAAAAGATCGAGGAATTGCGGCTTTTTTTGCAGGAGCTCACCGTGGATACCTTCTATGACGGCATCCACTACCTCAACCCCCTGCACTACCGCTTCCAGACCTCGGACGCGGCGGCGAAGAAAAAGATCCTCACCGACATCGACGCCATCCTCGCCCGATATTCGGAAAGCGAGCTGGAAGCGGCCATCAACCGCCGGCAAATGGAAGAGGACTGCAAGCCCGCGCAACCGCAAAACTGAACGGCGGGAATACCGGGCCTGGCCGGGTATTCCTGAAAGGAGAAGCACGCATGGAAGGGACGCATTTTATCTACCTGGCAGATGTGTTCTGCCCCTGGTGTTACGGCTTCGGCCCGATCATGAAACAACTCGCGGCACAGCACCCGGAGATCCCCGTAAAGGTCGTTGGGGGCAACCTCGTTTCGCGGCCCATGACGCTCGCGGAGGACATGGCCGCCAACCCTGACCTCGTGGACTTCTGGCGCGACGTGGAAAAGACCGTGGGGCGCCCGCTCACCGGGGCCATCGAGGCGGCGCAGGCGGGCAGGGAAGTGCGCATGTATTCCCCCGGCGCGGACGAGATCCTCGTCACCCTGAAGCGCCTGGCCATGGGGCGGGAGCTGGACCAGCTCCTCTGGCTGGAAGACCTGTTCTACCTCAAGGGCGTTGACATGTTCGCGCCGGAAGCGCTGGAGGAGACCGCCGCGCACTGGGGCATCCCCGCGGCCAGGCTGGAAAACGCCCTGGACACCGAGGCGGCGCTCGCCGACACGCGGCGCAACCTTGCCGAGGCGGAGCGGCTGCTGGGCGAGGTGGGCTCGTATCCGAGCGTCTTTCTCGCCAAAGAGAACGACATTTACGCCGTGACGCGGGGCTTTGTCCGCTACGAGACGGCTTCCTCCCGCCTTGCGGATGTCATGCGCGACATGCACATCGAGCCGGCCGAACATGAGGGCTGCTCCTTTGCGGAGGACTGCTCGGCCGGCAAAAGCCGGAAACGGGCCTAGGCCCACGGAGAAATCCGGGCCTCCCATGGGCCGGAGCCTGCCCTGCCGCACCCCGGGGCGGCTCCGGCCTTTTCAGTACCGCTCGGGCAGGGAATGCGGGGGCAGCGCGTTTTCCGGCGCGTCCGCGAGCTTGTCGCGCAGGGAACGGGCCAAGGCGCCCAGGTCGGCGAGCTGGCGCTCAATGGCGTCGAGCTGGGCCTGCTGGGCCGTGAGCGCGCTGTCCAGCTCCTTGAGGCGTTCTTCCTGAAAAAAGGCGGTCTCCTCGAGGCGCGCGATGCGTCCCTCAAGGGCCTCCACGGCCGCGGCGAGCGGGGCGCCCCCGGTGTGCTCAGTGCTGGACATGTGTGCTCCTTGGTGTGCGCGGGGCTTTTCTGCGGCCCGGATTTTCCACGCTCCGTCGCGCGGGACTGCCGGGTTTCTGTTTCTGGCGGCGCGGGCCGTCTTCCTTTCTTTTTCTTGCCCCTTCCGCCCGCCCCATGAGGATGCCGTGCTGCCGCAGGCGCTCGGCGTCGCTGCGGGCCACATATATCTTTTCCCCGGCCTCGTCCCGGCCGCAATAGAACATGGCCGTGGCCACCGTGCCCGGCGTGGGGATGAAACATTGTGTCTGGCGCGGGTTCCAGCCCCGGCGCTTGAGCCAGCGGGCGAGCGCCCGCATGTCGTCGTCCGTGCAGCCGGGATAGGCGCTCATGAGGTAGGGGATGACATACTGCTCGCGCCCGGCGGCCCGGCTTTCGCGCGCGAAAGCCTCGAGAAAGGCGTCGAGCGTGGCCGTGCCCGGCTTGCGCATGCGGCTGAGCACCCCGGGCTCGCTGTGCTCGGGCGCCACCTTGAGCTGGCCGCCCGTGAACTCGCGCGCATAGGCGGCCAGCGCGGCAGGCTCCCTGAGCGCGATGTCGGGCCGCACACCGCTCGCCACCCGCACCGAGGAGACGCCGGGCTGCGCCGCCGCGGCGCGCAACAGCTCCACATGCTCCCTTTGCGGCGTCGCGAAGTGCGGGCAGGGCGCGGGAAAGCAGCAGCTCTTGCGCTTGCAGCCGCCCGGCTTGCCGCCCTTGCCCGAAGGGGCAAGCGCGCAACGCGCCTGCCACATGTTGGCCGTGGGGCCGCCGATATCCGAAATGGCAACGCCCCGGGCGCCGCGCCGGTGTTTGCCACCCGCATGCGCCCGGGCCAGTCCTGCGGCTTCCTCAAGGATGGACGCGGCCGAGCGCGAGCTCACGCGCCGCCCCTGGTGCAGCGCGATGGAGCAGAAGGCGCAGCCGCCCCCGCAGCCCCGGTGGCTGGTGAGGCTCGTGGCCAGCATCTCCGCCGCCGGGATGGGCTCGGTGTAGGAGGGGTGGGCCGCGCGCCGGAAGGGCAGGCTGTAGAGCGCGTCCATCTCCTCCCCGCTGAGCGGCGTGGCCGGGGGCGTAAAGACCACGCAGCGCGAGTCCACCGGCTGATAGGCCCAGGCGTCGCCGGCGTGCACATGGGCTTCCATGGCCTGCGCAAGGCGCAAAAGCTCCACGGGCTCGGCTTCGATCTCCGCATGCGAGGGAAAACGCACCAGCGGCCCTGCCGCCAGCTTTTCGCGCAGGGCGCCGTCTTGCGGCGCTGGATGGCCTTCCGCGTCCAGCTTTTCCAGCCACGCCGTACCGGGGATGCCGCGCAGCGCCGACGCGGCATCCATGTCGCCACGGGCTGCTGCGGCCAGCCTTTGCGCGCAGGCGAGGGTGGCGCGCTCGCCCATGCCCCAGACGATGAGGTCGGCCTTGGCGTCCATGAGCAGGGGGCGGCGCAGGGCGTCGGTCCAGAAATCGTAGTGCGTGGCCCGGCGCAGGGAGGCCTCGATGCCGCCGAGCACCAGCGGCAGCCCCGGGAAGGCTCGGCGCGCCAGGTTGGCGTAGACGAGCGAGGCGCGGTTGGGGCGTTTCCCCGCCACGCCGCCCGGCGTATAGGCGTCGTCATGGCGTTTTTTGCGAAAGGCCGTGTAATGGGCGAGCAGGGAATCCAGCGCGCCCGCGCTGATGCCCGCGAAAAGGCGCGGGCGCCCCATGGCGAGGAGGTCGTCGGGTCTGTCCCAGCGCGGCTGGCAGACGAGGCCGACGCGGAAGCCGTGGCGGATGAGCCAGCGGCCCAAGAGCGCGCAGCCGAAGGCCGGGTGATCCACATAGGCGTCGCCGCTCACGAGCAGCACGTCGATGCCGTCCCAGCCCAGCCGGGCCAGGTCGGCGGCGCTCATGGGCAGGAAGGCGGGCTGCGCAAGGCTCCCCGCGCCGCCCTCTGACGGCGCGGGGAGTTCGGGAAAAGCGGGGAAATCAGTTGCCACTCGGCGGCCGCATGAGGGGGAGGTCCGCGCTGTCCGGCGGCGGGATAAGCGGATCGCCGGGGATATTGTTCAGGCGCGGGGCCGTCTCTGGCTGGGGCATGGCCATGCCCTGCGGCGGCACGCCCGCGGCGTGGCCCTTCATGAAGGCATCCCACTCCACGCGCTCGATGGCGCCGTCGCCATTGCTGTCAATGACAGCAAACGCGCGTTCGGACATGCCGGGCGAAGCCGACTGGAATTCCTCGATGACCACCTTGCCGTCGCCGTTCCTGTCCATGGCGGCGAAGCGGTCAGCCCCCCCGGTATGGGCGGGGGCGTGGGCCGCGTGGCCGGCCTTGTGGGCGCCGGGGGCGGCCATGCCTTCGCCCGTGTGGAAGAAGAGCATGAAACCGGCCAGGATGCCGAGGGCCGTGAGGCGCGTGAAGGCGCCCAGCCGCTGCAGGAGGCCGGGGCCCGAGCTGTGGCCAGAGCTGTGGGTGGTATATGTGCGTTGCATGGGGGGCTCCTTGGTTGTGTGCCGCGCCCGGGAGGGGCACCGGCGGCGGGGGGGTCTTCCGCCCCGTGTCCACTATGCTGCAAAACGCGTGCCTTGTCCAGCGCGGCCCGGGTGTGCCGGACTGCGCGCATGGGGCTTGAGGGCCGCGTGGCTTTGCGGTAGCATCTTCGCGCCCGATCAGTACGGGGGCGGGGGCCGGAGCGGCACGCGCCCGCCCCGCGGAGGCGCGCATGTATGTGATCACCGGCGGCGCCGGCTTTCTGGGGAGCGTGCTCCTCTGGCAGCTCAACAGCCTGGGTCTCACCGACATCATCGTCGTGGACCATCTCGGCGCCGGCCCCAAGTGGGGCAATCTCGTCAAGCGCCGCTACGCGGACTTTCTCCACAAGGACCGCTTCCTCGACCTCGTGCGCCGCGACGCGCTGCCATTCAAGGTGGACGCCCTCGTTCACCTCGGCGCCTGCTCCTCCACCACGGAGGCCGACGCCGACTTCCTCATGGAAAACAATTTCCATTACAGCCGCGATGTCTGCCGCTATGCGCTCGACAAGGGCGCGCGCGTCATCAACGCGAGCTCCGCGGCCACCTACGGCGACGGCAGCCAGGGCTTCAGCGACGATGCCGCGCTCGTGCCGCGCTTGCGGCCGCTCAACATGTACGGCTATTCCAAGCAGCTCTTCGATCTCTGGCTTCTGCGCGAGGGGCTGGCGGACGCGGTGGCGAGCCTCAAGTTTTTCAATGTCTACGGCCCCAACGAGTACCACAAGGGCGACATGGCGAGCGTGGTCATGAAGGCGCATGCCCGCATCCGCGAGACGGGCCGTATGGCGCTCTTCCGTTCGGACGACCCGGCCGTGGCCCACGGCGAGCAGAAGCGCGATTTCGTCTACGCCAAGGACTGCGCGCGGCTCATGGCCTGGCTTCTGGAGAACCCGCGGGTCAACGGCATCCGCAACGTGGGCACGGGCGAGGCGCGCAGCTTCAACGACTTGACCCGCGCGGTCTTCGCGGCCATGGGGCGCGAGCCGGCCATCGACTATGTGGACATGCCCGTGGCCCTGCGAGGCAAGTACCAGGCATTCACCAAGGCGGACATGGCGTGGCTTGCGGAAGTGTCGTGCCCGGTGCGCTTCACGCCGCTGGAAGAGGGTGTGGCGGACTATGTGCGCGCGCATCTCGAGGCGGAGGACAGGTTTTTATAGATTGGCTTGCAATGGGAGGATGGACTTCCGCTATCCCGTCTGGAGCGTAGCGGAAGACGGGTGCTGGTGCCGGAAGAATCCTAAAAAATAAGATTTTTCGGGGCTGGCAAGGAAGATAAAAATTTTCGTAGGGAGTGTACTTAAGTACTCGACCAAGAAAATTTTTCTCTGACGCAGCCAGCACCGAAAAGGCTGTTTTTGACGGATAATTTCGGCATTGGCGTGCAGCAGGAAGCTGGCCCACCCCATCAACCCACGAGCACAACAGGCTTTCCTCAGCATCGGCACGGGCGGCGGCCTAATCTTTCAGGCGCCGCGGCCGATAGAGCAGGCAAAGGAGCCCGGCGGGCTGCGTTTGCATGGCAGGTCTGCCGGGGCAGACCCGGCAGCACCGCGCGGAAACTGGCATCAACGCTGCCCGATTGCCGGGGCGGCAAGAAAGGAAGGCATGGGAGGCTGGTAATGAGCATTGGCAAGAAAATCGGCGGCGGCTTCTGCGCCATCATCTTTTTGACGCTCGTTCTGGGCTTTGTGGCCATTCGCGCCATGAACGAAGGCACCGACGTTTCGGAGAGCATCGCGCATGACCGCATGCCCCGGCTCATCAACTGGAGCGAGCTCCAGAACAATCTCTTGAACGCGGCCTACTGCTCGCGGGCCTATTTCGAGACGGGCGACGAGGCCCAGATCAATCAGGCGTTCGAGCACTTGAAGCTCTACCGGGAAGAGCTCGCGCAGATCAAGCAGGTCAACACCGTCACCTATTACGAAAACACGGGCAAGGCCATCGCCAAGGCGGAAAAGGACATCGTCATCTATGAAGACCTCGTCCGCAAGAACCAGGTGGTCTTCAAGCAGGCCCAGGAAGTGATGGGCAAGATGATGACCTCGGCCGACGAGGCGCTCGCCAAGATCGACCAGCTCATCAAGGTCATGAGCGACGGCCAGATGGCCTCCATCAGCGCCGGCAACCTCAGCGCCGCCATCCAGTATTCCAAGAACATGTCCGCCGCGGCAGACATGTACGCGAGCGTCTCCGGCGTGCTCAAGGACCTCATGAACGCCGAACGCCACAGCGACGTGGCCCAGTTCACCAAGATCGAGGAGCGCCTGGGCACCATCAGCAAGCAGGCCCAGTCCATGTCCGCCAACCTCCAGCGTGAGGAAGGCCGCGAGCTCTTCAACGAGACCATGAAGGAATACAACGAGTTCGCGCGCGACGCCGACGAAGTGGCCGCCCGCATGCGCGAGCTCGCCGCCAGCGCCACGCAGCGCTACGAGCAGCTCCAGGCCATGAGCGCGGATGCTTCCGCCATGGTCGAGCTCACCACCAAGAACACCGAGCAGACCGTCATGGGCGCGGCCAGCAGCCTTTCGGCCTCCACAACGGTGGTGACCATCATGCTGCTCGTGGTGCTGGTGCTCGGCATTATCATCGCCGTCATCATCACCCGCATGATCGTGAAGCCGCTCTCCACCACCCAGGTCTTCGCCCAGGAAGTGGCCGCCGGCCACATGGACAAGGAGCTGGACGTCCACACCACGGACGAGACCGGCAAGCTCGCCGACGCCCTGCGCGCCATGGTGGCCGCGCTGAAGAAGAACATCGCCGAGGCGCACGAGAAGTCCACCCAGGCCGAGAAGGCCACCGAAGAGGCCAAGGCCGCCATGGCCCGCGCCGAAGAGGCCGCCCGCAAGGCCGAGAGCGCCAAGCGCGAGGGTATGCTGGCCGCGGCCAACCAGCTCGAGGGCATGGTCGAGATCATCTCCTCCGCCTCCACCGAGCTCTCCGCCCAGATCGAGCAGTCCGACCGCGGCGCCTCCGAATCGGCCCAGCGCCTGCAGGAAGCCGCCACGGCCATGAACGAGATGAACGCCACCGTGCAGGAAGTGGCCCGCAATGCCGGTTCCGCCTCGGGTGCCTCCAATGACACCAAGGCCAAGGCCGAGGCCGGCGAGCACGTGGTCCAGCAGGTCGTGCAGAGCATCGGCGAAGTGCACGAAGTGTCGCTCCAGCTCAAGGAAGACATGGCCCAGCTCAACGAGCGCGCGCAGGACATCAACCGCATCATGGGCGTCATCTCCGACATCGCCGACCAGACCAACCTGCTCGCCCTCAACGCGGCCATCGAAGCGGCCCGCGCGGGCGAGGCCGGCCGCGGGTTCGCGGTGGTGGCCGACGAAGTGCGCAAGCTCGCTGAAAAGACCATGACCTCCA
Source organism: Desulfovibrio sp. ZJ746 (assembly GCF_011039155.1). Taxonomy (NCBI): domain Bacteria; kingdom Pseudomonadati; phylum Thermodesulfobacteriota; class Desulfovibrionia; order Desulfovibrionales; family Desulfovibrionaceae; genus Desulfovibrio; species Desulfovibrio sp. ZJ746. The sequence continues at coordinate 357,654 of NZ_JAAKEK010000002.1, read as the reverse complement.
CCCTGGACGTCAGCAACGCCATCCGCGCCATCCAGGAGAGCACGGACAAGAGCATGGGCGCCGTGGACAACGCGGTGCAGCGTATAAGCGAAGCCACCAACCTGGCCAACCAGTCCGGCACGGCGCTGGAGGAGATCGTCGCCACGGTGGAGGCCACCTCCGACCAGGTGCAGGCCATCGCCGCCGCCAGCGAGGAGCAGTCCGCGGCCAGCGAGGAGATCAACCGCTCCATCATCGAGGTCAACGACATGTCCCGCCTGACCGCCGAGGCCATGGCCGAAGCCACCCAGGCCGTGTCCGACCTCGCCAACCAGGCCCACAAGCTGACCGACCTCATCCAGGAGATGAAGAACGCCTAGCCAGTGGCAAGGGCGCAGAAGCAGGGGGCGCGTCCGCAAGGGCGCGCCCCTTTTGCTGGAGCGCCCCCGCGTGGACAGCCGCCCGGGGATGGCATACACATTCCCGGCTTGCCCGTGAGAGCCCGAATGCCCGCGGCGCCCTGGCAAAAGACGCCCGGGGTGGAGGATCGCATGCGTCTTTCAGTGTTGCTGGCCCCCCTGCGCCTCATGGCCGCGCTTGCGCTGCTCGTGCCCCTCGTGGCCGGCGCGCCCCGCGCGGAAGACGATGGCGCCACGGCCCGGGGCCTGTTCACCAGCCTCCCCACGAGCATTTTTGAGACCACGGCCGAGGGCCTTTCCGAAGCCGACAAGCAGCAACTGCTCACCGAGGGGCGCACGGAATTCTGGGAGATCAGCGGTGAAACCCCGGACGTGCTCGTCTTTGCGAGCCTGCCCCTGCGCGACCGGGCCGTGGGCCTCCGGCTCTTCCGCAATACCAGCGACGGCTCCACCGACGTGGCCGTGGGCACGCTCGGCGAGCCCATCTGCACGGTCGAGCTTTGGCGCCAGGATACCTCGGGCCGCATCGTGCCCGTGGACACCCCGCCGGAGCCGGACGCGCGCGAATTTCTCGGCAAGGGCCAGAAGCTCCCCGGGAACGTCATGCCCACGGTGCTCATTTGCCTCGGCCTCGGCGGCCTCAAGGCCGAGCCGGTCTTCTGGAACAGCAAGGGAAGGGTGGACGTGCCGCTGGCCAACGAGGTTTCCTACCAGTGGACGGGCAAGGGCTTTGAAAAGCGCGTGAGCGCCCGCCAAAGCGCGCCTGACTAGGGCCGGCGCGGAGGCCGAAGCAGGGGCGTTCGCGGGCCGCCTCCGCCCCCCGTCAGCCGCAAAAAAGTGGAAAAAGTATTTGACAGCGCATGCCGCGCCGGCTATCTTCTTCAGGCCATGGGGCTGTAGCTCAGTTGGGAGAGCGCTTGAATGGCATTCAAGAGGTCAGGAGTTCAATTCTCCTCAGCTCCACCACTTTTCGAGGGCTTGCGCGAGAGCGCGGGCCCTTTTTCGTTGCAAAGATTTTTTCATCCCTGGCATCAGTCAGAACGCCGCACCGGGAGTGGTGCGGCCTCCGGCATCTCAAGAGCATGCACGGTCGGCACTGGCGCCGCCGCCGCAGAGACAGCGAAGCCCCATAAAAATCCCGCGTTGTCGTGAGGGCGCCCCCAGCGGTTTTTGTTGACCGAAATGTGTGCCCCTGCCGGGGAGTTTTAGGTTTGGGTGGGCAAGTGGGGCCACCCCCGGGGCGTTCCTCCCTCGGGCCGGCGCCCCGGGGGACTGCTCCCGCGCATGTATGCGAATATCCTTCAGAAAATCCGGCGGGAGAGCCACTGTTCTGCGGGCCGGCTTTGCGTCACAGCTCTGTACGGCTCCGGGCCCGGCATGGATATGCCAAGCAAGCCGCCGGAGTTGCGAAATTTTTTTATGCAATGCGCTGCGCACCGTCCCAAAAATGGACATTTCTCCAGTTTGGGACTATGCCACAGACAGACCGGCACAAGGAAAATGCCCCACATGGGCGCGGGCGCCCTGCCGAAGCGGCGCCTTTTTGCCGTTGGCGTTGCGCCCCTGCCGGCGCCCGTGGCGAAACCTACATGCCGGCCCGGATGTGCGGCCCAGGCCACCCTTCAGCCCGACCCCAATGCCCACGCAGAGGTGCCCCATGACTTTTGCCGTGCATGCCTCTTCCCTCTCCAGGGCCGTCACCCGCGCCCTTCCCGTCCTCACCCTGCTGCTCGCCACGGCCCTCGGCGCCGCCACCGCCCATGCCGCCAATGACCCCAACGGCACCTTCAGGGGCGCCTCGCTTACCGGCACCAATACCTATGCGCAGGTGCAGCCCACGGGCAGCAACTTCACCTTGCGCAACGGCACGCTCACCCTCACGGGCAACAATGGCGGCGTGCTGCTCGTCACCAACTCGCGCAATCCGCGTTTCACCCTCTCGTCGGACAGCGGCGATGTCACCCTGGTGCTGCAAAAGGGCACCTTCGGGGGCTCCATCGCGCTCGGCGGCAACAATTATTCCAGCACCCTGCTCGTCGGTGCCGGCGCCACCGCCAACCGGCCCACGGTGACAATCAACGGGAGCCTCATGGGCTCCAACGACGGCTTCTCGCACGTGCGCACCACGGGCGCCAATCTCGTCATCACCGGCGGCGTGGGCGACAGCCATTATATCGGGCTCCTCTCCGCGCTCAACGGCAATATCCGCCTGACGCAAGGCTCCGGGCAGCACCAGGTGGAGACCGTGCGCGTGGCGAGCGGCAATGAGCTCTTCTCCCAGGCAAGGCTCGTCATCCGCGACCTCGACCTCTACAACGGCGCGACCGTGCGGGGCGATACGGAGATCCACATCAACGGCGTCATCGGCAGCACGGAAAACCGCATGCGGCCCGGCTCGCTGCTCACCGCAGGGGCCAACATCTACTTCCTCGACCCGCACCGTACCGGTGAGGGGGGCATCCGCGAGGCCTCGGGCACCATCCGCGCGGGCGCCAATATCGGCACCTATGGCAACAACTACCGCTCCTACGACATCATGCAGGGGAGCGGCCACCTAACCATCGAGGCCGGCGGCAGCATCGGCGGCCGCACCATCACGGCAGACAGCATCAGCGCCCGCGGCACCATCGTGGCCGGCACGGACATCAGCTCGCCGGCCGAAATCAGGGTGGACGGCCCCTTCAGCCTTACGCCCAACAAGACCCTCACCGGCACCACCATCAAGGCCGGGCTCATCGCCGCGGGCGAAGTGCGGGACATCGCCGGCGCGTCCACGCCCTCGCGCGTCGAGGCCGGGCGCATGATGGTGGTCGCGGATGCCGACGGCAGCACGGGCAATTTCACTCTCCGCAACGGCTCCTTCCGCATCACCGGCACGTCGGCCGTGGGCAACGCCGAATACGGCGCGGGCGGGGCCATCATCTCCCACAATGAAGCCGCCTGGGTGGGCGGCAGGCTCGACGTGAACAACAACGGCGCGAGCAGCTTCACCACTGTGGGCGTAAAAGGCGCGGCCCGCATCGGCGGGGGCAGCCTCAGCGGCGGCTCGCTGGGCGCGGCCTCCGTCACCCTGCACAACGGCATCGACGCGGCCATCGACGCCGTGAGCGTGCGGCAGGGCAACATGCAGATCGGCGCCGCGGCGGACACGGCCGCGGCCACAAGGGCCGGCATCGCCAACCTCAGGCTCAACGGCCATGAGTTGCTTGTGGGCGCGGGCGGAGGCCAGGCCTATGGCGCGGTGGGGAATTTCGTCACCGCCGCCGGCGCCGGCAACCTCACGGACGGCGCCATCACCGTGGGCCACAACGGCCGGCTCGCCCTGGGCACGGGCAGCAACGGGGCATTGGAGGCCGTTACCGCCACGGTGGGCATGGCGCCTTCGAGCGCTGTCCTGGGCGTCTTTTCGCCCATGGTGCTCGGCTCCTCCCTTGCTGTGGATCACGCGGCCTCCGTCGGGGCGGCCCGGGCCATGGGCCGCGCTGCCGCGGGCCCGGCGCGTGCCGCCGCGGGGCCGGTGAGCTTTTCCGGCAATTCGCTGCTCGTCATCGACGGCGGCAAGAGCGGCGTCAACTACGCCAACCCGGCCGTTCCCACCCGGGCGCTCCCCGCGTCCGTGCCCGGCGCCCTCAGCGCCGCCTCGCCCACGCAGGCCAGCGTGGCCCCGGGAGCCAAGATCTACATCGACCACGTCACCCCGGGGCACACCTATGTGGCCCTCGGGCGCAACATCGCCACCCACTATGCGGACGCCACGGCCTGGAGCGGCGCCAACCTCCTCTCCAGCAACCCGCTGCTTGAGCTCACGCGCCTCGGCAACGGCATGGAGGGGCAGTTCTCGGTGACGGAAAAGGCGCCCCACACCAAGAGCATCGGTGTGGCCAGCGGCGTGCCCCGGCTTTCGCAGGCCGCGAGCGAATCCATGGAATCGGCCATCTATTCGCGCATCAAGCTCGGGCAGGAGGATCTCTACCGGCACAGCTTCGCGCTCTGGGCGCTGCCGCTCTACGAATCCATCGACCATTTCGGGCTCGACGGCGGCACGGCGACCTACGGCTTTCGCGGGGGCATCGGCGGCCTCGCCATCGGGGGCGACTACACCTGGGGCAATACCCTGCGCACCGGCCTGAGCCTCAACATGGGCGCCGGCTATGTGAAAAGCACGGGCGACATGGCCACCACCGAGAACAGCGCCACCTTCTGGGGCGTGGGCGCCTATGGCGTGTGGAAGCCGGGCGCGCTCAGCTTTGACGGCGAGGTGGACTTTACCTCGGTGTACAACAAGATCCGGCAGGACCTGCCCGTGGACCTGGGCGGCTCCGCCATCAAGGCCGACATCCCGGCCTGGTCGCTCGGCATGAGCCTGCGCGCGGAGTATGAGATCGACACCCGGTATGTGAACCTTAGGCCGCACCTCGGCGTGCGCTACCTGCACATGGTGTCCGAGCCCTTTGACGCCACCCTCAACGGCGAGGACGTGCTGCGCGGGCACCGCACCCACCAGAATGTCTGGACCATGCCCTTCGGCCTCGTGTTCACCAAGCCCTTCAAGCTGGAAAACGGCTGGGAGATCACGCCACTTGTCAATCTCAAGGCCATCCCGGCCCTGGGCGACACCTATGCCAAAACTTCGGTGCGCTACGCGGGCTCGCACAAGGACCAGGATTTCGAGAGCCAGGTCATGGACGCCATCACCTGGGGCGGCCGCGCGGGCGTGGAGCTGCGCGCCGGGGATTTCTCCGCCGGGCTCAACTATATCGGCCAGTTCGGCGAACACACGGCCAACCAGGGGCTCTTCGGCGTCGTGCGCTATGAATTTTAGGGCGCGAGCCGGCATGGGGCCGGGCGCCAAAATCACATCAGCAAAGGATCGAGACCATGAGCGAGAAAGACGGCATCCCCGCCGCGGTGAAAAACGACCCGGCGCAGACCGTGCCGCCCACGCCCATCCTGCTCCAGCGGGAGCCGGAACAGGAACTTTTGTTGCCGCAGGGCACGGTGAAGCACCTGAAGAACATCGCCTACGCGAAGCCCGTGGACCTCGCCGGGCAGGTGGACTACGCCGAGGGCCAGGTGACGAGCAAGACCCTCGTGCAGAACCCGGCCGTGGGCGTGACCCTCTTCGCCATGGCCAAGGGCGAGGGCATCAGCGCCCACAAGTCCACGGGCGATGCCTTCGTGACCGCGCTGGAAGGCCGCGGCCAGGTCACCATCGACGACGCCACTTTCGTGCTTGAGCAGGGCCAGTGCATCGTCATGCCCGCCGGGCACCCGCATGCGGTGAGCGCGCTCGACGATTTCAAGATGCTGCTCGTTGTCGTCTTCCCGGAAAAGAAGGACTGAACGGAACGCGCGGGCCGGGGCAGCCCGGCCCGCCTCTTCCCGGGATCTTTCCCGCACCTGAAAGGCTGGCGGCATGATGGTGAAGCACTGGCTGGCGCTCGCGCTGGGCGCGCTCTTCTTTTTTCTGGCCGGGACAGGCACGGGGGCTTGCATGGACAAGAAAGTATGGTTCGGCGGCGGCTGTTTCTGGGGCGTGCAGGAGTATTTTTCGCGCCTGCCCGGCGTGCTCGCCACCAAGACGGGCTATGCCAATTCCAGTGTCCCCGATCCGGACTACAAGACCGTGTGCGGCGGCGCCACCGGCGCCGTTGAGGCGGTGGAAGTGGTCTATGACCCGGAGAAGATCTCGCTCGACTACCTGGTGGACTGCCTGTTCAGCATCATCGACCCCTTTTCCGTCAACCGCCAGGGCAATGACGTGGGCCCCCAGTACAGGACGGGCATCTATTATGACAGCGAGGAGGAGGGGGCGCGGCTGAAAAAGCTCCTTTCCTTCATGCAGGGCCTCGCCGGGGCGCCGCTCGCCGTGGAGCTTATGCCCTTGCGGAATTTTTACCCGGCGGAGGACTATCACCAAGACTATCTCAAGAAGAATCCCGGCGGCTACTGCCACATCGACCTTACGAAAAAGCCGCCGCTCCCCGTGGCCCTCGAGGCGCGGGCGTGGCCAAAGCCCGCGGACGGGGCCTTGCGTGAGAAGCTCACGCCCCTGCAATACGCGGTCACGCAGGAGGGCGTCACCGAGCCCGCCTTCACGGGCGAGCACTGGAACCGCCACGAGCCGGGCATCTATGTGGATGTGGTGACGGGCGAGCCGCTTTTCGCCTCTTCCGCCAAGTTCGATTCCGGCACGGGCTGGGCCAGCTTCACGCGGCCCATCGGCAAGGGCCACATCACCGGCCGCCTCGACGAGAGCCACGGCATGCGGCGCATCGAGGCGCGCTCCGGGGAGGGGGATTCGCACCTCGGGCACATCTTCCCCGACGGGCCCACGGGCCTGCGCTACTGCATCAACGACGCGGCCCTGCGCTTCATCCCCCTGAACGACATGGAGAAAGAGGGCTACGGCTACTTGCTCCAAGAGCCGCGCCAGCCGGCCAGGTGACGCGGGCGCAGCCCTAGCCGAACATCACGTCCAGGCACATCATGGCGACAAAGCCCGCGATGAGCCCGAGGGTGGCGGCGTCGCCGTTGCCCGAGGCATGGGCCTCGGGGATGACCTCCTCCACGGTCACGAAGATCATGGCCCCGGCGGCGAAGCCGAGCGCCCAGGGGAGCACGGGGAGGGCAATGGCGGTGAGCGCCGCCCCGAGCACAGCCGCCACGGGCTCCACCGCGCCGGAGAGCTGGCCGATGAAGAAGGCTTTGCGGCGGCTCATGCCCTCGCGCAAGAGCGGCAGGGAAACGGCCATGCCTTCGGGGATGTTCTGCAAGCCCATGCCGAACATCAGGATGACGGCGCCGGCCACGCCGATGGCCGGGTCGAGGGCGGCCGCGCCAAAGGCCACGCCCACGGCCAGCGCCTCGGGGATATTGTGCAGCGTGATGGCGAGCACGAGCAGGAAGCTGCGCGGGAGCTCGCTTTTGGGGCCGTCGGGCCTGGCGAGCATCATGTGGAAGTGGGGCGTCGCATAGTCGAAGAGCCTGAGCATGAGCGCCCCCAGGAAGAAGCCCGCAGCCGGCGGCAGGAACTTCCAGTTGCCCCAGCTTTCGGCGGCGAGCTCCAGCGCCGGGTCGAGCAGGGACCACACGCTCGCGGCCAGCATCACGCCGCCCGCGAAGCCGAGCAAAATGTCCAGCGTCTTGCGTGAAAATTCCTGCTTCAGGAAAACGGCCCCGGCCCCGAGGCTGGTGAAGAGCCACGTGACGAGGCCGGCGCCGAGGCCGGCCAGGGCCGGCGACTGGTGGATGAAGTCAAGCATGCCGCTTCCTCAAGGTCTGGCGCGCCGCATTGGTTTCCGCAAGCGGGGGCGGTGCCGGGCGCTTGCGGAAGATTAATGGTTTGCGGCGCTTTTGACCAGTGGGGGCGTCCCGGCTTCGTCCTGAGCGTCCTCCCGGCCGAGGGACGCGCGCCCGCCCTCGAAGACCACGAGCGCCCCGCCGAAGGCTTCGGCGTCCGCGGGATCGTGGGTGATGATGACGGAGGGGATGGCGAGCGCGCCCAGGAGGTCGCGAATCTCCCGGCGCAGGGCCTCGCGCAGGGGCACGTCCAGCGCGGAGAAGGGCTCGTCCATGAGCAAAAGGCGCGGCGCCGCGTTGAGCGCCCGCGCGAGCGCCGCCCGCTGGCGCTGGCCGCCGGAAAGCTCGTGCGGAAAGCGCCCGGCGAGGTGGTCAATGCGGAAGCGCCCGAGCACCTCGCGGGCCTCCTCCCGCGCCCGCTTGCCCACATGGCGGGCGAAGGGCCCTGTGTGGGCATAGGCCACGTTCTGGAGCACGGTGAGATGCGGGAAGAGGGCGTAGTCCTGCGGCACATAGCCAAGCCCGCGCTTGCGCGCCGGCAGGCGCACGCCCTCACGGCTGTCGAAAAAGACCGTCTCCCCCACGGCGATGCGGCCGCTGTCCGGCATCATGAGGCCGGCGATGCATTGCATGGCCACGGTCTTGCCCGAGCCCGACGGCCCGAAAAACACGGCGTTGCGGCAGCCCTCCGGCAAGGCGAAGCGGGCCGTGAGCCGGAAGGGCGCGGGCCCGCGCGAAACCTGCTTTATGATGTCGACGGCAAGCATCAGCGCAAACGCCATTTGAGCAAGAGTTCAGCCCCGGCCAAAAGGGCCACGCAGAGCGCCGAGGTCACGAGGGCGAGCAGGGCCGCGCGCACGTCCTCCCCGGCCTGGAAGGCCGAATAGATGGCGAGCGCGAGGGTCTGGGTCTTGCCGGGGATGTTGCCGGCGATCATCAGGGTGGCACCGAACTCGCCCATGCCGCGGGCAAAGGCCAGCATCACCCCGGCGAAGACGCCGCGCCAGGCGAGCGGCAGGGAAACGCTCAGGAAAACGCGCACCTCGCCGGCGCCGAGGGTGCGGGCCGCGTCCTCATAGCGCGCGTCCACGCTCTCCAGCGCGGCGCGCGCGGATTTGTAGATGAGCGGAAAAATGACCACCGTGGCCGCCACCACGGCCCCCTGCCAGGAGAACATGAGCTGGATGCCCATGTCGGCCAGAGCCTGCCCGAAGAGCCCGCGCCGGCCCACCAGCAGGATGATGTAATAGCCAAGCACCGTGGGCGGCAGCACGAGCGGCAGGGTGCAGAGGGCGTCCAGCACGGCGGGCAGCGGCCCACGCCGCCGCGCCAGGGCCCAGGCGGCGAGGATGGCGACCACGAAGCCGATCAGGGTCGCCAGCCCCGCCACGCGCAGGGAGATGCCGAGCGGGACCACCACAAGACTGGAAAGGGGATCGTTCATTCTGGCCCTTAAGGCTTGGAGAAGCCGTAGCGGGCGAGCACCTGCTGGCCCTCGGGCGAGAGCACGAAATCGATGAATTCCTGCCCGGCCTTGGGGTTGGCGCCCGGGGTCGCCACGGCTATGGGATAGAGCACGGGCACATGGTCGCCGACCACCAGGGCGATGTCCACCTTGTCGCCCATCTGCTGGGCGTCGGTGCGGTAGACGAAGCCGGCGTCGGCCTCGCCGCGCGCCACATAGCCGAGCGCCTGGCGCACGCTGGCCGCCAGGACGCATTCGGGAAGTAGCGCCTCCCACAGGCCGGCGGCCGTGAGGGCGTCGCGCGTGTAGCGGCCGGCGGGCACGGAATCCGGGTTGCCGATGGCGATGCGCTTCATGCCTTTCAGGTCTTCAAGGCTCGCGGGCTTTTTGGCGCCCTTGGGCACGATGAGTACAAGGTCATTGAGGGCGAAGTCGCGCCGCGTGGCCGGGTCCACCACCTTGGCCGCCACGGCCTTGTCCATGGTCTGCTGGTCGGCCGAGGCGAAGACATCGGCGGGCGCCCCTTCCTCAAGCTGCTTGAGCAGCGGGTTTGAGGCGGCAAAGTTGGTGTTGACGTGAAGCCCCGGATGCGTCTTTTCAAAGAGGGCCTTCATCTCGCCAAAGGCGTCGGTGAGACTGGCCGCTGCCGAGACCGTCATCTCCGCCGCCTGGGCGTTGGCGGCCACGCTGGCGGCGAGCAGCACCCCCGCCGCGACGCGCAAAAAACGCCCCACAGGTTTTTTCATGGCTCCCTCCTTGCTGGAAAATACTTTTTCCAGAGAGTATCCTGTTGCGGCGCCCGCGCAACATGGGCACACTTTTGACCAAAACGCGCCCATGCGGCGGGGGGAGCGCATGAACCATGACGGGGAAGGGGGAAGGATGGATACGCGGGAGGCCCCCTCCGGCGTGGAGGCGCCCGCGCCCGCGCCAAATCCACCCAGGGCCCAGCCGGGCGCCGTGCCCTCGGCTGGGCTCACCGAGGCCCAGCTTGCGGCCGCCGAGCTCTGGCTCGAGGAAAGGCTCTATGCCAGGGCGCAGCCGAGGCTCCGGCATCCCCGCGTGCGGCTGTGGTTCATCTTCATGCTGCTGCGCCACGCGGGCCTCAGGCTGGTGGAAATTTTCCGGCTTCGCGGGGGCTCTCTGGACTTCGGGCGCGGCCTGCTGCGGGTGCCCGGCAGTGGGACAGGCACGGCGCGGGAAGTGCCGCTCCCGCCGGCAGTGGCCCGGAAGCTCGGCAGCCTGTGGGCATCGTGGGAGGGCCGGGAGCTGCCCCTGCCCTTCCTCTGCGACGCGAGCCGCGTGCGCCGCGGCCTCGCCCAGTGCGCCCGGGCCTGCGGCCTCGCGCCAGAGCTTTTCACCGCGCGCGAGCTGCGCCGCCACCGTGGCCTCGAGCTCGTGGCCGCCGGCCTGCAGCCCGCTCTGGTGGACATGTTCCTCGGCCGGGAGGCCGCGGAAAAGAAGAGCCTCGTGCGCTTTGACGCGGACGCGGCGCAAGCGCTGCTGCGCGAGCGCATTCAGGGGCGCGCGCGCTCGAGCGCGCGCAACCATTTTCGCGGCCGCATCACCCGGGTGCGGCCCATGGGGCTTTTGGCCGACGTGGCCTTTGCCACCGCTTCGGGGCTGGAAGTGCGGGCGCGCATCACGAGCCGCAGCCTCCGCGCCATGGGGCTCGCCCCGGGCGTCATCGTGAGCGGGGCGGTCAAGGCCTTGTGGATCGAGGTGCGCCCGGCGGACAACGCGGGTGGCGCGGACGAAGAGCTCAACCGCCTCCCGGGAACCGTGGATTCGCTCCGCCGGGAGGACGGCTTTGCCGAAATCCTCATCAGCCTTGACGGCGGCCTCCTCGCCTGCGCCGTGCGCCCCGCGGGCGAAGTGGACTGGCTCGGGGAGCCGGGGCAAAAAGTCGCGATCGTCTTCAGCCCGGCGGCGGTCATTCTGGCGGCCGGCTAGGGCGCCTCTCAGGAGAACGTGTGGAAATCGTGGAGAGCGCGTGGCCCAAAACAGCCGGGGCCGTGCTCGCCGGCGGCCGCTCCACGCGCATGGGCACGGACAAGGCGGCAATCGCCCTTTCCGGCGAGACTTTGCTCGCCCGCGCGTGGCGGCTCGTGGCCGGCCTCGTGGCGCCGGCCTGGGTGTGCTGTGCTCCCGGGCGCCCCCGGCCCGGCTATCCGTGCCTTGTGGATGAAATGGAAGGGGAGGGGCCTGCCCGCGGCGTGGCGGCGGCGCTTCATGCGGCGCAAGGTCACGGGGCCCGGCGCGTCCTCATCCTCGCCTGCGACCTGCCCCTCATGACGCGGGAGCTTCTGGCCGCCCTGCTGGCGCCCCGGGCGACGCCCGGGGCCCTCGCCACCGTCTATGCGAGCGCGGCCACGGGCAGGGCGGAAATGCTCGTGGGCGTCTACGCGGTGGCGGCGCTGCCGTATCTCCAGGGCGGCCTCGCCGCCGGGGAGCGCTCCCTCTTTCGCCTGATTCCCCCGGAGCGGCTCCAGAGGGTGCTCTACCCGCCTTCAGCCGCGCCCCATTTCCTCAACTGCAACACCGAGGCCGACCTTGCGCGGTTGCGTGGCTTGGAGTGCGGGGAATAAACGCCATTTCCGCACCTTTTCCAAAGCGCAAAAATCTCTTATGACTGTCCCGGCGCATTTTTGCTTTTTCTTGCCAACGCAAGAGCCCGGGGAAAAGTCATGCTTCTCGACAGACACGGACGCACCGCGCGCTATTTGCGCGTTTCCGTGACTGATCGCTGCAATTTCCAGTGCAGCTATTGCCGGCAGCCCGACAGGGAGCGCCCGCTCTCGCACGAGCGCATCCTGCGCTACGAGGAGATCCTGCGGGTGGTGGGCATCGCGGTTACGGGCGGCATCGGCAAGGTGCGCGTCACCGGCGGCGAGCCCTTCATGCGCAAGGATTGCGACGCCTTCCTTGCCATGCTGCGCAAGCGCTTCCCGGGCCTCCAACTTGCCGTCACGAGCAACGGCAGCCTCCTTGCGCCGCATATCCCGCTCTTGCGCGCGCTTGGCGTCGCTTCGGTCAACCTCTCGCTGGACGCCTTTGACCGCGAGGTCTTCGCCCGCATCACGGGTCGCGACGAAGCGCCGCAGGTGCTCGCCGCGCTGGAGGGGCTGCTGCGGGCCGGACTGCGTGTTAAAATCAACGCCGTGGCCCTGCGCGGCGTGACCGGAGGCCAGCTGGACGACTTCATCCATGCGGCCAGGACCATGCCCGTGGACGTGCGCTTCATCGAGCTCATGCCGCTCGGGGGGCAGGTGGGTGAAGAGCTCTTCTGGTCCATCGGGGAGGTGCGGGCCGCTGTGGAAAGCCGGGCGCGCCTTCTCCCCGTGCCGGAAGCCCCGGCCGGGGCCTTCCCCGGGCCCGCGCGGATGTTCGCCCTTGAGAACGGGCAGGGACGCATCGGCTTCATCGCCGCCGCCAGCGACCATGCCTGCGGCCGCTGCAACCGCCTGCGCCTCACGAGCGACGGGGCGCTGCGCACCTGCCTCTTTTCCGGGCGGGAATACCGGCTCGCCGGGCTGCTGCGGCACAAGGGCGCCCTCGGGGACGAACACATCGCCCGCGTTCTCAACCGGGCCTGCCTCGACCGGCCCCTGGGCGAAACGCTCCTGAAGGCCGGCGCAGTCCCGCCACGCGGCACGCGCCCCATGAACGCCCTCGGAGGCTAGGGCCGTGCGCCGGCGATAAACTCCGCAAACTCCGCTTTTTTCGCAAAAAGCAGCGCGCATGGGGACAACCTTGGATTGCCCCATGCGCGCTGCTTTATGGGTTTTTCCGCTGCGGGCGCCGGCAGGCGCCCTTGCCCGCAGCAGTTTCTTCTCTCCTCTACTTCGCTTCCTCCGCAATCTCCCCGGCGCTTTCCGCCGCGGGTTCCGCATCCTTGGGCGCGCCCTCACGGATGTAGAACGACCACGTCTTCAGGGCCGCGATGAAGAAGGGGATGGCGCCGAAGATGATGAAGATGAGGTCCGCGGGCATCCTGAGCCAGCCGATGAAGGCCATGAGCGGGCTCTGCGTGAACTCGGGCGAGCGCGCGTGCCAGTAGCCGTTGGCGAACACGTCGCCGAGCTGGAGGAAGCCGGCCGGCAACAGCGAGAGCACGAGCATCAGCAAGAGGCCCACGTTGAAGCCCCAGAAGGAGACGCGCACATATTTTTCCACATGGGCCCAGCTTTCGTCGCTGTTGGCCTGGCGCAGCACGAGCAGGCAGAGCGAGAGCGAGAGCAGCCCGAACACGCCGAACATGGCCGCGTGCCCGTGGTTGGGCGTCAGGTAGGTGCCGATCTCGAAATAGCTCACCACCGGCATGTTGATGAGGAAGCCGAACACGCCCGCGCCCACGAAGTTCCAAAAGCCCACGCTCATGATGAAGCGCAGGGGCCAGCGGTAGCGCAGGGCCATGGCCTTCGCGTAGGGGTTCTCCGTGGTCTTGATGAAGCGGCCGGCCTCCATGCAGAGCAGCACCAGCGGCACGAGCTCGAGCGCCGAGAAGCAGCCGGACATGGTCATGTTGAAGGAGCCCATGCCCGAGAAGTACCAGTGATGGCCGGTGCCGATGATGCCGCCCGTGAGCACGAGGATGCCGTCGAGGAAGATCATCCGAAGGCCCATCTGCTTGGTCACGAGGCCGAGCTCGATGAAGATGAGCGCCACCATGGCCGTGGCGAAGAGCTCGAAGAAGCCCTCCACCCAGAGGTGGATGATCCAGAAGCGCCAGGTGTCGACGATGGTGTAGTGCGTCTGGCCGGTATAGAAGATGGCGGGCAGGTAGAAGAAGGGGATGGTGAAGGCCGAGATGAGGAACATGATGGTCAGCGCCCGGGTGGCCTGGTTCTCCAGGCTGGGCCACGCGTTGCGCACCACGAGCACGAGCCAGCCGAGCAGCCCGGCGATGAGCAGGAACTGCCAGAAGCGGCCGATCTCGAGATATTCCCAGCCCTGACTGCCGAGCCAGAAGGTGAGCTTGGGCCAGAAGCCGACCATGCCGCCCCAGTCGCAGAGGAGGCTGCCGAAAATCACCACCGCGAAGGCCGCGAAGAGCAGGTTGGTGAGGTTTTTCTCGCCGTCGTATTCCTTGCCGCCGAGCACGCGCGAGAGAAAGAGCCCGCCCACCACGAAGCCCGTGGCCAGCCAGAAGATCATGAGCTGCAAATGCCAGGTGCGCAACAGCGAGCTCGGGAAGATGACGCTCAGGTCAAAGCCGTAGAAGTTGCCCGGGTCGGCCCTGAAGTGGGCCACGCCGCCGCCGACGAGCGTCTGCGTGAGCAAAAGCAGCGCCACCACGACGACGAACTTGACGAGCGCCCCCTGGCTCGGGGAAACGAGGTGATCCGGCACCGCCGGGAGCAGCTTTTGCGCCGCCGGCGTCCAGTCCCACGAGGGGTTGCGCCCGAGCACGAAGAGCGCCAGGCCGATGCCGCCCAAAAGGAAGAGCAGGCTCGCGGCGCTCCAGATAAAGGCCAGCGTCGGCGTGTGGTTGCCCACCAGCGGGTCATAGGGGAAATTGTTGGTGTAGGACACATCCGAGCCGGGGCGCGGCGCCACGCTGGCCCAGGCCATCCACGAGAAATAGGCCGAGAGCTTGCGCAGCTCCTCCGGGTCGGTGATGAGGTTGGCCTTGAGGCCGCCGTTGTTCACCGGGCTCGCCAGGTATTCGCGCCAGAGCGCCGGGCTCATCTCGAAAATGATGGCCTCGGCCGGCGTGAAGGTGAGGGTGCCGCTCTTGGCGTCATAGCGGTTCACGCGCAGCTTGCCGGGCACCAGCGCCGTGATTTCGTCGCGCTGCTCCTCGGTGAGGCTGTCAAAGGGCTTGCCGTGGATGGAGCGCGCCAGCAGGTCGGCCTGGACCTCGCCCACGCGGTGCAGGGTAAGCGCCGGGAAGTCGGGCCCGAGATAGGAGCCGTGCCCCCACACCGTGCCGTTGCTCATGAGGCCCTTGGCGAGAAAGACCTCCTGCCCTTCCCTGATTTCCTTGGCGGTGAAGAGCGGCCGGCCGTCCGGCGCCGTCACCTGGGCCGGGATGGGCGGTTTTTCCACAAAGGCGAGGCCTGTGATGGTGAGCAGGATGGTAAAGCCGAAAATCATGATCACCGCGAGGCAGAAGATCCACCAGCGGGAGATGCCCGCCGCGCCCTCCTGCGAACGCAATACCTGGCCGAACTGGCCGCCTGTCTGAGCCGACATCAGAATTTCCCCCTCAGGTTCCAAAAATTTCCCGTGTGAGCGGGCAGGCATCCGCATAAACCTCTGCGCCCACTCTTGCAAGTGCCTTGTGAGGGGCGTGGAACAGGAGCGCCTGGCGCTGGCACAGAGGCGGGGCGCCCGAAACCGGGGTTTATCACAAAAAAACTTCCCAGCGGGGGGCCAAAGCCGGGCCGAAAGGCTGCCGTGACCGCGCTTCGCGGCTATTCCGCAGGGAGCTCCTCGGCAAGGTGCTCCTGCTTGCTCACGGCCTCGCCCTTGGCGCGCTCCAGAAATTCCTCCATGGCCGCCCGGACGTTTTCGCGCACGTCGCCGGCCACCACCAGCAGCAGGATGTCGTCCCCGGGCTGGAACGTGCCCTCGCGGCCTTGCGCCTCGGCGGCGAAGATGCCCGGCCGGCCCTCAACTTCGCGGCGGATGGCCTCGAGTTTATCGCGGTCAAGCCTTATGGAGACGGACGAGACCGCCTCGTGCCCGGCGCGCGACCAGCCGCGCACCACGCCGTTATGCACGAGCAGCATGCCCACATGCTCGGCAAAGCCGGGGCGTGCCTTGATTTCCGCAAGCATCGCATCGACGTTCATGATTTTTCCTCCTCTTGCGCGGTCTTCGGAAAACACGCTTTTTCCCTTGGTATGCCGCCTTGACGCGGAAGGCAATCTGGCGGATTTTCGCCGCAGCGCCGCTTGCGGCGCCCACTGAGGCACCGTGACATTTCGGGGGGACCATGGAGGAGAAGAAAAAGGAAGAGCGCGGACAGGCCGGCTTCACCCATCTTGACGCCGGGTGCCGAGCGCGCATGGTGGACGTGGGCGCAAAGCCCGTGACGAGCCGCGTGGCCGTGGCCGAGGCCGTGGTGGAACTTTCCGCCCGCACGCTCGAGTTGCTCCGGGAAAAGGCCCTCCCCAAGGGGGACGCGCTGGCCTGCGCGAAAATTGCGGCCATCCTCGCGGCCAAGAACACGGCCACGCTCATCCCGCTCTGCCACACCCTGCCGCTCGACAGCGTGGACGCGCGCTTCGAGCTTGGCGACACGCCGCCCCGGGTGCGCATCGAGGCCGAAGCCCGCTGCACCGGGCGCACCGGCGTGGAAATGGAGGCCATCGTGGCCGCGCAGACGGCGGCGGCGGTGATTTATGACATGTGCAAGGCCGTGCAGCGCGACATCGTGATCACGAGCGTGCGGCTGCTCTACAAAAACGGCGGCAGGAGCGGCGAATTCCGCGCCCCGGGCTTTGAGCGGGCGATGGAGTGAGGTTGTTCACCCCTCACCGCAGTCGGCCGCATCGCCGCCGAGCTTGGCGAGCGCATGCGCAAGCGCGGGCAGCACCGCGCCGAGGTTCTCCCGCACGGCACGCGGCGAACCCGGCAGGTTGAGAATGAGGCAGCGCCCCGCCACCCCGGCCACGGCCCGCGAAAGCACGGCGCGCGGCGTGGCCGCGAGGCTCACCGCCATCATGGCCTGCGCCATGCCGGGCACAAGGTAGTCGAGCACCTTTTCGGTGGCTTCGGGCGTCCTGTCGCGCGGGGAAAGCCCGGTGCCCCCTGTGGTGCAGACGAGGTCATAGCCCTGGTGCAATGCGAGGTCGGAAAGCAGGGCGCGCAACAGCGCGGGTTCGTCCGGCAGGAGGAAGCCGCGGCAGAGGGCGAGGGGGAGGGCCTCGCCGAGCATGGCGCCTATGAGCGGGCCGGCCTCGTCCTTGCGTTCGCCGGCCGCCCCCTTGTCCGACAAGGTGACCCAGGCCGCGGCGAAGCCGCGTTTTTCGGCGAGAAAGGTGCGCGGGGCGCCCTCCCGCACGGGCGCGAGCGCCTCAAGCAGGGGGCACGAGCGCGCGCATCCCCCCGCGTCCTCCCGCCACGCGCGGCCCACCACCCGGAAAAGCGCCGTTGCCGGGGTTTCGGGGTCGGCCAGCGTCCAGCCGGCGGCGAGCTTTTGCGCCCCGAGGGAGGCCGTCGCTATTCTATGGATGTCCCGGGCCCCGTCTTCACCGGCCACGAGAGCAAGGACTTCCCCCTGCCGGCAGTCGCAGGGACTGCACCTGATTTCCATGCCACACCCCCTGACGTTACAGGAATGCACCCTTTCCATATAAGGAAGAGAGCCTGTTGTAATCTTCTCCGAAATGGATTACAATCTTCCGCACAGCATTCCGCATTGCTGAAACAAGGTTCCGCCATGTGCGCTCTTTGCCCCATAAGGAGTTCGCTTGTGAATATTGGCGCCTACACCTTTGAGGAATTCCGCTCGCTGGCCGAGAATTTTCACGGCTACGCCGCTCCCGGCGTTCTCGTGGGCGCCTACATGGTGGAGCTCGCGAAGCGCCATCTCCCCGAGGGTACGCTCTTCGAGGCCGTGGCGGAGTCCGCCAAGTGCCTGCCGGACGCGGTGCAGCTCTTGACGGCGTGCAGCACGGGCAACCAGCGCCTCAAGGTGTTCGACCTCGGCCGCTATGCGGTGACACTGTTCGACAAGCACACGGGCGAGGGCGTGCGCGTGAGCCTCGACCCGGACAAGATGGCCGCGTGGCCCGAGCTCCACGCCTGGTTCTTCAAGGAAAAACCCAAGCGCGAGCAGGATTCCGCCCGGCTCGAGGCGGAAATCCGCGCCGCGGCCGACAGCATCTGCAAAGTTGAAAAGGTGCGCATCCAGCCGCGCTTCCTGGGGCGCCGCCACGCGGAAGGCATCGTCCGTTGCCCGCTCTGCGGCGAGGCCTATCCCAAGGAGGACGGCCCCATCTGCCGTGGCTGCCAGGGCGAGGCCCCCTATGAGACCCTCGCCGGCGTGGCGCCCCGGCATGCGTCGCCCGGGGGCGTCCGCATCGTGCCCGTGGAGGAGGCCGTGGGCAAGACGGCGGCCCACGACATGACGCGCATCGTGCCCGGGCAGTTCAAGGGGCCGGAATTTCGCGCCGGCCAGCGCATCGACGCGGGCGATGTGTGCCGCTTGCAGAAGATGGGCCGCTTCCGCGTGGCCGTGGTGGAGGAGGGGACGGACAGCCCCGAAACCGGGGAGGCCGTCCACGAGAACACGGCGGCCGAGGCCTTCGCCCGGCGCATGGCCGGCCCCGGCGTCACCTACCAGCTCCCGCCCAAAGAGGGCAAGGTCGACTTCAAGGCCGAGATCGACGGTGTTTTTTGCGTGGATACCGCGCGCCTTTTGCGCTTCAACCTCGTGCCCGAGGTCATGGCCGCGTCGCGCCATGACGGGGCCAGGGTGGAGGCGGGCAGGGGCGTGGCGGGCACGCGGGCCATCCCGCTCTTCCTCTCCCGCGCCAATTTTGCCCTGGCCCTCGCCGCGCTGGAAGGCGGCCCGCTCTTCCGGGTGCTCCCCATGCGGCGGGCCAAAGCCGGCATCCTCGTGACCGGCACCGAGGTTTTCCAGGGCCTCATCGAGGACCGCTTCATCCCGGTCATCTCCGCCAAGCTCGCCGGCCTCGGCTGCGACATCGTGCGCACGGACATCGTGCCCGACGACCGCGAAAGGATGCTCGAGGCCGTTTCCGCCATGCGCGAGGCCGGCGTGGACCTTTTGCTCACCACGGGCGGCATGTCCGTGGACCCGGACGACGTGACGCGCGAGGTGCTGCTCGCGGCCGGCCTCACCGACGCCGTGCACGGCGTGCCCGTGCTACCCGGGGCCATGAGCCTCGTGGGGCGCATCCCCGCCACACCCGGGGGCGCGCAAGGCGGCATGCAGGTGGTGGGCGTGCCGGCCTGCGCGCTGTTTGCCAAGACGACCTTCCTTGACCTCGTGCTGCCGCGGCTGCTGGCCGGGCGCGGCTTCACGCGCGCCGAGGCCGCGCGCATGGGCGAGGGGGGCTATTGCATGGGCTGCAAGGTCTGCACGTGGCCCAAGTGCCCCTTCGGCAAATAGCGGGGGGCCATGCCGGCACTGTAAACGGTTTTTGTATTCCAAGTTGTTGCGAGGACATAGAGTACGCACGTCATATGCAACGGGGCCCCGGCCCCAAACAAGGAGTGCTTCATGGCCGACATCCAGGATGTGGCGAGCGCCCGCACCCACTTCAAGTGCAGCCGCCTCAGGGGCGCACGGGTGGGTTCGTCGGTGTGCCAGTACTGCGCCGTGGGCTGTTCGCAGCTCGCCTTTCTCAAGGATGACGTTCTCATAGATGTGGAGGGCGACCCCAGAAGCCCGGTGAACGAGGGGCGCCAGTGCCCCAAGGGCGCCACCATCTTCGCCCTGAACGACAATCCCTACCGCGCGACCAGGCCCCTCTACCGCGCGCCCGGCGCGAAAGAGTGGAAGGAAGTCAGCCTTGACTGGATGATCGAGACCATCGCCCAGCGCGCCTGGGCAACGCGCGAA
Source organism: Desulfovibrio sp. ZJ746 (assembly GCF_011039155.1). Taxonomy (NCBI): domain Bacteria; kingdom Pseudomonadati; phylum Thermodesulfobacteriota; class Desulfovibrionia; order Desulfovibrionales; family Desulfovibrionaceae; genus Desulfovibrio; species Desulfovibrio sp. ZJ746. Next base: position 337,946 of record NZ_JAAKEK010000002.1, on the reverse strand, counting down.
CGCGGCTTCGTGGCCAGGGACGACAAGGGCATGACCATCAACCGCGTTCACAACATGGGCTTTGTGGGCGGCTCGGCCAACGACAACGAGGAGTGCTACCTCTTTCGCAAGCTCATGACCGGGGGCCTCGGCATCCTGCCCGTGGAAAACACGGCCCGCTACTGCCACTCCACCACGGTGGCCGCGCTCGCGCCCACCTTCGGCTTCGGCGCCTGTACCAACCCTCCGCGCGATCTGCTCAACAGCGACTGCATCGTCATCATGGGCTCCAACATGGCCGAGGCCCATCCCGTGGCCTTTTACTGGCCCATGCAGGCCAAGAAGAAGGGCGCCACGACCATCCACATCGACCCGCGCTATACCCGCACGAGCGCTGCCTGCGACCACCATGTGCCCATCCGGCCGGCCACGGACATCGCCTTCCTTTCCGGGGTCATCCGCTACATCCTCGAGAACGACCTCTGGTTCCGCGACTATGTGCTCGCGTACACCAACGCCTCCACGCTCATTGACGAGCGATTCCATTTTGACGATGTGGCCGGCCTCTTCAACGGCTGGGACCCGCAAACGCGCAGCTATTCCCTCGAGCCCGATTCCTGGGACTACCAGTATGAGATGAACCCGGACGGCAGCCGGGGAAAGCCCAAGCGCGACCCCACCCTGCAGGATCCGCACTGCGTGTTCCAGCTCCTGAAGCATCAGGTGGCGAAATACACGCCCGAGATCGTGGCGGACATCTGTGGCTGCCGCCCGGCCGATGTCATCAAGGTGGCCGAGTTCATGGGCCGCAACTCCGGGCCGGACAAGACCACGGCCTTCTGCTACGCCACGGGCTTCACCCAGCACTCCACGGGCACCCAGATCATCCGCACCGTGGCCATCCTCCAGCTGCTCCTCGGCAACATCGGGCGCCCCGGCGGCGGCATCCTGGCCCTGCGCGGGCACTCCAACGTGCAGGGCGCCACGGACATCCCCACCCTGTTCGGGGCGCTGCCCAATTACATCCCCATGCCCGAGGCCAGGCCCGGCAACGCCACGCTCGCCGACTATCTCGCTAACGGCCACGGCTTCAGCGCCGCGCGCGACAAGAAGGACGGCATGTGGAAGCTGGAGGCCGAGCGCGGCTCCTGGGCGGCGCTCCCGAACTACATGGTGAGCCTGCTCAAGGCCTGGTACGGCGAGGGCGCCACGGAAGAGAACGAATACGGCTACCAGTGGATGCCGAAGCTCACCGGCAATGACTCGCTCACCGTGACCATGGAGCGCATGCTCAAGGGCGAGGTGGAAGGGCTCTTCGTGTTCGGCCAGAACATCGCCGTCACCAATCCCAACACCGGCTGGAGCCGCGACGCCGTGCGCAAGCTCAAGTGGCTTGTGGTTTGCGACCTCTTTGAAAACGAGACGGCCTCCGCCTGGTACGCCGACCCCACGGCCCCGGACGCGGCGAGCGACTGCGAGACCGAGGTCTTCCTGCTGCCGGCCGCCACGGTGCTCGAGACGGACGGCTCCGTCACCAATACCGAGCGCCTCATGCAGTGGCACGAGCGCTGCAAGCCGGCCCCGGGCTTGTGCCGGTCGGACGGCTGGTGGGTCTACCAGCTCGGCAAGGCCTTCAAGAAGCTCGCGCAGCGCTCCGGCGAGGAGCGGGACGCGGGCCTGCGCGCCCTTACGTGGGACTATGACCCCGGGCCCGGCAAGGTGAATGCCGCAGGGCTGCCCCCGGTCCCCGACGACCTCGACATGGACAAGGTGGCCTTCGAGATGAACGGCTACACCATCGCCACGGGCGCCCCCTGCCAGGGTTCCGGGGACCTGCGGGCGGACGGCACCACGGCCTGCGGCTGCCGGCTGCTCTCCGGCTTCATCGACGCCAAAGGCAACAACCTCATGAAGCGCGAGGAGGCGGGCGAGGTGGATCACGAGATCGACCTTGACTACCGCTTCGCCTGGCCGACCAACAGCCGCATCCTCTACAACCGCTGCTCGGCGAGGCCCGACGGCTGCCCGTGGTCGGAGAAGAAGCGCCTCATCTGGTGGGATGCGGACAAGGCCCGCTGGGTGGGCTACGACAAGCCGCAATTCGACGAGACCAAGCCGCCCGACTATGAGCCCGCGCCCGGCGCCAAAGGCGGCGCGGCCCTCGGCGGGGCGGACCCCTTCACCGTGCATTCCGACGGCCGGGCGTGGCTCTTCGTGCCCTATGGCATCAAGGAAGGCCCCTTCCCCGCCCATTACGAGCCCGTGGAATCGCCCTATGTGAACCCCCTCTGGAAGCAGGACCGCGACCCGGGCGTGCACATCATCGACGACCCGAAAAACCCCATCGCCACGCCCGGCGACGGCGCCTTCCCCACGGTGATGACCACCTACCACATGGTGGAGCACTGGCTCTCCGGCTCCATGACGCGCCACATCCCGTGGCTCGTCCAGCTCCAGCCCCAGAGCTTTGTCGAGATGTCGCCGGAGCAGGCGAAAAGCGCCGGCGTGCAGCCCGGGGCGCTCATCGCCGTGGCGAGCGCGCGGACGGTGCTCCAGATGCGCGCGCTCATCACCCCGCGCCTGCGCATCGGCAAGGTGGAGGGCAGGGAGGCCACCGTGGTCGGCGGTTTCGTCAATTCCGGCTACAAGGGGGTGGTCTGCGACCCCGTCACCAATGACCTGAGCCCGGCCATCATGGCCCCGGACGGCCTGATCCCGGCCTCCAAGGGCTTTGCGGTGCGCGTTACGGCCGGGAGCGAGGCCGCTGCCGAAGACTTCTCGCCGGAGCCCGTGAAATATCCCGAATCCATGACCAAGCCGGTGCCTGACACCCCGTGGCCGGCCCAACCGGAAGGGAGGAGCTGAGGCATGAGTTCGCTGAAAGAACGCATCTTCGCAGTTGTGAAGCGCGCGTATCCGGGCGGCGAGCCCGCGCCCAACGGGCGCCTCGACCCCGTGTACGCGCTGTTCCGGCGCTACCAGCCCAGGCCCGCGGAACAGGAGCTCGCCTATTTTACCGACACTTCCCTCTGCAGCGGCTGCAAGTCCTGCGAGATGGCCTGCAAGCAGTGGAATCAAATCCAGAGCGAACCCATCCGCTGGTCCGGGGACAGCTATGACAACACCTTTGACCTCTCCGCGAAAAACTGGCGGCATGTGAAGTTTATCGAGCGCTTCCCCGAAGAGAACCCCGCCAACCGGCCCGCGCCCAGAACCATCGACGGTCTGCTCAGGGAGGAGAAGGCCGGCCAGTGGCTCTTCATGAGCGACCAGTGCAAGCATTGCCAGACCTCGCCCTGCCATGAGGCCTGCCCCACCGGGGCCATCATGCGCAACGAGTTCGGCGGCGTGTACTACCAGACCGACATCTGCATGGGCTGCCGGATGTGCATGGCGGCCTGCCCCTTCGGCGTGCCCGAGGTGAGCCCCGAGACCGGGCATTCCATGAAGTGCGCCGAGTGCTATGACCGCCTGCGCGACGGCCTCACCCCTGCCTGCCAGCTGGCCTGCCCCACAGGCGCCATCGAGTTCGGCCCGCGCGAGACCATGCTGGAAAAGGCGCGGGCGCGCATGCGCTTTTTGCACGAGCACGGCCACCCCGAGGCCCGGCTCTACGGGGCGGACGGCTTCGCCGAGTATTCCGGGCTCAATTCCTTCTACCTCATCATGGACAAGCCCGAGGTGTACGGCCTGCCCGCCGGGCCCGTGACCCCCACCACCTTCATGCCCGGCGACTATCTGCGCGGCATCGCCACCCTCGTGGTGTGCGGCGCCGCGGTCGCGGCCTGCCTCATGGGGACGATCCTATGAAAGACATGACCTGGATCAAGGGGCAGCCCTCGTCCTACGAGCTGCATGACCTCACGCACTTCCCGGACTGGCGCGGCCTCATCGTCTGGGACGCCTTCTTCAACAACCTGACCTCGGGCCTCATGGTCATCATCGCCCTGACCGCGCTTGGCACCGCGCGCGTGTTCGGCTGGCTTTTGCCATACGCGCTCATCCTGGCCTTCCTCATCCTCGCGGTGGACCTCGTGCTGCTGGTGGCCGACCTGGGCGACCCGTGGCGCTTCCTCCATTCGCTTCGGGTGTTCCGGCCCACCTCGCCGCTCTCCGTGGGCGTGTGGGCGCTCACGGGCTACGCCATCTGCCTCTTCCTCGCCATCCTCACCACATGGGTGCCCGCGCTGTTTGGCGTGCCGCACGCCGTGGGGCTGCACATGGCCATGGCCTCGCGCATGTTCACGACGCTCGCGGCCCTCTGCGCGGCCGCGGTCATCTGTTACAAGGGTGTCGTGTTCAGCTGCACCTCGCAGCCGGGCGTGAAGAACGCGCGCTGGCTCACGGCCTTCATGGTCAGCGATTCCCTGCTCATGGGCTGCGGGCTCTACATGTGCCTCGCCGTGTTCCTGGGCGCGGGCATTGCCAACGCGTGGCTCATGGTGCCCTTCCATATCCTGCTGCTCATCCGCTTCGGCACCTTCTGGCTGCTCTGGCTCGACGTGGCCCCGCGCGCCCGCAGGATGCACAGGTCAAACGCCTTTATCTTCATCATGGTCTATATCGTTGGCGGCATCATCGCCGCGGCGCTCGCCTGCAAGGGCGGGCAGCCGGGCATCCTCGCCGCCGGGGTGCTGGTGCTCTTGACCGGGCTTTGCGAGCGCGGCTGGATCATCGGGCTCACGCGGCCCCTCTGAGCGGGGCGGAACCTCAACAACCGCACGTCCCGCACGGGACGCGGGGGGAACCATGGAACACTACGATTCCAAAACCCTGCGGCATTTCAAGCTGCGCACCGGGGACCTTTTCTCGGATATGCGCGACCACAAGGGCTACACCGTCCACCGGGGCTGCCGCAGCTGGGAGAAATACTATCACGGCCGCTGGGGGCATGACCGCATCTCGCCTTCCACGCACGGCGTCAACTGCACGGGCTCCTGCCGCTGGAACGTCTATGTGAAGGACGGCATCATCGTCTGGGAGGCGCAGGCGGCGGACTACCCCACCCCGCACGCGGATTTCCCCGACTACGAGCCGCGCGGCTGCCCGCGCGGGGCCTCGGCCTCGTGGTATGTGTACAGCCCCCTCCGGGTGCGCTATCCCTATATCCGCGGCGAATTGCTCAACCTCTGGCGCCAGGCCCTCAAAGAAAAGGGCGACCCCGTGGCCGCCTGGGAGGACATCCAGAACGACCCCGGGCGCCGCGGCGCCTACCAGAAGGCGCGCGGCATGGGCGGCTTCGTGCGCTTTTCGTGGGACGAGGCGCTGACGCTCATTTCGGCCTCGCTCATTTACACCATCCGCCGCTACGGGCCCGACCGCATCTTCGGCTTCACGCCGCTGCCGGCCATGAGCATGGTGAGCTTCGCCTCGGGCGCGCGCTTCTTCTCCATGCTCGGCGCAAGCATGATCAGCTTCTATGACTGGTACTGCGACCTGCCGCCCGCCTCGCCGCAGGTGTGGGGCGAGCAGACGGACGTTTGCGAGAGCGCGGACTGGTACAACGCTGGCTACATCATCTCCTGGGGCTCCAACCTGCCGCAGACGCGCACGCCCGACGCCCATTTCTACACCGAGGCCCGCTACCAGGGCACGAAGATCGCGGCCGTTTCGCCGGATTACGCGGACTTCACCAAGTTCGCCGACACGTGGCTGCCCGTGCGCGCGGGCACGGACGGCGCGCTCGCCATGGCCATGACCCATGTGATCATGCGCGAGTTCTTCATCGAGCGCCAAGTGCCGTATTTCCAGGACTATGTGCGCCGCTTCACCGACCTCCCCTTCCTCCTCGAGCTGGAGGAGAAGAATGGCGCGCTCGTGCCCGGCCGCTACCTCCGCGCCTCGGACTTCGGCCACGGCGGCAACAACCCGGAGTGGAAGCTCGTGGTGTTCGACACGCGGCGCGGGGCGCCGGCCGTGCCCATGGGCTCCATCGGCTCGCGCTGGGGCGAAAAGGGCACCTGGAACCTCGAGATGCGCGACTGCTACGACGGCAAGGACCTCGCGCCGGCCCTGAGCATGGAGGAGCGCGCGGGCGCGAGCTGGGAGCTCGTGGACTTCCCGGTATTTTCCGAAACCGCCCCCACCCTGCGCAAGGGCGCGGTGCCCGTGGTGGAGATGGAAATCGGCGGGGCGAGGAAAAAAGTCACCACCGTGTTCGACATCCTCGCGGCCAGCCTTGCCGTGGACCGCGGCCACGGGGGCGACGTGGCCCGCTTCTACGAGGATGGCGTCTACCCCACCCCGGCCTGGCAGGAGGGCGTCACCGGCGTGCCGGCGGCCGATGTCATCAAGGTGGCGCGCGAGTTCGCGGACAATGCGGAAAAAACCAGGGGCCGCTCGCTCATCATCATGGGCGCGGGCATCAACCACTGGTACCATAACGACATCAATTACCGCGCCATCCTCAACCTGACGAGCCTCTGCGGCTGCCAGGGCGTGGCCGGCGGCGGCTGGGCCCACTATGTGGGGCAGGAGAAGGTGCGGCCGCAGGCCGGCTGGGCCACGCTGACCACCGGGACGGACTGGTTCCCCGCGCCGCGCCGCAGCCAGGGCACGACCTTCTATTATTTCGCCACCGATTCCTGGCGGCATGAGCTCCTCAACATCGCGGGCGCCTGCCCGGCGACACACAAGGGCGAAATGCCGGAGCACCCGGCGGACTGCTTCGCCATCGCCGCGCGCCTCGGCTGGATGCCCTATTATCCGCAGTTCCGGCAGAACCCCATCCAGATCTGCGAGGACGCCGCCAGGGCCGGCGCTTCCACGGACGAGGAGATCGTGGACTACGCGGTCAAGGGTCTTCAGGACGGCCGCATCCAGATGGCCATCGAGAACCCGGACAGCGAGGAGAACGTGCCCCGCTTCATGATGTTCTGGCGCGCCAATCCGCTGGGCTCCAACGTCAAGGGGCATGAATACTTCCTGCGCTACCTGCTCGGCACGAAGGCCTCGGCCCTCTCGGAAGAATCGGAGAGGAAGCCAACGGAATTTCACGCCGGAGAGGCCATGCGGCAGGGCAAGCTCGACCTCATGGTCACGGCCGAGATACGCATGAACACCTCGGCCGTCTATTCCGACATCGTGCTGCCCTCGGCGCACTGGTACGAATACAACGACCTCTCCACCACGGACCTGCACCCCTTCATCCATCCTTTCACCGAGGCGGTGGACCCGCCGTGGGAGGCGCGCGACAACTGGTCCATGTTCGCCCTTCTGGCGCGGAAGTTCTCCGCCATGGCCGCCACCCACCTCGGCGTGCGCAAGGATCTCGTGGCCTCGGCGCTCGAGCACGACTCGCCCAACGAGGTGGCGCAGCCCATGGGCGAGGTGAAGGACTGGACCAAGGGCGAGACCGCGCCCGTGCCCGGCAAGACCATGTTCAACCTGCGCGTTGTGGAGCGCAACTACGCGGACATGTTCAAGATGTATTCCGCGCTGGGGCCCAATGTGCAAAAGCCCGACGGCGTGGGCACCAAGGGCGTTAAATGGTGCTGCGCCACGGAATACGAGGTGCTGAAGCGCATCCTGGGCGTGGTGGACGAGCCGGGCGTAAGCCACGGCATGCCGCGCATCACCTGCGGCAAGGACGCCTGCGAGGTGGTGCTCACACTCTCGCCGGAATCCAACGGACGGGTCAGCGTGCGCTCCTGGGGCGGCCTTGAGGAGAAGACGGGTCGGGAGCTCGCCGACATGTCCAAGCCCATTGAGGGCGTGCACCTTACCTTCCAGGCCGTGTCCAAGCGGCCGCGCAAGGGCTTCACCGCGCCGGAATGGAGCGGCATCGAGGCGGACGGCCGCACGTATACGCCCTTCCAGATCAATGTGGAGCGCCTCGTGCCCTTCCGCACCCTGAGCGGCCGGCAGCACTTCTACCTCGACCACGCCTGGATGCGGGCGCTCGGCGAGGCCCTCCCCGCATACCAGCCGCCGCTGCCGCTGGCCCAGATCGGCGAGACGAGCGGCAAGCTCATCCCGCGCGGCAAGCAGGATCTGGTGCTCAACTTCCTCTCCGTGCACAGCAAGTGGTCCATCCACTCCTCGTATTCCGACGTGCACCTCATGCGCGTGCTCTCGCGCGGCGGCGGCGAGGTGTGGCTCAACGACGAGGACGCGGCCTCCGTGGGCATCAAGGACAACGACTGGCTCGAATGCTACAACGCCAACGGCGCCTTTGTGGGCCGGGCGGTCGTCACCCACCGCCTGCCGCGCGGCAAGACCTTCATCCACCATGCCCAGGAGCGCTTGATCAACGTGCCCATGTCTTCCGTGACGGGCAACCGCGGCGGCACGCACAACTCGCTCACCCGCGCCCTCGTCAACCCGGCGCAGATGATCGGCGGCTACGGGCAGTTCAGCTACTCCTTTAACTATTACGGGCCCACGGGCTGCCAGCGCGACGAGATGATCGTCGTCCGCAAGGCTGAAAAGGTGGTGTTCGATGAAAATTAAAGCCCAGATGGCGATGGTGATGAACCTCGACAAGTGCCTCGCCTGCCACACCTGCACCATCCCCTGCAAGAACGCGTGGACCACTCCTGCGGGCTCGGAATACATCTGGTTCAACAATGTGGAGACCAAGCCCGGCATCGGCTACCCCACGCAGTGGGAAAACCAGGAGCGCTACCACGGCGGCTGGACGGTGAAGAACGGCAAGCCCGAGCTCAGGGCCGGCGGCAAGATGAAGAAGTTCCTGAGCCTCTTCGCCCAGCCGGACCTCCCGGACATCAAGGACTATTACGAGCCCTGGAACTACAATTACCGCTACCTCACCACGGCGCCGGCCTCCAAGGTGCAGCCCGCGGTGGGGCCGCGCTCGGCCATCACCGGCGAACCCATGAAGGTGGAATGGGGCCCCAACTGGGAGGACGACCTCGCCGGGGCCAACGTGACCGGCCTCGAGGACGTGAACTTCAAGGGCATGGAGGCGAAAGCCTGGCTCCAGTACCAGAGCGTCTTCATGTTCCATTTGCCGCGCATCTGCGAGCACTGCCTGCACCCGGCCTGCGTGGCCTCGTGCCCCTCGGGCGCGCTCTACAAGCGCGACGAGGACGGCATCGTGCTTGCGGACCAGAGCCGCTGCCGCAGCTGGCGCATGTGCATGACGGCCTGCCCCTACAAGAAGGTCTACCTCAACTGGAAGACCCACCACTCGGAAAAGTGCATCTTCTGCTATCCGCGCATCGAGGCGGGCGAACCCACCCTCTGCGCCCAGTCCTGCCCGGGGCGCATCCGCTATGTGGGCGTGATGCTCTACGACGCTGACAAGGTGCGCGAGGCGGCGGCCTGCGCCGACCCGGCAAAGGTCTACGAGGCGCAGCTCGCCGTCTTTGTGGACCCGGACGACCCGGAGATGGAAAAGCAGGCCCTCGCGGACGGCATCCCGTACCAGTTCGTGGACGCGGCCAGGCGCTCGCCCATCCGCAAGCTCGTGAGCCAGTGGCGCCTCGCGCTGCCGCTGCACCCGGAGTTCCGCACGCTGCCCATGGTGTGGTATATCCCGCCGCTGAGCCCGCTGGTCGCGGGCGGGGTGGCCGCGGCAAGCGACCTCGACAACATGCGCATCCCGCTGCGCTATCTCGCCAACCTGCTCGCCGCCGGCGACGAGAAGCCGGTGCGCGAGGCATTGCAGAAGCTGCTCGCCATGCGCGACTTCATGCGCGAGGAGCGCTTTGCGAAAAACGCGGCCGCCGGTGAAACGGGCAACGAGCCCGGCACCGAGGACGACTTTGCGGAAAACCCCTTCGTGGCGGACGACCCGGGGCGCCCCAACGCGGCCACGGACGCGCTGGCTGCCTTGGGCCTCACGCCGGGCGACGCGCGCGCCATGTACCGCCTGCTCGCCATCGCCCGCTTCGAGGACCGCTTCGTGGTGCCCTCGGTGCGCCGCGAGATTGGCGGGGGCGACCTCCAGGCCTTCAAGGGCTCAGTGGGCTTCCCGGAGGAGATCTCATGACGGCAGGGGAGCGCGCGGCGCTTTTGCGCATCTCGCGCCTGCTCGAATACCCGGATGCGGCGTTTTTCGCGGCCATCCCTAAGATGCGCGCGGACATCCGGGCCAGTCTCGGGGGCGGGGAGGCGGCGGAGATCGGCGCCTTCCTGGACAGGCTGGAGGCGCTGGGGCCGCAGGGCGCGCAGGAGGAATACGTGCGCGTCTTCGACCATGACCCGTCAGCGAGCCTCTATCTCGCCTGGCACCGTTACGGCAATGACCGCGGGCAGGGGAGGGCCATGGCCGCGCTGAACGGGCTTTACCGCACGGCCGGCTTCGAGCCGCTGCCCGGGAGCTTCCCGGACTATCTGCCGCGCGTGCTGGAATTCCTCTCCGCGTGCGAGGACTGGGCGGCGGAAGCCCTGCTCGACGGTTTCGGGCCCGAGCTCGCGGCCCTCGAGAAGCGGCTTGCCGAGCTCGACTGCGCGCAGGCGCCGCTGGTGGGGCTCGCGCTCAAGGGCCTGCGCCGCGACTGGCCGGAGCGCTTCAAGCCGCGCGCGCATGACCCCACGCGCCGGCCCATGGCCGCGCCGGAGCCGGAGTTCAACCCGGCAACGCATCCGGCCATGGATACGGAACGATTTGTCTAGAGCGATCATAAAGGAGCATATACCATGGATCTCCTGCTTTTCGGCGTCTACCCCTATGTGTGCCTGACGCTGTTCACTGCCGGGCTCATCTTCCGCTATGTGGCGACCCCGGGCGAATGGAACGCGCGCTCGAGCAACCTTTTTGCCAAGAAGTCCCTCGTGGCCGGCTCCTTCCTCTTCCATTACGCCATCATCTTCACCTTTTTCGGCCATGTGGTGGGGCTGCTTTTGCCGGTGGCGCTCTTGCGCATGGTGGGCTTCGCCGGGCAGGTGCATTTTGAGGTGGCGACCTTTTTCGGCAAGATCCTCGCGCCCTGCGTCTTCGCCGGGGGCGGCATCCTGCTGTTGCGGCGCCTTTGCAATCGCAATGTCCGGGCGAGCACCGTGCCCATGGACATTGTGGTGCTGCTGTTCATCCTGCTCCAGGCCTGCACCGGCGGCTACCAGGACTATACGGCGCACGAAAACGTGCTGCCCATCATCGGCGCCTGGGCGCGCGGCGTCATCACCTGCCAGCCCGACCCGGCCCTGATGCGCGAAGTGCCGTGGTTCATGCAGCTGCATGTCATAAGCGGCCTCGCCATCTTCGCCATGGCGCCGTTCAGCAGGCTCGTCCACTTCTTCAGCCTGCCTGTGACGTGGTTCGCCCGGCCCTTCATCGTCTACCGGAGGCGCTATGAAAACCTCTGATGCCGGCACTTTCGGCGGCCGTTTCTGGTCGCTCAACGAAAACCTGGCCTCGGCCAACTTCGCCATGGTCATGTCCACGGGCATCGTTTCCGTGGCGCTGCACCTCTTGGGCTTCCCGGACGGGGCCACGGCCCTGTTCTGGATCAACATCGCCATGTTCGTTACGCTCTGGCCGCTCTACCTCCTCAAGCTCGTGCGCTTTCCGCGGCGCATGGTGGCCGATTTCCGCGGCCACGCCTCGGGCCCGGGCTTCCTGACCATCGTGGCCGGCACCTGCATCCTCGGCAACCAGTATGCGGTGCTCGCGCAGAATATCGAGTACGCGCACGCGCTTTTCTGGCTCGGCGTCGGCTGCTGGGTGTTCATCCTCTGGGGCGTGTTCTACGCCATCTTCACCGTGGAGGAGAAGCCGCCGCTTGCCAAGGGCATCAACGGCGCCTGGCTGGTGGCCACCGTGTCGACCCAGTCCATCGTCATCCTCGGCGCGACCATCGCCGACAAGGTGGGCTGGGACCTCGACATCGCGTTTTTCCTTCTCTGCGCGCTCTTTCTCCTGGGCGTGATGCTCTACATCTTCGTCATCACGGTCATCTTTTTCCGCTTCTGCTTCGCCACGATGGAGCCGGCCGAGCTCGACCCCACCTACTGGATCAATGCCGGCGCCGTGGCCATCTCCACCCTCGCCGGGGCGACGCTTATCCTGAAGAACGGCGCCTGCCCCATGCTCGACCACTTCATGCCCTACATCAAGGGCACGACCCTGCTCACCTGGGCCACGGCCTCCTGGTGGGTGCCCATGCTGCTCCTGCTCGGCCTCTGGCGGCATGCGGTGCGCTGCTATCCCTTCAGCTATGTGCCGGCCTTCTGGGGCATGGTCTTCCCCATGGGCATGTACACCGCCTGCACGGCCACCTTCTCCGAGGCGCTCCACTTCGGCTGGCTCATGGTCATCCCGCGCTGGTTCCTCTATGTGGCCCTCATCGCGTGGGGGGCCACCTTTCTGGGCATGCTCGTTTCCCGGGCGCGGCTCCTGCTTGTGGGGCCAAGGCAGTCGTAAGCGGCGGCCGCGAACGCAACGAAAGCAGAGAAGGGGGAGTTTTTCCCCCTTCTTTTTTCTGGCGCCTCACCGCCTTTCGGGGCCTCCGCGCCCGGGAGGCGTGTCCCTGCCTAGAAGGTGTAGGCGAAGACGAGCTGGGCCTTCCAGGCGTCCTGCTTTTCGAAGGAGCTGTCCTTCCTGCCCGCCTTCTTCCATGTGTCGTTGTCCATGAAGTTGGCGATGTAGCCGAGCTCGAGGTTGATGTTGAAGTTGTCGTACATCTTGTAGTTGTTGATGAAGTTCACTTCCAGGAGGCCGTCCTCGGTGGTGAGGTAGGGCCCCTCGAACTCGCGCACGCCGTCTTTCCAGGCGTAGGCGGTATCCATGTACTTGACCATGCTGGGGCTGTTGGTGCCGCCCCACCACGCCACGCGCAGCGTGTGGGTGAGGTCTTCCACGAAGCTCACGTCGCGCACCTGCAGGCCCACGCCCCAGGTGCCGGAATAGGTGGTGTCATAGTCCTGCCAGGCCCAGGCCGTGTTGCCGTCGCCCATGAAGGAGGTGAAGTTACCATAGCCCACGATGGTGGGCAGCCGCTCGGAGCCGTTCTTCGGGTTGCCGTCGTCGCCGGAGCCGTACCAGCCGAAGATGCCGGGCACGCCCCAGTCCATCTTGTATTCCACAAGGGCCTTGGCGAGCCAGCCCAGGCGCTCCGTGCTCGAGCGCCTGGCGACGGGCGTGGCGCCGTCGTACTTGATGGCGTCGTAACGGCCCATGGCCTCGATATAGCCGTAGTTGAGGTCGACCTCGATGTTCAGCGGGTCAAAGGCCGTTATCTGGAAGGGCAGGCCGGCCCAGAACACGCTGCCGTAGGCCTTGCCCGTGCTGCCGTCGCGGTAGGTGCCGAGGAAGTTGTTGATGCCCGGCGAGGGATAGAGCGTGTACGGCATGTTGCCGTCGTCGCCGTAGGTGGTGAGGTCGGCCTCCTTGTCCGGGAAGAGGGTGTTCTTGCCCTTCATGCCGTACATCACCCACGGCGTGACCTCGAAGCCGTCGAAGGTCAGCGGCAGGATGAGGGTGAAGAGGTCCATGTTGTCGAGATAGTTGTCCCGGCTGCCCTCGTGGCCGCCCTTGAAGTTGTCATTGAAGGGGCGCATCCACATGGCGGTGAGGCCCACATTCTCGGTGAACTGGTATGCGGCCGAAACGCCCGCCACCTGGGTCTCCATGATGGCCGTGCCGCCCGCCTTGTTGGGCAGCGACACGGGCAAGAGCCCCATGCGCACCTTGAGGTCGAAGTCCGGCGGCGTCCAGTCGATGAAGGCGCGGCGCACCTTGATGATCTTGCCGTCCGCGCCGAGGGCCGCGCCGCCCTGCGGCTCGTCGGCCTTGCCCCAGGAATTGTTGCCGATCTGGATCTGCAAGGTGCCGGAAAGGGCCTCGGAAACCGCGGCCTCCAGTTGCAGGCGGATGCGCTGCTTGGCCTCGAACTTGTCGCGCAGGTCCTTCGTCACCTTGTTGCCGTCGCGCGTCTTGTGGACGAGGCTCGGCTCCCAGGTGGTGAAGCCGAAGAACCAGGTGCCCTGGGCCGTGAAGTCCACCGCCCGCGCAGCCCCCGCGGCGCCGAGCAGGATGCCCGCGGCGAGCAGCAGTGTGCAGAGTTTTTTCATGCCTCCCTCTCCCTCCTCAGGTGGTTTGGCCAGCTGGCCTGGCCAGTTGGTTGAAGTCCCCCAAATTCCCCGGAACAACGGCTCACAGGCCGTACAGGCGCGCCAGGAGCGGATGGATGTCCCGCGCCTTTGCCACGCGCGGGCAGATGGCGGCCAGCGGCTCGCCGGCGATGGCTTCCGCCGTGGCGAGGAGGTCGGCCTCGGTGAGCGGCCCAAGCGACGGCGGCGTCACGCCGAGGCCCGCGCAGAAGGCGCGGTAGGCCGCCCCGGTCTTTTCCGCCACGGCCAGGGCGCTTTCGCGCCCGTCGAAGCGCGCGCCCAGGATCTCGCCCACCCGGCGGATCTTGGCGGGCTCCGCCTCGGCGAGGAAGTCGAACACCACAGGCAGGCTCCATGCGCAGGCGAGCCCGTGCGGCAGGTGATGCTTGGCGCCGAGCACATGGGCGAAGGAATGGCCGATGTGCGCCGAGGCGCAGGCCAGCATCCAGCCGCCGATGCTGGCAAGCGCAAGCATGCGCCTGCGCACCTCCATGTCCCGGCCGTCGGCCACAGCCGGGGGAAGATAGGCCACCACGTCGGCCATGGCCTTTTCGCACACGATGTCGGTGAGCTCGCAGGCGAAGCGCGACATGTAGGACTCGCAGACATGCGAGAACACGTCGAGGCCGGTGAGCGCGGTGATGGACGGGGGCAGCCCGAGGGTGAGCGCCGCGTCCAGCACGGCGTATTCGGCCATGCCGTTGACCGCGAGGATGGGCACCTTCACGCCGCTCGCCGGGTCGGTGACAATGAGCCCGTTGGAGAGCTCGCTGCCCGTGCCGGCCGTGGTGGGCACGGCCACAAGGCCCGGCGAGGGCGCCATGGCCCGGCTTGCCGTGGCGTAGTCGAGGATATGCCCCGGGTTCGAGCGCAGGATGTTCACGCCCTTGCCCACGTCGATGGAGCTGCCCCCGCCCACGGCGATGACGCAGTCGCACGCCTCGGCGCGGCAGAGTTCCGCGCCGGCGTCGATGATGTCCGCCGCTGGGTCGGGGCGCACCTTGTCATAGAGCACGGCGCCCAGGCCTTCCTTGCCGATGGCGGCAAGCGCCCGGTCGGCCATGCCCAGGCTCACGATGCCCGGGTCGCACACGAGCAGGGCCTTGGCGTAGCCGAGCTCGCGCATGAGTTCGCCGAGCCTGTCGAGGGCGCCCGGTTCTTCCCAGATCCTGACTTTCTGCATGAAGGTGAAATTCATCGCGGTCTCCCCGGGCGGGACGCGCAAGGGCGCGCCCAGGTCAAAGGGCGCCCCCGCTGGCCGGGAGCGCCCGCGTGTGGATCGAAGCTACATGTTCTGTGTCAGCACGAGGCTGATGGACGGGAACAGGCAGACAAGCACGAGCACGACGAGCAATACGAGGAGCATGGGCACCACCTCGCGGCTCATGGGCCCGAGGCCGCAGCCGCTCACGCTGCTCGCCACGAAGAGGTTGGGCCCGACGGGCGGCGTCACGAAGGCGATGGCCAGGTTGAGGGTCATGATGACGCCGAAGTGGATGGGGTCCATGCCGAGGCCCACCATGATGGGCACGAGGATGGGCGTGAGGATGATGGTGGCCGGCGCCGGCTCCATGAAGGTGCCGATGAAGAGCAGGAAGAGGTTGATGATGACCAGGATGACCCACATGTTGTCCGAGATGCCGAGCATGAGGTGGGCGATCTGCTGCGGGATGGACTCGATGGCGACCACATAGCCGAAAATGCCGGCCATGGCCTGGAGCATGATGACCACGGCGCTCGTGACGCCGCAGTCCACCATGAGCGGGATGAAGTTCTTGCGGTTGATGCCCTTGTAGACGAAGATGCCGACGATGAGGCCGTAGGCCGCGGCGATGGCGGCCGATTCCGTGGGGGTCATCACGCCGCCGTAGATGCCGCCGAGAATGATGACCGGCACCATCAGGCCCCACTTGGCGTTGTTGATGCAGGCCAGAAGCCGGCGCCAGCTGAAGGGGCGCCCGGTGCCGCGCCAGCCCTTCTTGCGGCAGTAGAAATAGCTGTAGACCATGAGCGCGCCGCCGGTGAGCACGCCCGGCAGGATGCCGGCCATGAAGAGCTTGCCGATGGAGACCTTGGCGAGCACGCCGTACACGATGAAGGGATTGCTCGGCGGGATGAGCACGCCGATGATGCCCGCACAGGCCACGATGGTGGCCGAAAAGACCTTGCCGTAGCCGCGCTCCACCATGGCCGGGATGGTGAGCATGCCGATGGCCGCCACCGTGGCCGGCCCGGAGCCGCTGATGGCCGCGAAGAACATGCAGGTCAGGATGGTGGCGATGGCGATGCCGCCGTACATGCCGCCCACGATCTCGTCGGCCAGCTCGAACAGCTGCTTGCTGATGCCCCCAACGCCCATCATGATGCCCGCGGCGATGAAGAAGTAGATGGCGAGGAAGGGGAAGGAGTTGAGCGAGGAATACGCCACCTGCGCCACCGTGCCCCAGGGCAGGTCCCCGGAAAAGGCGATGGCCGTGATGCCGGCGAGCGCGAGGCACACCGCGATGGGGATGCCGAGCATGAGAAAGATGACGAGGCTCACCATGAGCACGATGGCCGTGTTCACGTCCAGCCCGAGGAAGATGGGCACCGCGAGCAGGCCGAGCACGCCGAAGCCGATGAGCGTGTCGAGCGCGCCGCATTGCCGCATCTGGCGCCAAAGGTTCTGGAGCAGGCGCAGGGCCATGAGGCCGAAGCTGATGGGCAGCGAGAGATAACACACCCAGAAGGGCAGGTGGATGGCGGCGGTGTACTGCGGGTAGCGCATCTGCATGGCGATGGTTTCTATAGCGAGCCAGATGACCACCACGCACAGCACGAGGAATGCGCCCTCGTCGATGATCCAGAAAATCCCCTTGCCGCGCTCGCCGAAACGCTCCACGAGGGCCGTCACCGCGAGGTTGTCGCGCTTCTTGATGGCGATGGGCACGGCGAGATACGAGCACCAGATGAAGCACATGAGCGAGAGTTCCTCGGCCCAGGCGGTGTTGCCCTCCATGCCGAAGATGCCCGAAAAGACATAGCGGAACAGGACCTGCCAGGTGATGAGCGCGATGGCCGTGAGCAGCCCGATGACAAGGAAGGGCTTTTCCAGGTTGTCATCCAGCCAGGTCACGAGAGCATTCATGGTTCTTCCGCCTGTGGGTTGTGCCGCGAAAAGCGGGGCCCGGAACAGCTCCGAACCCCGCCCCGTGTCATGCCGCTACTTCTGGGTGGCCTTCAGGAGTTCAAGGAACTTGGGGTCGATGTTGGGCACATACTTCTCATACACGGGCTGCACGGCCTCGACGAAGAGCGCGCGCTCCTCCGGCGGGAAGGGATAGACGACGAGCTTGTTCTTCTCGCCCTCGGCGCGGCCTTCCTGCTCCACCTGGTCCACGAGCTGCTGGCCCCAGAGGCTCGCCTCCACGGCGGCCTTCTTGAGGCCGGCCTGGATCTCGGGCGGCAGCGAGTCGAAATACTGCTTGTTGATGACGCCCACCATGCTCGTGAAGCTGTGCTGCGTGGGCAGCGCGTGGTGGACCACATCGCCGCGGCGCGAGGAATAGTAGTCGCCGAAGCTCAAAAGCTCGCCGTCGATGGTGCCCTGCTGGAGCGCGGTATACACCTCGGCGAAGCCCATGGGCGACGGCGTCATCTTGAGCGCCTCGGCGGTGGCGTTGTCCACGGGCGAGGCCGTGGTGCGCATCTTGACGCCCTTGAGGGACTTGAGATCCGGGATGGGCTTCTTGTTGGTCACATAGTTGCGCAGCGGCGTGTCGGCATAGACCAGCGCCACGAGGCCCACCTTGCCGAGCTCGTCGTTGACATACTTGCCGAGCTCGCCGTTGTTCAGCGCCTCATAGAGCGCCGCCTTCTTTTCCGGCTCGATGATGAAGGGCAGGTCGAAGGCCGCGGCCGAGGGCCAGAAGGTGCTCAGGATGGAGGTGCCGCAGCCGCCCATCTGGAGGTCGCCGCGCTGGGTGGATTCGGTCACTTCGCGGTCGCCGCCGAGCACGGCGTTTTCAAAGAGTTTCACCTTGGCCTTGCCGTCGGTGTATTTGTCGGCCAGTTCCGCGAACTTGCGGTAGGTCTGGGCATAGACGCTGTCCGGCGCGCCGTCATGCGCGAAGCGCAGCGTGTAGCCAGCGGCGAAGATGGTGGAGGGGAACAGGATGACCAGAGCCAGGACGAGGAGCCGTGAGAGCTTGCCCATGAGAGTCCCTTCTTGCGGTAGAAGTTAGTGCGCCTGCGCGAAAAAAAAGTTTGCACCTATTTTGCACAAGCCATGCCACAGGCGCGCGCCCGGCGCCGCCGGCGCGGTCATGGCCGCAAGCGCGAGAGGGCAACGGTATGCGGCTATCGGCTTGGTATTCCAGTTGTTTTTCTGTGGCTCCGGCGATGAGCTCCCGGGGTGGGATCAGCCGCCAGGCCGCGGGCGCCGAAAGGGTGCGGGAGGCCCCGGCCGGCGAGACCGGGCAAAAGCGCGGGGCTTCCGGGGCCGGCAGCCGCTGGAATGCGGGGAATATACGGGAATTGCAGTGAAAATTCCCGCGCTCCTGATTTCACAAGAGATTTTTGCACGGCCTCGGGCGCGCCGCGCGCGGAGTGGCGCAAAAAGGACAAAAAGCTGCGGAAAAGTGTCCGCTGGCCTGTCGTAATCTGGACAATTGCCGCAAATGTGTCCACATTCAGGACAGAAGTGTTGGGGAGAGGGGATGAAACACGAACACCAGCAAGAAGCTCTCGCCGAGGCGCTCGCGCGCTTCAAGGCTGGCGGCGCGGCCGCCCCGCAGGCGCCGCGGCCGGAGGTCTTCGCTTCATGGCAGCGCTGCCGCAAGCGCTGGGCCGGCGCCGAGCCCGGGCACGGCGCGCCCGGGCGCGCGCAGCCCCATGCCCTCGCGGCGGCGCTCGTCGCCACCGCCTCCCCGGTCATGGACGAATACCGGGCCTTTGCGGCCGAAGCCGGGGGCCTGCTCCTGCTTGTCGACCCCGAGGGTCGGCTCCTTGCCACGGCCGGCGCGACGGAGCTTGCGGCACACCTCGGCCTTGAGCCGGGCACGGATCTTTCGGAAAGCGGCATCGGCACCGGCGCCGTGGGCCTGTGCCTTGAGACGCGCGAGCCCTGCTGCGTCGTCGGGGCCGAGCACTATGCGCGGGCCCTCGGCGGCCTTGCCGCGTGCGCCGCGCCCCTGAGCGGCGGCAAGTTCCGCTTCATCGGTGTCTTCGCCGCCGTCTTCCCCCTGGAGCGCTGGAGCCCGGCCTGCGCGGCCCTGCTCACCTCGCTCGCGGCCAACATCAATCACCAGCACCACATCAACGACCTGCTCAAGGACCAGGAGACCACGCTGGAACTGCTCAATGACAGCGTCCTCATCCTGAACAATTCCGGCCACATCAAGGCGGCCAACGCGCACGCGCGCCGCCTGCTCAATATCGGCAGCGAGGAAAAGATCGCGCTCGGGCCCATCGCCAACTTCGTGCGCGACGGGGCGCCCTTCAAGGAGATCATCGAAAACGGGCGCCGCGTGGAAGACCGGGAATGCACGCTGGACATCGGCGGCGAGCCAAGGCGCGTGCTGCTCTCGGCCGAGTTCATCCCCGAGGGCAAGGGCATCGTCTGCACCCTTACGGAAATGGAGCGCGTGGAACGCCTGGCCGCGCGCACCACGGGCGGCAAGGCCGTCTACCGCTTCACCGACATCATCGGCACTTCGGACGCCATCGTGCACGCCGTGGACCTCGCGCGCATGGCCGCGCAGAGCGACATCACCACACTCCTGCTCGGCGAGAGCGGCACCGGCAAGGAGCTTTTCGCGCATGCGGTGCATAACGGCAGCTCCCGCAGGCGCGGGCCCTTCATCACCATCAATTGCGGGGCGCTGCCGCGCGAGCTCATCCAGAGCGAGCTGTTCGGCTATGAGGCCGGCGCCTTCACGGGCGCCGTGAAAAACGGCAAGGCGGGCAAGTTCGAGCTGGCCGACAAGGGCACCATCTTCCTCGACGAGATCGGCGAAATGCCCTTCGACGCCCAGACCAACCTGCTCAGGCTCATCCAGAACCGGGAGGTCAGCCGACTCGGCTCCACGGCCTCCAAGACCGTGGACGTGCGCATCATCGCGGCCACCAACAGGAATCTCCAGACGGCCATGGAATCCGGGGCTTTCCGCTCCGACCTCTATTACCGGCTCTGCGTCTTCGCCATCAACGTGCCGAGCCTGCGCAGCCGGCCCACGGACATCGGCGTGCTCGCCGAGCACTTTCTCGAGCGCTACGTGAGCCGCCTCGGCCGGCGCATCCGCGGCTTCACCCACGAGGCCATGCAGATGCTCTTGCGCTACGCCTGGCCGGGCAATATCCGCGAGCTGGAAAACGTGGTGGAATATGCGGTCAACATCTGCACCGGGCCCTATATCCAGGCCGGCGACCTGCCGGTGACGCTCTCGGGGGGCGGCGGCGGCCTCAGGCCGCAGCCCGCGGCGCAGGCGCCCCAGGCGGCCGAGGCCCCAACCCTCTACCAGCTCGAGCGCAACGCCATCGTGGAGGTGCTGGCGCGCTTCAACGGCAACATGAGCGTGGCCGCGGAGGAGCTGGGCATCGCCAGGAGCGCGCTGTACAGCAAGCTCGCGCGCTTCGGCATCGACCACCGCTCCTTCAGGCCGCAGCGCAAGTGAGGGGGGCGGCCCGTGCGGGGTTCAGGCGCCCTGCGCCGCTTCCGCCTCCCCTGTTGGCGCCTCCCGGGCGAGCTCACCGCGCAGCGAGGCCATGAGGGCCTCGTCTGCCACCACGTCGCCCATGAGCCAGGCGCGCCCGAGATAGCCGTACTTGGGCATGCCGAGCCGGTGATAGGTCAGCACCTCGTAGCGGACGTTCGGGCGCCGTGGCAGGCTCGCCCGGATGGCGCGGATCATCTCCGGGTCGTCGTTGAAGCCCGGGATCACGGGCGTGCGCACGGTCACGGGCAGGTCGGGAAAATTCGTGAACGCATGGTTGAGGTTGGCGAGGATCTGCTCGTTGCCCCGGCCCGTGAACTCCTTGTGCTTCGCGCTGTCGAGGCTCTTCACGTCAAAGATGAGGCCGTCCAGCAGGGCGCAGGCCTCGTGGAAGCGGTCGGTGCGGTAGTGGCCGCAGGTCTCCATCATGGTGTGGATGCGCGCCTTGCGCGCTTCCCGCAGCAGGGCCAGCACAAAGCGCGGCTGGGCCATGGCCTCGCCGCCGGAAAGCGTGAGCCCGCCCCCGGAGCGCTGGTAAAAGACATCGTCCTCCTCGACCTTGCGCAGGATGTCGGCCACGGTGCGCCGCTCGCCGTAGAGGGTCTGCGCGCCCGTGGGGCAGACGGCCGCGCACGCGCCGCAACTGGCGCACAGGGTGGCGTCATAGCGGATGCGGCCCTCAGGGTCTTTCGAGAGCGCCCCCGAAGGGCATACGGCGAGGCAGCGGCCGCACTGGGCGGCCCCGAGGCAGCGGTTGGGGTTGAAGGCGTGCTCGGGCACGGCCTTTTGCGATTCGGGATTGCTGCACCAGCGGCAGCGCAGCGGGCAGCCCTTGAGGAAAACCAGGGTGCGGATGCCGCCGCCGTCGTGGATGCTGAACCTCTGGGTGCTGAACACGAGCCCGGTCACGTCCCTGTCGTTCATATGCCCTCCCCTTGTGGCCTCGAAAATTTTTTCTTGAGAAAGATGATGAAATACGCCCCGCTGCACAGCGCGGCCGCCGTGTCGCTCACCGCCTCGGCGAGCACCACGGAGCGCACGCCCCCGCCCAGGACTGCGGGGAGCGCGTAGATGAGCGGGATGAGCAGGATGCCCTTGCGCAGCACGGCGAAAAACAGCGCCAGCCTGCCGTCGCCGAGCGCGTTGTAGCTGTCCTGGCTGACCACGGTGACGCCGAGCAGGAAGCCGCCGCAGATATAGACGCGCAGAAGCGGCGCCGTGGCGGCCACGAGTTCCGCGTTATCGGTGAACAGCCGGGCGAACGCCGCGGGAAAGGCGGTCATGGCCCCGCTCATGGCGGCGGAATAGACGCAGAGCGCCGCCCCGGCGAGCAGGATGGCGCGGCGCACGCGCCCGAAGTTGCCCGCGCCGTAATTGAAGCTCACCACCGGCTGCGCGCCCTGGTAGAGGCCCACCATGGGCAGTAGCAAAAGCTGGAAGAGCGAGCCCAGGATGGTCATGGAGGCGATGGCCTCCACGCCGCCGAACCTGCCCATCTGGAGGTTGAAGCAGAGCAGGAGCAGCCCCTCGCTGCCCACCATGAAGGCCGGTGCGGAGCCCAGCATCAGGATGCGCCCGGCGAGGGCGCCCCCGGGCGCGAGGAAGCGCCGGCGGATGCGGAGGAGGGAGCGCGGCCCCCGGAAAAAGCGGAACACCCAGAGCAGCGAAAGCAACTGCGAGATGACCGTGGCCACGGCCGCGCCGGCCACGCCCATGCCCAGGGTGAAGATGAAGAGCGGGTCGAGCAGGATGTTGGCCGTGCAGCCGATGAGCGGCGTCATCATGCCCACGCGCGTGAAGCCCTGGGCGTTGATGAAGATATTGAGCCCAAGCCCGCACATCATGAAGAGATTGCCGAGAGAGTAGATGCGCAGATAGCAGGCCGCGGGCCCAAGCGTGCGCGCCTCCGCGCCGAAGGCGCCCAGAAGCGGCTCGGCCCAGGCGAGGATGACCGCGGCGGAGGCAATCGCCGCCGCCATGAGCCAGAAAAGCGAGACGCCGAGCAGGCGCTCCGCGTTTTCCGGCTCGCCGGCGCCGAGGCGGATGCTGGCCAGCGGCGCGCCCCCGCGCGCGAAAAGGTTGACGAGCGCGAGCAAAAGCAGGGTCACGGGCACGCACACGCCCACCGCGGTGATGGCGGCAACGCCCTCCACGGTGTGGCCGAGGTAGATGCGGTCGACGATGGTGTAGCCCAGCGTGATAAGCTGGGAGAGCACGGCCGGAACGGCCAGCGAGAGGATGAGGCCGGGCAGCGGCGCGGCGGCGAGGGGGCTCTCCCCGGGCGCCGCGCCCGGCGTCAGGCTGTCCACGGGGTGTTTACAGCTTGAGGAAGGCTTTGGCATTGGAATAGAGGATCTTTTCCAGCACATCCTCGCTGAAGCCCAGGTGCTGGATGACATCCAGCGCCTCGGCCACGGGCGTGAAGGGATGGGCGCTGCCGAAGAAGATCTTGTCCGCGAGGCGCGCGTTGATCACAGGCACGTAGAGTTCCATCCACATGTTCATGGTCATGTCCGAGATGTCCATGTACACGTTCTCGTTGCGGAACACCGTGGCCAGCGCCTCGTAGGGGAAGTTCCAGGCTGCGTGGCTCATGACGATGCGCAGCTCGGGGAAGTCCGCGGCCACGCGGTCCACCAGCATGGGCCGCGTGTTGCACATGGGGATGCGCGGCATGGGCGCCGGGCCCGTGGTCATGATGATGGGCACGTCAAGCTCGCAGCAGACGGTGTAGAGCGGGTAGAAGCGGGCGTCGTCCAGCGGCAGGCGGCAGATGTCCGCGTCGATGGAGGCGCCGGCGAAGCCGTCCTTCTCCACGGCCTTGCGGAACTCCCTGAGGCCGGGCATGCCCTTGTAGGGGTCCACGCCGTAAAAGCCGATGACCGTGTCGGGATAGGCCTTCATGGCCTCGAGCACGCCGGGGTTTGAGGACGCCGCGCGCGAGACGGTCTCGCAGTCGCGCCCGTTCATGACGAACTTGACCCCGCCGAGCTTGCGGAAGCTCTCCACCTCCTGCTCGAGGGTGGGCGCCGGGCCCTTGCCGAAGCCCGTTTCGGCCACAAAGCCGCTGAAGGCCGGGTTGTTGACGATGGAGTCGATGACGGCCTTGACGCAGGGGCGGAAGCGGAAATCAATGAATTTCATGGCACTCTCGCTGGTTTTTTATGTGCGGGGGCGCCCATGGGCGCCCCCGGGATGCCTGCCGCTCAGCAGCTGGCCTGCTCGGTGCGGTCGATGAGGTCGTTCTGCAAATCGGTGTTCAGGTCCACGAAGTAGGCGCTGTAGCCCGCGATGCGGACCACGAGGTTGCGGTACTTGTGCGGGTCCTTCTGGGCGGCGATCATGGTCTCGCGGTTGATGATGTTCATCTGCAGGTGCCACACGCGCAGGTCGATGAAGCTGCGCAAAAGATCCACCAGCTTTTGCGTGCCCTCGTCGCCCTCCACGGTCTTGGGGGCGAGCTTCATGTTCAGGAGGCGGCAGGCGCGGTTGGGCGCGTTCCAGTTGGTGCTCTTGTACTGCGAGAGCAGCACGGCCGTGGGGCCGCTCACGTCCGAGCCGTGCGAGGGCGAGCTGCCGTCGGAAAGGGGCATCCAGTCCTTGCGGCCGTTGGGCATGGCGCTCACGAACTTGCCGTGCGGCACGTTGGCCGTGACCGAGGTGGTGCGCACCTCGATGGGCTGCACGCCGTTCTTGTCCGCATAGCGGGCCGTGAAGTCGAGGATGCTCTTCTCCACCCGCTTGTAGAGGTTGTCGGCATAGTCGTCGCCGTTGCCGAAACGGGGCGCGCGTGAGAGTATGGCCTGCAGCGGCGCGCTGTGCTCGAAATTGTCGTCCATGGCCTTGATGAGCTCGCTCATGAGGATGCTCTTATCCTCGTAGACGAGTTTCTTGATGACCGAGAGCGAGTCGACGAGGGTGCCGAAGCCGATGGCGTCGAAGAAGGCGAGGTCAAAGGCGCCCTCGGGCGACTGGTCGCTGTTGAGGTCGAGGCAGGACTTCATGCACAGGTCGTGCAGGCCCGAGGCCAGCGGGCTCGCGAAATACTTGGCCCGCGTGTGGTGGATGGTGTCCTGCAGCAGGAAGGCGCCCACGATGAGGTTCTGCAACTGGGCCTCGAAGGCCTTGTAGAACTCCTCAAAGGTGGCGAACTTCAGCGGGTCGCCGCTCTCGAAGGTGAACACCTCGTCGCCGAACTTCTTGAGGCGCCCGTTGCGCAGGGTGAGCTCCAGCGCGGCGCAGAGGTTCACCTGGGTGCCGGGGCTCATGTAGGTCTCGCGGTTGATGAGCCGCGTCTCGTTGCAGCCGCTCACCACATAGTCGTACACGTCGCTCACGGGCGCGCCCTTGGCGAGCAGGCGGGGGATGAGCTCCTCGTCGTTGACCACCTTGGGATAGCCCTGGCCCTGCTTGATGGTCTCGGCGATGTCCCAGAGATAGCGCTTGGGCGAGCGGGTGTGCACGCGCGCGGCGAGATCCGGGTAATGGGTGGGGAATTCCCGCTTGGAGCGCAGCATAAGGTAGGTGAGCTCGTTGGTGGCGTCCTGGCCGTCCGGGGTCTGGCCGCCGATGGTCACGGCCTCCCAGTGGGCGAAGCCGGCCTGGGTGTCCATGACGCCGGGCGAGAGCGGCAGCTCGATGAACTGGGCCATCTGGCACCACAGGCAGCCCAGGAGCTCGAGGGCCTTTTCCTCGGTGAGGGTGCCGTCGGCCATGTCCTTGCGGTAGAAGTCGATGAGCTGCTGGTCCATGCGGCCGTTGGAGATGATGCAGCCCGTGCGCTGCTCGAGGCGCGAGAAGGCCTGGGCGAACCAGTGCGCCTGCACGGCCTCGTGGAAGTTGCGCGCCGGAAATTCCGGCACGCGTTCGCAGCGCTCGGCGATGGCGAGAAGCTCGGCCTTGCGCGCGGGGTCCTTCTCCGTGGCGGCCTTTTCGCGCGCGAGCTGCGCGTGGCGCCTGGCAAAGGTGATGACGCCCTCCAAGGCCAGGATGACGCCCTCAAGGAAGGGGATCTTGTTGAGGATATTGTCCGGGTCGTTGGGGTCGAGAGCGGCGAGCTGCTCTTTCGCCTCGTCCTGGATGGCGCGGAAGCCCTTTTTCAGCACCTTGTCGAAATCGAGCACCCACTGGAGGCTCGAACGCAGCGAGGAGGACTCGGCCACCACATAGCGCGGCTTCAGGCCCTCGCGGTCGCTGTAGGAGAGGTGGCGGCAGCGGTCGGGCATGGCGGTGAACAGGCCGTGGTGATAGGTCTTGCCGTTCCAGTAGGAGCCGATGTCATTGAGGATGACGTCGAAGTCCTCCTTCATGACCTTGATGGGCGGGTTCTCGCGCTTGGAGAAGTCGTCCAGGACGGTCTCGTAAAAATCGCCGTCCAGCTCGGGGTAGAGGATGCCGTAGCGGCAATTGTCGCGCCCGAGGCGGCCGACGATGAGCTGCTTGTCCTCGATATAGACCGGGATGTTTTGGGCCACATGCAGAAGCGCCTTGCCCCAGCGCAGGGTGAGGTGCTCGCCCTCGGTCTCGCGCATGGATTCGGTGAAATAGCGCGCGCGCTCCACGTCAATGACCGGCGGCGTGCAGTCGAATTCCTCCAGCATGCCGATGACACGGGGCTGCGATTCCTTGAACGGGCTGGGCTTTCCCTTGGCCGCGTTCTCGATCCATTCTTCCTGCGGGGTGCAGCAACAACCTGCGTCAAGCATGGCGTACCTCCTTTGCGAGTATGGATGCCCGGGGACGCGCCCCGGCATTGGCAATTTTCCCCCGCATATTACAAAGACCATGCCACGACTGTTGCCATTGAATTTCAATGTGTTATAATGGTTTTGTACGGCTCCTCCGCAAAAAGTGACGAATAAAAAACAAAAGTGTACGGATTCAGGACAATTTTGTTTATGCCAAGGGGAGGCCCGCGCCTCACTGGGGGCAGAGGTGGCGCCCGGTGCCGTCCGCCACGCCAGGCGGCCGCCGGGCTTGCCGACCCGGCGGCCGCCCCGCGCAGGGCCGGAGCGGGGCACCCCAGGTGGCATCGGCGGGGCAGGGCTTTCTCCCCCGGCCCGAAGTCCCACATGGCCGTCACGCACTCTGAAACAGTAGCGCCAGAGATAGGCTCACGGGAAACAGCAAAGTCCCGCAAGGCTTTTCACACCTTGCGGGACTTCCTTGTTTTCAAACCTGGTGGCAGTACAGGGCTTGAATATATACTTTAATATACTGGAATGAATTATTAAAAATTTTTTATCGACAATGGCTGCCCACAAATTTGCCCCGATATTTTGCCCAATTGCTTCCACACTGGGAAATGTCTAAAAAATGGTTGATAAAGTCAAATTGTCATGATCTTAGCTTTGTGGCAATAAATCATAGGTGTCTCATGGAAAAAATTATTTAATATTGTCAATCGATAAAGAATATTATATTAACGAAGGAAATTAAAAGAGGAATTAATGGAACCTATGCATGATAGGTTTGAATATCAATAATTGGGAAGGAAAAAATGCTAACCGCATTATCTCTAACTGGCATAAATTGTTATGCATGGGTTACAGAGAAAAATGAAGGCCCATTTTTTTGCAAAGGCTGCATGAAAGAAGTAGTACTTAGAAAGGGTCCGATTCGAGCACACCACTTTGCCCACCGACCACCGGTGACTTGTCAAGACGGTCGGGGAGAGTCGGAACTTCATTATAGAGCTAAAAAAGAAATATATGAATCTCTCATTAGGAATGAAAACTGTACATATTGTGAGCTGGAAAAGAAAATAAATAATATTATCTCCGATGTATATGCTGTTATTAATGAATATCAAGTAGCTATTGAAATTCAAAAAAGTAACTGAACGCTCAAATATGTAGCTGATAGAACAATTGAGCGATATAGAAATGGACTAAGCGTTTTAAGGATTATCCCTTCATTAGAAAAATTAAAAATTTTTTCGGATGGTGGTAAAGAAGTAGCTAGGATTCCAAAATGGATGGAATTTTTCCATGCGTTATCTTTTGGCCGATTATATGTTTGGTCGGGAAACGGTGCGAGTGTCATTCCAATCCATTTTGAAAAGGTGTTGCGGCATATTCATTATGATGAGTTTTATAATTGTTATGGGGAGTATATGACGGTTGGTGGATATAATAAAAGACTCAAAGATAGAAAGGAAATAGTTAAATATCCTCACGGACTTATTAATATTGCTAATGACTTTAATCAGAAGCTAAGGGTACCATTCAGCACAAAACATTATACACTCCCACGATGTCTACTATGGCAAGATTCTTGTAGGAGGTGGTGGTAAAATATAAATACATTACTTGATTACTTTACATATCTGTTTACTTTACTGAAGCTAGCCCAAACATTCTCCATATATGGAAGGTTATGTAAGGAGCATATTCTGGCCATCGAAAACGATACCTGATGGCGTGCATGGTGTCGTTGAGTATTCAGGTGTCACCGGTTCTCCGAAATGCCATGCGAACCTGGAAAACGGTCCGATGCATCCTATTTGCTTATTGGAAAGATAAAAATATCTCGCATTGTGTCATTCGTTCCAGAAAATTACGCAGATATATATGTCCTAACCATTAATGTTCCCTCAGCGTAGGATGGACAGTAAAAAGAATAGATGGCTTTTCGTCATTGACCACCAGATATAATCATCGGAAAAAGACTTAACATGTTTTTAAGTAGGATTTCAGCTCAGTACAAATTTGGACATCAGTGTCGTTTCGCGACATACATTTTGTTGCCCATACTCTACCAGGATGTAGGGTATCCCACTTTGACCGCATCTGCTGGTAACGACCGCTTCCGGGATCATGATTACCAAAGCCGTCAATAAGTTTATTCCAGATTGGCGCAAATTTGGCAATGAGCAAAGATTCACCCAAAGGAATCCAAATATCATCCACAACCAAAAAACGACAATAAAAATCCTCTATTTTTAAGTTCTCGGCTGCCTGTACACTTTCGGCATGTTCCTGCAAACGCTTGTATAAAGCGGGGCTTGGTGTGGAATCTAAGCCGAAATTTCCCTTTCGGGCACCAGGTGGCACAGCTTTGCCCACATAGATGGGGGCTTGGAACTTGCCGTCTATATTCTTTGCGACCAAGGGCCTATACGCTTCGAAGTCACCTGTATAGTAAATGGCGTAGATACCGGCACCATTAAAAAACTCCAGTCCGCCCAACGGGTGAACAGGGCTTTCCAACATGGCGTCCGCAACGCTGCCGCCAAGGTTCATTTTATCCAGGGGATTGTATGGTTTTATATCCATCAGGCGATACGCTTCATTTTGGCTATGAGTTGTTTTGTTTCGGCCTCAATCAACTTTTCCGCGATGCTACCAGCCATGATTCGGGCCAAAGCGACGGGAACCGCATTGCCAAGCTGGCGCATGGTTTCGGTCCAAGATCCGTGAAAAACGTAAGTATCGGGAAATGTTTGCAAGCGAGCGGACTCTCGAACCGTAAAATAGCGAACTTCTCCGGTAGGCTTCACAAGCATATTTTCGCCGCCTGGTACACCGTGGTCACCGGCTTTGAGCGTTTTTGCGGGTAAATCTAGTGGACTCCCGGTATGCCCCGCATAAACACGAGCCCCGGGTTGAAAACTATGATTGCTGTGTAACGAGGCGGCTTTTCTATCTTGAGGGTCGGGCAAACCTTGCAAAGCATCGCGCACCGTAAGCCAAGGCTTATCCACGGCGGTGGCATCCATGCCGCGCAACCTGTCAAGGCGATACTTACTTTTGGCATCCATGGCGCTACTCATTTTACGGCTTACTTCGTGGCGCTCCCAGTATTCACCGCTTACCCATTGGGCATGAAGCAATGCGTCCAATGAATGCGTAGCTTTAGGGAAGGACCAGCGAACGTTCAAGTCGTGCCGGAAGCCTACGATGAATACTCGCTCTCGCCGTTGGGGAATACCATAATCAGCGGCATTTACCACACGGCAGACCACATCATAAGTGAGCCCTTGGATTTTTCCTGATGTCTTTTCTTTTTCTAGTCGCGCAAGATGTTCCAACCAACTTTCTGTAGGAGAGCGAATAAGTTCTGGATAAGTCAACTGTAGGATGGTATATTGCAGATAGTTCGTAAAAGTTGATCGAGTAAGACCTTTAACATTTTCAAAAAGAAACGCCCTTGGTTGCAGTTTGCGAACAGTAGCAATAGCAGTGGGAAACATATCCCGTTTATCAGAATAAGCTTTATGCTTGCCGCCAAGGGAAAATGGCTGGCAAGGTGGCCCACCGGCCACAAGGTCAACGCCCTTGATGGTGGAAAAATTAAACAGGCGCACGTCCTGTTCGTGTAATGACCAATCATCCACCAGTGGGTTTTGCCGTCTCTGATTCTCGCGAATTGTATCACACGCCCACTTATCCCATTCTATCACTACATCGGGTATAAATCCGGCAAGGGATACCCCTAAAGCCAATCCTCCGGCTCCGGCAAACAGCTCCACAGATTTCATCGGTGTATCCCGTGGTTATCCCGTGCAACATCGTTTAAGAAGGCGCGGACATTCTCTTGTAATGCGTTTATATCCCCGAGTTGACATTCCCAAATAACCAGTACATTCCAACCCTGCGCACGCAATAAAGCTTGATTCTTTATGTCGCGCTCTCGGTTCCCTTCAAGTTTTGGAAGCCAAAAATCAAGCCGCGATTTGGGACACCGTTGGCCATTGGGGCAGTTGTGTCGATGCCAATAGCATCCATGTACGAAAATCGCGGTCCGATATTTTGGTAACACAATGTCGGGTTTACCCGGAAGGTCTTTCCTCTGGAGCCTAAACCGGCAGCCCATACTATGCAGAAGAGAACGCACAACTTTTTCAGGCTTTGTGTCCCGCCCTTTTACTTGGGCCATAACCCAACTGCGCTTTTCTTGACTGATTGAATCCATCCCAAAATTTATACACCGAACTGGAACTCGCCACAATATACCTAATTTCGGGGGAGATTCACACTTTCAATGGGAATTGCTTATAACCATTTGAAATTCCGGCTGAATTTTTTTTGAGAATCTTCGAATAAGTGAATGCCACCAAGGAATCCCGCTTTTTTCCTTAACGATTTAACGATTTTCAGTAAGCCGAGATGACAGTTGACCCCATCGGCAAATTCCATCCTCTTCCAGTGTTTTAGGTTTGGCACACTGCACGGCAGCCCCTGATCCCACGAATGCCCCAGACACAACCGGGACGAGTTTGTGACCAGTTAATGCCGGTTGCTATATCGATTCAAGGGCTCCTGTCGTTTCTGGTGCGAGAAGCGAAGCGCCGAGCAGCCTGGGGGTGTCCAGAGGGGCTTTGCCCCTTTGGCAAGATGACACAAGTAGCACTTGTGTCATCTTGCCACGAAGAACCCCCAACGTAACCGGCACCGAGGGCGGGTCAAAAAGTGGGAGCGCACGTCCCTCAAAATGAGGGGAATCTTCCGAGAAAACCTTGGGATATTCTTGGGGAAATGTGGAATTTCATATGGCGGAATGGGGGCTGGTGTGTCTGGGAAACGCTGCCCTTTGTCAATAAGAAAAGCTGAAGCGTGTGGCTCAGGAAGCGTGGGATGAGGCGGAAGAAATCTCCCGTTGCTGAATCGAAGAAACGCCCAAAATGGTCAAAGAACTTTCCAAAACGGTTGGTCAGAATCGCCGGTAGCTCAGCGAGAAAAAGCCCTCATATTTTTCGGGAAGAAGGGGGGGGGCGCATAGGGGAGAACCTGGAGGCCCGCTATGCGGAAGTGCTGTTAGCTACGCGGCAAAGCCATAGAAACATTGCCGCGTACCTCGTCCAAAAAGTCGGCCCATTCCTGCATCATGCGGCGGCGCTCTGGCAGAAACTCGGCGTGATTATATGCCGCGCGGACGTGATTCCTTTCCGCGTGGGCAAGCTGGCGTTCTATCCAGTCCCGATTATAGCCCAGTTCGTTCAGCAGAGTCGAAGCCATGCTCCGAAAGCCGTGGGGCACGATTTCCTCCTTGCCGAAGCCCATGGCGCGCAGGGCCACCACGAGGGACTCCAGAGAGATAGGCTTTGTGTCGGTACGCATGGAGGGAAAGAGGAAGCGCCCGTGCCCGGTATAGACGGAAAGCTCGTTCAGGATCGCCAGGCTCTGGCGCGCCAGCGGCACGATATGACGCTGCTTCATCTTCATCTTGGAAGCTGGGATCCGCCACTCCGCGTTATCAAAGTCGATTTCCGACCACTCGGCCGCGCGCAGCTCACCCGGCCGCACGAAGAGCAGCGGCGCCAGCCGTAGCGCTGACTTGACGGGCAAAAAACCGCCATAGGCGTCAATGGCCCGAAGCAGCTCGCCGACGCGCTTTCTGTCGGTAATTGTCGACATGTGCCGGACGCTCACCTTCGGGAGCGCGCCATGCAAACCCTGAGTGATGTCATACTTGCAGCGCCCGGTGGCGATGCCATAGCGCAGGAGCTGGCCGCACAACTGGACGAGCCTGTGCGCGGTTTCCAAGGCCCCGCTTTCCTCCACATGACGCGCCGCCATGAGAATGTCGGACGGTTCGACCTCGGCAATGTGCTTGCCGCCAAAGACGGGGAAAACCTTTTTTTCAAACAGCGAGCGGACTTTTTTTCCATAGCTTGGCGCAAGCTGGTTCACATGTTTGGCGAACCATTCGCGGCTAACGGCTTCAAAGGAGTCGGCCCGCTTGCTCTGGATACTGGCCTTCGTGGCCTGCCGTTGGGCGCTGGGGTCGATGCCGTTGGCGAGCAGCCTCTTGGCGTCGTCCCGTCGCAGCCGGGCTTCTTTCAGACCAATGGTGGGATAGGTGCCGAGGGAGATGCGCTTCTCCTTACCCTCCACCCGGTACTTTAACCGCCACCACTTCCCGCCGCTGGGGGCAAGTTCCAAATACAGACCGCCGCCGTCAAACATCCTGACGGTCTTGGTTTGCGGCTTGGCTGTACGGATGGCGGTATCGGTGAGCGGCATGGGGGCAACCTCTTCGTTGAAAGGTCATATTGCCCCCAGAATTGCCCCCGAAAGTGGTGGATGTCAACCCACACCAAGCGACCTCGTTGGACGACACATCCTGAAAAAATCAAAGTCCCGCAAGGCTTCTCACACCTTGCGGGACTTCTTCGTTTCAAAACTTGGTGGGCAGTACAGGATTTGAACCTGTGGCCCTCGCCTTGTAAGGGCGATGCTCCGCCAGCTGAGCTAACTGCCCGGAAAGTCGCCGGCCGCCGCGGGCAGCGGCGGGTCGGAAACCGCATGCGGGAGCCTATGCGGGAGGCGGGGCCGTGTCAATGCGCGGGGCCGTCGGCCCCGGCGAGGCGCTGGGCGAGGCGCGTGAAGCGCCGGTGGGTCTTGTTGTTCTTGACGGCCATATGCAGCGCGCGCGGTTCGCCCACGAGGATGACGAGCTTTTTGCCGCGCGTGACGCCCGTATAGACGAGGTTGCGCTGCAGGAGCACATAGTGCTGCATCATGAGCGGGATGACCACGGCCGGGTATTCCGAGCCCTGCGACTTGTGGATGGAGATGGCGTAGGCCGGCGCGAGCTCGTCCAGCTCGTCGAAGTCATAGGGCACCACGCGGCCGTCAAAGGTGACGCCCAGGGTGCGCTCGCGCGGGTCCATGTGGGTGATGCGGCCCATGTCGCCGTTGAACACGTCCTTCTCATAGTTGTTGCGCACCTGCATGACCTTGTCATGTAGCCTGAAAGCGCGGTCGCCGCGGCGCACCTCGAGGCCGTTGGGGTTGAGCGCCTCCTGCAAGAGGGCGTTCATGCGGCCCGCGCCCACGGCTCCCTTGTGCATGGGCGTCAGCACCTGCACGTCGTCCACCGGGTCGAGCCCGAAGCGGCGCGGGATGTGGCGCGTGACCAGCTCCACCATGAGGGCCGCCGCGCGCTCCGGGTCGTCCTGGCGGATGAAGTAGAAATCCGACAGCCGCTCGCGGCTCGACTCCAAAAGGGGCACCTCGCCGCGGTTGATGCTGTGCGCGTTCAAGATGATCTCGCTCTCGGCCGACTGGCGGAAGATCTCGGTGAGTTCGGCCACGGGCGCGGCCCGCGAGGCGATGACATCGCCGAGCACATTGCCCGGCCCCACGGAGGGGAGCTGGTGCACATCGCCCACCAGCACGAGCGTGGCGCCCAGCGGCACGGCCTTGAGCAGGTGGTAGAAGAGCAGGCAGTCCATCATGGAGGCCTCGTCCACCACGAGCAGTCCGCAGGCGAGGGGATTGTCCTCGTTGCGGGCGAAGCCGTCCTCGCGCGGGCTGTATTCCAGCAGGCGGTGGATGGTCTTGGCCTCGCGGCCCGAGGTCTCGGCCATGCGCTTGGCCGCGCGGCCCGTGGGCGCGGCGAGGAGGATGCGCGCCCGTGCGGTCTCGAAGAGCTTGATGATGGCGTTGATGATGGTGGTCTTGCCGGTGCCCGGGCCGCCGGTGATGACGAGCACCTTGCTCCTGGCCGCGGCGGTGACGGCGGCGAGCTGCTCGGGCGCGAGCTCGATGGGGAGCTCCGAGGCAACGCGCGCCGCCTGCGCCTCGGGCTCGGGCAGGCGCACGGCCTTGGGCGAATGCAGCAGCCGCTGCAGATAGTAGGCGGTCTTGGCCTCGCAATGGTGGTAGCGGCCGAGATAGACGCCCACATTCTCGCCCGTGCCTGTTTCCGCGGCGTCCTGCGCCTCGCCGGGCGCGCCTTCCTCCTGCGAAAAATCCTCGCGCACCAGGCGCTCGTCGCGCTCCAGCGCCTCCAGCGCGTCCAGCACGGCCTCGGGCGGGGCCCCCACCTGCTTCGCCACCTCCTCGGCGAGGCGCGCCTCGGGCAAATAGACGTGGCCCTCCTCCGCGGCTTTTTGCAGGGTATAGAGGCAGGCCGCCTGCACGCGCAGTGGGCTGTCCGGCGCGAAGCCGAGCTTGGCGGCGATGGCGTCGGCCGTGAGGAAGCCCACGCCGTGGATGTCCATGGCGAGGCGGTAGGGATTTTCGCGCACGATCTCGAGCGCGTGCTCGCCATAGGCGCGGTGGATGCGGATGCCCATGGCCGGCGTGATGCCGTGCGGCTGGAGGAAGAGCAAAAGGTCGCGCACGCCCCGGTGCCGCGTCCAGGATTCGCGGATGCGCTGCAGCGTCTTGGGGCCGAGGCCGCGCACGCCGAGCAGGCGCTGCGGCTCCTCGTCCAGAACGCGCAGGGCCTCGGTGCCGAACTTGTCCACGATGCGGCCGGCCATCTCCTCGCCCACGCCCTTGATGAGCCCGGAGGACAGGTAGAGGCGGATGCCCTCGGCCGTGGCCGGCAACAATTCCTCCACGTCGGTGAACTCCACCTGGCGCCCGAAGCGCGGATTGGTGGTCCAGCGGCCGCGCACGCGCAGGCGGCTCCCGGCCTTGGGCAGGGTCATGTGGCCCACCAAGGCCACGGGCTCGCGCTGGCTGCGGGGCACCGGCCGGCGGGAGGCTCCGGCCTCCCCCCCCGCGTCCGCGTCCGGCATGAGCCTGAGCACGGTGAAGCCGTTGTCTTCGTTATGAAAGACGATGCGCTCCACCGTGCCGGAAAGCTCCACGGCGTCGGCGTCGCGCAAGAGGGGGAGTTCCCGGCCGGCGGACATCAAGCGCGCTCCGGGGAGGGGCGCGGGCTCACAGCCGCTCCCCGGCCGCCATGCGCCGCTGGAGCAGGTATGCGTCCGCAAGGGCGAGGGCGGTCATGGCCGCGAGCACGGGCACGATGCGCGGGATGGCGGCGAGGTCGTGGCGGCCGCCCACGGTGACGCTTGTCGCCCGGCCCTCCCTGTCCACGGTGGCCTGCTCCCGCGCGATGGAGGCGATGGGCTTGACCGCCGCCTGGAGGATGATGTCCTGCCCGCTGGAAATGCCGCCCAGGATGCCGCCCGCGTGGTTGCTGCCGAAGCGGGCGCGGGGTGCGTGCCCGCAGGCGCCCGGGCCTTCCGCCGGGAAGAGGGCGTCGTTGTTGGCCGAGCCGCGCTTTCGGGCCGCGGCGAAGCCGTCGCCCACCTCCACGCCCTTGACCGCGCCCACGCTCATGAGCGCATGGGCGAGCGTGGCGTCCAGCCGGTCGAAGACCGGCTCGCCGAGGCCCGCGGGCACCTGCTCGGCCACGATGCGCACGATGCCGCCCAGGGTGTCGCCCCCCGCGCGGGCCTCGGCCACGGCCGCGTCCCAGAGCGCGGGCGCCCTCTCGGAGGCCGCGAAATAGGGCCTGGCCACCGCGTCCTTCATGTCGATCTCGGCCTCGGGCACGGCGATGCCGCCAAGCTCCACGCAGGCAGCCCGGATGACCGTGCCGCAGGCCACGGCCAGCAGCTTGCGGGCGATGGCGCCGCCGGCCACGCGCGCCGCTGTTTCGCGCCCCGAGGATCGCCCGCCGCCCCGATAGTCGCGGATGCCGCCATATTTCTGGTGATAGCTCCAGTCCGCATGGCCGGGCCGGAAAAGCGTGGCGAGGTTGCCATAATCGCGCGAGCGCTGGTCCTCGTTGGCGATGTAGAAGGCGATGGGCGTACCCGTGGTCCGCCCCTCGAAGACGCCGGAGAGCAGGCGCACGGTGTCCGGCTCCTTCCTCTTGGTGGAGGCCGGCCCCTGCCCGGGGCGCCGAAGGTCGAGCTCGGCCTGGAGGTCGGCCTCGCTCAAGGCAAGCCCGGCCGGGCAGCCGTCGAGCACGCCGCCGAGGCCCGGGCCGTGGGATTCGCCGAAGGTGGTCAGGCGCAGCACGCGCCCGAAAGTGTTGCCCGCCATGGCACACGTCCTGTCTGGAGGAGTGGGGGCCGCGCCCCTCACCTGCCGGGGCTGCGGCGCCCCGAGTATAGAAGAGGGGGGCGCCCCCTGACAAGCCGTCCCGGCCCGGAGGGCGCCGGCACTTGCAAAAGGCCGCCCGATGCCTATAGTCTGCCTTGGCGCCGGGGCGTTCCGGCGGCGCATGCAAGCGGGAGGACGGCCCATGGAGCGGCACGGTTTCAGCCTGGCGGAGGAAAGGGAGCTCCCCGAAGTGGGAGGCACGGCGCGGCTCTGGCGGCACGACGCCACGGGGGCCGAACTGCTCTCCATCGTCAATAAGGACGAGAACAAGTGCTTCGGGGTCAGCTTCCGCACGCCGCCCGCGGATTCCACGGGCGTGGCCCACATCCTCGAGCATTCCGTGCTCTGCGGCTCGGAGCGCTACCCGGTGAAGGAGCCCTTCGTGGAGCTGCTCAAGGGCTCGCTCCAGACCTTCCTCAACGCCTTCACCTTCCCGGACAAGACCTGCTACCCGGTGGCCAGCGCCAACTTGCGGGATTTTTACAACCTCATCGACGTCTACCTCGACGCGGTGTTCCATCCACGCATCAGCGAGGACATCTTCCGCCAAGAGGGCTGGCACGTGGAGGCCGCCCCGGGCGACGCGCCCTGGACATACAAGGGCGTGGTCTACAACGAGATGAAGGGCGCCTATTCCTCGCCCGATTCCGTGCTCGCCGAAAAGAGCCAGCAGGCGGTCTTTCCCGACACGCTCTACAGCCTCGACTCCGGCGGCGACCCGGAACGCATCCCGGACCTCGCGTATGCCGCCTTCAAGGAATTCCACCGCCGCCACTACCAGCCGGGCAACGCGCGTTTCTTTTTCTGGGGCGACGACCCGGAGGACGCGCGCCTTGCGCGCATCGACGCGGAGCTCAAGCGCCTTGCGAGCCGCCGCCCCGAGCCGGCTGACGAGGCCGTGCCCCTGCAAAAGCGCCTTGCGGCGCCGCGCCGGGTGGAAGTGCCCTATGCGGCCGGCCCGGGCGAGACGCGCGCGCTCTTCACCATCAACTGGCTCCTGGGCGAGCGCGGGGACGTTCACGAAGCCCTGCTCATGGAGATGCTGGAGCACATCCTCGAGGGCCTGCCCGGCTCGCCGCTCCGCCTCGCGCTCATCAGCTCGGGCCTCGGGGAGGACACCACGGGCTGCGGCCTCGAGACCGACCTGCGCCAGATGTATTACTCCACGGGCCTCAAGGGCGTGGCGCTGGAGGACGTGCCCCGCGCCGAGGCCCTCATCCTCGACACCCTGCGCGGGCTCGCCGAAAACGGCATCCCGCGGGAGGCCGTGGACGCCGCGGTCAATAGCGTGGAATTCGCCTACCGGGAGAACAATTCCGGCCGCTTCCCGCGCGGGCTGGCCGCCATGATCCAGTCGCTCTCCACATGGCTCTATGACGGCGACCCCTTGGCGCCGCTCGCCTGGGAGGTGCCGCTTCAAGCCATCAAGGCCCGCATCGCCGCGGGCGAGCCGGTCTTCGAGGAGGCCCTGCGCCGCAATTTCCTCGACAATCCGCACCGCGCGCATGTGGTGCTCCTGCCGGACACCAGCCTCGGTGACGAGCGCCTGGCGGCCGAGGCCGCCCGCCTCGAGGCCCTGCGCGCCGCGTCCTCGCCCGAGGCCCGCGAGCGCCTGGAGGCGGAGACGCGCCATCTTGAGGAAGCCCAGGCCGCGCCGGACAGCCCCGAGGCGCTGGCCACCATCCCGGCCCTGGGCCTTTCCGACCTGCCGCCCCGCAACATGCCCCTCCCCCTTGCGGAGCGGCACATCCCCCAGACGGCGCTCAGCCACGAGCTCCCCACCTCGGGCATCGCCTATGCGAGCCTGCTCTTGCCGGTGACGCGGCTCCCCGAGCGGCTCCTGCCGCTCCTGCCGCTCTTCTGCCGCGCCCTCACCGAGACGGGCACGGCCCGGCGCGACATGGCCGCGCTGGGCGCGCACATGGCCGCCAAGACCGGCGGCGTCGGCGCCACGCCGCTCACGGGCCTCCGGCTCGGCAGCCGCGAGACCTTCTGCCATGTGGCGCTCTCCGGCAAGGCCGTGTACGACAAGATACCCGACCTTTTCGCCATCATGGAGGAAATCCTGCTCGAGCCCGCGCGCGACCCGGCCATGCTGCGCGAGCGCCTGGGGCAGATGCTGCTCGAGGAAAAGGCGCGGCTGGAATACGGCATCCAGGCCGCCGGGCACGCCACGGTGGGGGCGCGGCTGCGCGCCCGCTACACCGGCGAGGGCGCGCTTTCCGAGCAGCTCGCCGGCCTCACCTATCTGGAGTCCGTGCGGGCGCTGCTCAGGCGCCTCGAGGAGGCGCCGGAAACTGTGCTCGCCGACCTTGAGGAGCTGCGCCGGCGCATCGTCACCGGCGCGGGCGTCATCTTCGACTGCACGGCCGAGGCCCAGGGCCTCGCCCTCGCCGAGCGCTCCGCCGCGCCCTTGCTCGCGCGCCTCCCCGGGGCGCCCGCGGAAAGCGCGGACGACCCGGACATCATGGACATCCGCCACCTCGCGCCCATGACGGGCCTGCCCCAGGCCGAGGCCCTGCTGACGCCGGCGCAGGTCAACTATGTGGGCAAGGCGGCCAACCTCTACGACCTCGGCTATGAGTGGCACGGCTCGGCGAGCGTCATCCTGCGCTACCTGCGCATGGGGCGCCTGTGGGACGAGGTGCGCGTGCGCGGCGGCGCCTACGGCGTTTTCTGCAATCTCGACCGCGTGGGGGGCACCCTCGTCTGCGCCTCCTACCGCGACCCCAATGTGGAGCGCACCCTCACGGCCTATGACGGCCTCGCCGACTTTTTGCGCGCCTCGGCGCCGGATTCCGGGCGACTCACCCAGGCCATCGTGGGCGCCGTGGGCGACCTCGACACCTACCTTTTGCCCGACGCGCGCGGCGCCCGCGCCCTCGGCACGTGGCTCGCCGGCAACACCGAGGAGCTGCGCCAGCGCACCCGCGAGGAGATGCTGGCCACCACGGCCGAGGATTTCGTGCGCTTCGCCGACACGCTGGAAGCCGCGGCCGAAGCCGGCGAGATTTGCGTGCTCGGCGGCCAGAAGGCGGAAAACGCCGCCCAGGAGGCCGGCTGGATGACCCGCCAGGTGCTCTAGGGCGGCCCGGTTCCATGAAGCTCGCCGCGCCGTCCTTCGTGCTCCCGGGAACGGTGGCGGAGAACGCGCGCTTCCTCGCCGGCCGGGTGGAGGAGGTGGGTCTCTGCTGCTTTGAAACAGCCGGCACCCTCGCCTATACCGCCACAGACCTGCCGCCGGAGCTCGCGGCGCTCCCCTTGCGCTGGCACCTGCACCTCCCGGCTGACCTCCCGTGGGCGCGGGGCGGCGCCGCCGCCGCTGAAGTCGCGCTGGCCGTTCTTGCGCGCCTGGCGTATCTCGCGCCGCATCTCGCCGTGCTGCATCCCCCGGTCGGCATGCACGTGCGGGAGGCTCGGGCGCTGCTCGCGGCCTTTGCCGCGCCCTGGCATGCCGCCGGCGCGCCCCCCCTGCTGCTCGAGAATATCCGCGGCTGTGAGCTCACCGAGCTCGGCGGTGAGTTTCTGGACGGGGAGGGGCTTGGCGTCTGTCTGGACGTTGGGCACCTGCTGGGATATGTTCAGGGCCGGCTCCTCGCGTCGGAGCTTCCCGAACGGGCGCGGCTCGTCCACTGGAGCGCGCCGGGCCCGGCCCCCGGGGAGGACAGGCACCTGCCGCTTCCCGCGTTCACGCGGGCGCAGCGGGCCGTGGCGCTCGGCCTGCTCCGGCGTTTTTCGCCCGGGGCCGTGCACCTCGCCGAGGTCTTCCACTGGGAGGGCGCGGCCGCCTCCCTCCGCTGGCTCGGGGAGGCCGCGGCCAGCGCGCGGGGGCCCGCGGCGCCACTGAAGGAGGGCGCATGACAGCCATACCCGAACATATCCTGGGCTTCAGGCAGTGGCGGCAAGCCCTGTGCAAGGAAGAGCGCTGGTGCGTCCTCATCAATGCCGACCCGGACGCGCTGGCCTCGGCGCTGGCCCTCAAGCGCATCATGCACCGCAAGACGCACTCCGTCGACATCATGCGCGTGAACGAGGTCACGCGGCCGGACAATCTCGCCATGGTGCGCTACCTGCGCATCCCGGTGAAGCCGTGGCAGCCCGAGCGCGCGGCCTCCTTCGACCGTTTCGCCATGGTGGACTCGCAGCCCGCGCATCATCCGGCCTTCGCCGGCTTCATCTACAGCCTGATCATCGACCATCACCCGCTGACCGACCTCGCCGGCCTGCTCACGCCCGACGCCTTTTGCGACATCCGGCCCGGCGTGGGCGCCACCAGCAGCATGATGACCCGCTTTCTCCAGGCCGTGCGCCTCAGGCCCGGGCCGCTGCTCGCCACGGCGCTGCTCTACGGCATCCGCACCGATACCGGCGCCTTCGAGCGCTCGGGCGGCGAGGAGGACCTGCGCGCCTACCAGTGGCTCTCCCACCATGCGGACGCCAATTTGCTGAGGCGCATCAGCCGCAGCGAATATTTGCGCGCGTGGCTGCCCTTTTTCTCGCGCGCCTTCCGCAGCCTCACCGATTGCCGGGGCGGCGGCGCCTATGCCGCGCTGGGCGAGATCAAGAGCGCGGACCTGCTCGTGTCGGTGGCGGATTTCTTCACGCGCGTCCACGGCCTCAAGTGGATCGCCGTGAGCGGCATCGTGGGCAAGACGGTCATCGTGGTCTTCCGCGGCGACGGCAGCCGCGACATCGGCCGCTTTGCCGACGCCTGCTTCTATGACGTGGGCACGGCCGGCGGCCACCGCAACATGGGCCGGGCCGAATTTCCCCTCGCCGCCGTGCCCGACGGCGTGAAGCCCGCGGATTTCGTCTTCAAGCGGCTCATGACCCGCAAGGTGCGCCCGCGCTGCACCGCGCCCATCCCGCTGCCGGCCACTCTCGTCCCCGCGCGGCCCGGCCCTGTGGGCGACGGCGCATGACGGGGCGGCGAGGAGCGGTCACCCCGCCTGCCGCGCCTGAACCCCTGCCCGTTTCGGAAGCCCCGGCCGAAGCTGCCGGTGCCTGCGTTTTTTGCCCCACCGAGGCCGACAGGGCCCATCTCGCCGAACGCGACCCCGCGCTCGGTCGCCTCATGGCGGCTTTGGGGCCGCTTCAGCGGGAGCGCCTGCCCGACCCCTTCATGGCGCTGGCCCATGCCATCGCCGGCCAGCAGATCTCAGGCGCCGCGCATGCGACGGTCTGGGGGCGCCTTCTCGACGCCTTCCCCTGTTTCACGCCGGAAAGGCTCGCCTGCGCCCCGCCGGAAGCCTTACGGGCCTGCGGCCTTTCCGGGCGCAAGGCCGGCTATATCCGCGAGATAGCGCGGCGCGCGGCCTGCGGCGAGCTGGACCTCGCCGGGCTCGCCGCGCTCGACGATGAATCCCTGTGCGCGGCCCTGTGCGAACTCCCGGGGGTGGGCCTGTGGACGGCGGAAATGCTCATGATCTTCTGCCTCGGCCGCAAGGACGTGCTGAGCGTGGGCGATTTCGGCATCCGCACGGGCCTGCGCATGCTCTATAACAAGCGCGAGCTCACGCCGGCCTTCCTGGCGCGCTGCAAGAAGCGCTATTCGCCCTGCGCCTCGGCGGCGAGCCTCTATCTCTGGGCGCTGGCCGGGGGCGCGGGCGGCCCGGACTACAGCGACCCGGCGCAAAAGAAAAAGCCCGCGAAAGCCCGGGCGCGGAAGGGTGAGGCGCACAGCCGCGGCAGGAACGCGAAGACACAACAACGCAAAGGGTGAAGGATGAACATAAGCATTTCCGTGGCCGACCGGCCGGGCAGGATGCCGCAGATCATGTTCGCGGGGCCGCTCGGCCCCATCTGCGCGAAGCTCGCGGCCCTGGGCTTCGACGGCATCGACCTCTTCTTCCCCGAGCCGCCCGAGGCGGACGTGGCGGCGGCGCGCAAGGCCCTTGCCGAAAGCGGCCTCAAGGCGGCCATGCTCTCGGCGCAGGGCGACCTCATGGTCGCCGGGCTCTTTCTCAACCGGCCCGGTAAGCTCCCGCGCCTGCTGGAATTGTCGCGCCGGCACCTCGCCATGTGCGCGGAGCTGGGCGCGAAAACCATCGTGGGTTTTTTCCGCGGGCAGCACAAGGACGTGCCGGGCGGCAGGGAGGAGAGCCTGAAGTGCATGGCCGAGGGCCTCGCCGCCTATTGCGGCCTTGCCGAAACTTTCGGCGTGGGCGTGCTCCTCGAGCCCATCAACAGGTATGAGATGGACTCCATCCATACGGTCGCCGAGGCGCTCGCCTTGCGGGAACGGGCCGGCGCCCCGGCGAACCTCGGCATCCTGCCGGACGTGTTCCACATGCACATCGAGGAATCGTCCCTTGCCGCGGCCATCGCGCGCGCCGCCGGGCATATCGGCCATGTGCATTTTGTGGACAATACCCGCGCCGTGCCGGGCCTCGGCTGCCTTGCGCTCGGGGGCCTCGCCGAGTGCCTTGGGGTGGCGGGCTATGACGGCTTTCTCGGCATGGAGGCCGTGCCCGGGCCCGACCCCGAGGCCGAGGCCCGCGCCGGCCTCGCCACGCTGCGCGCCCTGCTGTCGCGGGCCGCCCTGCGCGGGGAGTAGAGGCCGGAGAGAAGTTTGCTCAGCCTGCGAGTTGGTTGCGTGGCTGTGCGCCCTGTGTAATGCCGAAATTATCCGTCAAAAACAGCCTCTTAGGTTCCGGCTGCGTCAGAAAAAAATTTCCTCGGTCGAGTACTTAAGTACACTCCCATCGGAAATTGTTTTTCTTCCTTGCTCCAGCCGTTGCGACGAAGGAAGCTACGGATGGAGACAGCAATTAGTTACCTAAAAGCCAGACAACGCAGCCGCTGTCGCTATCCGTGCTCCAGCCGTTGCGACGCAGGAAGCTACGGATGGAAACAGCACTTAGGTACCCCAAAAGCCAGTCAACACAACCGCTGTCGCCATCCGTATGGCTCGCAAGCTCGCCGACGGCTGGCGCAAGGCTCGCAGACTCGCCAACGGCTAGCGCGCCGGAACCTAAGAATCTTATTTTTTAGGATTCTTCCGGCACCAGCACCCGTCTTCCGCTTCGCTCCAGACGGACTTGAGGAAGATTTCTTTCGGCTTGGTAAACTTGGAAGAGTCTTGGGAACAAGGAGGCCGCATGTTTTCCCTGAACGGCAAGACCGCTTTCATCACC
The DNA here is from genome assembly GCF_011039155.1 of Desulfovibrio sp. ZJ746. Classification (NCBI taxonomy): domain Bacteria; kingdom Pseudomonadati; phylum Thermodesulfobacteriota; class Desulfovibrionia; order Desulfovibrionales; family Desulfovibrionaceae; genus Desulfovibrio; species Desulfovibrio sp. ZJ746. The sequence goes on along the minus strand of NZ_JAAKEK010000002.1, from coordinate 294,326 downwards.
GGCTCAAGCCGCGGCATCGGCCACGGCATCGCGCGCGCCCTCGCCCGGCAGGGCGCGGACATCTGGCTCTCGGGCGTGCACCGCGAGGGGCTCGACGCCGCCGTGGAGGCCTTGCGCCGCGATTTCCCCGAGCGCCGGGTCAACGGCGTCCTCTGCGACGTGGCGAAGCAGGAGAGCGTGGACATGGCGCTCGCCACCATCGGCGCCGCCGGGCCGCTCCACATCCTCGTCAACAACGCGGGCATCAACCTGCGCGCGCCCGTGGAGGACATGCCGGACGAGCTCTGGCAGCGCATGCTCGATACGGACGTGACCGGCGTCTTCCGGGTGTCGCGCGCGGCCCTCCCCCTGCTCAGGGCGCAGGGGGGCAAGGTCATCAATCTCTGCTCGCTCATGAGCGAGATCGCCCGGCCCGGCATCGCCCCCTATGCCGCGGCCAAGGGGGCCGTGCGCCAGCTCACGCGCGCGCTGGCCACGGAATGGGCGCAGTACAATATCCAGGTCAACGGCGTGGCACCCGGCTTCATCGCCACGGACATGAACAGGCCGCTCATGGAAGACGCGGAGCTCAACGCCTACATCATGCGCCACACGCCGGCGAAGCGCTGGGGAGAGGTGGAGGAGGTTGGGAGCGCCGCCGCCTTCCTGGCCTCGCCGGCGGCCGATTTCATCACCGGACAGGTGCTCTTTGTGGACGGGGGCTTCATGGCCTCGCTCTAGGAGCCGCCCCGCGCCGCCCTGTCCCGCCCGCCGGCCACCACCAGCAGGGTCGCGGCCACGATGAGGCAGCCGCCGAAGATCTCGCGGCCGCTGATGCTCTCGCCCAGGAAGAGCAGGGAGAGGCTCACCGCCGTGACCGGCTCCAGCGCGCCGAAGATGGCCGTGGCCGTGGGGCCGATAAGGGCGATGGCCCTGAGGGTGAAGAGCAGCGAGAGCACGGTGGGGAAGAGGGCGAGGCAGGCGAGGTTGGTCCACGCGAGGAGCGTCTGCGGCGTATGGAAGCCGCCGGCGAACGGGAGCGCGGCCACGAACACGAGCCCCCCGAAAAGGAGCTGCCAGAGCAGGGCGCGCAGCGGCGGCACGAGCGCCAGCACCCGCGAGACCTTCACCATGACGAGATAGACGGCGTAGGTCAGCGACGAGAGGAAGATGAGCACAAAGCCCGTCACATTGATGTCCGCGCCCTCGCCCGGCTGCATGAGCAGGCACAGCCCGGCCGCGGTGAGCCCGAGGCACACGCCGGTGACGAGCCGGAATTTCTCGTGGAAAAACAGGGTCATGAGCAGCGAGGTCAACACCGGGTACATGAAGAGCAGGGTGGAGGCGACACCCGCGTTCATGAAGCGGTAGGCCTCGTAGAGCGCCAGCGAGGAGATGCCCATGACAATGCCGGAAACGGCCAGCGGCATGAGCTCCCGCCTCAGGGGCAACAGTCTTTGCGAGCGCCCCACGATGATGGCCGCGAGCAGCGGGATGCCGAGCAGGTAGCGGAACAGCAGTACCGAGACCGCGTCCATGCTGGCATAGAGCGGCACGGCGAAGAGCGGGTTGGTGCCGTAAAAGGCGGCGGCCAGCGCGGCGAAGCCGTAGCCCCAGAGATTCCCGGCGCTCCCGGCGCTGCGCGCGCCGCTGGTTCGCGTGGTGTGGGGCGCGGGGGCTGGCATGGGGGCCTTCGCCTCCGCCTAGCCTTCCTGCTTGCCGCAGACGAGGCCGAGCCTGCGCCCGGATTCGGCATAGTGGTCGAGCAGGGCGCGCTCGATGACGCGCGGGTCACGGCTCACGAGGGCCTTGTAGAGCACGGCGTGGCGCTCGTAAAACTCGCTTGGCGAGAACAGGGTGTCCCAGCACTTGTAGTAGAGAAACTTGGAGATGTGCGAGCAGGAATTGCGCGCGATGCCGGCCATGAGCCGGTTGCGGCAGGGGGCGAGCAGCGCGTCGTGGAAGGCCTCGTCGATCTGGCTCAGGGCCGCGAGGCCCGGGGCCCTCCTGCTCTGGCGCTCCATTTCCTCCAGGATGCCGGCCACTTTGGCGAGGGCCGCGTCGTCCCAGCGCTCGAGCGACTGCACGATGCAGGCGCCCTCGAGGGTGCCGCCGAGGCAATAGCTGTCTTCGATCTCCCGCAGGGTAAGGTGGCGGATGCAGCGGGTCTTCTGCGGCTCGCCCGTGACGAGCCCCTGAAGGAGCAGGCTTTGCAGCGCTTCGCGCACCGGGCCGCGGCTGATGCCGAGGTGCCGGGCGATCTCGCCTTCACGGATGGGGGCGCCGGGAGTGAGGGTGCCGTCCAGCAGGCATTGCTTGATATAGGCCGTGGCCTGCTCGGCGTAGGTCTTGATCTGGGACAAGGGCGGCGCTCCTCGGGTGGAAGGAATGAGGTAGCGCCGCCCCCGGGCCGTGTCAAGCCTTCCAGGCCTTGCGGAATGTGTCCTCATAGGCGTAGAGCGCCGGCGAGCCGCCCGTGTGCAGGAAGAGCACCCGGGCCCCTTCGGGGAAGTAGCCCTTGCGCGTGAGGTCCATGAGCCCCGACATGGCCTTGCCCGAATACACCGGGTCGAGCAGGATGCTCTCGGTGCGGGCGAGCATGGTCACGGCCTCCACCATGGCGTCCGTGGGCAGGGAGTAGCCGGGGCCCACATAGTCGTCAAAGACCTTGACCGCTTCGCGCGGCATGTCGAAGTGCGCGCCCGTGTAGTCGCCGATCTTTTCCATGAGCGAATACACGGCCTCCTCCTGCACGGCCTTCTTGCGGTTGACGCCGATGCCCGTCACCGGGATGTTCATGTTGCAGCCGAGCATGCCGAAGAGGAAGCCCGCATGCGTGCCCGCGCTGCCGCTCGGCACCACGACGTGGTCGAAGTCGAGCTGCTTCGCGAACATCTGCTCCATGAGCTCCTGCGCGCAGGAGACATAGCCGAGCGCGCCCACCGCGTTGGAGGCGCCGCCGGGCACGATGTAGGGCTTTTTGCCCTCGGCGCGGAGCTTCTCCGCCACCTTTTCCATTTCTTCCATCATGTTGCTGCCGCCGGGCACGACCGTGATGCTCTTCACGCCAAGCAGCTGGTAAAGGAAGTTGTTGCCCGAGGCCTCGGGCTTGTAGCTCTTGGGCACGCGCTCCTCGAGCACGAGGTGGCAGTCGAGCCCCTCGTGCACCGCCCAGGCCAGGGTGAGGCGGCAGTGGTTGGACTGGACGGCCCCGCAGGTGATGATGGTGTCCGCGCCCTTGGAAAGGGCGTCGGCGATGGTGAAGTCGAGCTTGCGGGTCTTGTTGCCGCCGCCAGCGCCGGGCAGCAGGTCGTCGCGCTTGATCCAGAGCCGGATCTTGTCGCCCAGCGCCTTGCTGAACGCGGGAAGGAATTCCAGCGGCGTGGGTTCCTTCACATAGCCGCGACGGGGGAAACGTGCCAGGTTCATTGTCTGCTCCTCCTTGGGGAGTCTTGCGCGGGCCGTGACAAGTGCCGCACGGCCCGCGCGTTGGGGATGCTTTTGGTCTGTTTATCGCGTTGAGACCGCTGTGCGGCTGTCCTGCTTCACTAATGCCGAAATCATCTGTCAAAAACAGCCTTTTTGCTGCTTGCTGCGTCAGAGAAAAATTTCCTCGGTCGAGTACTTAAGTACACTCCCTTCGGAAATTTTTCTCTTCCTTGCAAGCAGCAAAAAATCTTATTTTTTAGGATCCTTCCGGCACGAGCACCCGTCTTCCGCTTCGCTCCAGACGGGATAGGGAATCTCCTCAGCGTACAACAGCGCTTTTTTCACGTTCTCAGGCTTCCGGCTCTTTCAGCGCCTCCGGGCCCGCGCCCTCGCGCACGATGGCGCGGGCGAGCGCGTCCGCGGCGTCCACCACGGGCACGGGCGCGCCGATGCCCACCACGCCGAGCTCCGTGCAGGCCGCGATGAGCACCTGGGCGCCCTTTTCGAGCATGTGGCCGACCACGGAGGCGAGCTTCGCGCGCACGGCCGCCCCGGTGTCCCCGGCCTTGATGGCGCGGATGACCGCAAGCAGGGCGGCCTCCTCGGCCTCGTCCGCATAGACGGGCGTGAGCCCGAGCTCGCGCAGGGGCGCCTCATACAGGCTCGTGAGGCGCACGGCCGGCGAGGCCAAAAGGCCCACGCGGGCGCCGGGCGCACGCCGCGCGGCCTCGGCCGAGGCCAGCGCCACCATGTCCAGCACGGGCACCTTCACGGCCCGGGCCACCTCCCCGCGCCAGTTGTGGGCGGTGTTGCAGGCGATGCAGAGAAAGTCCGCCCCCTGGGCCTCGAGGCCGCGGGCCATGCCGGCGAGGCAGGGCCCCGGGGAAACGTCCCCGCCTTCCAGCAGCACCTTGATGCGCGAGGGCACCTGGGGATTGTTGTCCACGATGAGGTGCACGTGGTCCGCGTCGTCGCTGGCCCTCGTGTGGGCCACCACGCGGCGCATGAGGTCGATGGTGGCCTCGGGGCCCATGCCGCCGAGGATGCCGCAGGTTCGCATGTCACACTCCCGCGCTAGACCTTCATGGCCGCGCCGCGGGCCGGGTCCATGTCGTTCTCGAGCTTGGAGACGAAGATGGCGCCCGTGGCGTCGCCCATGACGTTGATGGTGGTGCGGGCCATGTCCATGATGCGGTCGACGCCGGCCACGAGCGCGATGGCCTCCAGCGGGATGCCCACCTGGGTGAAGACCATGGTGCTCATGATGAGCGCGGCCCCGGGCACGCCCATGGAGCCGATGGACGCGAGCAGCGCCATGAGCAGGATGACGAGCTGCTTGTCGAGCGTCATGGGGATGCCGTACACCTCGGCCGCGAAAAGGGCCACGATGCCCATGTAGATGGCGGCGCCGTCCATGTTGATGGTGTTGCCGAGCGGGATGGAGAAGCTGGAGACGCTGCGCGAGGCGCCGAGCTTTTCCACGCTGATGAGGTTGGAGGACAGGGCGGCCGCGCTCGAGCAGGTGGTGAAGGCGATGAGCAAGGGTTCGCTGATGCCCTTGAGGAATTGCCCGGACTTCAGGCCGCTGAAGCGCACGCAGGGCAGATACACGATGAGGATCTGGCAGAGGCAGGCCACATACATGATGATCACGAGCTTGATGAGCGGCAGGAGCACCGCGAGCCCGTGCGAGGCCACGGTGAAGGCCATGAGGGCGAAGACGCCGATGGGCGCGTAGAGCATGACGATGGTGGTCAGGCGGATCATCACCTCGCCCATGCCGTTGAAGAACTCCGTGACGACCTTGACCTTCTCGCCGCAGATGCTCAGGGAGAAGCCGAGCAGGACGGCGAAGAAGATGATCTGGAGCATGGTGCCCTTGGCGAGGCTCTCCATGGGATTGATGGGCACGATGTTGAGCAGCACCTGCACGAGCGGCGGCGGCGTGGCCTCCTTGGCCTGGAGATTGGCCGTGGAGAGGTCGAGGCCCATGCCCGGCTGGAACAGGTTGGCGAGAATGAGGCCGATGATGATGGCGATGGCCGTGGTGGCGAAATAGTAGATGAGCGTCTTGACGGCCACGCGCCCGAGGCGCCCCACGTCGCCCACGCTGGCCGCGCCGGCCACGAGCGTGGCGAAGACGAGCGGCACCACCACCATGCGCACGAGGTTGATGAAGAGCTGCCCGAAGGGCCGGAACCACTGGGCGTCAAAGCCCACGGCGGGGGCCACCGCGCCGGCGAGGACGCCGAGCACCATGCCGATGCCCATCTGTACGGGCAGGCTCATGCGTTTTTTCTCACTCATAAAGCCTCCTTGTCACACCTTCCGGGCAAGGCCCGGGGAAAGGTTGGCGGCCCGTTGCCGGCCGCGGCCTGTGCCGTTGACGCCGTAATGTCAAGAGTCAAATGTTGACATTCTCCCTTGGGTTCTTTGTGGCATTGAGCACAAGCGCTGTCAAGCGGGCGCAGCCGGGGAGAGGAGAGTTTGTGGGGGCAGCGCCGGTGGAGCTGGCGCGGCGGGGAGGATGCGCGCGGAACGGGATACGGCCGCGGGGTACGGCCCCGGCCCGGCCGGATGTCTCACGCGCTCATGCCGGCGGCCGGCTACAAATAGCCGTATTCCTTGCGCGTGTAGTAGAGGCAGGGCAGCGCGAAAAAGAGGGTCAGCACCTCGGCCACGGGGGTGGCGGCCCAGATGCCGTTGAGCCCGAGGATGAAGGGCAGCGCCACAACGGCCACGGCCTGCAGCGCCAGCGTGCGCACGAAGGACACGGCCGCGGAAAAGAGGCCGTTGTTGAGCGCGGTGTAAAACGAGGAGACAAAGATGTTCACCCCGGCGAAGATGAAGGAGAAGGAATAGATCACCGAGGCGTGTTCGGCCATGCGCGCCAGTTCCGGGTCATAGCCGAGGAAGAGCCGCGCGAGGAAGGGAGAGAGCGCAAGGCCGGCCACGGAGAGCAGGATGCCCAGGGCGAGGTTGATGGCCAGGCTGTAGCGCAAAAGGCTCTTCAGCTCCGGGGTGTTGCGGGCGCCGTAGTGGTAGGCGATGACCGGGATGGCGCCGAAGCCGAAGCCCAGGAAGATGGCGATGAACAGGAAGCCGATGTACATGAGCAGGCCGTACACGGCCACGCCGTTCTCGCCGGCCATTTTCAGGAGCAGGAAATTGTAGAGGATGGAAATGAGCGACATGGAGACATTGCTCATGAATTCCGAGGCGCCGTTGGTGCAGCTCTTCACGATGGCGCGCCACTCCGGCGCCGCGCGCCCGATGCGCAGCTCGCTCGTTTCGGACAGGGCGAAAAAGAGCAGCGGCGGCACCGCGCCCACCAGCATGCCGCCCACGGTGGCGATGGCCGCGCCGAGCAGCCCCCAGCCGAACACGAGGATGAGCAGGTAGTCGAAGAGGATATTGGTCACGCCGGCCGCGAAGGTCACCCAGAGCCCGAGCTGCGGCCGCCCGGCCAGCGGGAAGAAGCTCTGGAACATGAACTGGAGGATCATGGGCGTGAGCCCGGGGATGAGCACCCAGCCGTAGATCTTGCAGGCCTCCAGCACCTCGCCCTCGGCGCCGAGCAGGACGGCGCAGGGCTCGAGGAACACGAGCCACACGAAGCTCAGGGCCGTGCCCGTGACAATGGCGAAATACACGAGCAGGGAAAAGCGGCTGCGCGCCAGCGCCACCTTGCCGCGGCCGAGGGTCTTGGCCACAAGGGCGCTGCCGCCGGTGCCGATCATGGTGCCCAGGGTGGCCGGGATCATGATGAAGGGGAAGATGAGGTTCACGGCCACGAAGGCGGTCTTGCCCACGTAGTTGGAGACGAAGTAGCCGTCGACGATGGTGTAGAGGCTCGTCAGGATCAGCATGCCCATGGTGGGGCAGGTGAAGCGGATGAGCCTCAGGGGGGTGAAGTGGTCCGACAGCCGCACGGCCATGGCGCTATCCGGGTCGGGCGGCTCCCCGGCGGGGGGCGATGCCGGGGGCCGGCGTTTTTGGGCGGTGAACGGCAGGCCCGAAGCCCGCCGCTCGCCGCCCGGAGATACTAGAAGGAATACACAAAGCTCGCGTTCACGTTCCAGGCGTCCCTGGTGCCGGGGATGGACTCGCTGTTCCTGTGGCGGGCGCCCCACACGGACTTGCCCGTATCCAGGAACATGAAGACATAGCCGGCCTCCACGTTGATGCACATGTTTTCGTACACCTGCCAGGAATTGGTGGAACCCAGTTCGAGCGCGCTGTCAAGGCTCGTCAGGTACATGCCCGGCATGCCGAGGGCCGCGCCCTGGCTGCCCAGGTTGGGCGTGAGCACCGTGCCGTTGGACCACAGCCCGGCGAGGGACATCTTTTTCGCCATGGTCGGGCTGTTGGTGCCGCGGATGTAGTTCACACGGAAGATGTGCGAGAGGTCTTTCACGAAGCTCACGTTGTTGAGCCTGGCGCCGATGCCCCAGGTGCCGGCCATGTTGTTGCCGATGACCGCGTAGCGCTCGATATAGGGCGCACCGTCAAAGGCGAAGTAGGAGAAATTGTTGGCGTTGTTGGGGTCCAGCGCGGGCAGGCGCTCGGAGCCGTTGGCGGGGTTAGAGTCATCGCCGGAGCCATACCAGCCGTAGAGGCCGGGCACGCCCCAGTCGAGCGAATACTCGAGCAGCAGGGCCGCGAACCAGCCCGAACGGTTGAGGCGGCCGTCGTCGTCCCAGGTGACGGCGCCGTATTCAAAATCAAAGGCCGCGGAGAAGTTGTCCCAGGTGGCCTGCCCGGTCACGCCTGCCCACCACATGTTGGCGTAGCTGCCCACATGGCGGTCGTTGCCCGCCTCGGAAAAGTCCCGATGCCGTGCGCCGCCGGCCGGGAACATGCCGGCCATGAAGTAGGAGCTGTCCTCGCTGGTGTTGGCGTTGAGGTTGCCCAGCGGATCGAGGCTGCGGCCATCCCGGAAGGTGTTGGGCCCCATGGCGCCGTACATGCCCCAGGGGGTAATGCTCACGTTGTCGAAGGTGAGCGGCACCATGAGGCCGCCCACGTCGAGGTTATCTATGAAGCTGGCGTGATAGCCCTTGGGCCGGCCATTGTAGGCTTCGTTGTAGCCGAGGTAGTTGTCGTTGTAGGGCCGGGCCCAGAAGGCGGTGAGCGCCACATTGTCGTTCACCTGCGCGCTCACGGTGATGCCGGCCACGTCCCCGTCGAGCACGGCGTTGCCCGAGGCCATGGACGGCGTGGAGATGTTCTGCAGGCCCATGCGCACCTGCACCGGCGTCTCGGGGAGCGTCCAGTCCAGATAGGCGTTCTTGACCTCCACGATCTGGCCGTCAGCGCCGAGGGCGCCGCCTGTGGACTGCTGGCCCCAGTAGGTCTCGCCGATTTCAAAGGTCACCGTGCCGGACAGGTTTTCCGAGGCCACGGCGTCCAGTTGCAGGCGCAGGCGCTGCACGGCCTCGAAATTGTCCTGGCCTTCGCCCCAGCCGATGGTGTTGTGGCCGTTGTAGCTGCCCTGGAAATTGCCGTTGGCGCCGTAGCCGAAGCTCATGATCCACTGGCCCTTGATCTTGAAGTCCACGGCAAGCGCGGCGCCGGCAAGCGCGTGGACGGCCCATGCCGCCATGACGAGTATGGCAAGTTTTTTCATGTCCCCTCCAATCATTCCTCGTATGCTCTGAAACCGATACAGACGCGGCTCCCCGGGCACCCCCGGCCCGGGGAGCGCGAAGCGCTAGGCGCCGCTGATGGTGCCGCGCGCCATGAGGTAGATGGCGAGCACGGCCGCGATGAGCAGCAGGATCAGGATGGCCCAGTCAGCCCCGCTGAACATGGGGCCCTTGTCCGTGGCCGCGTTCTGCTTGCGCGCCCAGATGTAGAAGGGGATGCCGCAGGCCACGATAATGGTGGCCATGAGCAGGTAGCTGAGACCCGCCGCGTAGATGAGCCAGAGGCCGAAGGCTACGGCGACGATGCTGTTGATCAGCGCCGACGCCCGGCCCGTGGCGGCGTTGCCCGGGTACTTGCCGTCCTCGCAGATCTTCCAGAGGTACATCATGGACACCACATAGGCGGGCAGCACCATGACGCCCGTGATGTTGAGCATGGTGTTCCACGCATTGTTGGAGAAGTAGACGAGCAGCATGCCGAGCTGCATGCAGCCGCTCGTGATCCACAGCGAGACATTGGGGGAGCCGTGCTTGTTCTCGCTGGCGAACATCTTGGGGAAGGTGCCGTTCTTGGCGGCGGCGAAGGGCATTTCGGCGGTGATCATGGTCCAGGCGAGCCAGCTCGTGAGCACGGCGATGAGCAGGCCGATGTTCATGAGCCACGCGCCCCACGGGCCGACCACATGCTCGAGCACGCCGGCGGTGGAGGGATTGGGCACGGCCGCGAGCTCATGCTGCGTCATGAAGCCGAAGGGCAGCACGGAAAGCAGCACATAGACCGCGAGGCAGCCGAGATAGCCCAAAATGGTGGCGCTGCCCACCACCTTGGCGCTCTTGGCGCGCGCGGAAAGCACCACCGCGCCCTCGATGCCGATGAAGCACCAGAGCGTGACGAGCATGGTGCTCTTGACCTGCGAGCCCATGGAGCCCAGCGTCTTGCCGTCGATGAGCATGTTGCCGAAGAAGTCGAAATCGAACTTGTCGATATGGAAGCAGAAGGCGACGATGATGATGAAAAGGAAGAGCGGGATGATCTTGCCCACCGTGCCGATGGTGTTGATGAAGGCGGCCTGGCGGGTGCCCCTCAGCACGATGAAGTTGAACACCCAGATGAGCAGCGAGCCCCCGATGATGGAGGGGATGTTGTTGCCCCCCTGGAAATAGGGCGGGAAGAAATAGTTGAGGGCATCCATGGTGATGACGGCATAGCCCACGTTGCCGCAGATCTGGCAGAGCCAGTAGGCCCAGCAGATGAGGAAGCCCACAAAGGGCCCGAAGCCCACCCGCGCGTACATGTAGATGCCTGCGGAGAGGTCGGGCCGCACGTCCGCGAGAATGCGGAAGGAATTGGCGATGCCGAACATGCCCACGCCCGTGATGACCCAGGCGATGAAGATCGCGCACAGGGAGGCGTCGGCGGCCATGTTCTGGGGCAGGCTGTAGATGCCGCCGCCGATCATGGAGCTCACCACGACGGCGGCCAGCGCGACGGTGCCGAGTTTTTTCGTTTCTTGCGCCATACGGCAGTTCTCCTGAAGACTTCAGGCCGGTCATTAGCCCCCTCTGAAAAGCGGGGGGCGGGTGGCCCATAGGAAAAAACCCGGCCCGCTGGACTCTCTGTCTGTCAACGGACCGGGCGGAAAGGGCGCCCCAGGCCCGGAGCGGGCCGGCAAGTGCGGCGCCGCCCCGGCGGGAGCGTCATATCTGGTTTACAGGGCCTTGGGGTCGACCGGGTCGGCCGTCTTGAAATTGAGCATGCCCATGGCCGTCAGGCAGTAGCCGAAGGGCTCGGTCAGGTTGATGTAGGTGTGCCACATCTGGAATTCGCTGTGCTTTTCCACGCCGCGGATGGAAAGCTCGTGGTTCATGGACTTGGTGAGCCACATCTCGGCGCAGCTCTTGGCGATCTGGTCGTCGATCTTGGTGTCGAAGTATTCGACATACTCGGCCGCCCAGCCGCCGATGAGCTCTTTCGTCTTGGGGTCGCGGCCCCAGACCACGCCGAGGCCGGTGGCGATGGCCTTGTGCTGGTCAAGGGAGGCGCCGGCGCCGGCCATGATGACTTCGAGCACCGCGCCGTGCGTGAAGTACTTGGTGACCTTGTTCACGTCCACGATGTTGCCGTAGAGCGCCTTGGGCAGCACGGAGGTGTAGTGGACGACGTTGAAGTCCTGGATCTTGGCCTGAAGGAGGGCCGAGTCATAGCAGAAGGTCTCAAAAGGCTGCGGCGGGATGCCCTCGTCGGCCTGGCCGACGCCCTGGGTGATGAACGCAAGCGTGGGATAGCGGGTACCAACTTCCATGATCGTCCTCCCTTGAAACTGGTTGATGGATTGTGAAAAAAATCTCCACGGGAAAATGAAACACCTGATGATGAAAAAAGTCAATGATTAAATATTTTTATGATAACTATTTGAAATAATGATTTAAAATCGGAAAGTGAAGGCGGCTCACAAGCTAAGTACACCGTATCGTTTGCTTTAATAGCAAGAGTTAAAGAAATGAACTGGTGCCCATAGCCGAAGGAAAAACTGTTGTCGGTGCTTCCCTGTGCCGCGTGTGCGAACGGCGGAAAATGCTCCCGGTTATACCGAAAACAGGAAGGCGGCAGCCAGGAGCAGCAGCGTCGTCCACAGGGTAACATGGCGTATCCATGCCGGAGCGGGTCTGGCGCGTGCCCATTCGTCGCGCGCCTGCTCATGTTTGCGGAGGATGGCCAACGAATAAAAGATGACAGCCGACAAAAGGAAAATAAAGGCCCAGCGCACATGCGCCGCCTCGGAGTTCGCCAGCGAGAGGATGCAGAACACGGACCCCACAAGCCCGGTCAGCACGGCCACGGAATAGCGCCAGGGCTCCACCCTGCCGTGGGCGAGTATTTGCACGGCGATGCACGAATAGAGGTAGGGAACCAGGGTCAGGATGACCGCCGAGGCCTGGAGCGTCTCAAAAGGGGACTTGTCTTTTGAGAAGCAGCCGGCAAAGGCCAGAAAGCTCATGATCACCGCGATGATGCCGATGCCTTCCACGGGCACCCCGCGCCGGTTCACACGCGAAAATATCTCCCCGAACAGGCCGTCGTGCGCTGCCGCGGCCGCGCTCTGCGAAACGAGGAGCATCCAGCCGCCCAGCGAACCCAGGCAGCCGATGGCCGCGCAACCGGCGACGATGTTGGCCCCCAGCGGCCCGAAAGCCCTGGCTGCGGCATCCGCAAAAGGCGCTGTGGAGGCCTGCAACTCCGCATTGGGAATGAGGCCCATGATAACGGAGGAACTGAGGATATAGCACCCCGCCGCAAGCAAGACCCCGCATATGGTGGCAATGGGCACATTGCGCCTGGGGTTGCGCACCACGGCCGTTGCCACGGCGGCGCTTTCCACCCCGATGAACGCCCACAGGGTCATGTTCAGGGTGGCGCCTACGACACTTATGGTCGGTGCTTCCGTGACCTTCCACGAATCAAGGAATATGTGCGGATCGAACCAGAACCAGCCCAGGAGCCCGACACCGAGAATGGGCACGAGCTTCACCGAAGTGGCGACGGCCTGGATATAGCCGATGAAACGCGGCCCCAGGATGTTTGCATACGCAAATGCCCAGATCAGACCCATTTGCAGGAGCAGCCCCGGAAGCCTGGCATTAATTACTGGGAAAAAATGCGCGATATAACTCGCCGCGGCGACGCCTATGGTGACATTGCCGACGATATTGGCAAACCAGTACACCAGATTCGTCTGGTAGCCGATAAAGGATCCGAAGGCGTTGCGCGCATACGCATAGGGGCCGCCCGCGGCGGGGTCCACATTGGCCAGGCGGGAGAAGGTCAGGGCCAGCGCGATGGCGCCGCAGGTGGTCACGAGCCATGTGAGGATGGTGACGGAACCGAACCGGGCGAGAGATGCGGGCAGCAGGAACACGCCGGAACCTATCATGTTGCCGGCGACCAGAAAGGTTGCCATGACCACGCCCATTCGTTGGGGTTCATCCGCTGTGTTTGCCATGACAGTCTCCCATGAAGGGTTCAGGAGAGGCGCGCTCTCAGGCCGGGGCGTGGGTCTTGTGCTGTATCGCGGGCGCCTGCATCCCGGCCCATATGCTTTGAGGCCGCGTTGCAGAAAAACCCCATGGAGCCCGGAAGCGAAGTTCTTTAAGTAAAGGATTAGGGAAGATGTGTAAAGGCGTGTTTTTTCTGACTTTTGAGTGAGAAAATTCTCGCAGGCCTTCTTCGGGATGAAAGGGCGGACGTAACCAGGACGTACTTTCTCCGAATGGGGGGAATGCGGCGGCCACCCCACGCGGCACGGGGAGGCTCGGCGTGGGGGCGGGGGCTGTCTCGTGCACTGCCCGCAGCCGGGCAGGGGTAAGTATCCCCGCCTGTGCACGCTGCGCGTTGCAAGATTGCACATATGAAAGAAAGGGCGGACGCGGAAGAAGTAGTGCTTTAAGGCCCGCGGCGCCGCTTCGGGAGAGCCCGGGGAAAAACGGTTGCCACTTTCAAAAAAAAGGTTTAGTCTTGTACAGTCGTTACAAGGATTTTGTCCTGACACTACCTCCTCTCCCGCGTTCTTCCTTCAGGCAGCGTCAGGGCATGGTCACTCATGTGTTCCGTCCCGTTTTGTTGCCAACAGAAAGGAGGAAGTCACAATGCATTTGACCCCCAAAGAGCAGGACAAGCTCCTGCTGCTTTCCATGGGCATCATCGCCGAGCGCCGGCTCAAGAAAGGGCTGAAGCTCAACTACCCCGAGGCGGTCGCCTACATCACCTCCGCCGCGCTCGAGGGCGCGCGCGAGGGCAAGACCGTTGAACAGGTCATGCACGATTCCGCGCAGGTGCTCAAGAAGGAACAGGTCATGGAAGGCGTGGCCGACATGATCACCCTGCTCCAGGTGGAGGCCGTGTTCACCGACGGCTCCAGGCTCGTTTCCATCCATCAACCGATCAAGTAGAGGGTGTTGACGTGGCAGATTCCAAAACCCAGACGTATTCGACCCCGCAGGGCGTCTTTGAAGGCACGCCCCCCATCGACTATCCCAAGACGCCGGCCTTTACCCCCAAGACCCCGTGCCCCGTGGGCGGCGTCATCCTTGCCGACGGCGACATCACCTACAACGCCCACCGCCGCACCGCCAAGGTGGTGGTGCACAACACGGGCGACCGCCCCGTGCAGGTGGGCAGCCACTTCCACTTCTTTGAAGTGAACCGCTATCTGGAGTTCGACCGGCCGGCGGCCTTCGGCAAGCATCTCAACATCCCGGCCACCACGGCCATCCGCTTCGAGCCCGGCGAGGAGAAGGAAGTGGAGCTCGTGGCCTTCGGCGGCAAGCGCCGGCTCATCGGCTTCAACGACCTCACCGACGGCTACGCGGGCCTTGAGGACGATCCGACCTACTACCCGGTCAAAATCCGCGCGTTCAAGAAGATGGCGGCCATGGGCTTCAAGTCGGTCTCCGAGTCCGAGGCCGATGCCGAAGTGAACGAGGCCGAACTTTCAGCCAAGGCCAAGGGGGGGAAGTAAGCAATGGCAGTCATTTCCAGAAAACAGAACAATGACCTTTTCGGCCCCACCACGGGCGACAAGATCCGCCTCGGCAACACCGACCTCTATGTGGAGATCGAGAAGGACCTGCGCGTCTACGGCGACGAAACGGTCTACGGCGGCGGCAAGACCCTGCGCGACGGCATGGGCACGGCCAACACCATCACGAGCAAGGGCGGCTCCCTTGACCTCGTCATCACCAACGTCACCGTCCTCGACCCGGTGCTCGGCGTCATCAAGGCCGACGTGGGCGTGAAGGACGGCAAGATCGCGGGCATCGGCAAGGCCGGCAACCCCAACATCATGGACGGCGTCTCCCCCAACCTCTGCACCGGGCCCTCCACGGACGCCATCTCGGGCGAGCACTGCATCTTGACGGCCGCCGGCATCGACGGCCATGTGCACATGGTGGCCCCGCAGCAGGCCTACAACTGCCTCTCCAACGGCATCACCACCCTCATCGGCGGCGGTGTGGGCCCCACGGACGGCTCCAACGGCACCACCATCACCTCCGGCGTGTGGAACGTGCAAAAAATGTTCGAGGCCTGCGAGGGCATCCCGATCAATATCGGCTTCCTCGGCAAGGGCAATTCCAGCGTCAAGGAGACCCTGGAAGAGCAGATCGTGGCCGGCTGCTGCGGCCTCAAGATCCACGAGGACTGGGGCACCACCTGCGCGGCCCTGCGCAAGTGCATGGAAGTGGCCGACCAGATGGACGTGCAGGTGGCCCTGCATGCGGACACGCTCAATGAAAACGGCTATGTGGAAGACACCATCGCCGCCATCGACGGCAGGACCATCCACAGCTACCACACCGAGGGCGCGGGCGGCGGCCATGCCCCCGACCTCCTGAAAGTGGCCTCCCTGGCCAACGTGCTTCCGTCCTCCACCAACCCGACCCTGCCCTTCGGCATCAATTCGCAGGCCGAGCTCTTTGACATGATCATGGTCTGCCACAACCTGAACCCGGGCATCCCCTCGGACGTGGCCTTCGCCGAAAGCCGCGTGCGCCCGGAGACCCAGTCCGCCGAAAACGTCTTCCATGACCTCGGCATCATCTCCATGGTGTCGTCGGACTCGCAGGCCATGGGCCGCGTGGGCGAATCCTTCATGCGCACCTTCCAGATGGCCTCCTACATGAAGCAGGTGCGCGGCAAGCTCCCCGAAGACAGCGACAGCAACGACAACTTCCGCGTGCTGCGCTATCTCGCCCAGATGACCATCAACCCGGCCATCACCTACGGCATCAGCGAGATTCTGGGCTCCATCGAAGTGGGCAAGATGGCCGACCTCGTGCTCTGGGAGCCGGCCTTCTTCGGCACCAAGCCCAAGCTCGTCATCAAGGGCGGCCTCATCAACTGGGCCAACATGGGCGACCCCAACGCCTCCCTGACCACGCCGCAGCCCAAGATCATGCGGCCCATGTACGGCAGCTTCGGCAAGGCCCTGCCCCGCACCTGCGTGCGCTTCACCTCGCAGGCGGCCGTGGATTCCGGCACTGTGGCCCGCTTTGGCATTGACAATATCATCTACCCGGTGCGCAAGACCCGCCAGGTCACCAAGCAGGACATGGTGCGCAACACCGCCATGCCGAAGATCGAGGTCGATCCCGAGACCTTCAAGGTCTATGTGAACGGCACCCTCGCCTATGTGCCGCCGGCCAAGGAACTGCCCCTTGCGCAGCTCTACTGGTTCAGTTAGGCCAGATCCCGCGGAGGCGCCCGCAGGGGCGCCTCCCGGCATTCTCCACGGGGGGCGGCCCTGCCGCCCCCCTTTAACCGTAGAACCCCGACACCCCATGGAAATCTGCACCAGCATCCTCGGCAACCTGCACGACCCCGAGTGGAAAGAGCGCCTATCCGGGCTCGACATCGAATATATCCCGCTGGACCAGTGGACGGCTCAGAAATCGCGCTTTCTCGCCGTGAGCGAGCGGGGCACCGAATATCCCATCGCGCTCAAGCGGCAGTCGCAGGTGGTGGACGGCGACATCGTGTTTTACGACGCCGACAAGGGCCATGTGGCGGCGCTGAAGCTCGACCTCAACCCCGTGCTCGTGCTCGACCTTTCCTCGCTCGTCAGCGAAAGCCCCGAGACCATCATCCGCCGCAGCCTCGAGCTCGGCCACGCCATCGGCAACCAGCACTGGCCGGCCGTGGTCAAGGGCACGAAAATCTATGTGCCGCTGACCGTGGACAAGAAGGTCATGCTCTCGGTCATGGACACCCACCACCTCGAGGGCGTGAGCTACGAATTTCAGCCCGGCCGGGAGGTCATCCCCTACATGGCGCCGCACGAGATCCGCCGGCTCTTCGGCGGGGCCTCGCACGGCAGCCACGAACACGCGCACGGGCATGACCATGCCCACCCGCATGACCATCACCACGAACATGGGCATGACCACCACCACGGGCACCACCATGAGCACTGAGGCCCCAGCCGTGCCCGCCGAAGCCGGCGCGCCTTCCGCCGGGGCGCCTTCCATGGCCGGCCTGTTCCGGCTCATCCAGATGACGGACTCCGCCTTCCCGGTGGGGACTTTCTCCTTTTCCAACGGCCTTGAGACCGCGGCGCACCTCGGCCTCGTGCATGACGCCTCGACATTGCGGGACTATGCGCGCTCGGTGGCCACGCAGGCCGCGTTCAGCGACGGCGTGGCGGCCTTGCTCGCCTTCCGCGCCGCCCGCAAGGGGGAGTATGAGGCCGTCCGCGCGGCCGACCGCCAGCTCTTGCTCTTCAAGATGAACGACGAGGCGAGGCTCATGCTCTGCCGCATGGGCAAGAAATTCGCGGAGCTCGGGCTCCGGCGCCACGGCGAGGGGAGCCTCTTCGGGCGCTGGCTGGCCGACATCGAGGCGGGCGTGACACCCGGCACCTTCCCGGTGGCGCAGGGCATCGCCTTCGCGCTGGACGGCCTGGGCGAAAAGGAGCTCTATGTGTCGCACCAGTACGGCGTCATCAACATGGTGCTCTCCGCGGCGCTGCGCCTTGTGCGCGTTTCGCACTACGACACGCAGAAAATTCTTTCGGAACTCGGCGGCGAGGTGGAAGCCATGTATGAAAAAGCCCGCGCAATGGGCTTTGAGAACATGAACGCCTTTGTTCCCGAGATGGACATCCTTGCCTCCCTGCACGAAAAGGGCAGCATGCGCATGTTCATGAACTGAGCCTGACGGCACAAACGCTAGCGAGGCCCTATGTCTACCTGCAGGATCGGCGTCGGCGGCCCGGTGGGCAGCGGCAAGACCGCGCTCATCGAGGCCATCACCCCCCGCCTCATGGAGCGCGGCATGAACGTGCTCATCATCACCAACGACATCGTCACCACCGAGGACGCCAAGCACGTGCGCAAGACGCTCAAGGGCATCCTCATGGAAGACCGCATCATCGGCGTGGAGACCGGCGCCTGCCCGCACACGGCCGTGCGCGAGGACCCCTCCATGAACATCGCCGCCGTGGAGGAGATGGAGGCCAAGTTCCCGGATGCGGACGTGGTGCTCATCGAGTCCGGCGGGGACAACCTCACCCTCACCTTCAGCCCGGCCTTGGTGGACTTTTTCATCTACGTCATCGACGTGGCCGCGGGCGACAAGATCCCGCGCAAGGACGGCCCCGGCATCTCGCAGAGCGACATCCTCGTGATCAACAAGACGGATCTCGCGCCCTACGTCGGCGCCTCGCTGGATGTCATGGACCACGACAGCAAGCTCATGCGGCCGGGCAAGCCCTTTGTGTTCACCAATTCGCTCACCGGCGAGGGCATCGACGAGCTCGTCTCGCTCATCTTCAAGATGGCGCTCTTCGACAAGGTTGGGGGGAACTGAGCCCCATGGCGCAACTGCACTATTCCGACGCCCCCAAGGTCGACTTCGACGCCATGCCGGAGCTTTCGGGCTTCACCGAGCAGCCTACGGCCATGTATGTGGGCTGCCCGGGCAAGCACGGCTATCTCAACCTGGGCTTTGAGAAAAACAGCGAGGGCAGGTCCATCCTGCGCGAGCTCGACCGCCGGGCGCCGCTCATCGTGCAGCGGGAGTTGTATTTCGACGAAGAGCTCCCGGAGATGCCCTGCGTCTACATCCTCTCCTCGGGCGGGCCCAATGTGGACGGCGACCGCTATGTGCAGAACTTCGTGCTGAAAAAGGGCGCCATGGCCTTTATCAGCACGGGCGCCGCCACCAAGCTCGCGGAGATGACGAGCAACTATTCCGCCATGCGCCAGACCATCACCCTCGAGGCGGATGCGTATCTCGAATATTTGCCCGAGCCCATCATCCCCTGCCGCCACACCCGCTATATCTCGGACACGGACATCATCGTGGACCCGACCGCGGCCATGTTCTATTCCGAGATCTACATGCCGGGCCGCAAGTATTACAAGGAAGGGGAGATCTTCCAGTATGACGTGCTCTCCGTGTGCGCGCACGCGCGGCGCCCCGACGGCACGCCGCTCTTCAGGGAGAAGTTCGTCATCGACCCGCGCGAGGGCCATTTGCGCGACGTGGGCGTGATGCACGGCTATGACGTGTTCGCCAATGTCATCGTGCTCGCGCCCGAGGCGCAGGCCGAGAGCGTGTATGCGGCCACCGAGCCCTTCATTGACGCGGAAAGGCGTCTCGCCTCGGGCGTGACGCATCTTCCCAACGGGGCCGGGCTGCTCTTCAAGGTTCTGGGCATGGAGCCGGGGCCGGTCAAGGCCGTGGTGAGGGAGTTTTGTTCCGCCGTCCGCCAGGCGGTCAAGGGGCATCCGCTGCCCAAGGAATTCCCCTGGCGCTGAGAGGCAGGGGGAAGGCTTTTGTCATGCTTGCGAGGCGGTTGTGTGTCATTGCTGTCTGGATAATGCCGAAATTATCCGTCAAAAACAGCCTTTTTGGTTCCGACTGCGTCAGAGAAAAATTTCCTTGGTCGAGTACTTAAGTACACTCCCTGCGGAAATTTTTATCCTCCTTGCTTCAGCCGTTGCGACGAAGGAAGCTACGGATGAAGACAGCAGTTAGGTAGCGCGTCAGCCAGTCAACGAAACCGCTGTCGCTATCCGTAAGCCCGGCGAGCCGGGCAACGGCTAGCGCGTCGGAACCAAAAAATCTTATTTTTTAGGATGCTTCCGGCACGAGCACCCGTCTTCCGCTTCGCTCCAGACGGACTTAAGGAAAATCTGGCAACTGCTTGATAGAACATAACATCCAGGAGAAAGGCTATGGCGACGACTGACCAGCCCCGCACCTATGTGTTCTCGCTCCAGGGCGCCGTGCGGGGCACCTTGCGCGGCTCGGGCCAGGTGATGTTCCAGCAGAGCGCGTGGACGGGCATCCTCTTCCTGGCCGGCATCTTCTGGGGCGCCTACAACGCCGGCGCGCCGCAGGTGGCCTGGGGCGCGCTCGTGGGCCTCATCGCCAGCAGTTTCGCCGGCTGGATCATCGGCGAATATCCCGAGGACGGCGAAGACGGCCTCTGGGGCTTCAACGGCATCCTTGTGGGCTGCGCCTTCCCCACCTTTCTCGCGCCCGTGCCGCTCATGTGGATCGCCCTCATCTTCTGCTCCATGCTCACCACGTGGATGCGGCGCGGCTTCAATAATGTCTCCGTGCGCTTCAAGATCAATTCGCTGACCTTCCCCTTCGTCTTCCTGACCTGGGTCTTTCTGCTCTCCGCGCGGGTGCTCACCGGCATGCCGCTCGCCGATGCGGACTCGCCGGCGCTCATCATCCACATCGGCGGCGAAATCGACTGGAGCATCCAGTCTTTCGTCATCTACTGGCTCAAGGGCATTGCGCAGGTCTTCCTCATCAACAACGCCGTCACCGGCCTCATCTTCCTCGTGGGCCTCGCCGTGTGCAGCCTGTGGGCGGCCATTTACGCGGCCGTGGGCTCGGCCGTGGCGCTTTTCGTGGCCATCGCCTTCGCGGCCGACCCGGCGGACGTGACCGCCGGCCTCTTCGGCTTCAGCCCCGTGCTGACCGCCATCGCGCTCGGCTGCACCTTCTACAAGGTCAACTGGCGCACGGCGCTCTGGGCCATCACGGGCGTGGTCGCCACGGTGTTCATCCAGGCCGGCATGGACGCCCTCATGACGCCCTGGGGCCTGCCCACCCTGACCGGGCCCTTCTGCGTGGCCACCTGGCTCTTCCTGCTGCCGCTCTACAAGCTCGATGAGAACGACCCGGACAAGAGCGACTGGAAGCACACCGGCCAGACGCCGCCATCGGCCAGGAACGTCAAGGCCGGCAAGGACTAGTCCGGGGCACCATCATGGCAGAACAGCTCGTCCCCATCGCGCGGATGCCCCTGCGGGCCCGGCATTGGTACATCTTTGCCGTGGCCTCGCTGGAGCAGCTCATCGGCGCGGCGCTCTCCACCATCGCGGGCATCATCATCCCGCTCATCCTGCTCCTCGGCACGCCGTCACTCAGCGCCGCCGAGCAGGGCATCCTCGGCGCAAGCGGCCTCGTGGGCATCGCCGTGGGCTCGCTCTTCATCGGCAAGCTCATGGACAGCATGGGCTATCTCGTCTGGTTCCGCCTCTGCCCGCTGATCATCGCGGCCGGGGCCGGCGGGGTGTATTTCTCCGACAGCTTCTGGCCGCTCGCAGGCAGCCTCTTTGTCATCGGGCTCGGCGTGGGCGGCGGCTACAGCCTCGACTCGGGCTATATCTCCGAGGTGATGCCGGCCAAGTGGGAGAGCTTCTTCGTGGGCCTCGCCAAGGCCACCTGCGCCGTGGGCTTCGTGGGTGGCGCGGCGTATGCGTACTTTCTCCTCAAGACCGACCCCACGGCCGCGGCGTGGCCAGACCTCATCCTCTTCGTGGGCGGGCTCGGGGTGCTCGGGTTCCTGCTGCGCCTGCGCTGGTACCAGAGCCCGCGCTGGCTCATGGCCCGCGGCGAGACCAAAAAGGCCCAAGAGGCCGCGCGGGACTTTCTCGGGCCCCGCGCCGAGGTGCTCCCGCTGCCGAAACAGGACGCGGGCAAGCCGGTCTCCTGGGGGGCCATGTTCCGCGGCGAAAACCTCGACAAGGTCATCTTCAGCGGCATTTCCTGGGCCTGCGAGGGCCTGGGGGTCTATGGCTTCGGCGTGTTCCTGCCCATCCTCGTCATGGCCCTCGGGCTCCAGGGCGGCGCGGACGAGGGGCTGCCCAAGGTGCTCGACTCCGTGCGCACGACCATCTTCATCAATATCTTCATCGGCGCGGGCTTCGCCATCGGGCTTGCCGTGCTGCACAAGGTGAATTCCGTGCGTCTCATGGGCTGGACCTTCGTGCTCTGCGCGCTCTCGCTGGCCGTGCTCTGGGCCGGGCACGCGTGGGGCTGGCCGGTGTGGGTGAGCTTTTTGGCATTCGTGGTCTTTGAGACCGCGCTCAACGCCGGGCCGCACCTCGTCACCTTCATCATCCCCTCGAAGATCTACCCGGTGGCGGAGCGCGGCGCCGGCATGGGCATCGCCGCCATGCTCGGCAAGGTGGGGGCCATCCTCGGCGTGTTCTTCATGCCCGTGCTCCTGAGCCTCGGCGGCATAACGGCCGTGCTGCTGGTTTCCATCGCGGTGCAGCTCATGGGCGCGGCCGTGACCTTTATCTATGGCAAGCGCCTGAAGCTCGCGTGAAGCCGCGCTGTGGGGTCATGTTTTCGCGTTCGCGATGTGGCTGTGCGGCTTGGGTAATGCCGAAATTATCCGTCAAAAACAGCCTTGCTTCAGCCGTTGCGACGAAGGAAGCTACGGATGAAGACAGCAATTAGCTACCACGGAGTTTAGACAACGAAACCACTGTCGCTATCCGTAAGCCCGGCAAGCCGGGCAACGGCTAGCGCTTCACTGCTGGCTGCGTCAGAAAAAAATTTCCTCGGTCGAGTACTTAAGTACACTCCCTTCGGAAATTTTTGTCTTCCTTGCTTCAGCCGTTGCGACGAAGGAAGCTACGGATGAAGACAGCAGTTAGGTAGCTCGCTGGACAGCCAACACTGCCTCTGTCGCTATCCGTAAGGCTCGCAGGCTCGCCAACGGCTAGCGCGCCAGCAGTGAAAAATCTTATTTTTTAGGATTCTTCCGGCACACGCCCCCGTCTTCCGCTTCGCTCCAGACGGATTTAAGGAAGAACTGTCAACTGCCTTAAGGAATCTAACCTTCGGTGAAGGTGGACACCATGACGACCGAGACGACCGGGACGACTGAACCCACACAGGCCGCGGCAGCGGCGGCGCAGACAGCGGCGGAGGCCGCGCAGACGGCCGCGGCGGCGGCCAAGACGGCGGCCGCGGAAGCGGCGCAGGTGGCGGCGGAGGGCAAGGAGCAGGTGGCCGCGGCCAAGGCGGTACAGGCCACGGCGGCCGACGCCCTCAAGGCCGCCACCAGCGGCAGCAAAGGGCCGGAACCCTCGGGCCACAGGTATCCCTTCTGGTCGAAAACGCTGCCCCACATCCTCAATATCCTGACCATAGTGCTCTCTTTCGGGCTCATCGCCTTCATTTCCTTCGATACCTTCAAGGGCGTGGACTATCTGGAAAATCCGCTCTACATGAAGTACCAGTATTACGTCTGTATCGTCTTCCTGCTGGAATATCTCTACCGCTTCATCACCTCGAAGCACAAGCTGCGCTTCTTCATCGTCTCCTTCCCCTTTCTCTTCATCGCCATCCCGTACCTGAACCTCATCGAGCAGTATAACATCGCGGTGAGCCACGAGCTTTTGAGCTATATCTGCTTCATCCCCATCGTGCGCGGCATCGTGGCGCTCGTCATGGTCGTCAACTACCTGAGCGAAAACCTGGCCTCCACGGTGTTTGTGTCGTACATCATCGTGCTCGTGCCCTTCATCTACATGTCGGGCCTCATCTTCTATGTGGCCGAGAAGGCCGTGAACCCGGCTGTCGAGAACTTCTGGAACGCCCTGTGGTGGGCCGGCATGAACGCCTCCACCGTGGGCTGCTACATCAACCCGGCGACACCCATGGGCAAGGTGCTGAGCCTGATCCTCTCTCTCGTCGGCCTGATCATGTTCCCGCTGTTCACCGTGTATTTCGGGCAGATGGTCACGGCCTACAACAACAAGCTCAAGGAAAAGCCCGCCCGGTAGCGGGCGCCCGGGCGCGTTTTGTTTTGCGGCCGCCGGGAAAATCCTTGACACGCCGCCCCGGCGGGCGCTATGCCAAGTCAACGGAGTCACCCATGTCGAGCGTTCTTTCCCCCGCAGCCATCCAGTACGCCGCCGGCGCCAGCCGCTCTTTCTTTGCGTACTTTTACTTTACGGATGCCTGCGGCCGGGAACTGCGCTGACGCCATACCGCCAACGTGAAGTCCAGGGCCGCGGGCATGTGCCGGCGGCCCTTTTTTGTTCCGCCGGCCGCGCCGGCGTGTTTCGGGGCCACAAACCGAAGGAGCTTCCCATGTATCTCGGCAAACAGGTTCGCATGGAGCGCATCATCGACCGCACGGACGGCCGCACCATCATCGTGCCCATGGACCACGGCGTGACCATGGGCCTCGTGGACGGCCTCATCGACATGCGCGAGACCGTCAACGACATGGCCAAGGCCGGCGCGGACGCCGTGCTCATGCACAAGGGCCTCGTGCGCTGCTCGCACCGCAGCGCCGGCAAGGACATCGGCCTCATCGTGCACCTCTCCGCCTCCACCGCGCTCTCGCCCAACGGCAACACCAAGACCCTTGTGGGCACGGTGGAAGAGGGCCTGAAGCACGGCGCGGACGCGGTCTCCGTGCACATCAATTTGGGCGATGTCAACGAGCGCGACATGCTGCGCGACATGGGCGCCATCGCCGAAGCCTGCGACAACTGGCACATGCCGCTGCTCGCCATGGTCTACGCGCGCGGCCCGCAGGTGAAGAACAGCTTTGACCCGGCCAATATCGCCCATTGCGCGCGCGTGGGCGTGGAGCTCGGCGCGGACATCGTCAAGGTCTCCTACACGGGCGATGTGGACAGCTTCGCCGACGTGGTGGCCAACTGCTGCGTGCCCGTGGTCATCGCCGGCGGCGAGCGCATGGACTCCGACCGCGCCGTGCTCCAGATGGTGTATGACTCCCTGCAGGCGGGCGGGGCCGGCATCTCCATGGGCCGCAACGTCTTCCAGCATCCGCGCCGCGTGGAGCTCGTGCGGGCGCTGCGCGCCATCGTGCATGAAAACGCCACCGTGGACCAGGCCCTCAAGATCCTTGGGGAGTAGTCATGCCGCGCATCTATTTCCGTTGTGTGCCCTATGACAAGGAGAGCCTGACCCTGGCGCTCGAGTCGGGCGTGGATGGGGTCATCGTGCCGGAAGCGCATGCGCCCCAGGCCGCCACGCTCTCGCGCTGCGAGGTCTGGAACGACGAGGAGACCCCGCTTATGAGCCTCGCCGCCAAGGCGGACGAGGAGGAGGCGCTTGCCCGCCTGCGCGCCGGCGAGCGCGTGGTGCTGGCCTCCGGCTGGGAGATCATCCCGGTGGAGAACCTCCTCGCCCAGAGCGACGACGTGCTCGTCGAGGCCGCGAACCTCGAGCAGGCCAGGCTCGCCGCGGGCATCCTCGAGCGCGGCGTGGCCGGCATCGTGGTGCCGGTCTCGGCCGTATCCGACATCAAGGCCATCGTGGCGCAGTGCAAGCTCTCGCAGGGGGAGGAAACGCTCGTGCCGGCGCGCGTCACGCGCGTGGAGCCCGTGGGCCTCGGGCACCGCGTCTGCGCGGACACGCTCTCCCTGCTTCAGCGCGGGCAGGGCATGCTGGTGGGCAATGCCAGCGCCTTCACCTTCCTCGTGCACGCCGAGACCGAGCACAACGAATATGTGGCCTCCCGGCCCTTCCGCGTCAACGCGGGCGCGGTGCATGCCTATGTGCGCCTGCCGCATGACCGCACCACCTATTTGGGCGAGCTGCGCGCCGGCCAGGAAGTACTCATCGTTTCGGCGGACGGCTCCACGGGCGTGGCCACGCTCGGGCGCGTGAAGATCGAGGTGAGGCCCATGCTGCTCATCGAGGCCGAAGTGCCGGGAGAGAACGGGCCGGTCAAGGGCGCGGTCTTTCTCCAGAATGCCGAGACCATCCGCCTCGTGACGCCCAGGGGCGAGCCCGTGAGCGTGGTGGCGCTCGAGCCCGGGGACGAAGTGCTCTGCCGCGTGGACGACGCCAAGGGCGGGGCCGGCCGGCATTTCGGCATGCGCGTCGCCGAGGACATCAGGGAGGTCTGAGCATGTGCGCGAAGACGCATGAGGGAGCGGACGCAAGCGCGCGCCTTGGCGCCATCCGCGGCGAGATCGACGCCGTGGACGAGGAGCTGCTTCGGCTCTTCAACCGGCGCGCGGCCCTGAGCCGCGAGGTGGGCCGCATCAAGGCCGAGGGGCGCGACCTCATCTTCAAGCCCCTGCGCGAGCGCGACCTTCTGGACTCGCTCGCCGCGCGCAACCCGGGCGACCTGCCCGAGCCGCACCTGCGGGCCATCTGGCGCGAGATACTGTCCTCCTCCAGGGCGCTCCAGCGGCCGCAGAACGTGGCCTACCTCGGGCCCGAGGGGACGTTCTCCTACTTCGCGGGCGTGGAATACCTCGGCCACGCGGCGAGCTTCCATCCCTGCCGGGACATTGCGGGCGTCTTTGAGGAGGTCTGCTCCGGCGCCTGC
Source organism: Desulfovibrio sp. ZJ746 (assembly GCF_011039155.1). Lineage (NCBI taxonomy): Bacteria > Pseudomonadati > Thermodesulfobacteriota > Desulfovibrionia > Desulfovibrionales > Desulfovibrionaceae > Desulfovibrio > Desulfovibrio sp. ZJ746. The sequence continues at coordinate 268,135 of NZ_JAAKEK010000002.1, read as the reverse complement.
GAGCTCGGCGTGGTGCCGCTGGAAAATTCGCTTCAGGGCACGGTGGGTGTGAGCTTCGACCTCTTCCTCAAGCATGATGTGGTCATCGAGGCCGAGCTCTTCTCGCGCATCTCGCATTGCCTGCTCTCCAACGAGCCGAGCCTCGCAAGGGTGCGCACGGTGTATTCGCACCCGCAGCCGCTGGCCCAGTGCGGCGGCTGGCTCCGCGCGCATTTGCCGGCCGCGGCGCTCGTGCCCGTGGAGTCCACGGCGGCGGCGGCCGAGCGGGCCGCCCGGGAGCCCGGCGCGGCCGCCATCGGCAACGGCAAGCTCGCCGACATGCTGGGCCTTGGCGTGCTCGCCAGGCGCATCGAGGACGAGCCCGGCAACTGGACGCGCTTTGTGATCATCGCCCCGCGCGCGGCCTCGGCCCGGGCGGCCATCGTGCCCCGGCCCACGCCCGGGGGCCAGTCGGGCGCGGACAAGACCTCGCTGCTCTTCACCGTGCCGGACAAGGCCGGCGCGCTCTCCACCGTGCTCGAGCTTTTGGCGGCCAACGGCATCAATATGCGCAAGCTCGAGTCGCGGCCGCTCCACGGGCAGCTCGGCAAGTATGTCTTTTTCGCCGACGTGGAGAGCGACCTCGACCATCCGCGCCATGCGGAGCTTTTGAAGCAGCTCGGCCACGCCTGCGCCAGCTTCCGCATCCTCGGTACCTATCCAACCGGGCCCCAGCTCGACCGCATGAGCGTCGATGCCGGCGCCCGCGACGACGAAGAAGGTATCTGACATGACTGACCAGAACAGCACGGACGCGGCCGAAGCGCCGGTCATCATCCCGGCGCCGGCGTCCAAGTCCCTCTCGCACCGCTACCTCATCGGCGCGGCCCTGGCCGACGGCGAATCCCGTGTGCGCCACACCCTTGAAAGCGCGGACCTTGAGCGCACCCGCGCCATCCTCTGCGAGGCGGGCGCCAAAATGGAGCCCCTGCACGAGGGCGACGCCGGCGGCGCGCCGACGGGCTGGCGTGTTCAAGGCATGGCCGGCGCCCCGCGCGGGGGCCACGGGAGCCCGCTCGCCTGCAACGTGGGCGAATCCGGCACCACCTGCCGCCTGCTCACCGCCGTTCTCGCCGCGGGCGCGGGCCTGTTCCGCATCCATGGCGAGGGCCGCATGCACGAGCGCCCCATCGGCGAGCTCTGCGACGTGCTCGTGCGCCTTGGCGCCGGCGTCACGTGGGAGGGCAAGCCGGGCTGCCCGCCCTTCCTGCTCCAGGCCTGCGGGCTCGCGCCGTCGCTCGCCGACGGCGTGGTGCGCGTGGGCATGGAATCTTCCAGCCAGTACTTTTCCGGGCTGCTGCTCGCCGCGCCCATGTGCCCCTCGCCGCTCACGCTGGAGCTCGCCGGGCGCAAGGCCGTGTCCTGGCCCTATGTGGGCCTGACCCTCCAGTGCCTGACGGATTTCGGCATCCGCTTTCGCGTGTCCATGCGCGCGCGGCTCTCCGACCCGTGGGAATCCCTCACCGGCACGGCCTGGCGCAACCTGCGCGACGCCGCCCCGGGCTGCCTGCGCGTGACCGTGTGGCCAGGCGCCTACAGGCCGGGCGACTATGTGGTGGAAGGGGACTGGTCGGGCGCGTCCTACTTTCTCGCGGCCGGCGCCCTCGGCCCGCGCCCGGTGCGCGTGGAGGGCCTCAGGGCAGACTCGCTCCAGGGCGACCGCGCCATGCTCGCCATCCTCCAGAAAATGGGCGCGCGCGTGAAGGTGGAGCCGGACGCCGTCACCGTCTCCCCCACGGAGCTGCACGGCGTTGAGCTCGACATGGGCGCCTGCCCGGACCTCGTGCCCACGGTGGCCGTGCTCGCGGCCTTTGCCAAGGGCTCGACCCGGGTGCGCAACGTGGCGCACTTGCGCCTCAAGGAGTCCGACCGCATCGCCGCCCCTGCCGAGGAGCTCGCCAAGGCCGGCGTCACGGTGGACGCGCTCTCGGACGGCCTGCTCGTGAGCGGCATGGGCGGCCTCGCCGGGCATGTGCGCAACCGGCCCGACGCCCCCCGGCTGCGCGAGGGCGTCACGCTCTCGGCGCACAACGACCACCGCATGGCCATGTCGCTGGCGCTCCTCGGCCTGCGCGACCCCAAGCTCGATGTGCGCGCCCGCCTCGACGACCCCACGGTGGTGCGCAAGTCCTTCCCCGGGTTCTGGGAGCTCTGGAGCCGCCTTTCATGACTGCGGAACAGGGAGAAACGCCCGCTCCGGGGCAGCGCCCGTCCCTGGGCCCCGGTGCCCCCGGAAAGGCGGCCATCGTCGGCTCCCGGGGGCGCATGGGCGCCATGCTGCTTGCGCGGGCGCGGGCGGCCGGCCTTGATGTCACGGGCGTTGATCAGCCGCTCACCACAGAAGCGCTCAAGGCGGCGCTGGCGGGGGCGGACCTCGCCCTGCTCTGCGTGCCCGCGGCCGTGTTTGCCGAAGTGGCAAAGGCCGTGACGGCGCAGCTTGCGCCCGGGGCGGTGCTCGCGGACATCACCTCGGTCAAGGAGCGGCCCCTGCGCCAGATGGAACGCCTCTGGGGGGGGCCGGTGGTGGGCACGCATCCGCTCTTCGGGCCCAAGTCCGCCCCGGGGGCCGACCAGCCCGTGGCCGTGGTGGCGGGCAAGGGCGCGGAAGAGGCGCACCTCGCCCGGGTGGAGGGCTTTTTCACGGCCCTCGGCTGCCGCACCTTCCGCTGTTCCGCGGCCGCGCACGATCGCGCCATGGCCCGCATCCAGAACACCAACTTCATCACCAATCTCGCGTACTTCGCGCTGCTCGCGGGCGAGGAGGAGCTGTTGCCCTTCCTCACGCCCTCCTTCGAGCGCCGGCGGGCGGCCGCGGCCAAGATGCTCACCGAGGATGCGGAGCTCTTCAGCGGCCTCTTCGAGGCCAATGCCCACAGCCTCGAGGCCGTGCGCCAGTACCGCAAGATGCTCAATGTGGCCGCGGCCGGCGACATCGACCTGCTCTGCCACCGCGCGGCGTGGTGGTGGGAGGAAGGGGCACGGGCCGGCAAGGGCACGGCCGGCGTTGCGGGAGGCGGGTTTAGTCCGGGCGCCGCGTGCCCCCGGGCTGAAGAGGGCCGCCCGGGGGCGGATCCTGGGTCTCGCCGGAAAGGTCGGCGCCGTGGATGCCGCCGCGCTGCACGGCGTCCTTGCCGAAGCGCCCGCGCAGGGTGTCCAGCGCCCGGTCAAGGCGCCGGCGGCGCGCTTCCTCCTCCGGGGCCGGCAGGCTCCCCGGGCGTTGCGGGGCGGAACCTCGCGCGGCGCCCGGGAGCAACAATTGCTCGGCCCCCTGCTCGAAGCCGGAGACCGAGAGCCCGATAAGCCGCACGGGCTGGCCCAGGGGTTCTTCTTCCAAGAGCCCGCGCGCGGTCTCGAAAATGGTGCGCGTGGCGTCCGTGCGCCCGCCCAGGGTGCGCGAGCGCGTGATCTGGCGAAAATCCGCGAACTTGATCTTGAGGGTCACGGTGCGCCCGGCGAGGCCGTGGCGCCTGAGGCGCGCGCCCACGCGCTCGGCATGCGCGAAGAGCGCCCGGGCCAGCAGGTCGCGGTCGCGCACATCGCGGGCGAAGGTGCGCTCCGCGCCCTCGCTCTTGACCTCGTGCCCGGGCGTCACCGGCCGCGGGTCGATGCCATGGGCGCGGTCGTGGAGCACCAGTCCCCACTTGCCGTAGCGCCGCTCGAGAAACTCCCGGGGGAGGCCGCGCAATTGCGCCACATGGGTGATGCCGAGGGCCGCGAGGCTCGCGGCCATGCTCCGCCCCACGCCGGGGAGCCGCGTGACCTCGAGCGAGAGCAGGAAGGCGTCGGCCTCCTGGGGCGCGAGGATGAAGACGCCGTCCGGCTTGTTGACCTCGGAGCAGATCTTGGCAAGGAATTTCACCGGCGCGATGCCCACCGAGCAGGTGAGGCCGCCGGTCACTTCGGCCACGGCCGCCTTGACCGCGCGCGCCAGCGCCTCCGGGGGCCCGAAAAGGCGGTCGAGGCCGCCGGCGTCAAGGTAGGCCTCGTCGATGCTGGCCGGCTCCACAGAGGGGGAGAAGCCCCGCAGGGCCTCCATGATGCGCGCGGAAAGCTCGGAATAGCGGCCGTGGCGCCCGCGGATGAAGACGCCGCGCGGGCAGAGGCGCCGGGCCGTGGCCATGGGCATGGCCGAGTGCACGCCATAGCGCCGCGCCTCATAGGAGGCCGTGGACACCACCCCGCGCTTGTCCCCGCCGATGATGACCGGCTTGCCCTTGAGGCTGGGGTCGTCCAGTTGTTCCACGGAGGCGAAGAACGCATCCATGTCCAGGTGCAGGATCATGGCGGTCTCCGGCGGGCGCGGCCGCGCCCGTGCTGCGCAGGGCCGGCCCTAGCCCTCGGCTTGGGCCTTGAGCGCCTCGGCCTGGGCCGCGGTGGCGAGCGCGTCGAGCAGCGGCGAAAGCTCGCCCTCCATGATGCGGTCCAGCGAGTAGAGGGTGAGGTTGATGCGGTGGTCGGTGCAGCGGCCCTGCGGGAAGTTGTAGGTGCGGATGCGCTCCGAGCGGTCGCCCGAGCCCACCTGCGCGCGGCGGTCCGCCGACTGCTCCGAGCTCTGGCGCTCCCGCTCGGCCGCGAGGATGCGCGAGGCCAGCACCTTCATGGCCCGGGCCTTGTTCTTGTGCTGCGAGCGCTCGTCCTGGCAGGTGACCACCGTGCCCGTGGGGATGTGGGTGATGCGCACGGCCGACTCGGTCTTGTTGACGTGCTGGCCGCCCGCGCCGGACGCGCGGAAGATGTCGATGCGCAGGTCCTCTGGGCGGATCTCCACGTCCACCTCCTCGGCTTCGGGCATGACGGCCACTGTCGCCGCAGAGGTGTGGATGCGGCCCTGCGTCTCGGTGACGGGCACGCGCTGCACGCGGTGCGTCCCGGCCTCGAACTTGAGGCGGCTGTAGACCTTGTTGCCCGCGATGAGGCAGATGACTTCCTTGTAGCCCCCGCCCTCGGTGGGCGATTCGCTCAGCACCTCCACCTTCCAGCCCTGGAGCTCGGCGAAGCGGCAGTACATGCGGAACAGGTCGGCCGCGAAGAGCGCGGCCTCCTCGCCGCCGGTGCCCGCGCGGATCTCGAGGATGGTGTTTTTCTCGTCCAGCGGGTCCGCCGGGAGCAGGGCCACCTTGAGGGCCTGCTCGATTTCGGGGAGCTCGGCCTCGATGCGCCGCGTCTCCTCATGGGCGAGCTCGCGCATTTCCGGGTCTTCGTCGCGCAGAAGCTGCCTGTTGTCGGCCAGCTCCCGCTCAAGGGCGCGGTGCTTGCGGTAGAGCTCCACGATGTCGCGAAGGTCCGCGTGGGCCTTGGTGAGCTTGCGGTAATGCTCCTGGTCGTTGAAAACGTCGGGCTGGGCCAGGGCGTCTTCCAGTTCCAAGTATTTCTTTTCCAGGGCTTCGAGTTTGGCGAACATGGGGCTCTCCCGCAGGCTCGGGGGTTCAGAGGCGCGAATAGGGGGGCGTGCGGATCTCGGTGTCCGCATCGCGGCCCAGGGCCTCGGCCAGGGCCACCACGGCCACCTCCATCTGGCGCTCGTCCGGCTCGTGGGTGGTCAGCCGCTGGAGCCCGAGCCCCGGCGTCCGCAGGAGCCTCGCCACAGGCCCGTCAGGCAGGCGCGCGGCGTAGCGGATGAGCTCATAGGCGAGCGCGCTGATGGGGATGACGAGCAAAAGCTTGAAGCCGATGGAAAGCGCATGCTTGGCGACGGCGCTTTCCGGCGTCCATACGGCGAGCAGCAGCGGCACGAGCAGCGCCTGCAGGATGATGGAAATGCAGATCACGAAGAGCAGGAAGGTGGTGCCGCAGCGCGGGTGCAGCCGGCTCATGCCACGGGCGCCACAGGCCTCCACCGGGCCCCCGCTCTCGAAGGCGTGGATGGTCTTGTGCTCCGCGCCGTGGTACTGGAAGACGCGGCGAATCTCCGGCACCAGCGAGATGAGCCAGATATACCCGAGGAAGATGCAGCACTTGAAAAAGCCGTCCCAGAGGTGGAACGAGAGGCCTTCCACGTCGCCGCCGAGGTCGAGCCAGAGCATGATGAGCGAGAGCAGGTGCGGCGCGACAACAAAGAGCCCCACGGCCATGAGCAGGGCGAGCCCGAGGGTGAGGAAAATCTGCCATGGCGTGAGGGGCGCCGCGTCGCCGTTGCCGCCGTCGGCCATCTCCACCGAGCGGTTGAGCGCGCGGATGCCGTTGACCAGCGTCTCCAGCAGGATGGGAAACCCGCGCACGAAGGGCGCCCGGAGCCACGGGCGCCTCGTCAGCGAAAACCACGGCAGGCGCCGGGCGAGGATGCCGCCGTCGGGCTGGCGCACGGCGAGGCCGAAAACGTCGCCGTTGCGCATCATGACGCCTTCCATGACGGCCTGGCCCCCCACCACGGGCGAGGGCGCCGCAAGGGCGCGAAGCAGCGGGAAAAGCCGGCTACTTCTGTTCAAACTTGGCGTACTTCTTCCTGAAGCGGTCGATGCGGCCCGCCGTGTCGAGGAAGCGCTGCTTGCCCGTGAAAAAGGGATGGCACGCGGAGCACACTTCCACATGCACCTGCTCGCCCTTGGTGGAGAGCACTTCTTCCTGGTTGCCGCAGGCGCAGGTGATGGTGGCCTTGTAAACCTTGGGATGGATATCTTTTTTCATGAAGGCGTCCTCGCGGCGGCCGGCCGTTTCAGGCGCCGGCCGCAAGATATGGCGCCCGGAGCTCCCGGGCGGGCGAATACTATAAGCCTATCCGGGCCGCTTGGCAAGCCGGGGCGGCCCGCACAGCCGCTGGCCCGTCGGGGCGCCGGCCCTAGCCCCAGAGGAGGGCGTCCAGCGCGAAGCGCCCGGGCCCGGTGACGAGCACGGCGATGAAGCCGAGCAGGAAGGGCGCGGACGCGGCCGTGAGGTAGGGCCCGTGGTTCACCTTGAAGGCCACGGACATGTTGCAGATGCCGGCCACGGCCGCGATGCGCGTGCCGAGGCCGAGGAGCAGGCACACCGAGGCCAGCGTCTCCACACACATGGCGAGATGGAAGCTCAGGCTCGACGACAGGCCGAGAACGGCCGGGAACTTTTCGGCCATGGTGGGCGTGCGGATCTTCTGCACGGCATAGGGCAAAAGCGCGAGGCCGATGACCCAGCGCAGGAGGAGGATGGCCCAGTCGCCGGGAACGGACGTGGTGAGGATGGTGGCGAGTGACATGGTGGCTCCGGGGTTTTGGGGACGCCGCGCCGCACGCGGTTCATGGCGGGGCGCCGGAAGATGGTGCCGGATGGCGGCGGGGCCGTCAAGGCGGGCCCGCTTGACAGGGGGGACGAAGCGCCCGGATAGTGGTCCGGTACAGCGACGAACCGGCCATGAAAGGGGGAACTGATGGAACGAGCCTTGCGCCCCGGCATCCGGGGCGAAATGACACATCTTGTGGAAGAACGCCACCTGGCGAGCGAGGTGGGCAGCGGCCTGGTGAGCGTCTTTTCCACGGCCATGATGATCGCGGGCATGGAGGCTACGGCCGTGGAGGCCGTGCAGCCCCTGCTCGGCCCGGGCGAGACCACGGTGGGCGTGCATGTGGACGTGGCGCACAAGGCGGCCACGCCCCTCGGCATGCGCGTCACCTTCGTCTGCGAGCTTCTTGAGGTCTCCCCCAATGGCAAGGGCCTCACCTTCCGCGTCGAGGCGCGGGACGAGGCCGGCATCATCGGCGAGGGGCTGCACAGGCGCGTGGTGGTGGAAAAAGAGAAATTCGAGGCCCGGACGCGGGCCAAGGGCGGTGCGGCGTAAAAACCGGCACCGTGGCGGGGCGGCCCCGACAAAGGAAGATGCAGCGGTGAGCGGCGCCCGACACGCGCGGCCGCCGCGCGACAGGCTTCACTGGCTCGCAGCTTCTGGCGCGCAAAAAGCCGGTCAGATGACCGGCTTTTTGCTTTTAAAAATCGGGTGGCTCAATACCACATGCGGTCGAGCGCCGCGCCCGAGATGCCGAAGCGGTTCATGCACATGACGAAATAGTCCGTCCAGTAGGGATTGCTGCCGCCCCAGGAGGAGCCGGCCATGTTGGTGGCCTCCTGCTCGCACTGCTGCTTCGCCATGTAGGCTTCCCGCTCCTCAAAGGTGAGGGGCCGGGGCGGGCCGCAGGCCGTGAGGGCCAGCGCGAGGAGCGCGGCCGCCAGAAAGCGCGCGGGCAGCCGGGGCCAAAGAGCCCGGCGCCGGGCGGTGGAAGTCTTCCGCCCGGCGCCGCCGGTCTCAGTAGGCATGGTCGCTTTCCAGCTCTTCACGGGTCACCGGCTTGGAGAACAGCCGGTACATCCAGAACTGGTACAGCAGCACGATGGGCACCATGACGAGCGCCACCACCAGCATGATCTCCAGCGTGTTGGAAGTGGAGGCGCCGTTGAAGGCCGTCAGCGTGGCCGCGGGCTCGATGCTCGAAATGAGCATGTTGGGATAGATGCCCATGACCCCGAAGAAGGTCACGCAGATGAGGAAGAGCGCGCTGGCGCTCCAGGCGAGCCAGAGGTGGCCCTTGTTGAGCATGCGCGGCACCGCAAGCAGCGCCAGCACGGCCAGCGCGGGCAGCACGATGAGCCAGGGCATGCGCAGGTAATTGCCGAAGATGTTGGTGCAGAAGAAGGTCAGCACCAAAAAGACGATGAGCAGCACGGCCACGGCCACCCAGCACACGCCGGCGGCGGCCAGCGCCCTAGTCTGGAGCTCGTCGCGGCTCTTGATGGTCAGCCAGATGGCGCCGTGCATCATGAAGGCCGCGAGGAAGAAGAGCCCGCCCGCGAGCCCGTAGATGTTGAGCAGCTTCAGGAGGTTGCCCTGATACACGCCGTTGGCGTCAAAGGGGATGCCCATGAAGAGGTTGGCGAAAAACACGCCCAGAAGCAGGCACGCCGCGAGGTTGACGATGAAGTGCACGATGTCCCACATGGCGCGCCACGCCGGGCTGTCCACCTTGTTGCGGAACTCGTAGGACACGGCGCGCAGGATAAGCGCGAAGAGCAGGAGCAGGAGCGGCGCGTAGAGCGTGCTGAACATGTAGGCATAGACCTTGGGGAAGGCCGCGAAGGTCACGCCGCCGGCCGCGATAAGCCACACCTCGTTGCCGTCCCAGAAGGGGCCCGAGGCGTTGTAGACCATGCGGCGTTCCTCCTCGGTCTTGGCGACGGCGGGCATGAGGGCGCCGAGGCCGAGGTCAAAGCCGTCCAGCACGAAATACACGGCCCAGAGCAGGACCCAGAGGACGAACCAGATGGTTTCGAGCATGATTATGCCTCCTGGGCGTCAGGGCCCTTGATCGCGTATTTGCGGAGCAGGTAGATGTCCAGAATGCCGAGGATGGAATAGACCACGATGAAGCCCAGAAGCGAGATGCCCACGCTCGAGGGCGGCACGGGCGAGACCGCGTCCGACGTGCGCATGAGGCCGTAGACGATCCAGGGCTGGCGCCCGATCTCGGCCACGGACCAGCCGAGCATGATGGAGATGTAGGGCAGCGGCACGTTCCAGACGAGGCTCTTGAGCAGGCAGGGGCAGATGTCCACCCGCCTGCGCTGCCAGGTGGCGGCGATGGCGAGCGCGATGAAGAGCAGCCCCAGGGCCACCATGCTCCTGAAGCACCAGAACACTTCGGAGACCGGCGGCCAGTCAGAGGGCGGATAGTCGAGCAGGCCCTTCACCTCGGCGTCCATATTGTCATAGGCGATCCACGAAAGCAGGCTCGGGATGCCGAGGATCTCCACGCTGTTTTTCTCGTTGGCCGGGTCGGGCCAGACGAAGAGATAGAAGGGCACGTTCTTGCCGGTGTGCCAGTGGGCCTCCATGGCGGCCAGCTTGACGGGCTGGTATTCGGCCACGGCCTTGCCCTGCTGGTCGCCGCTGAAGGCCAGGATGATGGCCAGCACCAGCGTGTAGGGGGCGATCATGCGGAAGGCGCGGTGGAAAAAGTCCGAATGGCTCTTGCGCAGAAGGTGCCAGGCCGACACGCCGAGCACGAAGAAGCCCGCCAGCGTCCACGAGGCCAGAATGGTGTGCGCGTATTCGCCCCAGGCGTAGCTGTTGAACACCACCTCGGCGAAATTGGTGAGCTCGGCGCGGCCGGCGGCGTCATTGATGGTGTAGCCCACCGGGTGCTGCATGAAGCCGTTGGCGAGGATGATCCACAAGGCCGAGGTGTTGCTCGCGATGGCCACGAGCCAGATGCAGACGCAGTGCGCCTTGCGGCCGAGCTTGTTCCAGCCGAAGTGCCAGACCGCGATGAAGGTGGACTCGAGGAAGAAGGCCACCGTGGCCTCGATGGCGAGCAGCGAGCCGAAAATGTCGCCCACATACTCGGAATAGCGCGACCAGTTGGTGCCGAACTGGAACTCCAGGGTGATGCCCGTGACAACGCCCAGGGTGAAGTTGATGAGGAAGAGCCTGCCCCAGAATTTCACCTGCCGTTTCCAGAACTCGTCCCCGCTGATGGCGTAGCGCGTCTCCATCCAGACGAGGATGACGGACAGCCCGAGGGTGAGCGGCACGAAGATGAAATGGAAGAAAACCGTCGCCGCGAATTGCAGCCGTGAAAGCATCACGACATCCATAACGTCCTCCTGCTACGGAAGCAAAACTTGCCTTGAAATCCCTAGCATGCCCCGGCCCGGATGGCAATGCGCGGCGCGGCTTGACAATCGGCGCGGGCTGGCGCAAGTTTACCGTTGCTGTTTTTTTCACAAGCCATTCCCCTGCCGCACAAGGAGGCCCCCATGTGGGAAGAAAGCGTCAATATCAATGAAGTGAAGGAAATCCGCGTCAAGACCACGGTCTTTCTCGGCGTGGGCGCCATCGACAAGATGGACTTCATCGCCGCCGAGCTCGCGCGCAAGGGCGTGAAAAGCGTGCTCTGCGTCACGGGCGGCGGCTCCTACAAGCGCACGGGCGCGTGGGACCATGTGCAGAAGGCCTGCGCGGCCCACGGCATCAAGATCGCCCTCTATGACAAGGTGACGCCCAACCCGACGACCGATTCCATCGACGAGGCCGCGGCGCTCGGCCGCGACAACGGCGCCACGGCCGTCATCTGCATCGGCGGCGGCTCGCCCATCGACGCGGGCAAGAGCGCGGCCGTGCTGCTCGCCAATCCCGGCAAGAGCGCGGAAGAGCTCTATACCGGTGCCTTCGCCCCGGAGAAGGCCGCGCCCATCGTGGTCATCAACCTCACCCACGGCACGGGCAGCGAAGCCAACCGCTTCGCCGTGGCCACCATCACCAAGCTCAACTACAAGCCGGCCATCGCCTTCGAGTGCCTTTACCCGTGGTACTCCATCGACGACCCGGCGCTCATGGCGTCCCTCCCGGCCAAGCAGACGCGCTATGTCTCCATCGACGCGGTGAACCACAGCATCGAGGCCGCCACCTCCAAGGCCACCAATCCCTTCGCCATCCTGCTGGCCGGCGAGTGCATCCGCCTCGTGGCGCGCTGGCTGCCGGCGGCGGAGGAAAACCCGGGCGACCTCACGGCCCGCTACTTCCTCGCCTATGCGGCCCTGCTCGCCGGCGTGAGCTTCGACAACGGCCTGCTGCATTACACCCACGCCCTCGAGCACCCGCTGAGCGCGGTCAAGCCGGAACTGGCCCACGGCCTCGGCCTCGCCATGATCGTGCCCGCCGTGGTGGAGCTCATCTATCCCTCCTCGGCGCCGGTGCTCGCGCAGATCCTCGAGCCCATCGTGCCCGGCCTCAAGGGCATCCCGGCCGAGGCCCACGCCGCGGCCTCCGGGGTGGAGCAGTGGCTCGAGTCCGTCAACGTGCCCGAGAAGCTGGCCGCCGAGGGCTTCGGCGAGGGCGACATCGCGCGCCTCGTGGAGCTCACGCGGACCACGCCCTCCCTGGGGCTCTTGCTCTCCATGGCGCCCGTGGACGCCACGCCCGAGCGCATCGAGACCATCTACCGCGTGTCCATGAAGACGCTGGATTAAGGCGGCGATACGCTGCAGCCCGCGCGTAGCCTGAAACAACAAGCGCGCCGGTGGTTCCGCTGACCGCCGGCGCGCCGCTTTTTAAGCGGGCTGCGGGCCTAGTTCATGCCCACGGCGAAGACCGCGCCGTTGGCCGTGCCCGGGAAGACCTTGCTGCCGTAGACGAGCGCCGTGGCCGTGACGCGAAAGGCCGGCCAGGGCCCGAAATCGCAGGCGAAGGCGCGCAAGAGGGCGAGAGCCGTGGGCGTGACGAGCTCGCCGGCCGTGGGGGCGCCGGCGAAGGGCCGCACGGGCACGCCGGAAAGCAGGGCGAGCACGGCAGGCGCTGGCGCGGGGATGTGGCCGTGGGCGCAGAGCACGCTGCCGTCGGCGAGCGGCAGCGGCCCCACCACGAAGCGCGCCGGGGCGAGGCGGTCGAAAAGGGCGCAGGCGAGGCAGATGTCGAGGATGCTGTCGAGGGCGCCCACCTCATGAAAACAGACCTCGTCCGGGCTCTTGCCATGCACCTCGGCCTCGCAGCGGGCGAGCAGGGCGAAGCAGTCGAGGGCGAGATGCCGGGCGCGCTCCGTGAGGCCGGTGGCCTCGATGAGCTCGCGGATGTGGGCGAAAGTGCGGTGCTCGTGCGCCTCGGGCAGGCGCACATGCGCATGCCAGCCGCCGATGCCGGCCACCTCCTTGCGCACGAGGCTGACGCAGCCTTCGAGCGCGGGCACGGCGGCCGCCAGCGGCGCCAGCAGTTCCGCGAGCAGGCCGTTGGCCGCGTCCACAAGGGCCGCGGTGCCCACGGGCGCGGGAGCGCCGGCTTCCCTGTGCGCTTCGGTGTCGGCGGCCGCGTTCATGAGCGCGAGCCCGGTGAGCAGCATGTCGCCGGAAAGGCCCGAATGGCTGCGGATGGTGAGCACGCGGCCGTGCCCGGTTTCGCCGGGGTCGTGTTCGTGCTGGTGATGATGGCCGTGGCCGTGCGGATGTTCGTGGTCGTGCTTCATGCGAGGTTCACCACCCGGGCGGCCGCGCAGGCCGCCCCGTAGCCGTTGTCGATATTGAGCACCGCCACGCCGGGCGCGCAACTGGCGAGCATGCCGGTGAGGGCCGCCGCGCCGTCGCGCGCCACGCCGTAACCCACCGAAGTGGGCACCGCGAATACCGGGAGCGGCGTGAGGCCGCCGAGCACGCTGGCGAGCGCGCCCTCGAGGCCGGCCACGGCGATGACCGCGCTGTGGGCGTTGATCTCGGGCAGGCGCTCCGTGAGCCGCCACAGGCCGGCCACGCCGCAGTCCTCAAAGAGCGTGTGCGGGATGCCGAGATACAAGAGCGTGCGCGCCGCCTCGCGGGCCACGGGCGCGTCGGCCGCGCCGGCCGAGACCACGGCCACGCTGGCGCCCGGGCGCTCGGGCATGCGGTCGCCGAAGGCCGTGCGCGAGACAGGGTCATAATCATAGCCGCTGCGCACATCTTCAGGAAAACTGGCGAAGATGTCCGGCGCAAGGCGCGTGAACAGGATGGCCTCGCCCGAACCGCGCGGGAAGCGGCGCAAGAGCGCGAGCAGCGCCTCCCGGGTCTTGCCCTCGCAAAACACGGCCTCGGGGAGGCCGATGCGCGCGCGCCGGGCATGGTCGAAAAGGATGCCGGGGAGATTCCCGGCCTTGGGTGCATCCATGTGGTCTCCGGGTGAAAAGTCTTTTTGCAAACCTGCGGCAAGGAAAATTCCAGATTCCGTCTGGAGCGAAGCGGAAGACGGATGCTGGTGCCGGAAGAATCCTAAAAAATAAGATTTTTCGGCGCTGGCAAGGAAGATAAAAATTTCCGCAGGAGTGTACTTAAGTACTCGACCAAGGAAATTTTTCTCTGACGCAGCCAGCGCCGAAAAGGCTGTTTTTGACGGATAATTTCGGCGTAACAGGGCAACAGACAGGCGGCTGCATTTCCATCGCCACATCGGCTTGAAATATGTACATCAGGGTTTATGGAAAGGCAAAACACCTATTCCAGCTCGCGCCCCACCCACACGGCGCGGCCGATGATGCGCACAAGGTCGGCCAGTTGCTCGTCCGTGGGCGCCTCGATGGGCGCATAGTCCGGGTTGACGCTCGTCAGGATGATCTTGCCCGGCACGGCGTTGACCGTCTTGAGGTAGACCATGTCCTCCACGCCCACGGCGTAGATGCGGCCGGGGATGGGGTCGTTCTGGGACTGGTCGATGAGGACCACGTCGTTGTTCAGGATGAGCGGCTGCATGCTGTCGCCCGAAACGCGAAGGAGCGCCATGCGCGCGGGGTTGCCCTTGCGTCGCAGGAAGTCCCAGCGGAAGGCGTAGTGCCTGAGCACCTCGCCCCCGGTCTCGAAGCTGCCCGTGCCGGCGGAAAGCCGGGCCTCCACCATGGGCACCATGACGAGGCGCGTTTCCGGCGTGTCCACGATGCCGCCCTCGGGGTCGCCGCGGCCGGCCAAAAGCCAGTCAAGGGTGCAGCGCAGGGTGTCGGCGAGGCGCATGGCGAGCTCCCCGCGGGGGAACTGGCCGTTCTCATATTGCTGGATGGTGGTCAGGCTCACGCCCACGGCCGTGGCCACGTCCGGCTTGCGCAGGCCGAGCTGGGCCCGGCGCTGGCGTAGGCGCGCGGCAAAGGCCGAGGCCTGGGCGGTGGGCGGGGTGGAATTCATAGGATAACCGTTTTTTTCCTCAAGGTTTCGGCGGGCTTGGCGCAAACCTTATGGAAAAGTTGAAAATTTTTCTTTTGCAAAAAAAGGAAAACTTTGAGAATACTGATCCACGCCGTCCCGACGGGGAAGAAGATATACCGCCCACAGGCAAAGCGCAAGGATTCGGGCGGCCTCCTGTGGCCGCAGCATGCTGAAACTTTTCCTTGCGGGCGTGGCGGCAGGTGCGGGCAGAGAACGAGCGAAGAGGTGGACACATGGACGAGAGCTGTATGTATGAGGGCATGCGCGCCGTGTGCGCGGTGCTGGCGGAACTGGAGGCGGGCGGGCCTGAACGCCCGGCCCTGCGCCTGGCGGAGCGGCATTTGCACCTGCTGGCCGAGCTGGCGGCGCGCGGGGCGTCCCAGGCCCCGGGGTATGGCCCTGCCGGGCAGGGCGCCCCGGCGCAGCCTTTTGCGGGCGCCCGCATGAGCCTGCCCGCGCCGGAGGGGGCCTGCCATGTGCTCCAGTAAGCGGGCCGGCGGCCATGGGGGCCGCGTCTCTCCCGCATGGCGGGCGGGGAGTGTCTCCTCGGGCGCGCCGGCGCCACGCCGGCGCAGCGCCCGGGCGCAGGACAGGGACGAGGAAGTGCGCCAGTGGGAGGAGCTTGTGCCGCACCTCCCCGAGGGCGCGCGCCAGCTCTGGGCGGCCCTTGACGACCTTGACCGCTTCAAGCGCGTGCTCATGACATACGGCGGCCGGACCCTGCGCATCCCCGCGTCGGTGCCCCCGCCAGGGCACCGGCTGCGCCAAAGCCTCGGCGCCGCGTGCACGGAGCGGCTGGTGGCGCGCTACGGCGGCACCGAGCTCTATGTGCCCACCTGCCGGGCCGTGCTCGGGCGCCTCCGGCAGCAGGAGATCATCCGCGATTTCAGCCGCGCCGCGGGCCGCGGCATGAGCAGCGTGAACGCGGTGGCCGCGCTCGCCGGGCGCTATGGCCTTTCCGACCGGCGCATCTGGCAGATACTCAAGACCACGGCGTCCGCGCCGCGCGGCGCCAAGGCCCTGCGCCGGCTGACGCAAGGCGCCCCGGAGCGTGCGGAGAACTGAGGCTCCGCTTCAGGAAGTCTGCCCCGAAAACACTCCCTCAAAATTTTCAAGCCCGCGGCATCGCGGGCTTTTTTCGTGTCCCCCAGCCCAAAAACTCCCCGTCCGCGCCGCAAAAGCCGCGCCGGTCCTGTATTTGCCGCTGGTGAAAGGCTTCACTCTTACGCCGCGCTTTCTTTTTGGCACCTTGCTCCCACGGGCGCCGCACAGGGCGGCATCCGGCCCGCCATCGTAACGGAATATTTTTTCGGGAGCACACCATGCGCGACGCCTTTTCCGTGGCCCATGCCTTCACCGCCCGCTGGGAGGGAGGCCTTTCCGACCATCCCGCCGACCCGGGCGGACTCACCAACCACGGCGTTTCCCTGCGCTTTGTGCAGGATCTGGCCCGCGAGGCCCGGGAGGAATGCCTGCGCCTCGCCCGCGACTGCGCCTCGTGCCCGCGCCCGGCCGCCGGCACCTGCGCGTGGCAGTCGCTCGACCTCGACATGGACGGCGATGTGGACGCCGACGACATCCGCGCCTGCACCCAGGCCCAGGCCGCCGCGCTCTTCCGCCGGGAGTTCTGGGACAAGCTCGGCTGCCAGCGGCTGCCGCTGCCCCTTGCCGTCACCCTCTACGACGGGGCGGTGAACATGGGGCCGGGCCGCGCCGTGCGCCAGCTCCAGCGGGCCATGAACCTTGTGGGCGAGGCTGAGCTCGACCACTGGAGCCCCATCGCCGAAGACGGCCTCATGGGCCCGAAAACGCGCGAACTGGCAGAGGCGCTCGCCGGGGTGGATCTCGCCTTCCGCGCGGCCCGGCAGGCCCTGCGCCAGCGCGAGGCCTTCTATCGCGAACTCGCCGCGCGCCGCCCCTCCATGAAGGCCTTTGTGCAGGGCTGGCGCAACCGCGTGGCGGCCCTCGCCGACTATCTGGGCGAGCTCGAAAGGGGGGCTTTCTGATGTGGGCCATGCTCGGCAAGGCGCTGGGCACGCTTACCGGCGGCGTGCTCGGCGGCCTCTTCGGCCGCAAGGGAGGGGACAAGGGCATCGCCGGCGAGCTCGCCCGCGCCTCGGAGCGCGTGCTCACCGGCCGCGCCAGCCAGAACGAGGCGCAGGGCCGCATCAACAGCGCCGAGATCGAGGGCGCCCCGCAAAGCCGGCTCAGGCTCTGGCGCTCCTTCCTCGGCTGGGTGCTGACCCTGCTCTTCGCGTGGGAGGTGGCCGGCCGGCTCATCGTCATACCGATCCTCTTCCCGCAGCTGGAGCGGCACCTGCCCCCCTCGGCGCTGGACCAGATTCTCACCGTGCTCCTGGGCATGCTCGGCCTGGGCTTCTGAAGGAGGGATACCATGCTGACAGCACAGGCTTGGCAGGGGCTTTTCGGCGGCGGGGGCGCGTCCCTTCTCATCCTCGCGGTGCAGGGGCTGTTCGCGCTGGCGCTGTGGAGCCTTAGGCGCGCCTTCGTGCGCTCGGACGAGTGGCTGCTGCACCTCCAGCGCGAGGCGCGTAGCGAATCGGAGCTCAACGGGCGCCTCGTGGCGCTGGAGGAGCGCGTGCGCGAGCTCCCCGCCGCCGGCGACATGGCGGCGCTTCACGGCGAGCTCGCGGCCCTGCGCGGCGAGATCCAGGCGCTCAACGCCCGCATTTCCGGGCTGGACAGGCTGCTCGCGCGCCTCGAGCACGGCCTCGACCGCCAGGAAGACCGGCTCGGGCAGCTCCCGGCCGAAGGGCGGCGCCGCTGATGGCCGCGCGCGCCACCAAAAAAACGCAGGAGCGCCAGTTGCTCGCCCGGCTGGAGCGGCGCCTCGGCCTCCTCGCCGACACCCTCGACGCCGCGCCGGTGGCGGACAAGGGGCTCGACGTGGTGCGCGAGCTCAAGGAAGTGCACGCCCTGCTGCGCGCGCTCGGGGACGGGGCGGAACATACCCGGGCCGAGCCCCCGCGGCTCGTGGTGGTCTGGGCGGATACGCCGCCAAAGGCGGAGTGAGGAAGGCCGCATGCCCTGTGTCATCCCCTACACGCCGCGCCCGCTGCAGCGCCGCTTCCATGAGGAGCGCACGCGCTTTTGCGTGCTCCTCTGCCACCGCCGCTTCGGCAAGACCGTGGCCGCCATCAACGACCTCATCCGCGAGGCGCTCCGGCGCGGCGGCGCGGACTGGCGGGCCGTCTATGCCGCGCCCTTCCTCGGGCAGGCCAAGGCCGTGGCCTGGGACTACCTGCGGCGTTTCGCCGGGGCGGTCACGGGCACGCGCTTCCTTGAGAGCGAGCTTAGCTGCATCCTGCCCAATGGCGCGCGCATCCGCCTCGTGGGCACGGAAAACGCCGACGCCCTGCGCGGCCTCTACCTCGACGACCTCGTGCTGGACGAGCCGGCGGACATGGAGCGCCGCGTCTGGAGCCAGGTCTTCCGGCCCATGCTGGCCGACCGGGAGGGCCGGGCGCTCTTTTGCGGCACGCCGCGCGGCACGGAAAACCTGCTCCATGACGTGTGGCAGGAGGCCGGTGCCGACGCCACGGGGCTGTGGTCGCGCTTCCGCTTTCCGGCCTCGGCCACGGGCTATTTGCCCGAGGCGGAGCTGGCCGCCGCGCGGCGCGCCATGGACGAGAGCGAATACCGGCAGGAGTTCGAGTGCTCCTTCGCGGCCGCCCTGCGCGGGGCCTATTACGCGGCCCTGCTGGACGCCGCCGAGGGGGAGGGGCGCATCACGCGCCTTGCGCCGGACCCGGCCCTCCCCGTGCATACCGCGTGGGACCTCGGCATGGACGACGCCACGGCCATCTGGTTCTTCCAGGCCGAGCCCTCGGGCGCGTGGCGCATGCTCGACTATTACGAGGCCGGCGGCGAGGGGCTCGCCCATTATGCGCGGGTGCTCGGGCTCAAGGCGCAGCCCGCGGGCTCCCCGGCGCCGGCGGACCTTTCGGGGATAGCCGGGCGCGGCTTCGTCTACGGGGAGCACATCGCCCCGCGCGACATCCGCGTGCGCGAGCTCGGCACCGGGCAGAGCCGCCTCGAAAGCGCGGCCGCCCTCGGCATCCGCTTCAGCGTGGCCCCGGGCCTTTCGCTCGCGGACGGCATCGACGCCACGCGCAGGCGCATCCCGCGGCTCTGGTTCGATGCCATGCACTGCGCCGCCGGCATCCGCGCGCTCCGGGCCTACCGGCGCCAGTGGCGGCGCCACGGCGAGGCCACGGGCCCGCTCCATGACTGGACGAGCCACGCGGCGGACGCCCTGCGCTATGCGGCCACGGGCTTCCGGCCCGGGAGCGCCGCCGGGGCCCTCGCGCCGGGCCGGGCGCGCACGGGCTACGACATCTTCGGGGAGCAGGGAGGCCGGCCATGAACTTCAGCTATCGCCCCGCCGTCACGGACGCCGAGCGCGACGAGCCCTTTCTCCGCATGCGCCGCGAGGGGCTGCTCGGCTGCGCCATGTATGCCTTCGCCGAGCCCACGCTGGACGATTGGCGCGAGGTGACGGCCCGGGGCCTGCTTTTGCGCTGCGAGGACGCCTTGGGGCGCCTCTGCGCCTGCGGCCTGTTCACGCCCTGGCGCGGCAACCTGCTGGAATTCGACTTCACGACCTTCAGGGAGAGCGCGGGAGAGGCCCCGGCCATGGCGGCCGGCGGCTTCACCTGGATCTTCCGGGAGACGGAGTGCTCCGGCATCGCCGGCATCTGCCCTGTGCCCAACCGCCATGCGTGGCGGCTGGCCGGGGCCTGCGGCTTCCGCGTGCTCGGGCGCCTCGCCGGGGCCTGCTTTTACGCCCGCAAGGGCCGTTTTGTGGACGGCGTGCTGGTCAGCCTCTCCCGGGCGGAGTGGGCGGCCCGCGCGCACCACACGCATACACCCAAGGAGGGATCATGGGATTTGGAGGAGGCATGAGCTCAAGCACGCCCAGCGTGCCGGAAGTGACGCCCGCGCCCAAGCAGGAGGTGGCCAAGCCCGTCACCGAGGCGGCCACGGCGGCGCGCCAGAACCAGCGCGACAAGGCGGCCAAGGCCGCGGGCATCGGCGGCGCCATCACCACGAGCCCGCTGGCCCGGGCCCGCAGCGAGGAACGCAAGACCCTGCTCGGCCAATGAAGGAGGAGAGGATGCGCACACAGGCTTGTGCGGACGGCGGGGCCGCGGAGGATGGCGAGAGCGGCGGCCGCCTGCGCGCGGAAGTGGCGAGGCTCGCGCGCCGCCACCGCGAGCTTTTGCGCCGCCGCGCCCCGTGGGAAGGCGCGTGGAAGAGCCTCGCCGAGCACTTCCTGCCCACGCGCTTCAGGCTGGACACGGAGCGGGAGCGCGCGGGCGAGGAGCGCGGCCCCATGCTCAACAGCCGCCTCGTGGACGCCACGGGCATCCTCGCCATGCGGGTGCTCGCGGCCGGGCTGCAGGGCGGCCTCACGAGCCCGGCGCGGCCGTGGTTCCGCCTTTCGCTCGACGACGCGGAGCTCGCCAAAAGCCGGCAGGGGCAGGAATGGCTCGACGAATGCGCCTCGCGCATGCGCGTGGTCTTCCACCGTTCCAACTTCTACAACGTCATGCACACGCTCTATGCGGAGCTCGGCACCTTCGGCACGGCCTTCGCCTTCGAGCTGGCCGACCCGCGCTGGGGCTTCAGCTTCGTGCCGCTCTGCGCGGGCGAGTACGCGCTGGACGTGAACGAGCGCCGCCGGGTGGACACGGTCTTCCGCCGGGTCTTCATGAGCCTGCGCCAGATGGCCGCGGCCTTCGGGCCGGAGGCCCTGCCGGAAGACATGCGCGCCGCGCTTTCCCGCACGCCGGATGCGCGCTTCGCCGTGGCCCAGGCGGTCTTTCCGCGGGCGGAGCGGCGCCCCGGCCGCGTGGACGCCGCGTCCATGGCCTTCGCCTCCCTGCACTGGCTGGAGGGGCGCGAGGGCGCGCATCCCTTGCGCGTGTCCGGCTTCCGGGCCTTCCCGGGCTTCGGCCCGCGCTGGGACGCGGCGGGCAATGATGTCTACGGCCGCTCGCCGGCCATGGACGCCCTGCCCGACTGCCGCATGCTGCAACAGATGGGCATAACCACGCTCAAGGCCATCCACAAGGCCGTGGACCCGCCCATGAGCGTGGCCGCGGGCCTGCGCTCGGTGGGGCTCGACCTGACGCCCGGGGCCATCAACTACGTGGACAGCGTGCCCGGCCAGAGCCCACAGGCGGCCACCCCGCTCTTCCAGGTGCGGCCCGACCTCGCCACGGCGCGCAAAGCCATGGAATCGGTGCAGAACCAGATCCGCCAGGGGCTGTACAACGACCTCTTCAAGCTGGTGCTGGAGGGCCGCAGTCAGGTCACGGCCAGCGAGATCGCGGCCCGCGAGGAGGAAAAGCTCGTGCTCATCGGCCCGGTGCTGGAGCGGCTGCACGACGAGCTCTTCCTGCCGCTCATCGACCGCACCTTCGAGCTCATGCGCGAGCTCGACATGCTGCCGCCCACGCCGCCGGAGCTCGCCGGGCGCCGCCTCAAGGTGGAATTCGTCTCCCTGCTCGCGCAGGCGCAGAAGATCGTGGGCATGGGCGCGGCCGACCGCTTCCTCGACATGGCCCGGCGCGCGGCAGGCGCGTGGCCCGAGGCGCTGGACTGCCTCAATGTGGACAGGCTGCTCGATTCCTACGCCGACAGCCTGGGGCTGCCCGTGAGCCTCACGCGCCCGCAGGAGGAGCGCGACGCCCTGCGACAGGAGCGCGCCAAAAGCGCGGGCCAGGGCGAGGCGCTCAAGCTGGCCGGCGAGGCCACGGGCATGGTGGAGCGGCTGGCGCGAAGCCAGCTGACGCTCCCCGACGGTACGGAGGGAAGCGCCCTTGACGCGCTCGCGCGCCTGCTCGAGGCGGGGGCGCATGGTGAGGCGCGGCCATGAGCGCCGGCATCTTCGCGGAGGAGACGGCGCCCGGGCCGGAGGATGTCCTTCGCCGGCAGGAGGCGCGCCTTGCCGTGGCGGTGAACGGCCTCATGGCAGGGCCGGAGGGCCGGGCCTTCCTGCGCTGGCTGCTCGCCCTGTGCCGCTGTTTCGAGGCCGAGGCGCCGGCGCCCGGGGCGCCCCCCCTGGCCGAGCGCCTGCTCTTCGCCGAGGGCGCCAGGCAGGTGGGCATGCGGCTCCTGCGCCTTTTGGAAGCCGCGGATCCGGCGCATTTCCCCAACCTTTTGCGCACACGGGAGGACGATGATGGAAGTGACGGAAATGGCAACCGGGCCTGAGGCCGAAGCGCCCGACATCCCCCTGCCGGGCTTCGTGCCCGGTGAGGCGGATGCGGCCCCGCGGGAGGGCGCCGCGCCCGTGGCCGAAGCCGGCGCGGCCGACGACGCGGCCCGGCTGGAAGGCGTGCTCCGCCGGCACGAGGCGGCGCAGCGCGAGCAGTGGCGCGCCCGCGTGGAAGCCTGGCGGGACGAGGTGGCGCGCGACCCCGAGCTCGGCGGCGAGCGCTTCGAGGCCAGCGTGGCCCGCGCGCAGCTCGCCCTCGGGCGCTTTGATACGGGCGGCCGCATCGGGCGCCTGCTCGAGAGCTCGGGCTACGGCAATCACCCGGACATCGTGCGCTTCTTCAACCGCCTCGCCGACGCGGTGATGGAGGACGTGCCCGCGCCCGGCACCCCTGAAGGCGGCCTCGCCCCTCTGGAGGAGCGCATGTATCCCAACTGGCATTCGTAAAAGGGGTGAAAGCGCTCAAGCCAGGAGCTGCGAAGGAATGCCAGCGAGGATAATTTCGGCATTTCAGAAGCAGCAAGTGCAGCAGGGACGCATCCCAACCCACAATACCAATCCAAGAAGGAGCCCACATGTCCCAGACGCTCGGTTTCGTGGCCACGCTCGCCGAAATGGAGCAGTTCTACCGCGGCGGCAAGGCCGGGCAGATCATCGAGCTCATGAACAAGACCAACGACATCATGGACGATGTGCCGTGGATGGAGGCCAACCAGTCCGACGGCCACCTGACGCGCATCCGCACCGGCCTGCCGGCCGTGTATTGGCGCCGGCTCTACCAGGGCACGCCGCCCTCCAAGTCGCAGTGGAGCCAGGTCAAGGAAAGCTGCGGCATCCTCGAGGCCATCATGGAGCTGGACGTGGAGGAGCTGCGTCTCTACGGCGGCCGCGACCGCGCCTTCCGCATGAGCGAGGGCGTGGCCTTCGCCGAGGCCATGCGCCAGAAGGTGGCCGCGACGCTGTTTTATGGCGACAGCAACGTCAATCCCGACGAGTTCAACGGCCTCGCCATGCGCTACCCCGCGGCGGACGCCAACAACGTGCTCGACGCGGGCGGCCGCGAGACGGCCTGCACGTCGCTCTGGCTGGTGGCGTGGGGCGCCCAGGCCGTGCACGGCATCTACCCGCGCGGCAGCGCCGGCGGCCTCTCCCACGAAGACCTCAACGCCTACATGGCGCAGGACCCGGACGGCCGCAAGTACCAGGTGGTGGGCGACAAATATAACTGGCGCTGCGGCCTCGCCGTGCGCGACTGGCGCGCCGCGGTGCGCGTGGCCAACGTGCCTGTGGCGGCGCTTTCCAAGCGCAAGGGCCAGGGCGGCTTTGTGGACCTCCAGAAGCTCACCATCGAGGCCAAGAACCGCATGCCCCAGCACCTGCGCCAGAAGGCCGTCTGGTACGCCAACAGCGACGTGCTCACCGCGCTGGAGCTCCAGAACTCCGACGCCGGCAACGTGCAGCTCCAGTACGGCGAGTTCTTCGACGCCCGCGCCGTGCCCGTGCTCCACGGGCGCCCCGTGCGCCAGTGCGACGCCATCTCTTCCGAAGAGGCCGTCATCTAGCTTCACCCCAAGCCCAAGGAGGCATCATGGCGATCATCGACCGCACCTGCATCTTTTTCGAGGGTCCGCTGACCGGCGTCGTCACGGGCGATCCCGTGGCCCTCACCGCGCTCACGCTGCCGGGCCGCATGGAACCCATGCCGCTGCGCATCTCCGTCACCGAGGCCTTTGAGCCCGCCGAGGTGGCGACCCTCGCCCTCGCGCTCGAGGAGGCCGCATCCGCCGACGCGGCGGACTGGGCGGCCGTGCCCGGCGCCGCGTGGACGGTGCCCGGGGACGCCCTCAACCTGGGCGCCCGCCTCGGGCCGCGCTTTTTGCCGCAGGGCGTGCGCGAATCCTTCCTGCGGCTCACGCTGACGCCCGTGCCCAAGGAGGGCACGACCATCGGCAAGGGCCGCATCTTCGCGGCCCTGATGCGCGAGGATGATCTGCCCTGGGAGCCGGCGCTCCAGAAAAAGTAGGCGCCGCCCCTTCCCGTCCGGGGCGCGGCCGCAAGCCCGCCCCGGCGCCGAAACCCGCAAAATCCGCAGCCTGCGGAAAGGAGCTCCATGACCATCACCCAGATCTCCATCTGGAACCACGCCCTCGGCTTCCTGGGCGCGCGCACCGTGGCCTCCGAGCGCGAAAACACGCCCGAGGCCATCCAGTGCCGCCTTTACTGGGATTCGGCGCGCCGCCAGATGTTGCGCGACTTCCCGTGGAGTTTCGCCCAGCGCCGGGCCTGGCTCGGGCGCCAGCAGCTCCCGGCCGGTTATGAGGCCGAGTTCCGTTTTGCCTACGCGCTCCCGCGCGACTGCCTCAAGGCCCACGAGGTGCGCCACGAGGGCATCGGGAGGCGCCCCTTCACCATCGCCCAAAACGGCGCTGACGGCGCGCCCTGCCTCCTGACCGACGCCTCGCGCGCGCTTTTGCTCTATACGGCGGACGTGCGCCAGAGCGCCTTTTTTGACGACCTCTTCGCGCACACGCTGGCGCGCCGGCTGGCCTCGCTCGTGGCCGTGCCGCTGCTCAAGAACAACAGCCAGAAGGTGGCCGAGCTCGAAAGGCTCTATGCCGAGAGCCTGCCGCGCGCCCGGGAAGCTGCCGCCGCAGAGCTCGGGAAGGCGCGCGCCGGTGACGCCTGGATCGCCGCCCGCCGGGAGGTCGCATGACCATGCCGCGCGGCGCGAGCCGCGCCCTCTATGCAGGCAATGGCCAGGCGGTGGAATTTCCCTTCTTTTTCAAGGTGTTCGAGGAAGACCAGCTTTCCGTCCTCATCACCTCGCCCGCGGGCGTCACCAGCGGGGCCGAGGGCTGGACGGCCGAGCTGGACGAGGGCGGCGGCACGGTGCGCTATCTGCACAACGGCGCGCCGCTCCCCGAGGGCTGGAAGCTGGCCATCATGCGCGACATGCCCTTCGTGCAGGAGGTGGACCTCATCACCGGCACGCGCTTCGACCCGGAGGTCATCGAGACCGCGCTGGACGTGGCCACGGCCGAGCGCCAGCAATTGCTGGAACGCCTCGCCCGGGCCGTGGTGGTGGAGCCCACGGACGAGGCCGGCCCCGAGGCCCTCCTGGCCGACATTCGCGACGCGCGCACCTCGTCCGCCGCTTCTGCCTTAAGCGCCCAGGCCAATGCCACCGCCGCGGCGGATTCCGCCCAGTCGGCAGCCGGGAGCGCCGCCATCGCCACGCAAGAGCGCGAGGCGGCCTGCATCTGCGCGGGCGAGGCCAGGGACGCGCGCGACGTTGCCATCGCCCAGGCCGAGGCGGCCAACACGCTCATGGAGGCGGAGCTCGCCAAGGTGAACGCCATCGTGGCCGCCAACAGGACGGACCAGCAGGCGGCGGTGACGGCCGCCCGCCAGTGGGCGGAGAAGGCCCCGGACACGCCCGTGGACTATGACGCGGAGGGCAACCCGCGTTATTCCGCGCGCCACTGGGCCGAGAACGCGCAGAAAATCGCCATCGAGCCGCCCACGGCCGAGCGGCGCGGCGCCGTCCGCGTGGGCGCGGGGCTGCATCTCGAGGCCGGCGAAAACGGCGAAACGGACATGCTCACCGCTGACAAGGCCACGGAGGAACAGCCCGGCATCATGCGGCCGGACGGCGTGACCACCATGGTGGACGAGGACGGCCTCATTTCGGCGCTCGGCGGCCATCTTCTCCTCAACAGCGAGCAGTGGATCACCGCGAGCGGCACTTTCACGGCGCCGGTGGCGTCGTGGTATGAGGTGTGGCTGATAAACGGCGGCGTTGGGGGGTACACCAATACAGCCGCAACCATCCGGCAGGTTGTGGGAGGGGCTTCCGGTGCTTTCGACTCCTTTCTGGTATATTTGGAGGAGGGGGAGAGCGCGGCCGTGACGATTGGCGCCGGTTCCCCCGGCGTAGTGGCGTCAAACACGAGTGCTTATCCGGCTGCCGGGGGCATTACCTCGTTCGGTGGCCGCTCCCCGCGATTCAGCAATGCGTATGCCGCCCCCGTGCTGCAGGCCCTCGCCGCGGACAGGACGGCGGAAGCCCCGGGCGGCGGCCCCGGCGGTGGCATCGGCCATTTCAATCCGAATCCCGCCACTTTTTACGGCGCGGGCGGCGGGGCCTACTATTCCTCTGGAAATCCCCGTGCCGGGGCCGGGCATCAGGGGGCGGTGCGCGTGCGCTGGCATGACCCGGCGAAGGCCGCGGGCGCGGCGCCCGCGCGCTTCATGGCCCGGCGCATGGCGGTTCGCGTGGCTCCCGAGCCGGCCACCGTCAACCTCTACGACCCCGGGACCGGCCAGGGGTCGGTCTGGCGCGAGGAGGATGCCCCGGCCAAGCTGGCCGAGGGGCTGATTACCGAGGCGGCCTGGACGGAAATCCGCGAAGCCAGGGCAGCGGAAGAACACGCGGCCTGGCTCGGCAGCCCGGAGACCGAGCCCGGGCGCTTCGAGCTTTTGCGGGCCGCGCGGGACGCCAAGCTCGCCGCCACGGACTATCTCGTGGCCCCGGACTATCCGATCACAGAAGAGCAGCGCGCGGCCGTCATCAGCTATCGCCAAGCCCTGCGCGACCTGCCCGCGCAAGAGGGCGCCCCATGGGACGGCGGCGGGGAGCTGACACCGTGGCCGGCGCTCCCTGACGAGGTGGCGCCCGCGGAGGCAGTGGAGGAGGGGGCCCCCTCATGCGCGTAGCCCTGCAAAACTTCACCGGCGGCGAGATCGCGCCCACGCTTTCCGCGCGCTATGACCTCGCGCGCTACCGCAACTCGCTGGCGGCGCTCGAAAACATGCTGCCCGGGCTGCATGGGGACGCGGCGCGGCGGCCGGGCACGCGCTTCCTCGCCGAGCTGGGTGGCCCCTCGGTGCTTCTGCCTTTCAGTTTCAGCGCCGGGGCCGGCCAGAACTTCCTGCTCGTCTTCGGCGAGCGCAGCTTGCGGATAGCGGACGCCGACGGCCTCGTGCCGGGCCTCCCCACGCTCGCGACGCCCTATGCCGCGGCCGACCTGCACGCCATAAGCCACGCACAGGTGGGCGACGTGGTCTATCTCGCGCACCCCAAGCACCCGCTGCACAAGGTGGTGCGCAGCGATGCCGCGTCGCCGGCCGGCGGCCATCCCTTCGCGTGGAGCCTCGCAGAGGTGGCCTTCAATACCACATTGTCCGCGCCGGGCACGCCCACGGCCAGCTTTTCCGGCACGTCGGGCTCGTTCACCCTGCGCTACAAGGTGGCGGCCGTGGACGCGGCGGGCCGCCAGTCCCTGCCGTCGCCGGCCGTGGCGGTCACGGGGGCGCGCCACCCGTCGGACTGGGTGCAGGGCAATGCCGTCGCCCTCTCCTGGAAGGCCGTGGCCGGCGCGGCGGAATACAATGTCTACCGGGAGGAGGCGGGCTATTACGGTTTTATTGGCGTGGCCCGGGGCACCAGCTTCTCGGACCAGAACTACGAGGCCGACACCGCCGACACACCGCTGGAGGACTGGGCGCCCTTCGCCGGCGGCAACCACCCGGCCGTGGTGGCCTTCCACCAGCAGCGCATGGTGCTCGCGTCCACGCCGCGCGCGCCGCAGGCCTTCTATATGTCGCGCAGCGGGGATTTCGAGAATTTCCGCAAGTCGCGCCCGCTCCAGGACGACGACCCCGTGGAATACCAGATCGCCTCCGGCGCCATCGACGCCATCACCTGGGCGGCGAGCTTCGGCGACCTTCTGCTCGGCACCTCGGGGAGCGAATACAAGGCGACAGGCGGCGACGGCGGCGCCATCACGGCCAGCAACGTGAGCATTACGGCCCAGTCCTACTGGGGGAGCGCCGGGCTTGCGCCCATCATCATCGGCAATTCAATCCTCCATGTGCAGCGGCACGGCAGCCGGGTGCGCGACCTCTTCTATTCGCTGGAAAAGGACGGCTACGCCGGCAACGATCTCTCCATCCTCGCGCCGCATCTCTTCGAGGGCCATTCCTTGCGCCAGTGGGCCTACCAGCAGAGCCCCGGCTCCACCATCTGGGCCGTGCGCGATGACGGCCTTTTGCTGGCCCTCACCTATATGAAGGAGCACGACATCTGGGGCTGGTCGCGCCAGATGACCGACGGCCACGTGTGGTCCGTGGCCTCGGTGCCGGGCGCGGGCGGCGACACGCTCTTTCTGGTGGTCGAGCGCGAGACGGGGGGCACGAAGCGCTGGTTCCTCGAGCGTCTGGCCGACCAGTGGCCCGACAGCGCGCCCGTGGAAGAGGCCTTCTTCGTGGATTGCGGCCTCACCCTGCGCCGCGAGACGCCCGAAACCACGGTGGCCGGCCTCGGCCACCTCGAGGGCCGGGAGCTCGCGGTGCTCGCCGACGGGAGCCCGGTGGAGGGCTGCGTGGTTCGGCAGGGCGCCATCGAGCTGCCCTATCCGGCGCGGGTGGTGCAGGCGGGGCTTGCCTATGTGTCCGCGCTGTCGCCGCTGCCGCTGGAGGCCGAGATGCAGAACGGGAGCAGCCTCGGGCGCATGCGCGCCTTTGGCCGCTGCGCCATGCGGCTCTTTCGCAGCGTGGGCGGCAAGTACGGCCCCACGCGCGAGGATCTGCACGACCTGCCCTTTTTGCCCGAGGCCTGGGGCGCGCCGGTGGAGCCCTTTTCGGGCGATGTGGAGTTCTTCCCCGGGGGGACGCCGGAAGGCGCGGCGAGCCTGTGGATCGTGCAGGACAGGCCGCTGCCCTTTAGGCTCACGGCCCTCATGCTGGATGTGGATTTTGCGGAACAGTGAAGCGGGGCTGGGAGAGAATGGGCATGAAGGACGAAGCGGCGCCGGGTCTTGTGTTCCGGCAGGAAGGGGCGGGGGTGCTCGGCGAGGCGGCGGAGCTCGCGGCCGCGCACTGGCGCGAGGTGGAGGCGGAGCTTCACGGCGGCGCGGACTATGCGCCGGACGGGGAGCGCTATGCAGCGCTGGAGCGGCTGGGCATGCTCAGCATCACCACGGCGCGCGACAGGGAGGGGCGCCTCGCGGGTTATGCGGTGTTCACGCTGGCGCCGTGCCCGCATTTGAAGGGCGAGACCGTGGCCGCGCTGGACGCGCTCTATCTGGCGCCGCAGGCCCGGCGCGGGCTCAACGCGCTGGCGCTTTTGCGCAGCGCCGAGGCCGCGGTGGCGGCGCGGGGGGCCGCCCTCGCCCAGTACAGCTCGCCGGCCTCCAGGCCCTGCGGGGCGCTGTACCGCCGCCTCGGCGCCACGCACACCGAGACCATCTGGCACAAGCGGCTCGTAAAAGCAGGAGGCACAGCATGGCAATAGCCACGGGAACGGCCGCGGCCATCAGCGCCGCCATGGCGCTCACAGGCACAGCCGCCGGCGTGGTGGGCGCGGCCCGGCAGGCCCAGGCCCAGCGCGATCAGGCGCGGTACCAGGCAAAACTCGCGCAGCGCTCGGCCGCCATCTCCGAGCAGAACGCTCAGGCGGCGGAAAGCGAGGCCGCGGCCGAGCGGCGCGAAGGCGCGGAAAACGCGGCCAAAAAGCGGCAGGAGGCGGCCCGGCTCATCGGCGCCCAGAGGGCGCAGGCCGGCGCCTCGGGGGCGCGCGTGGACGAAGGGGCGGCGCTCGACCGCGTGCTCGACACCGCGGAGCGCGGCGAGCTGGACGCGCTGGCGGCGCGGCAAAAGGGGGAGGACGCGGCGCATAACCAGGACCTGCGCGCCTGGGGCTACCGCAACCAGGCCCAGGCCTCGGAACTGGAGGCCCGCGCCCTGAAGGAAAAGGCGGAGACCGACTATCTCGGCGGCATCCGCTCGACCCTGCTCAACGGCGCGGCCCGCACGGGCCGCAATTTCTACAGCCTCGGCGTGCAGGGGCCGCGTATCTGAGGACAGGGGCTGCGGGATGATTTGAAGGGGCGGGGGCAACGGCGCGCCCCCGCCCCCGTTGCCCTAGGGTTCCTTGTAGGCCACGCAGTCCACTTCCACGCGGATGTCGCTCATCATCCGCGCCTGCACACAGACGCGCGCCGGGGCGTGCTCGGCCTCGAAATAGCGGGCATAGACCTTGTTGAAGCCCGCGAAGTCGCGCGGGTCGTCCAGCCAGACGGACACGCGCACTACGTCGCGCAGCGAATAGCCGGCCGCTTCCACAGCTGCCTTGAGATTTTCGAGGGCCACCGTGGTCTGCACGGTGATGGAGCCTTCGACGATCTCGCCCTCGGCATCGCGCGGCACCTGGCCGCTCACGAAGAGCCAGCCGCCGGCGCTGACGGCCTTGGCAAAGGGCAAGGCGCCGGGCTTGGCGGGCGTTCCGTATCTCGTGATGGGCATGCTGTTTCCTTTACTCCCGGCGCGGCGTTCAGGCGGGCTTCCCCGCCACCAGCTCCTCGATGAACAGTCCGAGGTTGTCGGGCTCGCCGGGCTTGTGGTCATCGGGATAGAGCAGGGCCGACATGTAGAACACCGAGCCCAGCTTGAGGCCCATGGCCGCGCTTTGCGAAAAGCGCATGAGCCCGCGCAGGACCGGCTCGCGCCAGGATTCCGGCAGGCCGGCGAGCACCGGGGCCGCGTCCTTGGCGAGCGCGGCCACGGCCTCGGCCTTGGCGCGCATCTTTTCGTTGTAGCCTTTTGTGTCGCCGGCCTTGAGCCGGGCCAGCGCCTCGGCCTCGTCGGCCATGATGGCCGCATGCCGCGTCTTGAGCCAGTCGATGACAGGCGTGATGTCGTTGTTCATGCTCTCTCCCCCGGCTTTCCCGAAGTTCGCGTTTTTCCCGATTTTGCGCTCGATTCGCAACCGCGTTCAGGCCCGCGGCAATTTTGTTCTCCGCCAAGGAAAAACGCCGTGTTGTGGAGGGGGTGTACTCTTCTCGTACATGACCGCAGCAAAACGGCGTTTTGACACAGGCGGAGGGCAAAGGGGCCCGGGCCCGGGCGCGGTTTAATCCCAGTGGCGCTTGTCCTCGATGGGCCTGATCTGCGGCGGCAGGCTGCCGGGTGCTAAGATCTTGAGCTCGGGGCGCAGCTTGATCTTCTCGCGGAACTGGTGCAGCAGCTCCTCGCCGCGCTTGAAGCCGCTCGTCTCGATGAAGAGCGTCATCTCGTCGATGCCGCCGGGGTTGGTGACCTCGATCTGCCAGCGCTTGATCTCCTCGAAGCGGCTCATGACCTGCTCCACCTGGTGCGGGTAGACGAACATGCCCATGATGCGCGCCGTGGTGTCCACGCGGCCCACGATGCTGCCGAGGCGCGGGCTCGTGCGGCCGCAGGCGCAGGGGCCGCGGTCGATATAGGAGAGGTCGCCCGTGGCCAGCCGGATGAGCGGATAGGTCTTGTTGAAGGCCGTGACCACGATCTCGCCCACCTCGCCGTCCTTGAGAGGGATGCCCGTATCCGGGTGGCAGATCTCCACATAGCAGCGGTTGGCGATGTGCAGGCCCGTCTTGTGGAAGCACTCGTAGCCGATGCAGCCCACGTCCGCCGTGCCGTAGCCCTGGCGCATGATGAGGTCGTACTTTTTCTCCATCTGCGAGCGCATTTTTTCGGAAAGCCGCTCGCCGGTGACGAAGGCCACCTCGAGGAAGAGATCCTTGCGCAGGTTGAGGCCCTTTTCCTCGGCCTTTTGCGCGAGGTGCATGAGGAAGCTCGGCGTGCCCACATAGCCGCAGACGCGCAGCTTCTGCATGATGTCGAGCTGGGTGCCCGCGTCCGTGGGGCCGGCCGGGATGACCGCGCAGCCGAGGTTGCGCAGGGGCTCCTCGAACATCAGTCCCGCCGGCGTGAGCTGGTAGTTGAAAGTGTTTTGCACCGCGTCGCCCGGGCGGAAGCCCACGGAATAGAAGGCCTCGGTATAGCCCCAGTAGTCCTCGCCGCGGTCTTCGGGGTCGAAGATGGGGCCGGGCGAGAGGAAGACGCGCTTGAGCTCGCCGATGTCCTTGGTGAGCAGGCCGCCGAGCCTCGGGCCCATGGACTGGAGGAAGATGAGCTCCTTCTTCTTCAGGATGGGGATATGCTTGATGTCCGAAAGGGTCTTGAACTTCTCGACATTGAACTGGGCGCGGTCAAAGCGCTTCTTGACATCTTCGGAATAGCGGTAGGCGTAGGAGAGAAGGTCCTTCAACTGGATGAGGCAGTACTGGCGGCGCTCGCTCTCGTCGAGCACCTCGCGGCGGCTGTAGATGCCTTCGGTGCGGTCTTTGCGGGTCATGACATCTCCTGGCACTGGTGCGGGAAGCCGCGGCCCTTGCGGCTGCCGGCGAAAAACGCGAAATGAGGGGCGGAATGGTCATATGTACGCATTGCGCCGTAAAAAAGCAAGCATTTTTTTATTTATCCTGATATTTCACAGTGTTGGAGCAGATTTTGGCGCGGCGGTATCGGGTGCCCCCGTGCGCGCGGGGAGGGAAGGGCGGATTTGACCGCCGCGGGCGCCTGCGCTAGGTTTCACCGTTACGGGCTGGCACTTTCGCGGCCCACACCTTTTTGGGAGCGCCCATGGAATCGCAGCAGAGCACGACCCAGGAGCAGCAGGCCGGAGTCCCCTCCCGGCCCGGTACGGACTTCATCCGCGCCCGCATCGAGGCGGACGCGGCCTCCGGGCGCTTCGGGGGCGTGGTGCATACGCGCTTTCCCCCGGAGCCCAACGGCTACCTGCACCTCGGGCACGCCAAGTCCATCTGCCTCAATTTCGGCGTGGCCGGGGAATACGGGGGCCTGTGCAACCTGCGCTTTGACGACACCAACCCGGTGAAGGAAGAAACGGAATATGTGGCCGCCATCCGCGAGGATGTGGAATGGCTCGGCGGCCACTGGGACGACCGGCAGTTCTACGCCTCGGACTATTTCGAGCGGCTGTACGACTTTGCGGAAGAGCTCATCCGCCGGGGCAAGGCCTATGTGGACGACCTTTCGGCGGACGAGATCCGCCAATTTCGCGGCACGCTCACCGAGCCCGGAAAGGAGAGCCCCTGGCGCAACCGCGGCGTGGAGGAAAACCTCGACCTCTTCCGGCGCATGCGCGCGGGCGAGTTCCCGGACGGGGCGCGGGTGCTGCGCGCGAAAATCGACATGGCCGCGCCGAACCTCGTCATGCGCGACCCCACGCTCTACCGCATCCGCCACGAGGCGCACCACCGCACGGGCAACGCCTGGTGCATCTATCCCATGTACGATTACGCCCACTGCCTGTCGGACTCGCTGGAGGGCATCACCCATTCGCTCTGCACGCTGGAATTCGTCAACAACCGCGAGCTCTATGACTGGGTGCTGGACGCGCTCGGCGTCTACCATCCGCAGCAGATCGAGTTCGCGCGCCTCAACGTGACCTATACCATCCTGTCCAAGCGCAAGCTCATCCAGCTCGTGCGCGAGGGCCACGTGGCGGGCTGGGACGACCCGCGCATGCCCACCCTGAGCGGCCTTCGGCGCCGCGGCGTGCCGCCCGAGGCCCTGCGCGACTTCTGCTCGCGCATCGGCGTGGCCAGGGCCGACTCCACGGTGGAGTATTCGCTGCTCGAGCATTGCGTGCGCGAACGGCTCAACGCCGTGGCCCCGCGCGCCATGGCCGTGCTCGACCCGGTACGCGTCATCATCGAGAACTGGCCCGAGGGCAAGGTGGAAGAGCTGGACATGCCCTGGCACCCCGAGGACGCGAGCTACGGCAGCCGCAAGGTGCCCTTCTCGCGCGAGCTCTATATCGAGCGGGACGACTTCCGGCTGGAGCCGCCCAAGAAGTTCCACCGCCTCTCGCCCGGCGCCGAGGTGCGCCTGCGCCACGCGTATCTCATCACCTGCCGCGACGCCTTGCTGGACGAAAACGGCAACGTGACGGAGCTGCGCTGCGTCTATGACCCGAAAAGCCGGGGGGGCCAGAGCCCGGACGGCCGCAAGGTCAAGGGCACCCTGCACTGGGTCTCGGCGCCGCACGCCCACAAGGCCGAAGTGCGCCTCTACGGCCAGCTCTTCGCCGTGCCCGACCCGGACAAGACCCCGGAGGGCGGGACTTTCATCGACAACCTGAACCCCGATTCCCTCACCGTGACCGAAGGCTGGCTGGAGCCCGCGCTTTCCCGCCTCGAACCGGGCAAGACCGTGCAGTTCGAGCGCCTGGGCTATTTCTGCAAGGACAGTGACAGCACGGAGGAGCTCCCGGTGTTCAACCGCACGGCCACCCTGCGCGACACCTGGGCCAAGCTGGAGAAGAAGGGGGAATAGGGGATGTTTTCGGAAGGCGCTTAGCGCGCCTGCCCGGAGCCGCCACCACGCATACCTCGCCAGAGCCCGCAAAAAAGCCCCCGTCGCCGGGGGCTTTTTCGTATGCGCGGTGAGCCGGCCGCGTCTAGCCGCGGGCCTTCTGGATCTCCTCGGCGAGGGCCTGCGGCACGCGCTCGTAATGGTCGAACTGCATGGTGAAGGTGGCGCGGCCCTGGGTGCGTGAGCGCAAATCCGTGGCGTAGCCGAACATGGACGCGAGCGGCACCTGCGCGCGCACGCTCTGCGCGCCGCCGGCGCGAGCCTCCATGCTCTGCACACGGCCGCGGCGGCCGTTGAGGTCGCCCATAACGTCGCCGAGGTATTCCTCGGGCGTCACCACCTCCACGTCCATGATGGGCTCGAGCAGCACCGGCGCGGCCTTGTTCATGGCGTCCTTGATGGCCATGGAGCCGGCCACATAGAAGGCCTGCTCGGACGAGTCCACCTCGTGGTAGGAGCCGAAGACGAGGTTGACCTTGAGGTCCACCGCCGGGAAGCCCGCCAGCACGCCGGACTTCATGGCGTCCTGGATGCCCTTGTCGATGGCCGGGATGTATTCCTTGGGGATGACGCCGCCGGTGATGGAGTTGACGAACTCGTAGCCCTTGCCCGGGTTCGGCTCCACCTCGATGACGCAATGGCCGTACTGGCCGCGGCCGCCGGACTGCTTGGCGTGCTTCATGTCCGACTTGGAGGGCTTGGAGATGGTCTCGCGGTAGGCCACCTGCGGCTTGCCCACATTGGCGTTGACGTTGAACTCGCGCGTCAGGCGGTCGACGATGATTTCGAGGTGCAGCTCGCCCATGCCGGCGATGAGGGTCTGGTTGGTCTCCTCGTCGCCCTTGACGCGGAAGGAGGGGTCCTCCTTGGCGAGCTTGGCGAGCGCGGCCGAGAGCGCGTCGCGGTCGGCCTTGGTCTTGGGCTCGATGGCCACCTCGATGACCGGCTCGGGGATGTTGAGCGATTCGAGGATGACCGGGCGCTTCTCGTCGCAGAGCGTGTCGCCGGTGGAGGCGTTCTTGAGGCCCACGAGGGCCACGATGTCGCCCGCGCCGGCCCACTTGATGTCCTCGCGCTTGTTGGCGTGCATCTTGAGGATGCGGCCGATGCGCTCCTTCTTGCCGGTGTTGGCGTTGAGCGCGCTCATGCCCGTCTCGATGACGCCGGAATAGATGCGGAAGAAGGAGAGGTGCCCGATGAAGGGGTCGGAGAAGAGCTTGAACACGAGGCCCGCCAGCGGCTCCTTGTCGCTGCAGTAGCACTCGATGATCTCGTCGTCATGGCCGGGCACATGGCCGGTCATGGGCGGGATGTCCACGGGCGAGGGCAGGTAGTCCACCACGGCGTCGAGCAGCGGCTGGACGCCCATGTTGCGGAAGGCCGAGCCGCAGAGCACGGGCACGATGTTGCGCGCGATGGTGGCCTTGCGGATGCAGGAGATGATCTCGTCCTCGCTGAGGGTCTCGCCGCCGAGGTACTTCTCCAGCAGGGCCTCGTCCTCCTCGGCCACGGCCTCGATGAGCTCGTGGTGCTTTTCCTCGAAGAGCGCCCGCATGTCGGCGGGCACGTCCGTGACCTTGAACTCAGCGCCCTTGGTGCTCTTGTCGTAATAGATGGCCTTGCCGCGCACGAGGTCGACCACGCCCTCGAACTTGTCCTCGGCCCCGATGGGGAGCTGCAGCGGCACGGCCTTGGCGCCCAGGCGGTCGTGGATCATCTGCACGCAGCGGAAGAAGTTGGCGCCGATGCGGTCCATCTTGTTGACGAAGCAGATGCGCGGCACATGGTAGCGGTCGGCCTGGCGCCACACCGTCTCGGACTGGGGCTCCACGCCGGCCACGGCGTCGAACACGCAGACCGCGCCGTCGAGCACGCGCAGGGAGCGCTCGACCTCGATGGTGAAGTCCACGTGGCCCGGGGTGTCGATGATGTTGATGCGGCAGTCCTTCCAGAAGCAGGTGGTGGCGGCCGAGGTGATGGTGATGCCGCGCTCCTGCTCCTGCTCCATCCAGTCCATGACGGATTCGCCGTCATGGGTCTCGCCGATCTTGTGCGAGACGCCGGTGTAATAGAGGATGCGCTCGGTGGTGGTGGTCTTGCCGGCGTCAATATGGGCCATGATGCCGATATTGCGCTGATGGTCTATGGGAACGGTGCGTGCCACGGTGGTTCCTCCCTGCGGCGAAAAAGGGCGTTGAAAACGGCTGGCGGGGCGCCTTGATAGTCAACG
The DNA here is from genome assembly GCF_011039155.1 of Desulfovibrio sp. ZJ746. NCBI lineage: Bacteria > Pseudomonadati > Thermodesulfobacteriota > Desulfovibrionia > Desulfovibrionales > Desulfovibrionaceae > Desulfovibrio > Desulfovibrio sp. ZJ746. The sequence continues at coordinate 231,791 of NZ_JAAKEK010000002.1, read as the reverse complement.
CCGGGGCGGTATCCTTGGCGGATGCGGCCCCGGCGGCGTCAGATGCGTTCGCTCCCGGCTACCAGCGGTAGTGGGCAAAAGCCTTGTTGGCGTCGGCCATGCGGTGCGTGTCCTCACGCTTTTTCACCGCGCCGCCGCGGCCGTTCCAGGCGTCCAGCAGCTCGTTGGAGAGCTTGGCGGTCATGCCCTTTTCCCCGCGCGAGCGGGCATAGTTGATGAGCCAGCGGATGGCCAGCGAGACCTGGCGCTCGGGGCGCACCTCCATGGGGACCTGATAGGTCGCGCCGCCCACCCGGCGCGCCTTGACCTCCATGTGGGGCTTCACGTTGTCGAGCGCCTTCTCGAAGGCGCGCATGGGATCCTCGCCGGTCTTTTCGGCGAGCGTGTCCAGCGCGCTGTAGAAAATCTTTTCCGCCGCGCCCTTCTTGCCGTCATACATGAGCCGGTTCACGAACTTGGTGACAAGGCGGCTGTTGTAGAGCGGATCGGGCAAAATCTCCCTCTTGGGGACAGGGCCTTTGCGTGGCATGGGGTTTCTCCTTTCATTCCCTCACTGGGCGCCACCAACCCCGCGACGCGCCGGCGCCGCTTGCGCGGCTGCCGTGGCGCGGCGCATGGCGCACGCCCACAGGGCTTCTGGTTCTGGCCGGGCGCACGCCCGGGCCGGGAAGGGCGGATTTCCGCCGCGAACTACTTGGGCCGCTTGGTGCCGTACTTGGAACGACTCTTGCGGCGGTCGGCCACGCCGGAGGCGTCGAGCGTGCCGCGGATGATGTGGTAGCGCACGCCGGGAAGGTCCTTGACGCGGCCGCCGCGGATGAGCACCACGGAGTGCTCCTGCAGGTTGTGGCCCTCGCCGGGGATGTAGGCGGTCACTTCGATGCCGTTGGTCAGGCGCACGCGGGCGACCTTGCGCAGGGCCGAGTTCGGCTTTTTCGGGGTGGTGGTGTACACGCGGGTGCAGACGCCGCGCTTCTGCGGGCAGCCCTGCAGGGCCGGCGTCTTCTTGCGCTTCACCACCGGCTCGCGCTCGGTGTGGATGAGCTGATTGATGGTGGGCATGGATTCCTCCAAAAAATGTGGGTCTGGACACTGAGACAGGGGCAAGGTTGTACTGGATGGGCGCGGCCCTGTCAAGCCGCGCCGCGTGAGAAAACCCGCTGCGTGGGGGGACGCGCCTCATACGCCCGGCCGCAGGGGCGGCGGACTGACCTTTACCTTGACAGCGGCGTTTCCGCTTCCGTATCACTTCGCCCAGGCGTTTTTTCAGGAGAAGCCCCATGCGCCCCGAAATTCTCTCTCTCTCTCTCTCTCTCTCTCTCTCTCTCTCTCTCTCTCTCGGCTGAAAAGCACGCTCTCTGCGCGCAGGCGTGAGATCCTTTGGGCCTTGGCGATCTTTTTTCTCGTCTATGCCTTCTTTATCTGCAATTTCCTGTTTGGCAACCACGACTGGGGGATGATTTTCTCTCCCGTGCTCGGCTACGCCAAGACGTGGCAATCCCGGCCCTTCGCTTTTCTGCCGCTTCAGGTGTGGCAGGGCTTCTACCTGCCCGTGCTGACGCCGTGTTTCAGCCTCCTCGCCTGGTTCGCCGCCGGGGTTCTCTTTCTCACGCTTTTGCCTGCGTCACGGGAGATACGGGGGCGGTCGTTCCTGCTCGTCCTGCTGTTGTTCGTCCTTTCCCCCACGTTGCTGGGGCGCCTCTATTATGAGGGCGCGGGTATCGGCGAAAATGTGGCCCTGTGTTGTTTTTTGCTCGGCGCGAATTTCTGCGTGCATGCCAAGGGGAAGGCATCTCTCCTGCTTGCCGTTGTGTTGTTTGGTTTTGCGCTCGGTGTCAACCAGTGCATCGTCAATACCTTCTGGACAGTGTTGCTCATCCTGCTGCTGTGCTGGTCCGCCCGCGCTGAAAAAGTCCCGCTTTTCCGCTATGGCGGCGCATTTGCGGCGGCGCTCGTCATCTATGTCCTGATGATAAAATTCGTGCTCCCCGTGCAGCCCTTTTACAATAACCAGCTGGCCGGGGCCGGGGCCTTCCTGAAAAACCTCCTGCCCCAGCTCAAGGCCTCCGTGGCCTGTTTCTGGCAGACCCAGCCGCCCATGAACCGACTGTTCAAGGCCCTGTTTTCCTGTATCTGCCTCGCGGGCTTCGTCCTGCTGCTCGCGCGCCCGGAAAAAGCGGCCGCGCGTTACCACGCCCCACGCCTCGGGCCGATCCCTGTGGGCGTTTTCGTCCTGCGCCTGCTGCTCATCGCCGCGCTCGTGCTGACCAACAATGTGGCCGCCTATATTTCGGGCGATGCGTCGGCCAATACCGGCAATTTGCGGATGGACTACTATTCCGCGCCCTTCATCCTCAGCTTTTGCGCCACAGTCGCGCTCGGCGCGGGCGGCCTTTGGGGGCGCCTCTTCACCGCAGCTGCCGCGCTGCTCGTCATCCTCAGCATGGGTAGCGACGCGCGGGCGCTGCAGGTGTGGAAGATCACCATCGACGCCGACCTCTTCTATGTCAACCGGATGCTCGCGCGCATCGAGGCCGCGCCGGCCTTTGACGCCGGCCGCTCCTGGCGCATCCTCGCCCTAGGTGAGCGCCCGGCTTTCGGGAATCGCTTCTGGCCGGGCTACGGGCACGGCACGCTGGAGCTCCAGCGGCCGCAGCATCTGGGGAGAAATTTCGCCGAGATCTTCAACTATATTGCGCCACAACTGGATTTCGGGAACTTCACGGGTGCGCGCGATACGGTGTGTGCGCGACACAGGGGCTTTCTGGAGCAGGCACCGGCCTGGCCGAAACCGGGCGCCCTGCTGATTGACGCGGAGGCCGGGCTCATCGTGCTGGTTCTTGAGGAAAAGGCCGCGAGACTGTACTGTGCGCGCTGAGCTGGACCAGGCACATGAATGGGGGCCGGCCCGCGCTTTCCACAGCCTGCGCCCCTGCAAATCCCACAAGGAGACCCCATGCCCATTTGCGAAACCTGCGGCGGCTCCGGCCGCCTTTCCTGCGGCGCCTGCTGGAACGGGCAGTCCACTTCCCTCTGCCCGGACTGCCGCGGCAACGGCGTGAGCGAGAAGGACGGCGCGCCCTGCGGCCGCTGCGCTGGCGTGGGCCGCTTTACGCCGCCGAGTTGCACGGTGTGCGGCAACAGCCTGCCCTGCCCGGAATGCGGCGACATGTCGGGCGAGTGGAGGCCGGGCTACCTGTTCTAGCCTACTCGTCCCCCACTTTCAGCGCCGCGAGGAAGGCCTCCTGCGGAAGCTCCACATTGCCCATGCGCTTCATGCGCTTCTTGCCTTCCTTCTGTTTTTCCAGCAGCTTGCGCTTGCGGGTGATGTCGCCGCCATAGCACTTGGCGGTGACATCCTTGCGAAAGGCCGAAACGGTCTCGCGGGCGATGATCTTCTGGCCGATGGCCGCCTGGATGGCCACCTGGAAGAGCTGGCGCGGGATGGTGCGCTTGAGCTTGAGCGCGAGGCCCCGGCCGTAGGGATAGGCGCGCTCGCGGTGCACGATGACGGCCAGGGCGTCCACGGGCTCGCCGTTGAGCAGGATGTCGAGGCGCACGAGGTCGGAGGGGCGGTAGTCCACGGGCTCGTAATCCATGGAGGCATAGCCCCGCGTCACGGACTTGAGCCTATCGAAAAAGTCGTAGACGATTTCGGCGAAGGGCAATTCATAGGTCACCACCACGCGGTTGGCGGCGAGGTAGTGGAGATTTTTCTGCTCGCCCCGCTTCTCCTCGCAGAGCTTCATCACATTGCCCACATATTCGTTGGGCACGTGGATATCCATGCGCACATACGGTTCGTAGAGCGCGCGGATTTTCGAGGGGTCGGGCAGGCGGCTCGGGTTGTCGATTTCGAGGGTCTGCCCGTCCGTGGTCTCCACCTTGTAGATGACCGAGGGCGCGGTGGCGATGAGGCCCACCTCGAACTCGCGCTCGAGCCGCTCCTGGATGATTTCCATGTGCAGGAGCCCGAGAAAGCCGCAGCGGAAGCCGAAGCCCAGGGCCTGCGAGGTCTCGGGCTCGAAGCTGAAGGCCGCGTCGTTGAGCTGGAGCTTTTCCAGCGCGGCCTTGAGGTTTTCGTATTCGTCCGACTCCGTGGGGTAGAGCCCGCAAAAGACCACGGGCTTGACCTCCTTGAAGCCGGGCACGGACTCGTCCGCGGGCCGGCTGGCGAGGGTGATGGTGTCGCCCACGCGCGCGTCGCCGAGCTCCTTGATGGAGCCGGAGAGAAAGCCCACCTCGCCGGCCGCGAGCTCCTCCACGTCCACGGCCTCGGGCGAGAACACGCCGAGGCGCAGGGCCTCGTATTCCTTGCCCGTGCTCATGAGCCGGATGCGGTCGCCCTTGCGGATGCGCCCGTCCATGACGCGGAAAAGCGTCACCACGCCCTGGTAGCTGTCATACCACGAATCGAAGATGAGCGCCTTGAGCGGCGCCTCGCGGTCGCCGTCCGGCGGGGGCAGGCGCTCGATGATGGCCTCGAGCACCGCGTCCACGCCAAGGCCGGTCTTGGCCGAGACCTCCAGCGCGCCCGCGCAGTCGAGCCCGATGCCCTCCTCTATTTCGCCGCGCACCCGGGCCGGGTCGGCGCTCGGGAGGTCGATCTTGTTGAGCACGGGCACGATCTCGTGGTCATGGTCCAGCGCGAGGTAGACATTGCCGAGGGTCTGGGCCTCCACGCCCTGGGTGGCGTCCACCACGAGCAGCGCCCCCTCGCAGGCCGCCAGCGAACGCGAGACCTCGTAGTGAAAGTCCACATGGCCCGGGGTGTCGATGAGGTTGAGCTCGTATTCCTGTCCGTCCGCCGCGGTGTAGGGGATGCGCACGGTCTGGGCCTTGATGGTGATGCCGCGCTCGCGCTCGAGGTCCATGCGGTCGAGATACTGCTCCCGCGCCTCGCGCGCGCTCACCACGCGGGTGAGCTCGAGGATGCGGTCGGCCAGGGTGGACTTGCCGTGGTCGATGTGGGCGATGATGCAGAAATTGCGGATGCGGCTCTGGGGGATCATGGAACCTTCCTGCGCTTGGGCGATTGGCGCAATATCCTATCCCAAGGCCGGCCCAAAGTCCACGCCGGCCGGCGCTGGCGGCCAAGGTGGCTGCCCCTCCCGGCCCTTGACGCCGCCCCGGCCGGGCTTAATTCTCTTCAAGGGCGTTCGCCCTTCCGCCGCCGGGCCCGGAGGCCGGCGGCATCACCCAAGGAGGTTCCCCATGGCCGAAAACGGCAAGAAAAAACGCCAGTTCCGCGCCGAAGTGCGCAAGGTTCTCAATATCCTCACCCATTCGCTCTACACCAACCGCGAGATCTTCCTGCGCGAGCTCATCTCCAATGCCTCGGACGCGCTGGACAAGCTGCGCTTCCGCGTCAACCGCGGCGAGACGCCGCGCCACCCCGACCTGCCGCTGGAAATCCGCATCACGCTCGATAAAGACGCCAAGACCCTGACCATCGCGGACACCGGCCTCGGCATGACCGCCGAGGAGCTGGCGGAAAACCTCGGCACCATCGCCAAGTCCGGCTCCGAGGCCTTTCTGGCCGACCTCGCCGCCGAGAACGCGAAAAACCCCGGAGGCGAGGAGGCCGCGGCCACTGCGGACGCGGCCAGCATCATCGGCCGTTTCGGCGTGGGCTTCTATTCCGTGTTCATGGTGGCCGACAAGGTGGAGGTCACCTCGCGCCCGGCCTTCGGCAATGAGGACGTTCCCGCCCATGTGTGGACGAGCGACGGCCTCGGCACCTACACGGTGGAGGAAAGCACGGCGTCCGAGCCCGTGCGCGGCACCGTCATCACCGCCCACCTCAAGGACGACTGCCTCGAATATGCCGAGAAATTCCGCGTGGAGTCGGCCATCCGCAAGCATTCGGCCTTCGTGCCCTTCCCCATTTTCGTGGACGGCGAGCGCGTGAACACCCAGCCCGCGCTCTGGCGCGAGCCCAAGACCAGTGTGAAAAAAGAGGACTACGCCGCCTTTTACAAGGCCATCACCTATGACGGCAAGGACCCGCTGGACGTGGAGCACATCGCCGTGGACGTGCCCGTGCAGTTCACGGCCCTGCTCTTCATCCCCGACTCGAGCATGGACTTCTTCGGGGCCGACCGCGACTACTGGGGCCTTGACCTCTACGCGCGCCGGGTGCTCATCCAGCACCGCAACAAGGAGCTCATCCCCGAATACCTGGCCTTCCTCAAGGGCGTGGTGGACACCGAGGACCTGCCGCTCAACATCTCGCGCGAGACGCTTCAGGAAAACATCATCCTGCGCAAGATCAACCAGGTCATCGTCAAGCAGACCCTCTCCCATCTCGAGGCCATGGCCCGCGACGACGTGGAGAAGTACAACCGCTTCTGGCGGCTGCACGGCAAGGTCTTCAAGCTGGGCTACCATGATTTCGTCAACCGCGAGCGCGTGGCCGCGCTGTTGCGCTTCAACTCCTCGGCGCTGCCCGACGCCGAGGCCCTGACGAGCCTCGACGACTACATGGCCCGCGCGCCCGAGGGCCAGAAGACCATCTGGTATGTGACGGCTCCCAACCGCGAGGCCGCGCGTCTCAACCCGCACATGGAGATCTTCAAAAAGAAGGGCATCGAGGCGCTCTTCCTCTTCGAGCCCGTGGACGAGTTCGTCATGGACGGCCTCGGCTCCTACAAGGACTGGGAGTTCAAGGCCGTGGAGACCGCGGGGGACGACGCGCTGGCCGCCTTCGAGGACAAGGAGAAGCCCGAGGAGGTGGCCCCGCTCTCCGAGGACGATTCCACCTCTTTCGACGGCCTCATGGCCCGCATGAAGGAGATTTTGGGCGACAAGGTGACGGAAGTGCGCGTCTCGCGCCGCCTCGCCGACAGCCCGGCCGTGCTCGTCTCGCCCGACGGTGGCATGACGGCCTCCATGGAAAAGCTGCTCAAGGTGATGAACAAGGACGACTCCCTGCCCGTCAAGGTGCTGGAGGTCAACCGCGACCATCCGCTGTTGCGCAGCATGCTCACCATCTTCAAGGCCGACCGCGAGGACAGGGTGCTCTCCGACATGACCCAGAACCTCTTTGACAGCTGCCTCCTGCTGGACGGCTACCTCAAGGACCCGCAGGCTCTGGCCACGCGTGAGAACCGCCTGCTCACCGAGGCCGCTGCCTGGTATGTGGAAGTGAAGAAGATCTAGAACGAGCCTTTGGGCGCAAGCCTTTGGGGCGCGAGTTCCCGGGGGCGCGAACCGGTTGAAGATTGCCCCCGCACCGGGGGCGCCCCGTGAAACGAAAAGCCCCTTTCCCGGCCGCGACTGGCGGGGAAAGGGGCTGTTTTTTGCAGAGGTTTTGCTGGAGCCGGGGCCGAGAAATGTCCGGCCCCGGAGCGTCCCGGGCGCTATTTCTTGGCGGCCGCCTTTTCCGCGGCCAGCTTCTTGCCCTGCGGCGTCATGTGGCAGGGCTGGCAGCCCTTGAAATTGGGATACTTGCCGGCGAGCTTCTTGTGGCAGCCGTAACAGGAGCGGTCGGTATCCGGCGCGTGGTAGGCCATGTAGACGCTCATGGGGTCGCGTTCGGAAGGCCCGGGGAGGGAGTGGCACTCCTCGTTGGTGCAGGCGGCGTAGCGGTTGCCGGGCAGGCCCTCGTGATGGCAGGTGCGGCAGGCGATCTTCTTGTGCGAGCTGTGGTTGAAGGTCACATACATCCGCGGCGACTTGCCCGCATCCAGCTCCATGGGCTCACCCAGGTCCAGGAGGTTTTTGCCGTACGCGCCCGAAGCCGCGGCTCCGAGCACAAGGATCACGAGAACAGGGGCGCAGAGCCCGATGCAGAGAGATTTCATCTTCGCTCCTCGGCTAGAGGGTTTCAGCGCGCCGGGGCGCTCCGCGGCCACGCACGGGCCTGGGCAGCCGGGCAAAGCGTCGCGCCAGACGGCCCGGCGCCCATTATGGCCGGAAACGGGAAAATTTCCAACGAAAATACGCTAATGGCCGGTGATGCCGTACTTCTTGAGCTTGTACTGGAGCAGGCTCTTGGAAATGCCCAAATATTCCGCCGCCTTGACCTGCACAAGGTCCGCGCGCACCAGAGCCCGCCGGATGAGCGCGGCCTCGATCTTCTCCAGCGTGTCCGCGAGGTCGAGCTGCACGGGCAAAAGGTCCACGGCGCTCTTGAACTGGGCCTCCTCGTCGCGGATCTCGGCGGGCAGGTCGTCCACGCCGATGGTCGCCCCCGGCACCAGCACGAGGCAGCTCTCCACCACGTTCTCCAGCTGGCGGATATTGCCCGGCCACTCGTAGCCCGTGAGGTAGTTGAGCGCCTCGGTGGAGAAGGTCTTGGGGGGCAGGTTGTCGTCCGTGCAGACCTTTTCCACAAAGTGCGCCACGAGCAGCGGGATGTCCTCGCGCCGCTCGCGCAGGGGGGGCAGCGGTATCTGCACCACGTTGAGCCGGTAGAAGAGATCTTCGCGGAAGGCCCCGCGCTCCACCAGCGCGGCGAGGTCCTTGTTGCTGGCGGCCACCACGCGGATGTCGACCTCGATCTCCTCGCCGCCGCCCACGCGCTCGAACTTGCGCTCCTGCAGGACGCGCAAAAGCTTGACCTGCAAGTCGGGCGTGAGCTCGCCCACCTCGTCCAGAAAGAGCGTACCGCCGTCCGCCTGCTCGAAGCGGCCGCGCCTGAGGGCCACCGCGCCCGTGAACGAGCCCTTCTCGTGGCCGAAAAGCTCGCTTTCGAGAACGCCCGGGTTGAGGGCCATGCAGTTGACCGAGATGAAGGGCTTGTCCTTGCGCGGGCTTGCGTAGTGGATGGCGCGGGCCACGAGCTCCTTGCCCGTGCCGGACTCGCCGCTGATGAGCACCGTCGAACGGCTCGGCGCCGCGCGCTCCACCATGACGAGCACGTCGCGGATGGCCTTGCTGCGGCCCACGATCTGGTGGATGCCGTAGCGGTTTTCCATGGCCTCCTGCAAGAGGCGGTACTGCCGGTGCGCGCGCGAGAGCTCCACGGCGTTGTGGATGGAAAGCAGGAGCTCGTCGTTGGAAAAGGGCTTGGTGATGTAGTCAAAGGCGCCGTACTTCATCACGTCCACGGCGCTCTCGATGGAGCCGAAGGCCGTCATGATGAGCACCGGGATATACGGCCACTCCTTCTTCACCCGCTGGAGCACCTCGCGGCCGCTCACCTTGGGCATCTTCATGTCCGTGACGACCACGTCCACCTCGCTCTCCTCCAGAAAGGCGAGCGCGGTCTCCGGGTCGCTGATGGCCGTGACGGTATAGCCCTCGTCTTCCAGCAGGGTCTGGAGAACGAGGAGATAGTTTTTCTCGTCGTCGATGACGAGGATATGCGCCTTTTCACCCATGCCGTGTCTCTCTTCGGTGGTCAGGCCGGTTCCTTGGGGGCCGCGGCCGCCCCGGGCAGGATGACCCGCACGAGCGCCCCGCCTTCTTCGCCGTTTTCTAGCTCGATGCGCCCGCCGTGGCCCACGATGATGGACTGCACGATGGGCAGCCCCAGGCCCGTGCCCCCCTCCTTGGTGGTAAAGAAGGGGTCGAGCAGGCTTCCGAGGGTTGCCGGGTCGAAGCCGGGGCCGGAGTCCAGAAATTCCAGCGCCACGAGTGGTTCGGGCGGCTGGCCGTCCGCCGTTTCCGGGCCTCCCGCTTGAGCGTCGAGCCTGCGCCCGCTCACCCGGATGACGCCCGGGCCGTCCAGCGCCTGCTGCCCGTTGACGAGGATATTGTAAAAGGCGCGGTACAGCAAATCCTTGTCGCCGCGCACGAAGAGCCCGGGCTCCAGCTCGCGCTCCACGCTGACGCCCTTGCGGCTGAACTCCCCCTCGAGGAAGGCCAGCGCCTGGCCGAGCACGAGGTCCACGTCCACCATGTCCTCGCGGGGCTTGCGCGGCCTCGCGTAGTCCAGAAAGTCGTTGACCGTCTGCGAGAGGCGCACGGCCTCGTCGTAGATGGCGCCCAGGATGCGCGCCGTGCCCTTGTCGGCCCCGGCGGTGCGCCGCTGCAAGAGCTCCGCGCTGGAGCGGATGATGCCGAGCGGGTTGCGGATCTCGTGGGCGATGCTCGCCACCACCCGCCCCATGCTCACGAGACGCTCGTTGCTGTGCAGCTCGTTCTCGAGCTGGCGGTTTTTCTGCATGCGCTCGGCGAGCACGCGCTCGGCCCGCTGGATGAGCAGGTGCAACACGCCGAAGAGCAAGACGGACGAGAGCAGGCACATGACCACGATGATGCCCTGAAAGGCCAGCACGCGCTCGTAGTCGTCCGTGATGTCCTGCGTGAGCTCCAGCGCCCCCATGACGGGCACCTTGTGCTCCGGGCCCATGGGCTCGCCGCGCAGCGGATAGAGCACCCGGAGGACGAAGGTGCCCTCCTTGAGCGGCACGCGGAAGGGCGCCTGCCACGCCGGGATGCTGGAGACGATCTCGGAGCTCACGGTGGAGCCGTCCAGCACCGCGTCCACATTGGCCGGCGCGAGGCCGGCGCGGCCCTGGTCCTCCTTGTCGCTGGAATAGGCCACGCGCCGCGTGAAGTCATAGATGCGCAGCTTCTCCACGGGCAGCCCCTCGATGACCGAGCGCACCACGCGGTCGAGATGCTCGTACTGCGTGGGCTGGCGGAGCGCGATGCGCCCGTTGGCCATGATGGTGGGCAGCGCGAAGCGGCGGTAGATCTGGCTGTTGAGGTTTTCCACGAGCTGGCGCGCGAAATCCTCCTGCCGCCGGAGGAGGGTGTCGCGCACCGAGCTCGAGATGAAGAACGAGAGCGCGAGGCTCGAGAGCAGGATGAAGAGCAGGGACAGCCAGGAGAGCGTGCGCGCGTAGCTCAGGGGCAGGCGCTCCGCCTCCTGGGCCACGCGGCGCTCCGCCTCCTCCTTGGCGCCGTCCGCCTCGTGCCCGGCCTTCGCCGCTCCCACGGGCCTAGAACGCCTGCTTTTCCGCCGGCACGGCGAGGAAGGCGGCGAGGTCGGCCGCTTCCTCGGTATAACCCGGCGCGCCCAGGCGCGTGTTGGCGATGCGCTTGCCAAGCTCCACCGCCGGCTGGTCCACCGGGTTGATGCCCATGAGCCAGCCCGTGAAGATGGTGGCCGCCTCAAGGAGCATCATCAGCGAGCCGGCCGCGAATTCGTCGAGGCTCCCCATGTGCACGTTGACCAGCGGCACCCCGCTCTTGCAGAGCGCCATGCGCGTGCCAAGGGCCTCGGCGTCCAGCAGGCTGTCGAAGGCCTTGCCGCGCAGCCAGGCCCACTGCTCGGGTAGGTCCTGCCCGAAGCTGCGGCCCGAGCGCGGCTGCTCGCCCGTGAGGAAGAGGCAGCCCTTGTTGCGCGGCCCGTCGAGGAACATCTGGTTCACCGAGTGCTGGTCGGTCACGCCCGTGGCCGGCACGGGCAGGCTCCCCTTGCCGTCCTTGCCGAGGCTCTCGGCCCAGAGCTGCGCGAACCACTGGCCGTAGGCCGCCCACTGCGGGATGTAGCAGAAAAAGATGAGCTGGCCGTAGTCATGCTCTTCCAGCTCCCGCGCCCAGCAGGCCAGCGAGAAGGAAGGATGCCGCGCGATGCTCGCCGGGTCGGCCAGAAGCGGCTGCGCCACCGAGGCCGCGCCCCTGAGCAGGGCCTGCCAGTCGATGCCGATGAAGCCCGCGGGCAAGAGGCCAACGGCCGAGAGCGCCGAATAGCGGCCGCCGAGATAGTCCGGCACTTCGAGGGCGTCCAGCGCCTTTTCCGTGGCTTCCTGGCGCAGATAGCCCTTTTTCTGGTCGGTCACGACCACCATGTGCTTTTGCCAGCCGTCGCCGAGCGCCTTCTGGAGCCACGCCCGCACGAGGAAATACTGCGCCAGCGTCTCGATGGTGCCGCCGGACTTGCTGATGCACACGACGACCGTCTCTTTCGGCGGGAGCTTCCCGAGCAGCGCCTCGAACTGGCTCGCGCAGACATTGTCCGCGATCCAGAGCCAGGGCCCGGCATAGTCCGGGCCGTCCTGGCCGGGCGCAAAGGCCTTCTGCATGGCGCGCGCGCCGAGGGCCGAGCCGCCGATGCCGAGCACGAGCATGTGCCTGAAGGGCTTGAGCTTGGCGAGCAGCGGCGGCAGCGCCTGCTCCAGGCGCTCGCGGTAGGGCATGTTCAGGAAGGGCATCTCGCCTGCGGCCACGCCCGCGCGCAGGCGCTCGGCCAGCTCGGGCGCGCGGGCGGCCAGCGCCTGCCCGGAGGCCGGCATGCGCCCGGTCCAGGCGCGGGACCATTCAAGATAACTGGTGGAGCCGTTTTCCGCTGCCATGGCTACCTCCTCACACAGTTTTTGCAGGAATATCTCCCCGTTGTGGACAAGCCTTCATCGCCAGCACGGGCGCGGGCGCCCGCAAAAAATCTTCTGCCGCGCCCGGCCGGGCTGCGGCCGGCGCCAGCGGCAGGTCGAGCTCGCGCGGCGCGAAAAAGCGCCGCCGCACCTCCCTGTAGGTGCGCGGGCGCACACCGAAACGGTAGGACCACAGGGCGCAGTCCTCGCGCGCGGCGCAGGCCCGCACATCGCCGCGGCTGCCCGCGCACGTCACGCATTGCCGCCGGATGGCCCGGAGCACGGCCCGCGCTGTGTCGCTGCACGCGCCGCCGGCTCCCGATGCCTCGCGGGCAGCGGGCGGCAGCCGCCACTCCCAGAGCGGGCAGGCTCTATCCGCGCAACTGCGCACCGCCCCCGGCGACGCGCCCTGGCAGTCGAGGCAAAAACGCCGCGCCGCCAGCGGGGCGCTGCGCAAGGGCGGCCGCTCCCTCATGCGGCGTCTCCCGAGTTGCGGCCGCAGCATTTCTTGTATTTCCTGCCGCTGCCGCAGGGGCACGGGTCGTTCCTGCCCACCTTGGGCGCCTCGCGCCTGTAGGCCGCGGGCCGGAGCGCCGTGCCGTCCATGTAGTACAGCCTGCCCCCATCGCGCACGAAGGCGCTGCGCTCGCCGATCTGGCGCACCACGCCGTCGAGCTCGTACAGGGCGTGAAATTCCACCATGTCCGCGTCCCCGGGCTCGGTGGCGTCCACGCATTTTTCCACATCCAGCCGGAGCCAGCGCACTCCCTTGCATTGTTGCGCGAGCCCTTCCGCGCTCACGTCCGCCCGGGCGCCGGGGTGGGTCGTCTCCACGAGCCACGGATAGTTGCCGAGCGCATAGGCCGTATAGCGCGAGCGCATGAGCGCCTCGGCGGTCTCCGGCCACGCGGCGCCCTCCAGATAAGGGCCGCAGCAGGCGCCAAGGGCCTTGCCGCTGCCGCAGGGGCAGGGCGCTTTAGCCGGAACCGCTGCCGGGGATGGGGTGGAGGATGATGCCGGGGACTCGGGCCGCGCGCGGGACATGATGACCGCCTTGGGTTTGCAACCGGCACTCTGCCGGCTGCAAAAGCATAGCCCATGCCGCCCCGCCGGGCAAGGCCGCGGGGGCCGGAGAGGTTGGAGCCGGGGAGGGTGGAGGCGGGGAGGTTGGTGGTGGGGAGGAAGATGCGGGGCTCCGCCCCGCGCCCGCATCCAAAAGACAGCTACTGGCCGCGCGTGGCGGGTGTTCGCAGGCGGACGAGGCTTCCTTCGGGGAGCGGGCGCGCGGCGGGCAAGGTGAGTTCCAGGCTGCCCTTGCGCCACTGCCCGGCCCGGGCCTCGCCGATGGCCGCGCCATCCGCGTCCAGCACCGGGCAGAGAGTTCCGGGGCGCGGGGCCATGGCCTTGGCCGCAAGGCACCAGAGGCGCAGGCCCGCGCCCGCCGGGGCCGCGCGGTAGACCTCGCTGCACCCGAGCTCTGCCAAAAGCCGCACATGGCGGCGGCCGAAGGCATAGGTGGCGCCGCCGAGCAGGACGCCCGCCCCGCCGCAGAGTGCCGCGAGCACAAAGGGGTTCACGCCCGCCAGGCATCGGAGGAAGGAGAGCGAGGCTTCGCGCCGGGCCGCGGCGTCCTCGTGGACGATGAGGGTATAGACCTGCGGCGCCTGGCCCACCGCGCCCCTGAAGGTGACGCGCAGGCCGTAAGTGCCGGGCGCGGCCTCGGGCTCGGCCATGACCTCGCCGCGCCACATGCCGTTGCCGAACCAGTAGCCGGTGAAAAAGCCTTCGAGGGTGAAGCGCAGGGGCGCGTCCGGCGGGCTTAGGCGCGCCACGAGGTCGCTTGAGACGGGATTTTTCAGCGCCGCCGGCCCGGAAAGGGTCAGGCTCTCGCCGGGCAAGAGCTCGAGCTGGTTTGCGCCCGCGCGCATTTCGGCCAAAAGGCCGTCAAAGAGCCCGAGCAGGGCCACGGCGAGCAGGATGCCGCTCACAAGGCCGAGGCGGTGCTGCCGCGTGCGCGCGAGCGCGGCGGCCTGCCAGGGACGGGGATCGAACTCGGGTCGCATGGAGGCCGCGGGCATGGTCAGCGCGCGGGCGCCATGCGGGAAGCCTCGTCGAGCACGCGCCAGCGCACGAGCTGCGGGCCCTTGCGCGGCAGTTCCACAAGGCTCTCGAATTCAGCGGGGAATTGGCGGCGGATGCGGCGTGTGAGGAGGCATGCCGCGCCCCAGAGCGGGATGGTGATGCCGAAGAACCAGGCGCAGAACACGGCCTCCGAGGGCCACGGAGAGGGCAGGGCGGCCTCGCGCATGGCGAAGAAGAGCGCGCCCACCATGAGCACATTGGCGAGGATGCGGATGATGCCCGCATAGAGCGACTGCTTGTAGCTGTTCATGCGCCTCCCGTGCGCCTTTGGGTTTTGTTGCACACGGCTTTTGTTGGTGTCCCTGTACTTTCTGAACGCCGAAAGTATCCGTCAAAAACAGCCTTTCAGGTTCCGGCTGCGTCAGAAAAAAATTTCTTCGGTCGAGTACTTGAGTACACTCCCTGCGGAGCTTCAGCCGTTGCGACGAAGGAAGCTACGGATGAAGGCAGCAGCAAGTTACCGTAACAGTTAGCCAACGATGCCACTGTCGCTATCCGTAAGGCTCGTGGACTCACCAACGGCTAGCGCAATTTTTATCTTCCAAGCAAGCAGCAAAAAATCTTATTTTTTAGGATTCTTCCGGCACTCGCACCCGTCTTCCGCTTCGCTCCAGACGGGATAGGGAACCCCATTGACCGCATGAGAGCGGCACAGCCATTTCCGTGATGAGCCCGCGCGGGGCCGCAGTCCACGGCCCCGCGCGGGAGGGTGTCACTAGCGGGTGAAGATGCTCGTCTTGGAGACGTTCATGAAGCGGATGGCCTGGTTCTTGTTTTCCTTGCGGAAGGCGATGCGCGCCTCGTCGCCGGCCGTCCAGACATATTCCGGCAGGTCGATGTCGCTCTCGGGCACCTTGAAGGTCACGATGGACTCGAGCCTCGGGGAATACACGGTCACGGTGCAGGCGGCCTTGTCCACGATGGGGAACTTCTTGCCGGCCGCGGCCTTCGCGGTGACGCCCTTCTGCACGTTGACGAACTCGACGGGCATTTCCTTGACCTTCTGGTCGTCGCGGTCATAGTAGAGCATCATGCCCTTGTCCATCTCGAGCATGAGGCGGCCGCCCTCCACGGGGGCCGGGCCCATGTCGCGCGGGTCGGTGGGCAACTTGAAGGTGTGGACGCCGCCGCTGTAATGCGGGTTGTGCTGGTCGAGGGTGGTGTCCACCACCATGGTGATAGTCTTGTTGGCTTCGTCATAGCCCACGGTGCGGCCCTGTTCCACGCCGCCGTCAAAGTCGCAGGCGGCCAGCGCGAAGGAGAGGACCAGCACCAGCGAAAGCAGCAAACTCCGAATTTTCATGGCGTTCTCCTCCTAGTTGCCGGCGGCCTGTTGCTTCTTGGCGGCCAATTCCGCCTTGGCGCCCTGCACCATGCGCACGGCGATGTAAATGGAGATGGCGCTCACGAAGCCGAGCACTTCCACGGTGGCCAAGGGGCCGAGCAGCCAGCCCCAGGACGGGAATTCGGCCTGGAGGAGCTTGAGCACGACGGACATGAGGCAGCCGAGCACGGCCAGGCCGAACACGAAGCGGATGCCGTAGCCCTTGACGTACTTGGTGGCGACCACGCCGATCTGCGCGCCGATGGCCGCGCCGCAGAGCATGATCAGGGCGGCCATGAGCTCCACGCGGCCCTTGTAGGCGTAGGAGGCCGTGCCGTAGAGGCCGGAGATGGCCACTTCAAAGAGGTCCGTGCCGACCGCGAGGTGGGTCGGGCAGCCCACGAGGTAGACGAGGGCGGGCATGCGGATGAGGCCGCCGCCGATGCCGAGGATACCGGCGAGCCAGCCGGTGAAGAGGCTCACCGTGATGGGCAGCCACGCGGAGCAGGTGATGCCCGCGTTCTTGAAGTGCACGACAGGCGGGATGTGGATGGCCTGGAGCTTGCTCGCCCAGTCCACGCCCACGGCGGCCTTGTCGAGTTCCTTGTGCTGGGCCGCGGCTTCGCGCTCCTTCTTGCGGCGCAGCCACACGTCATGGAAGACGAGCCAGGCGAGCAGCACGAGCAGCACCACATAGAGCCAGCGGACGACCTTGTCCACCGAGCCGATGCGCTCGAGCCACATGACCATCTGGGCGCCGATTTCCACGCCCACCACAGTACCGATGAGCATGGTGATGCCGAGCAGGTAGTCCACGTTGCCGAACTTGCCGTGGCGCATGGTGGAGATGAGCGACTTGCCCGCCATCTGGGCCACGTCCGTACCGATGGCGAAAGCCATGGGGAAGCCGAGGATGTTGAGGCCCGGCGTGACCATCCAGGCGCCGCCCAGGCCGAAGAAGCCGCCGATGATGCCCACGCCGAGACCAAGAATGATCAGGCCGGGCCAGAAGATCATCACACCGGAAATGGGCATCAAGATATACAGCCAGTCCATGAGTGCCTCCTTTCCGGGCTACTTTTCCGCCAGTTCGCGGTGTTTGAGGTCGATGCCGATGTGCGACATGACGATATCGGCGAGCCAGCCGAGGATGCAGCCGATGATGGGGATGATGACCATGGTCATGATGGCGAAGAGCAGGTGGCTCTCGTTATACATTTCCGCCCACCAGTAAAGGATGCCGTCGAGCTTGCGGGTGTCGGCCACGATGACGACATCGGCTTTCTTCTTGGCGGCAAGGGCGATTGAAGGCATCAGGGCGGGCAAGACGAGCGCGCAGCCCAAGATCCAGGTCCACAGTCGGCGCAGTTTCCTCATGACATCCTCCAGCGGAAAGGGGAATCCAGGGAATGGAGGCATCCCGCACACAACGGCAGGGGGGCCTCGCGCCAGGATGGGGACGCGGCGCGAACCGTGGCGGTACTTCCATTCTGCCACAAAATCCTAAGCCTAGTGCCAGCCTTATACCCGGATGTGAAAATAATGGCAAGCCCGTCCGGGCATGTTCCGCGCTCCGGCGGCGCCCTCCGGGCGGCTTGCGCGGGGCCGCGTTCTCACCTAGGCTAGGAACGGCGCGCTTCCGCGCGTCCGGGCGCGGCCCGGCGTATTTTTTCACCATGACGCGAGGATGCCCATGGCCCCCGAGCATACCGGCACAAGTTCCGCGCCCGAAGGCGCGACCCGCAAAGACCGCAAGGACGATGCGCAAAACGGCCCCGCTTCAGGCGCGGCCCCCGAAAAGCCCACCTTCGCCGAGCGCCTGCTGCGCTTTTTCCGCCCGCGCCGCGGCCTTTCCCGCGCCGAGGCCATGGCCGCCTTCAACCGCCGCTATGCGTCGTTTAAGGAACTGCTCCAGGCCAATGCCGACCTCGCCGGCATCCTCGCGGCCCTCACCCAGGCCCAGCAGGGCGAGCGCGGCCTCGAGACGCGCGAAGTGCGCAAGGAGGCGCGCCGCGCGGTCTTTCTCTGCGAGCGCATGGCCGAGAGCCTCAACGGCATGTCCGGCAACCGCCATACCGAGCTCGTGGGCGCGGCCAAGGCGCTCGGCGGCCGCATCGAGCGCGAGTTGCGCAGCCACACCCGCGGCGACCTGCGCACCGTCACCGTGCCCCTCTCCGAGGTGGACGCGAGCATGGCCTATATCGTGGGCGGCAAGAACGCCAACCTCGGCGAGCTCAAGAACATGCTCGGGCTGCCGGTGCCGCGCGGCTTTGCCGTGACCATCAAGGCGGCGACCATCTTCCTTTTGCGCAACGGCGACCTTTTCGGCCGCATCTACGAGGCCTTGCGGCGGGTGGATGTGGAAAAGCCCTCCACCATCCGCAAAGCCGCGCGCGAGGCCGAGCGCTTCATCATGGCCGCGCCCGTGCCCGACGACCTCGCCCGCGCCATGTATGCCGCGTGGGACGACGCCTTCGGCGACGACCGCGACAAGGCGGTGGCGGCCCTGCGCTCCAGCGCGGTGGCCGAGGACGGCGTGCAGTCCTTCGCCGGGCAGTACCACAGCGTGCTCGGCGTCATGCGGCCGGAGCTGCTCACGGCCATGAAGACCGTCATCGCGAGCCTGTTTTCCGAGCGCGCCCTCACCTACAGGGCGGCGCACGGCTACGCGCTCGACGCCACCGGGATGGGCCTGTGCTGCGTACAGATGGTGGACGCGCGGGCGGCCGGCGTGGCCTTTTCGCGCCATCCTGTCGATCTGCGCTCCAACTGCGTGCTCATCAACGGCCTCTGGGGCCTCGGGGAGATGGTGGCCGACGGCACGGGCACGCCGGACCAGTGGCTCGTCTCGCGCGCCACGGGCAAGGTGACGCAATGCGTCATCGCGCACAAGGAGATGGAGATGGTGCTCCGGCGCCACGGGGAGCATGCGGAATGCGTGCTCACGGAAGTGCCCGAGGACATGCGCGACATGCCCTCCCTGAGCGACGCGCAGGCCGCGGACATCGCGGCCATGGCCCTCACGCTCGAGCGCCACTACCAGTATCCGCAGGACATGGAATGGGCCGTGGACCAGGACGACCGCATCGTGCTCCTCCAGGCGCGGCCCATGGGCCTTGACTGCGCGAGCCCGGACAGCGCCTCGGAGGAATGCACCCTGCCCGCGCTGGGGCATTTGCGGCCCCTGCTCTTCGGGGCGGACATCGCGGCCCGGGGCGTGGGCTGCGGCCCGGTGATGCACGCCCATCCCAACGAGGACCTGACGCACTTCCCCGAGGGCGCGGTGATGGTCATCGAGCATTCCTCGCCCAATGTGATGACCGCGCTCCGGCGCGCGGCCGCCTTGGTGGCCGAGACGGGCAGCCTCACCGGGCATCTCGCCTCCCTCTGCCGGGAGTTCGGCGTGCCCGCGCTCATGAACGTGCCCGGCGCCGTGAGCCTGCTGTCGGACGGCGAGGTGGTCACGGTGGACGCGCTGCTCGGCCGCGTGTTCGCGGGCGAGGTGCCCGAGCTTCTGGCCTTGAGCCTGCGCCGCCGCCAGCCGCCCCAGGCCGACAACCCGGCGCAGGTGCTGCTCCGGCGCGTGGCGCCCTATATCCTGCCGCTGCACCTCATCGACCCGCAGTCCGAGCTCTTCGCGCCGGCCAACTGCACCTCGCTGCACGACATCATGCGCTACGCCCACGAGAAGAGCTACGCGGAGATGTTCCTCCTTTCCGACAGCCTTTCGGAAAGCGGCGGCGCGGGCGCGGCCAGCCGCCTCGTGTGCGCGGTGCCGCTTGACCTCTACGTCATCGACCTCGGCGGGGGCCTCAAGCCGCCGCACCGGCCCGAAGTGACGCCGGAAGACGTGACCAGCGTGCCCTTCAAGCACCTGCTCGCCGGCATGCTGAACCCGGCCGTGCAGGCGCGGGGGCCCAGGCCGGTGAACATGCGCGGCTTCCTCTCGGTCATGGGGCAGAGCATGATCGGCGGCAACCTCCAGGGCGGGCAGCGCTTCGGCGACAGGAGCTACGCCATCGTGTCCGACCGCTACCTCAATTTCTCCTCGCGGGTGGGCTACCACTACGCCATTCTTGACAGCTGGTGCGGAGACACGGTGAACAAGAACTATATCCGCTTCGAGTTCGCGGGCGGCGCCGCCGGCGACGTGCAGCGCGGGCGGCGGGCGCGCTGCATCGGCCTTATCCTGAGCGAGCTCGGCTTTACCATCGACGTGCTCCATGATAGGGTGCGCGCGCGCTTCCAGAAATACCCGAAGCTCGAGATCTGCTCCCGCCTCGACCAGCTGGGGCGCCTGCTCATCATGACGCGCCAGATGGACATGCTCATGGTCAGCGAGGCCGCCGTCCAGACCTTCGCCGCCAACTTTCTCAACGGGGAATACCACTAAGGCCTGGTGCTCCGCTGCCGTGGACAACTTTTCCTTCATTCCGTCTGGAGCGAAGCGGAAGACGGATGCTCGTGCCGGAAGGATCCTAAAAAATAAGATTTTTAGGTTCCGGCAAGGAAGAAAAATAATTTCCGAAGGGAGTGTACTCAAGTACTCAACCGAGGAAATTTTTTTCTGACGCCGCCGGAACCTAAAAGGCTGTTTTTGACGGATGATTTCGGCATTACACAGGAAGCACAGATACAGCAACAACGAAAAGCCTGCCAAAGCCTCCATGCAAGGCGGCGGCCCTCCCGCAGCCGCCCGGAGTCATGCCATGCACCGCTCCCTGCTCGCCATCTTCGGCCCGGCCCGCTTCATCGGCCCGCAAAAAGCCCCCAAGCGCTGGGACAAGCCCGGCCACGTGCCGCAAAAGCTGCTCTCCCGCGACTTTATCCTGCTCTTCCTCATGGCCATGTGCAGCAACAGCTTCATCGCTGTCTACTACTGCTTCGAGCAGTGGATGCAGGGTCTCGGCATCGCGCCGCAGTGGCGGGGCATTCTGCTCTCCGCGCTCTTCGCCATGATCCTCATTTTCCGGCCGCTCACCAGCGTCTTCATGCTCAAGCGAAGCAAGCTCGGGGCCATGGTGGTCTCGCTCGTCGTCATGAGCCTCGCCATGCTCGTCTACCCCTATGTGACGCCGCACGACGCCGTGGCGATCATCCTCGCCCTGCGCCTCGTGCAGGGCATAGCGCTCGCCGTGTTTTCCTGCTGCACCGTGGCCGTGCTTGTGGACTGCATCCCGCCCGGGCAGAGCGCGCGCGGCTTCGCCCTCTTTTCCCTGACCATGCTCTTGCCGTACTCCATCATCCCGGCCGTGTCGGAGAGCCTTATCCCGCTGCTCGGCGGCGAGGCGCGCCTCTTCGCCGCCACCACCGTGCTCGGCATCCCGTCCTTCGTCATGATCGGCCTTCTGGCCAAGCGCCTGCGCACGCCCGAGGTGGCGCCCCAAAGCGGCATGTCGCGCCAGGAGCTGTGGCACGCCATCACCCATTCGGGCCTCGCCTTCGTCAACCTCTCCTGCCTCGCCTTCAGCATCACCACGGTCATCGCCATCTTTTTCATGAAGGGCCTGTGCGGCGTCACCGGGGCGCATCCGGCGTGGTTTTTCAGCACCTACACCGTCACCATCATCCTCGTGCGCCTTTTCGGCAGCCACCACATGGACACGCTGCCGCGCTACCGCGTGACCACGCTCTGCGCGGCCGTGCTCTCGCTCTGCGTGCTCGGGCTCGCCTGGGGGCCGCAGTGGAGCTTCCTGCCGCTCGCCTGCGTCTACGGGCTGAGCCTCGGCCTGCTCTATCCGCTCTTGGCGGCGGCGGTCTATGACCGCTCCACCCCGGAGATGCGCTCGGTGAATTCCAACGTGATGATGGCCACCTTCGACGCCAGCGGCATGCTGGCGCCCGTCATCGGCGGCCTCGTGATGCAGGCGGGTTTCGGCTACCAGGGGGTGTTCACGGCGGGCGCCGTGAGCGTGGCCTGCTGCGGCCTCTTCATGATCATCGACCGTGCGCGGGTGCTGCGCGCCGACCGCGAGGCCCGGCGCCGGGCGGCGTGAGGGGGCTTTACTGCGCCATGCCTTCCCGGCGGATGCGCTCGAAGAGCTCGCCGAGATTTTCCACCGACGTGAGGCGGCAGCCGTTTTCCGTGGGGCTGAAGCGGCCGGTCACGGCATAGTCCTGGCCGTTGCCCGCGTCATGGACCACAAAGGGCATGATCCAGCCCTCGCCGTCCGGGACGGCCGCGCCCGTCTCCCGGATCTCCTTCCTGCCCAGCGAGGCGTCGGCGAAGAGCGGCGCCAGAAGGCCGCTCGCGGCGTTGCCCGTGGGCTTGCGCCCGGCAAAGGCGCCCGAGGCCACGCCATTGAGGATAAAGGCCCGCGCCTCGTTCTTGAGCAGGCTGCGCACGGCCGCGCCGCCGTCGCCAGCGGCCTGCGAGAAGACGAGGGCCAAGAGGGGCGGCATGCCGCCGGCCGTCTCCGGCTGCGCCATGATGTGCATGAGAAGGCCCATGGCCTCTTCGAGGATGGCGTCCACATCCACCTGCCGCTCGAAAGCGGCCACATCGGCGCTGTCGATGGCCCTGGCCGTCTCGGCGAGGCAGCGGGCCGGCGCCCCGCTGTCCTCCACGGATGCGGCAGACGCGCCGGAGACATGCAGGAAGGCGAGCAAAAGGGCGAGCAGGAGCGGGGCGAAGGCAGGCTTCATGGGCGCGACTCCAGTTCCCGCGGCATTGTGCCGCGCAAAGGCAGCGGCAGGCCGCAGGTGACGAAGATGACGGGCAAGGCTACGCGCGCGAGCCGTTGGTTGGCGAGGCCGAGCAGGTCGAGGAAACGACGCGGAAGCGGCGAGGGCGGCACAAGCCCGAGGCCGGCCTCGGCCGTGACCACGGCCACGGGCAGCGTGCGCCGCGAAAGGCTCGCCGCGAGGCCGTCCACCCGGCCCAGCACGGCGGCGTCGTCGAGGCCCGCGCCGAGCAGGTTGGCGAGCCACATGCTCACGCAGTCAAGGAGCACCACGCCCGGGCTGCCGGCCTCGGCACTGGCGCTTTTCCCGGCCCACAGGGCGTCCAGCGCGGCGGGCACGTCCAGCGGCTCCTCAAGGCAGGCCCATTCCGGCCCGCGGGCTGCCCTGTGCTGGCGCACGCGCTCGGCCATTTCCGCGTCAGCGGGCTCACCTGTTGCCACATAGAGCCGGCGGGGCGCCCGCGCCTCGGCCCACTTTTGGGCGAGGCCGCTCTTGCCGCTGCGCACGCCGCCCACAAAGAGGGCGCAGGGGGGCGTCACGGGCGCGCCGGCGCCGCGCCCGCGCCGATCTCGGCGCAGCGGCGCCCGAGGTCGCGCAGCACGCCGGCCGCGGCGCGCACCGAGGCAAGAGCCCCGGGGTCGCCCGCGAGGCGGCGCTCCACCCAGTGGGCCACGAAGAGCAGCGAATCGTCATCCATGCCCTGCCCGCCGCCCTTGCGGATGGCCGCCAACAGGGCGCGCTGCGCCGCCGCCTGCTCGTCCAGGGCGCGGCGGTAGCGGGCGGCGAGGCCGTCCACGCGCAGCTGCCCGGCGGCGAGCTCCTGCCGCGCGGCGTTGGCCGCGCGCTTCTCGTCCAGCTCGAAGACGGCCTGGGCCATCTGGGCATTGATGTCCACGGCGTTCTGCGCGAGCCGCTCCACATGGGCGAGCCGCTCTTTCATGTCCGTGACGCCGGCCACGCCCTCCAGCGCCCCGGCGAGGATGACGGCGCGCCCGGCCAGCGCGAGATGGAACTGGCGGTTCTGGGCCTCGTTGAGGCCGCGCCGCTGGGCGGCGTCGTCGAGGGCCTGCAGGAAACGGCCGATATAGAGGTTGTAGAGCCCATGGATCATGCTCGGGTGGAAGGCATAGCGCAAAAGCCCCGCGCGCCCGCCGGCCACCATGCCGGCCTGCGCCACGCCGCAGCGCTGGTTGAGGGCCTGCACCGTGACGGAGAGCGTGCCCCCGCGCGGCCCGGGCTTGTAGCGCGACGCGAGCCAGTTGGCGAGCTCGGCCACAAAATTGGAGCGCACGCGGCTGTCTTCCGTCACCGGCGGCACATAGCCTGGGAGCGTCCCCTCGGCGCCGGCGGCCGTCCCTTCACCGGGCGCGCCGGGCGTGCCTACCCCGGCTGCCCCGGCCGCTCCGCCGGCCCCGGCAGCGCCCCCGGATCCGGCCGGAACGCCCGTATCCACGGGCGCGGCCACCGTGCCCTGCACATTGCGGCCGGCCAACGTGCCGGGCTCGGTGGGCGGGTTGAGCACCGATGCCGGAGGCGGGGGCGGCGCCGTGCGCAGGATATTGCCCACGCCAGCGAGGGGCGTGCCCTCGGTGATGCCGTCCACATAGCTGGCGGCCTTTTCCCGCAGGTGGGCGCGCGTGTCGTCGTCGCGGCTGAACCACCAGGCGGCCAGCGCCAGCAAAAGCACGGCCAGCGCCGCCACCAGCCAGAGCTTGCGACCGCCCGCGCCCGGCTCTGGTTCGGGCAGCGCCTCGGACGGCCCGGGGAGCGGCGCCAGCGGGCCTTCGGCAGGGGCGCCCGGAGGCGGTGCCGCGGGGGTGCGCTTTGCAGTGTCGTTCAGTTCCATATTCACCCCATGCGGCCTTGCGGGCCGCCGCCGGGGACGGGCCTCAGGAAGCGGGGCCGGCCTCCTCAGCGTTCAAAATAGGTATAGCCGCGCAGGCCGTCCTCAAAGGCCTGCATGACCGCGAAGCGCTCGCTCGGCGAGATGCGGCCCTCGCGCACGGCGTGCTCGGCGGCGCTGCGCAGGTTCTCGAGGATGCGGCGCGGCTCGTACTCCGCATAGCTCAAAACGTCGGACACGGAATCGCCCCGGATCTCGCGCACATATTCATAGCTGCCGTCGTCGGCGGCGCGGATGGAGACCACGTTTGTGTCGCCCATGAGGTTGTGCAGGTCGCCCAGGGTCTCCTGGTAGGCGCCCACGAGGAAGACGCCGAGATAGTATTCCTCGCCCTCGCGGAAGGGGTGCAGGTCGAGCATGGGCTTCATGCCCTGCGGGTCGATGAAGTGGTCGATGCGGCCGTCCGAATCGCAGGTGATGTCCGAGATGATGCCCTGCCGGGACGGGAATTCGCCGAGCCGGTGCACTGGCATGATGGGGAAGAGCTGGTCGATGGCCCAGGAGTCCGGCAGGGACTGGAACACGCTGAAATTGCCGTAATAGATGTCGGCGAGGTTGACGTCGATGTCCTCGAGGTCGCGCGGCACGTTCTTGAGCTTGCGCTTTTCCTTGGCGATGCGCATGAGGATGGCCCAGAAAAAGCGCTCGCCGAGCGTGCGCTGCCTCAGGCTCACGCCGCCGGTGGAGAAGAGGCGGCGCACCTCGTCGCGGTAATAGACGGCGTCGTTGTAGCTTTCCTGCAGGTTGCGCAGGCTGATGTTCGCCAGCGTCTCCTGCAGGTTGCGCACGGCCTCGGGCGCGTCTTCGGGCAGGGTCTCGGGCAGGCGCGCCTCCTCCACCACGTTCACGTCGAGGATGTTGAAGAGCAGCACGGAGCAGTAGGCCACGGTGGCCCGGCCGGACTCGGTGATGATGTGCGGGTGCGGGATGCCCTTTTCGTCGAGGATGCTCATGATGGTCTCGACCACGTCGGCGCAGTATTCGTCGAGATTGTAGTTGCGCGAAAAAACGTAGTTGGTGTGCGAGCCGTCATAGTCCACGGCGAGGCCGCCGCCGAGGTCGAGGTAGCCCATGGGCGCGCCTTCCTCCACGAGGCCCGCGTAAAGGCGCGTGGCCTCCATGACGCCGGTGCGGATGTCGCGGATATTGGAGATCTGCGAGCCCAGATGGTAGTGCAGCAGGCGGAAGCAGTCGAGCATGTCGCGGCTTTTGAGCGTGTCCACCACGTCCACGATCTGCGAGGGCGAGAGCCCGAAGGTGGAGCGCTCGCCGCCCGAGTCCGTCCAGTGCCCCCCGGCCTTCACCGAGAGCTTGGAGCGCACGCCCACGTTCGGGCGGATGCCGAGCGCGGCCGCGCGCTCGAGCACCACCTCGAGCTCGCCGGGCATTTCGAGCACGATGAAGATATTATAGCCTAAGCGCTGCGCCTGGAGGGCCAGGTCGATGAATTCCTCGTCTTTGTAGCCGTTGCAGATGATGCAGGCCTCGCGGTCGCGCATGAGGGCCACGGCCGCGATGAGCTCGGCCTTGGAGCCGGCCTCGAGGCCGTGGTGGAAGCGGCTGCCGAACTGGGCGATCTGGTCCACCACCTGCTGCTGCTGGTTGACCTTGATGGGGAAGACGCCGCGGTAATCGCCCTTGTAGCCGAGCGCGCGGATGGCCTTGCGGAAGGACTCGTGGATGTGGGCGATGCGGGAGCTCAGGATATTCTCCACGCGCAGCAGCACGGGCATGTCGTAGCCGCGCTCGTGGAGCCCTGCGATGATCTCCATGAGCGGGATCTGCGGGCCCTGCGCGCCGTGCGGGCACACGACCACCTCGCCGTTTTCCGACACGTCAAAAAAGCCCGCGCCCCAGGTGCGGATGCCGTAAAGCTCGACGGAATCCTCCACCCCCCACCGCTGCAAGGCGTGATTCTTTGCCAACAGATCCCCCCTCGTGGCTGCCGCCTTGTGGCCGGCGCCCGCTTGCGGGGCCCGGCTTTCGCCAGCCCCGTGCCCACCGAATTTGCCAGTATGCCTAAAAGCCTTGCGAAGTCAATGTGTTCTTGACGCTGGCCGGTGCATGGTACATTCTTGGGAGTATCTTTTAAGGAGGCGCACATGAAGATCCTGCTCCGGCGTGCCCCGGCCCTTTGCCTTGCGGGCCTGTGCCTCGCGGCCCTCAGCCTCGGGGGCGCCGCCTGTTCCGGCGGCGGCGACGCGGCCAAGGGGCCGCCCCCGGCCCCGGTGCATGTACGCCTCGTGACCGAGGCCGACGTGCCGCGCGTGCTCTCGGCAGTGGGCAATGTGCGCGCCTCGGCCACGGTGGGCGTGACCCCGCGCGTCACCGGCGAGCTTTTGGACGTGCGCTTCACCGAGGGACAGGAGGTGGAGGCAGGGCAGCCGCTCGTGGTCATCGACCCGCGCCCCTTCGAGGCCGCCCTGCGCGAAAAGAAGGCCGTGCTCGCCAAGAGCGAGGCGCAGCTTGCCAAGGCCAATGATGACAGGCGCCGTTACGGCAAGCTCGTGGGCGGCGGCTATGTGAGCCGCGAGGCCTACGAGCAGACGGCCACGGACGCCGCCGCGCTGCGCGCCACCGTCCAGGCGGACCGCGCCGCCGTGGAGAGCGCGGCGCTGGAGCTCGCGTATTGTACCGTCACCGCGCCCATCGGCGGCCGCGTGAGCGCGCTCAACGTGGACAAGGGCAACATGGTCAAGAGCACGGACGCGACACCCATCGTGACCATAGACACGCTCTCGCCCATCTATGTGACCTTTTCCGTGCCCGAGGCGCAGCTCCCGGTCATTCTCGAGCGCATGGCGCAGGGCGACGTGGCGGTCACGGCCACGCCCACGGGCGGCGCCGCGGAGACCGGGCGCCTCACCCTCGTGGACAATACCGTGGACACGCGCACCGGCACCATCCGCCTGCGCGCGGCCTTCGACAATCCCGGGCGCCGGCTCTGGCCGGGCCAGTTCGTGCAGGTGGCGCTCCCGCTCGGCGTGGCCGAACACGCGCTGGTGGTGCCCTCCCGCGCCGTGCAGGCCGGCCGCGACGAGCGCTATGTGTATCTGGTGGATGGCGAGGGCCGCGCCGTCTACCGGCCGGTGACGCCGCTTTTCGAGCACGAGGGCGCCACCGTGGTGCAGGGCCTTCAAAAGGGCGACCGCGTGGTGGTGGACGGCCAGGTGCGGCTCGCTCCCGGCGTGCCGGTGAACGTGCTGGAGTAGATGGGTTTGCCGCCAGACGCGGACGGCGCGAAGCACATCCGCACTTCGCGCCGTCTGTGGGCCGGGCACCCGGCAGCCCCCGTTGCCGCTGCTTCCTTTCGGACCTGACGGGGTTGGCGGGGGCTGCCGCCGCCCGGCTTGGCATCACCTTTAGCCGCTCGAAGGGCGCCTGTCAATCGGGGTGCCGGGCGTGGCGCCGCGGCCTCTTTTGCGCTATTCTCGCCGCATGGCACAGCAAGACCCCCCCAAGGCGCCCGCGCGCAGGGCTTTCACCGCCTCCGGCCAGGTGCAGGGCGTGGGCTTCCGGCCCTTTGTCTGGCGCCTCGCCACCGAGGGCGCCCTCACCGGCTCGGTGCGCAACACGGCCGACGGCGTGCGCATCGAGGTGCAGGGGGAGCCCTCCGCCGTGGCGGCCTTCGGCCGGCGCCTGCGCGAAGAATTGCCGCCCTTGGCGCGCCTCACCGGCGTCACCGAGGCGGAGCTCGCGCCCGTGGCCGGCGAGGCGGAATTCCGCATCCTCGAAAGTGAGGGCGCCCCCAGCCATACCGTGCTCGTGAGCCCGGACGTGGCCATTTGCGAGGACTGCCTCGCCGAAATGCGCGACCCCTCCGACCGCCGCTTCGGCTATGCCTTCACCAA
Organism: Desulfovibrio sp. ZJ746; assembly: GCF_011039155.1. Taxonomy (NCBI): domain Bacteria; kingdom Pseudomonadati; phylum Thermodesulfobacteriota; class Desulfovibrionia; order Desulfovibrionales; family Desulfovibrionaceae; genus Desulfovibrio; species Desulfovibrio sp. ZJ746. The sequence goes on along the minus strand of NZ_JAAKEK010000002.1, from coordinate 203,618 downwards.
TTGCACCAATTGCGGGCCGCGCTTCACCATCACCCAGTCCATCCCCTATGACCGTGCCGTGACGAGCATGGCCTGCTTTCCGCTTTGCCCGGCCTGCGCCGAGGAATACGAAAACCCGGCGGACAGGCGTTTCCACGCCCAGCCCATCGCCTGCCCGGAATGCGGCCCGCGCCTCTGGTTCGTGGATGCGGCGCAGGCCGGCCGCGGCCCGGAAGCCACCGGCCCCACGCCGGAAAACCAGGCCCACGCGCTGGCCCGCGCCGGGCGGTTGCTGCTTGACGGCGGTATCCTCGCCCTCAAAGGCCTCGGCGGCTTCCAGCTCCTGTGCGACGCGCGCAACGAAAAGACCGTGGCCACCTTGCGGCGCCGCAAATTGCGGCCGCACAAGGCGCTCGCCGTGCTGGCGCACGACCTCGCCGCGGCCCGCGAAGCCTGCCGAATCGGCCCGGCGGCCGAGCGCCTGCTCACGGGCACGGAAAAGCCCATCGTCATCTGCCCGCGCCGGGAGGACAGTTCGGCCCTCCCCGCCGCCATCGCGCCGGATTCCGCCACCGTGGGCCTCATGCTGCCGTATACGCCGCTTCACGCCGCGCTCTGCGACTGGCTCGCCGAGCACGGGGGCGCCGCGCCGCTGCTCGTGGCCACCTCGGGCAACCCGCACGGGGAGCCCCTGTGCCTCGGCAACCGCGAGGCGCTGGCGCGCCTTGCGGACATGGCGGACGGCTGGCTGCTCCATGACCGCGACATCCTCGTGCGCGTGGACGACAGCGTGGTCATGGTGCCCGAGGAGGCGGCCGCCGCGCCGCTCCCCGTGCGGCGAGCCCGGGGCTATGTGCCCCGTCCGGTGCCCTTGCCGGAGTTTCCCGGCCCCAAGGGGCAGGCGGCCCCCTGCGTGTTCGGGGCGGGCGCCGGGCTCAAGGCCGCGTTTTGCCTCACGCGCGGGCACGAGGCCTTCATGGGCCAGCATATCGGCGACCTCGAAAGCCCGGCCACGCTCGGCTTTTATGACGAGGCCGCCCGGCGCCTCGAGGAACTGCTGGAAGTGCGGCCCGAGGCGCTCGTCTGTGACCTGCACCCGGACTTCCCCTCCAGCCGCCGCGCCGAGGAGCGTGCCCGGCGCGAGGTCCTGCCACTCTATCGCCTCCAGCACCATGCGGCGCACGCGGCCGCCATCCTCGCCGAGCACGGCGTGACGCAGCCGGCGCTGGCGCTCTGCCTTGACGGCACCGGCCTCGGCACGGACGGCACCATCTGGGGCGGAGAGCTCCTCCTTATGGATCTCGGCGCGCCGGAATGGCGAAGGCTCGGCCGGCTCTCGCCCTTCGCGCTCCCCGGCGGCGAGGCCGCCATCCGCGAGCCGTGGCGCATCGCCCGGGGGCTTGCGTGGCTTTCGGGCATGGACTGGCGCCCCGAAGCGGCGCCGAAAGGTGAAGAGCCTCCGTCCCCGCGTGCTCTCGCCGCCGTGGATGCCCTGCTCGACCGGGGGCTCAATTCCCCCGCCACCTCCAGTTGCGGGCGCCTGTTTGACGCCGTGGCCGCGGCGCTGGGCCTCGGCCTCGCCATCACCTACGAGGGGCAGGCGGCCATCCGGCTGGAGAGCGCGGCCCGGGCGTGGCTCGCCGCCCACGGGGGCGAGCTGCCTGCGCCGTGGAGCGTGCCCCTTAGGGAGGGGGAGGACGGCCTGCTTACGCTGGACAGCGCGGCCCTGTTCGCCGGGGTGCTTGGCGCACGGGAAGGCGGCATGGATGCGGGCGAAATCGCGGCCCGCTTCCACGCGAGCCTTGCCAGGGGCTTCGCCGACATGGCCGCCCGGGCGGCGGAAAAGCTCGGCCCGCGCATGGTGGGCCTCTCGGGCGGCTCCTTCCAGAACCTCATCCTTTCGGGCCGATTGCGAGAAGAGCTCGCGGCCCGCGCCCTCAAGCCCCTGGGCCACGCGCAGGTGCCGCCGGGAGACGGCGGCCTCGCGCTCGGTCAGGCCGTGTGGGGCGCCCGCATGCTCGCGCAGGGGCGCGCCCCGGCCTGAGTGCGCCGCAGTTGCGCGCAAGGTCTCCCCGCGCTATGGTTATGGACACGGCGGCATCCCATGATGGGTTTGTCACCAACTGTGTCCAAGGGCCTACCTTAATTCCGTCTGGAGCGCAGCGGAAGACGGGTGCTGCGACCGGATGGCGGCGCGAAGCGCCGTGCCCGTTGGCGAGCAAAGCGAGCCTTACGGGCATCGACAGCAGCGATGGTGCCGGAAGAATCCTAAAAAATAAGATTTTTAGGTTCCGGCGCGCTAGCCGTTGCCCGGCTTGCCGGGCTTACGGATAGCGACAGCGGTTGCGTTGGCTGGCTGGGGTGGTAACTAATTGCTGTCTCCATCCGTAGCTTCCTTCGTCGCAACGGCTGGAGCAAGGAAGATAAAAATTTCCGAAGGGAGTGTACTTAAGTACTCGACCGAGGAAATTTTTCTCTGACGCAGCCGGAACCTAAGCGCTAGCCGTTGGCGAGCTTGCGAGCCTTACGGATAGCGACTGTGGCATCGTTGGCTGGCTGTTGCGGTAACTAGTTGCTGTCTCCATCCGTAGCTTCCTTCGTCGCAACGGCTGGAGCAAGGCTGTTTTTGACGGATAATTTCGGCATTACGCAGGGCACACAGTCAGCCGCGGCAGTCCTACCTAGCAGGCATACCAACAACGCCCAACAAAGAGGCGGCAAAACATGGACATTGACGGCATCCGCGCCCTGCTCGCGCAGGACAGGCCCACAGTGGGCACCTGGCTCCAGCTCCCCTCGCCGGACGTGGCCGAGCTCATGGCCCGCGCGGGCTATGACTGGGTGGCCGCGGACATGGAGCACGGCTCCTTCGGGCCTGAAGTGCTGCCCGACATCTTCCGCGCCGTGGAATGCGGCGGCGCCGCGCCCGTCGCGCGGCTGCCCGAAGCCTCCAAGACGTGGATCAAGGCCGCGCTGGAGGCCGGCGCGCAGGGGCTCATCTTCCCCATGATCGAGAGCCGCGCCCAGCTCGACCGCGCCATCGACCTCGCCACTTATCCCGGCCAGGACTCCTGGCGCGCCGCCGGGGAGACCGCGCCGGAATACCGCGGCGTGGGCTATTGCCGGGCCAATGTGTTCGGCAAGGAGTTCGACGCCTACCGGGAGAAGCGCGCGCCAAAGATCTTTCTCGTGGCGCAGATCGAGCATATCCGCGCCGTGGACGAGCTCGACGCCATCCTCGCGCAGCCCAGGCTCGATGCCATCATGGTCGGCCCCTACGACCTCTCGGGCAGCATGGGGCTCACGGGCCGCTTCGACCACCCGGACTTCATGGCCGCCATGGAGCGCATCAAGGCGGCCTGCGCCCGCGCCCACGCCCGCATGGGCCTGCACATCGTGCAGCCCGACCCGGCGGCGCTGGCCCGGGAGATCGCGGCCGGCTGCCGCTTCATCGCCTACGGCATCGACACGGTCTTTCTCTGGCGCGGGGCGGAGCGGCCGCGCGTCTAGATGGACCACGCAAAAGACCGCCTTGAGGGGGAACCACTCGTGCGCATGACTGTTTTCGGCGGCTCGGGCTTTCTCGGCTCGCATATCTGCGACAAGCTCTCGGACGCAGGCCACGCCGTGACCATCGTGGACGTGCGCCCCTCGCCGTGGCTGAGGCCCGGCCAGCGCATGCTCGTGGGCTCCATCCTTGACGAGGGCATCGTCGCCGAGGCCGTGGACGGCGCGGACATGGTGTTCAACTACGCGGGCATCGCGGACATCGGCGAAGCCAATTCCCGCCCGGTGGACACGGCGCGCATCAACGTGGTCGGCAATGTCATGGCGCTCGAGGCCTGCCGCAAGGCGGGCGTCTCGCGCTATGTGTTCGCCTCGTCGCTCTATGTCTACGGGAAGTCCGGCGGTTTTTACCGTTGCAGCAAGCAGTCCTGCGAGATCTATATCGAGAACTACCAGGCCATGTACGGCCTGCCGTATACCATCCTGCGCTACGGCTCGCTCTACGGGCCGCGCGCCGACCGCCGCAACGCCATCGAGCGCTTCGTGCACGAGGCGCTGACGAAGGGCGTCATCACCTATTACGGCGCGCCCACGGCCCTGCGCGAATACGTGCACGTGGACGACGCCGCCACGGCAACCCTTGCCATCCTCGCGCCGGAATTCGCCAACCAGAACATCATCATCTCCGGGAACCAGCCCATGCGCGTGGGCGACCTGTTCAAGATGATCGGCGAGATGCTCGGCAAGGAGCTTGTCATCGAATACCAGAACGACCCCAACAGCGGCCATTACCAGATAACGCCCTATGCCTTCATGCCCAAGGTGGGCCGCAAGCTCGTGCCGCCGCTCACCGTGGACCTCGGCCAGGGCATCCTCCGTGTCATGGAGGAGGAGCACCGCGCCCTGCACCCCGACATGCAGGCCGAGGGCGGCTACCTCGTCCCCACGGACGACTGAGGGCCCCGCCCGACATCCCCCCACAAGCCCGCAAGGAGTACGCCAGTGAACATCATCGCCATCATCCCCGCGCGCATGGGCTCGAGCCGCTATCCCGGCAAGCCCCTGGCGCTCATCCACCATGTGCCCATGGTGGGGCACGTTGCCTTCCGCACGGCCATGAGCCCCATCCTGTCCTCCACCTGGGTGGCCACCTGCGACCCCATCATCGAGGACTACTGCAAGCGCGTTGGCCTCAACTGCGTCATGACCGGCGACCACCACGTGCGCTGCTCCACGCGCACGGCCGAGGCGTTGCTCAAGATCGAGGAGCTCACGGGCAAGCGCGCGGACATCGTGGTCATGGTGCAGGGCGACGAGCCCATGGTGCGCCCGGAGATGATCGACGCGGCCGTGCAGCCGCTGCTGGAGGAGCCGGCGGTCAACGTGACCAATCTCATGGCCGAGATGGAGACCCTTGCGGAATTTGAGGACCCCAACGAGGTCAAGGTGGTGGTGGACCGCGCGAACGACGCGCTCTATTTTTCGCGCGAGCCCATCCCCTCGCGCAAGAAGGGGAGCGACAAGGTGCCCATGCGCAAGCAGGTCTGCATCATCCCGTTCAGGCGCGACTATCTGTTGCGTTTCAACGAGATGGAAGAGAGCCCGCTCGAGATCTACGAATCCGTGGACATGCTGCGCATCCTCGAGCATGGCGAAAAGGTGCGCATGGTGCCCACGGCCGCGCGCACCTGGAGCGTGGACACGCCCGAAGACCTCGCCCGCGTGGCGCGCCTCATGGAAGGCGACGACCTCATGGCGGCCTACGCGGACAAGGCGCGCTAGATGGAAAGCCCGGAGCCCGAAAGAGGGGAGGGCGCACCCGCGCCGGCCCCCACGCCCCCGAAAGCCCCCACGGCCACTGGCCGGCTCGCCGCCGCGCTCGAAGAATTGTGGGTGGCGCTTTTAGGCTGGATTCCCACGCCTTTGGGCATGGGCCTCAGGGCGCTCTGCTGGCTGCCGCTCTTCGCGTCGCGCACGCTCGTGCGCTTCGGCACGGGCGTGAGCCTGGCCGGCTGTCGCAACATGCGCTTCGGCCGGGGCGTGCGCGTGGGGCGTCACTGCATCCTCACGGCGCAGGACGGCGAGCTCAAGCTCGCGGACGGCGCGGCGCTCTCGCCGGGGGTGCATCTCGGGGCGGACCATGGCCGCATCGAGGTCGGGCAATTCACGGCCATCGGCCCGGGCACGGTGGTGCGCGCGGCCAATCACCGCTTTGAGCGCCGCGACGTGCCCATCATGCGGCAGGGCCATGTGCCGGGCACGGTCATCATCGGGGACGATGTCTGGATCGGCGCCAACTGCGTCATCACCCCGGATGTGCGCATCGGGCGCGGGGCCGTGGTGGGCGCGGGCGCGGTGGTCACGCGCGACGTGGAGCCTTTCCGCGTGGTGGGCGGGGTGCCGGCGCGCGTCATCGGGAGGCGGGGCGAAGCCGGAACTGGGGAAGGGTAGGGAGCCATGAAGCTGGAATGCCTGGTTTTTGACTGCGACGGCGTCATCCTCGACAGCGTGCCCGTCAAGACGCGGGCCTTCGCCCGCCTGGCCGAGCCCTTCGGGCCGGAAGCGCGCGACCGCTTCGTCATGTACCACACGGTGCATGGCGGCGTGAGCCGCTACCGCAAGTTCGCCTGGTTTTTCCAGGAGGTGCTCGGCCGGGAGATCACGCCGGAAGAATTGGAAGACTGGGGGCGCCGCTTCGCGGACTACGCGCTGGACGAGGTGCGCCGCTGCGCGCTCATTCCGGGCGCGGCCGACGTGCTGGAGAAGTGGCACGGCCGCCTGCCGCTCTATGTCTGCTCGGGCGCGCCGGAGGGGGAAGTCCGCGCCGTGCTCGCCGAGCGCGGACTCGCGGACATGTTCACCGGCATCCACGGCTCGCCGCCGGCCAAGGCCGAGCTTCTGGCGCGCATCGTGAACGGCGCCGGCGTTGCGGCGGAAGCGGCCCTCATGGTGGGCGACGCCGTGACCGACCGCGACGCCGCCGAACAGGTGGGCACGCGCTTCTATGGCGTGGGCCCGGAACTCAAGGGCGGCCCCTTCCCCTGGGGGCCGGATCTCAGGGGGCTCAATGCCTGGATCGAAGACCATGCCTGAGCGGCAATTCCTCCGCGGCCTCGCGCTCGCGCTGTGCGTGCTGCTGGCAGCCGCCCTCTGCGCTTGCGGGTCGGACGAGGAAAAGGGCGCGGAGAAGGGCGCGCAAAAGGCGGCGGAAAGCGCCGCGCCCGCGGCCCCGGCCGTCACGAAGGCCGCGCCGGAACCTGAGGCCGCCCCCGTGACGGAACTGACGGCCGAGGAACGCGCCCGCGCCGAGGCCGCGCTCGACTTTCACAATACGGCCATGAACGCGCTTGAGACCGGCTATTATGCCCTGCCGGAAGCGCTCTACGCCAATGCGCGCCTGTATCTCAAGACCTGGCAGTTGCCGGGGCGGCCCAAGGGCGCGGGCAGCCGCGAGGCCGCGAAGGCGCGCCTCAAGCCCAAGGCCGGCGTCTTCAGCGAGGAGGAGGCGGCGAAGCTCACCGCAGCGCTGGCCGGCATGGACAAGGCGCTGGACAGCCTGCTCGGCAAGTACAAGGCGCTGGAAGACTATGTGGCCGACAGCCGCATCAAGGACGACGGCGCCAAGGGCAAGGCGCTGGCGGCCAAGCTGGATGCGGACCACGCCGAGTTCATGGCCGCCCGCAAGTCCTGGCTGGAAATCGTGGAGGCCCGCGCCGCCCAGGCCGAGGCCGCGCTTTTGCGCGGCCATCCGCTGCAACGGCAGATCGAGGCGGCCTCCGCCATCTTCGCCGGCTTCGGGCGCGCTGCGGAGCTTTTGGGCGCGGAAGACGCCGCGGCCGCGGGCGAAGTTGCCGCCAAGGGCGCGGCGGCGGAGAAGCAGGCCGGCGACGCCGCAGCCACACTGGAGGCCACGGCGCGCACCACGCTTCAGCATATCCACACGGAGCTTGCAAACCGTATCGCCGAAGCGGGCAAGCCGCCTTTTGCCGCGGCCCCGCAGCTCGAGCGGCAGTACCGCGCCTTCCTCAAGGAGGCGCAGGCCTATGCCGACGCGCTCGGGCGGGGGCTCGCCGAGGGCTTTTACCCGCCGCAGCGGCGCGAGCTCAATGTGGCGGCGCTGCGCAGCCGCGCGGCCTATAATGCCTTCGTGCGCGAGGCCAACGGCCTGCGTGCGCGTTGAGCGCGGTTTGTGCGTTTCCTGTGTCGGTTTTGCTTGTGGCGTAGTGCTGCCTATGTAATGCCGAAATTATCCGTCAAAAACAGCCTTTTTTGTGCTGCCCGCGTCAGAAAAAAATTTCCTCGGTCGAGTACTTGAGTACACTCCCTTCGGAAATTCTTTTTCTTCCTTGCTTCAGCCGTTGCGACGAAGGAAGCTACGGATGAAGACAGCAGTTAGTTACCGCACCGGTCAGCCAACGCTGCCACTGTCGCTATCCGTAAGGCTCGCAGGCTCGCCAACGGCTAGCGCGGCAGCACAAAAAAATCTTATTTTTTAGGATTCTTCCGGCACGAGCACCCGTCTTCCGCTTCGCTCCAGACGGGGAATGGAATGCGCGCTCCTCTACCCCCGTTCCTTGTGGCATTTTCTCTCCTCCGGTCCTGTCAGCTTTCCGACAGGGCCGGAGTTTTTTGCAGCCTGCCAGCGCGTTGCCGTCCCCTCCGTCTTTCATGATTCCATGCTAAATCAGCGACTTGCAATTCTGGCAAGCTCTTTGCAATGCCTCGGGCAACGCACGGCGCGGCCTGGGGGCAACGCCGGGCGCGCTCAAGAGAAAATACGCCTGCCGGGGCATCCGGCGAAAGCAAGCCGGATGAGACCGGAAGATCGTTTTGGGAGGTTGCCATGTTTTTCTTGCTCGGCGGTAACGACAAAAAGGCCCGCAAGGCCGAGAAGCAGCAGAACACCGCGCCCGCGGCCGACTCGCGCGTGCGCGAGGCCTTTCTTGCCGGGCGTTTCCCGGTGGTCACCACGCATCAGGTGGAAGGCCGCAAGATCGCCAAGGTGCTCGGCCTCGTGTGCTGCCGCGGCTATGACTCGGAAGAGGCCTTTTTCGGCATGGCCGCCCGCGCCATGAACAAGGGCGCGCAGGCCATCGTGGGCTATAACGAGAACGTGGCCTTCCATCCCGACGGCAGCAAGTATTTCACCTGCTACGGCACGGCCGTGATGTTCGAGTACGACCCGGCCGACCCGGAAAGCCTGCCCCTCATGCTCCAGCAGCGCTTCCGCGAGCGTGACCAGCGCATCAACGACGACATGATCTAGCGGAAAACGAGTTTTCCCCCGGGCTTTCGGCAACGGTCCCCACCGGCCGGAAAGGAGAGCCGGCCGTGAAAAGCGGCGCCTGCATCACGCGGGCGCCGCTTTTGCGCGTGGTGGCCGGTGAAAAATGGCGCGGCCGACGCGTCAGCCGCCCAGATAGGCCTCGCGCACCGCGGCGTCGGCCAGCAGGTTCGCCGCCGTGTCCTCGCGCACCACGCGGCCCACTTCCAGCACATAGCCACGCGTGGCGAGCTTGAGGGCCGCGCGGGCGTTTTGCTCCACGAGGAGCACGGTGACGCCGCGCTGGTTGATGGCCCGCACGGTGTCGAAGATGGAGCGCACGAGCAGGGGCGCGAGGCCGAGGGAAGGCTCGTCCAGCAGGAGCAGGCGCGGCTCGGCCATGAGCGCGCGGCCGATGGCGAGCATCTGCTGCTCGCCGCCCGAGAGCGTGCCCGCGAGCTGGCCCTTGCGTTCCTGAAGGCGCGGGAACAGGTCGAAAATCCACTCCAGGGTGCGCTCGCTGCGCTCCTTGTCGCGGATGCGGAAGGCGCCGAGGCGCAGGTTCTCGAGGACGCTCATGGCGCCGAACACGCGCCGGCCCTCGGGCGCCTGGGCGATGCCGAGGCCCACGACCTCGTGGCTCGGCAGGCGCAGGAGCGGCTTGCCGTCGAAGAGTATCTCGCCGGAGCTCGGCCGCACCAGGCCGCTGATGCTGAGCAAGGTGGTGCTCTTGCCCGCGCCGTTGGCCCCGAGGATGGTGACGATCTCGCCCTCGTCCACGGTGAGGTCGATGCCGTGCAGGGCCTCCACGCTGCCGTAGCGCACCCGGATGTCCGAAAGCGTCAGCAGGGCCATGTCACCACCTGTCGTCATCGGCGCCGAGATAGGCCTCGATGACCGCCGGGTTTTCGCGCAAGGCGGCGGGCTCGCCCTCGGCGATGAGCGTGCCGTGTTCCAGCACCACCAGTTTCTCGCAGACCTGCATGACGAGCCGCATGTCGTGCTCGATAAGCAAAATGGTGATGCCGCGGCCGCGGATGGCGCGGATGAGCTCCACAAGGGCCGCGGTCTCCTGGTCGTTCATGCCGCCGGCCGGCTCGTCGAGGATGAGCAGGCGCGGGTCGGAGGCCAGCGCGCGGGCGATTTCCAAAAGGCGCTGGTTGCCGTAGGAAAGCGCGTGCGCCATGGCGCTGGCCTGGTCGGTGAGGCCCACGAAGCTGAGCTCCTCCAGCGAGCGGGCCACGGCCGCGCGCTCCTCTCGGCGCTGCCCTGGGGTGTGCAGCATGCAGGCCAAAAGGCCGGCTTTCATGCGGCAGTGCCGCCCGGCCAGCACGTTCTCGATCACGGGGAGGCGCCCGAACAGCCGGATGCTCTGGAAGGTGCGCGCGATGCCCAGCTCCACGATGCGATGCGGCCGAAGCCCGGTGATGTCCTCCCCGGCGAAGCGCATGCTGCCCCGCTCCGGCGCGTAGTTGCCGGTGATGCAGTTGAACACCGTGGTCTTGCCGGCGCCGTTGGGGCCGATGAGGCCGACGACGCTGCCCTCGTCCACGCTGAAGGAAAGGTCGTTGACGGCCACGAGCCCGCCGAAGACCTTGGTCACGTCCGTGAGCTCAAGCAGGCTCATGGCCGCGCCCCCTCCTGCGGGTGCGGCATGGCGTAGCGGCGGGGCAGCGGCGGCAACAGGCCCTGCGGGCGCCAGATCATCATCACCATCATGGCGAGGCCGAAGATGAGCATGCGCGCCTCGGAAAACTCGCGCAACAGCTCGGGCAGCCCGATGAACAGGAACACGCTCACGAGCACGCCGAGCTGGCTCCCGCCGGAAAGGATGACCACGGCGAAGAGGATGACCGACTCCATGAAATTGAAGGATTCCGGCGCGATGGTCAGCATCTTGGCGGCATAGACCGTGCCGGCCACGCCGGCCCACGCGGCGCCGAGGGTGAAGGCCGCGAGCTTGTAGCCGGTCACGTTGACGCCGCAGCCCTCGGCGGCCACGTCATCCTCCTTGATATAGTTGAGCGCGCGCCCGAAGCGCGAGCGCCACAGCCCGTAAAAGAGCAGCATGCTCACGCCCACCATGCCCCAGACGAGATAGTAGAACTGGATGCCCTTGACGATGCGGAAGCCGAAGAACACGGGCCGCGAAATGCCGAAAATGCCGTTGGCGCCGCCCGTGAGCCCAAAGACATCATTAATGAGCGCGATGCGGACGATCTCCACGATGCCGATGGTCACGATGAGCAGGTAATCGCCGCGCAGATGAATGATGGGCCTGGCCACGGCCAGCGCGAAGAGGCCGGCCGCCGCGCCCGCGGGCAGCATGGTGAGAAAAATGGACCAGTGGCACACGGTGTTGAGGATGGCCGTGGTGTAGGCGCCCACGGCGAAAAAGGCCGCGTGGCCCATGTTGAAGATGCCGGCCTGCCCGAGCATCACGTTGAGCGAGAGGGAGAGCAGGGCGTAGAGCCCGATCATCACGCACACGTCCGTCCAGTAGGCGTTGCACACGAGCGGCAGGCCCGCGATGACCACGGCCAGCGCCACATAGAGCGGCGTGCGGCTCATAGCTTGTCCGCCGTGCGCTCGCCCAGGATGCCCGTGGGGCGGATGATGAGGATGAGGATGAGCACGAGGAAGGCCACGGCGTCCTTCCAGGCCATGGCCACATAGCCCGCGGCCAGCGCCTCGGTGACGCCGAGGAGGAGGCCGCCGAGCATGGCCCCGGGGATATTGCCGATGCCGCCGAGGATGGCGGCGGTGAAGGCCTTGAGCCCGTAGGACCAGCCCATGGTGAAGTCGATCTGCCCGTAGTAGATGCCCACCATGAGCCCGGCCATGCCGCCAAGCCCCGGCCCGATGAGGAAGACGAGCGCGATGACCCGGTCCACGTTGATGCCCATGAGCCGCGCCGCCCCGGGGTCGATGGCCGTGGCGCGGATGGCCGCGCCCATGCGCGTGCGCTGGATGAAGGCCGAGAGCGCCAGCATGAGCGCCACGCTGGCCCCGAGGATGAGCAGGCGCACGCCGGGCACGCTCACGCCGAAGAGATTGACCGTGAAGTCGGGGCGCAGGAAATCGGGATAGACGTAGACGCGCGCCCCGTAGATAAGCATGATGGCGTTTTCAAAAAAGATGGAGGCGCCAAGCGCCGACACCACGGCCGAAAGGCGGTTGGCGCCGCGCAAGGGGCGGTAGGCCGCGCGCTCGAGCACTACGCCGATGAGCGCCACGAGCAGCCCCACCATGAGGAAGACCGCCAGCACGGCCACGGCCGGAGGCAGCACGCCGGCGAGGTTCCAGCTGGCGAGCAGGGTGAGGCCGAGATAGGCACCGATGGTGAACAGGTCGCCGTGGGCGAAATTGATGAGCTTGAGCACGCCATAGACCATGGTGTAGCCCAGGGCCACCAAGGCGTAGATGCCGCCCACGGCCAGACCGTTGAGAAGCTGCTGGAAAAATTGTTCCATGCCTGAGCGCCGAGATTCCTGTGCCCGGTGCGCCGCCACCCGACGCACCGGGCCTGAAACAGATTCACGCCTGCCGCGCGCCGCCCGGGCGGCAGGGCGCCTTCCCGGGCTTTCGCCCGCGCCTAGCGGGGTTGCAGCTCGAATGCGCCCTCGTTGTTCACCACATAGGTGCGGTAAAATTCGCCCACGCGGTCGCCCTTGGCGTCAAAGCCGAGGCTCCCGGAAAGGCCGGGCATGTCCTTGAGCTCCTTGAGCCACGCGGCCATGGCCTCCGGGTCGGCCTTGCCGGCGGCAAGAGCGCCCTCGATGGCCTTGTAGGCGTCCCCCGCGAGCACCGCCCACACGGAAACGGGCACGCTGTCGTATTTCGCCTTGTAGGCGGCGAGAAAATCCTTGGCTTCCTTGGTGTCCATGTCCTGAGGCAGGGGCGGGCTGATGAAGAAATAGCCGGCCGCGGCTTCAGGCCCGGCGATCTTGACGAGGTCCTGGTGGTTGGCCGCGTCGCCGCCCATCATGGGCACGTTCCACGACATTTCCTTTTTCTGGCGGAGCAGCATGCCGGTCTCGGGATAGTAGCCGGTGAAGAACACGAGGTCCGGGTCAGCGGCCTTGAGCTTGGTGAGGATGGCCGTGTAGTCGCGCTCGCCGGGCGTGAGGGCGTCGAAGAAGATGACCCTGACGCCGGCCTTTTCCAGCGCGGCGCGGCTCTCCTCCGCGAGGCCCTTGGCGTAGGAGGAATTGTCGTGGAGCAGGGCCACGGCCTTGTAGCCGCCCTTTTCGATGGCGGCCGCGGCCGACTTGCCCTGGGCGTCGTCGCGCGGGCTCGTGCGGAAGAAGCGCTCGAGGCCCTTTTCCGTGAGGCGCACGCTGGTGGAGCCGGTGCCGATCTGCACGAGGCCCGCCTCGTCCACGATATTCTGCGTGGCTTCCGTCACCGCCGAGCCGTAGGTGCCGATGACCGCGGCCACGCCGGCGCTGGCCAGCTTCTGCGCGGCAAGGGCCGCCGTGCGCGGGTCGCCCGCGTCGTCCTCCACCACGAGGCGCACGGTATCGCCGTTGATGCCGCCTTTGGCGTTGGTTTCGTCCACGAGCAGGGTCACGATATTCTTCATGTCCTGCCCTTCGGAGGCCCATTTGCCCGTGAGCGGGCACATGAGGCCGATCTTGATCTCGCCGCACGTGGCGGGCTGCGCGGAAAGCACAGGCAGAAGCGCGAGCGCCAGCGCGCCCACAAGGCCGAAAACTCTGTTCATGCGGGTCCCCCGATGCGGCAAGTGAATGAAGTGGCGGCAGCTTACCGCAAAACGCGACAAAGCAAAAGCCCCCACAGCGGGGCAAGGGCGGGCGGATTTCAGGAAGCCGGGGGCGAGGGATTTTCCCCACGGCCGAGGCAGCGGAACACGGCTTCGCCCGGGGCGCCCTGCCCAAGGGCGCGGGCGTCGGCCACAAGGCCGAGCCGCAAGGTGAGCAGCGGCCCCTCTTCGAGGGGCGCAAAGCGCACGCCCTCGCGCCGGATGGCCGCAAAGGACGCGGGGAAAAGCCCCATGGCCTCGCCACGGGCGATGCGCGCGAGCAGCACATCATGCTCCGGCGCCTCCTCGAGGAGGCGCGGCGCGAAGCCGGCCAGCCGGAACGCGCCGAGTGCATGGTCGAACCAGACGGGATTTTCCTCCCGGCGGAACCAGAAGAGCGGCAGGCCGGAAAGCTCCCGCAGGCTCAGGGCGCGGCCTTCCCTGAGGCCGCGGCACACAGGCCAGCTTTCGGGCAGCACCGCGAGGAGCGCTTCCGCATGGCCGAGCGGCGTCACGGAAAAGCCCTCGGGGAGCGCCGGGATTTCCAGCGGCAGGGCCACCACGGCCGCGTCCAGCCGGCCGCGCAGCACATCGCGGAGAAGGCGCGGCGAGGGCGCGCGCACAAGGCGCAGGGACGCCTCCGCGCCGGCCCGCAGTTCCTCTTCCAGCGCGGAAAAGACGCCCTGCTCCACGGCCGTGGTGAGGCCGAGGTCCCTCACGGGCGCCGGGGCGGAAAGCTGCGCCAGCTCCGTAAAGGCGCGTTCCTGAAGGTCGAGCAGGGGCCGCACGGCCGCGAGCACGCGCTCGCCTTCCGCCGTGAGCGCAAGGCCGCGCGAATGGCGGTGGAAGAGGGCGAAGCCCAGCCGGTCTTCGAGAGCGCGCAACTGGCGGCTCAGGGGCGGCTCGGACAGAAAGAGCCGTTCGGCGGCGCGGCGCAGGCTGCGCTCCTCGGCGATGACCGCGAAATACCAGAGCCAGTGAAATTCGCGCGGCGTGAGGGGCGGCCGCTGTGAGGGGCTGTCGGGCGCTGTCATGCCTTGGAGGTATCACAAAAAGGGCAAGGGGCAAAGCCGGCCTCGGGCGCTATGCCTGAGCGCAAGGAGGTCTTTATGAAAAAAGTGACATTGGCGGCTCTGCTCCTGCTCAGCATGCTTGCGCCGCTCCCGGCGTGGGCTGCCGGGGCCGAACCCGGCGGGGAAATCGTGGCGTCCGGCCTTTCCGCGCCCGTGGGCATGGCCCATGACGCGCAGGGCCGGCTCTGGGTGGCGGAATGGGGCGCGAACCGCATCGTGCGCCTTGATGACCGCGGGAGGCGGGCGGAAATCATCGAGGGGCTTGCCCAGCCCGCCGGGCTCGCCTTTGACGCGGATGGTACGCTCTGGGCCGCGGGCTATGGCGACGGCCGCATTTATGCCTGGACGCCGGAAACGGGCTTGAGCGTGGTCGCGTCCGGCCTTTCCGCGCCCACCGGGCTTTTCTGGAGCCTGGAGACCGGCCTGCTCGCGGCCAACCGCAATGCCGGCGAGCTCGTGCGCATCCAGCCTGACGGCACGCGCGAAGTGGTGTCATCCGGGCACCGGCTGCCCGTGGACGTGACGCGCCTTGCGGACGGCAGCCTCGCCGTGAGCTGCTATGGCGGCAGCGTGGACATGGTGGCGCCCGACGGGGCCGTGCGCTCCCTCCCGGCCGCGGCCGCCGGCCTCGTGCGCCCCGGCGTGGGTATCCTTGCCGCCGGGGCCGACAGCGTGCTCGTGGCGGACAATGGCGCAGGCTCCGTGGCCCGGCTGGACAAGGGAGGGCGCGCCGCCGTGCTTGTCACCGGCCTTGCCTCGCCCGTGGGGCTCGCCCGCGCGCCCGACGGCCGCATCCTTGTGGCCCCATGGGGCGACGGCACGGTGCGGGCTTTCCCGCGGGAAGGATTTTAAAAAATGGAGGAAAAAATGGAAAACGAACGCTATGCACGGGGCCTCGCCCTTTTGAAACGCATCGACGGCGAAGGCGGCGAAGCCGTCGTCCGGCGCCTCGCCGGCATCGCGCCGGACTTCGCGCGCTATCTCGTGGAATTCCCCTTCGGGGACATCATGGGCCGCCCCGGGCTCGACCTCAAAAGCCGGGAGCTCATCACCGTGGCGGCGCTCACGGCCCTCGGCAATGCGCGGCCGCAGCTCCTGGTGCATCTTGCGGCGGCGCTCCGCGTGGGCTGCACGCGCGCGGAGCTCATCGAGGTCTGCATGCAGATGGCCGTCTATGCGGGCTTCCCGGCGGCGCTCAACGGCCTCTTTGCGGCGCGGGAGGTCTTTTCGGCTGAGGAGTCCTGACCGGGCAAGGGGCGCGTCCGCCGGGCGCGTCCCGCCCCCCGGCTGCCTCTGGCGCGGCGGGCCGAAATGCGGCATACTTCGGCCTCACGCCCCTTGCGGCGCCATCCATCCCAGGAGGCCGAGGATGAATCCCGAGACCTGGAAGATCCTGCTCGAATATTTCGATTACCGGCAATTCCTGCACCAGAACCCGCCGCTCAGGCTGGCCTGCATCTTCGGCATCATGCTTCTGGCGCTCATCGCCGTGCATGTGTTCTGGCCGTGGGCCGAGCGCAAGTTCGAGGCCTTCATGGAGCGCAAGTACCAGACCAATACGGACGCCCAGGGCGCTGCCGGGGTCAGGGCCATGGACTTCCCCATGTACGAGCGCGTCATGCTGCACCTGAAGCGGCTCTGCTATGTGGGCATCGTGTCCTGGGCCGCGCGCATGCTCGTGCTGGCGCCGGTCTATGCCAACGCGCTCGCCACCCTCTTCAGCATCGTCTGCACGGTCATCGCCATCGCCTTCGTAGCCGCCTTCGTGCCCTTCAACCTCGACCTCTACATGCGCCGCCACGGCGAGACGCTCAAGACCTCGCAAAGCCGCTCGCTCATGCCCATCATCACGGGCATCATCTGGGCCGTGGGCCTGACCTTCCTGCTCGACAACCTGGGCTTCCACGTCTCGACCATCGTGGCCGGCCTCGGCATCATGGGCGTGGCCGTGGGCCTGGCCGGCAAGGCTATTCTCGAGGATTTCTTCAGTTATATCGTCATCCTGCTCGACAAGCCCTTCCGCATCGGCGACCATGTGGAACTCTCGAACGGCAAGGCCGGCGACGTGGAATACATGGGCCCCAAGACCACCCATTTGCGCAATCTCGAGGGCGACCTCATCGTTTGCGCCAATTCCGAGATGACCACGGGCGTCATCGTCAACCTCGGCAATGTGAACGAGCGCCCCGTGGTGCTGGAGCTCGGCGTGGCCTTCGAGATGCCGCTCGATGTGGTCAGGCGCGTGCCCGACATGCTGCGCGAGGTGGTGGAGTCCTTCCCCGATTGCAGCTACGAGCGCGCCTGCATGCTCAGGTTCGGCAGCGCCAACTATATGTTCCAGCTCATCTATGTCGTGCACGAGCCCAATATCAAGCGCTTCCAGTTGACGCGCTCGGCCGTGAACCTCGCCATCCAGCAGAAGCTCAATGACGAGCATGTGCTGGGGGCCTACCCCACCACGCACATGTTCATGACCGACCAGCCCGGCGGCCTGCTCAGCGGTACGCCCTGGGGCGCCAGCCCCACGCCGGTGGCCGCAGCCAAGGCCGAGGCCGCACAGGCCGCGCACGCCTCTTCCGCTTCGGGGGCGGCCAACTAGCGGCGCGCCTCAGCGCCGGTGATGCGTGTTCTCCACGGCGCCGCCGGGCCGGAGCAGGAAGGTGAGCACAAGAGCGGTGAGCAGGGCAGCGCCGAAAAAGGCGTCAGCCAGCGCATAGCTCCCGAAGAGGTCGTGCGAGAGGGCCACCACCGGAAAGCCCGCGCAGCGCAGGATGATGAACAGCGAGATGAACTTGTAGGCCGCGAGGAAGTTGCGGCTGCCGAAATACCAGGCCACCACCGCGGGCAGCACCGCCCACAGGCCCCCGATGCAGCCGCCGAAGGCCATGCTGAACACAACGAGGCTCGGGAGCGTTGGCGGCAGCGCCAAGAGCGCCACGCTGGCCGCGCTCAGGGCCATGATCAGCCTGGACGCGGTGAGGGGCGTTGCGCGGTCGCTCACCCAGCCCCAGGCGTACTTGGCGAGCGCCGCGAACAGCGCGGAAAGGCAGGCGAGCAGCATGGCCGTCCACGCCTCGAGGCCGAGGTCCGCGAAGCGCGGCTTCATCTGGCTCATGAAGGCCGAGCCGGTCATGAGCGCGAGCCCGAAGGCGGCGCCCACGAACCACGCCGGGCGCGAATGGGCGAGCGCCGTGAAGGAGGTGTTCATGGGCGCGGCCCTGGGCACATGCGGCTCATGGCGCCGGCCGTCCGGGTGCAGCCCGAGGGCTTGGGGCTCGTCGCGCACGAGCTTCCACGAGAGCGGCGCCAAAAGGCAGGTGAGCACGCCGAGCGCCGTGTACGCCGCCGTCACCCCGAAGCTGTGGATGAGCAGCATGCAGAAAAAGGGCAGGATGACGCCTGAAAGCGAGGTGCCGGCATTGGCGAGGCCGAAGGCGCGGCCCTGAAAATGGCGGAACCAGCGGCTGATGAGCGCATTGCCCACCACGCCGCCGCAAAACTGGCTGCACACCCAGACAAGGATGAAAGAGAGCGTGAAGAGCGCGAGGTTGCCGGTCAGGCCCATGCCGAGCGTGGCGGCGCCGCCCGCGAGCGCGCCCAGCGTGGTGAGCAGGCGCAGGGAGCGTCTGGCGGACACGGCCGCTGCCAGCGGCATGGCGAGCTGCCCCATGAGCGAGGCCACGCCCATGCTCAGGTTGAGGCCGGCGCGCGTCCAGCCGTTGAGCTCGCAGAGCGGTTCCATAAAGGCGTTCATGCAGTAGAGGGCGCTGCCTTGGAGCATGAAGTTGCAGCCCATGGTGAGGGCGCCGAGTTTCCAGCCGTAAAACATGGTCTCCGTGGGAATGCTGTGGTTTTCCGCCGCTAGAGCGGCAGCACCTTGTAATGCTGCTCGGGCAGGATGCCCTTGAGGATGTCCCTGACGCTCAGGGACGCGGCCCCCTTGGCGCGGGCCTGGGCCAGCCATTTTTCGAGCACGCCGATATTCTGCGTCATGTGCGTGTTGAACACGCCCGCGCCGCCGTATTCGCGCCTGGCCTGCGCGGCGAGGCGTTCGGTCTCGTCCTTCGGGGCCGCCCCCACGAGGGCGAGGCTCGTCTTGTAATAGCCCGCGCCCATGCGCAGGGATTCGAGATAGTCCTTGAGGTCGCCGGCCACCTCGGCCCTGAGCTTTTCAAGCTGCTTTTTGGTGGCCGCGTCCGCGGGCTTTTTCAGCATCTCGCGGATCTTTTCCTCCTGCTTGTGCGCCGCGCTGTAGCGAAAGGCGAAGGCCCGCAGGGTCTCGGCCTGGTAGAGCAGGGAGCGGAATTCGTGCTCCAGGGTGGCGGCGCGCTCGCGCTGGCCCGCGCTTTCCTGGTCCTCGAGCATGGCGCGCAACTGGTCGAGCTGCGGCTTGAGGGCCGGCGCCGTGGCCGCCAGGGCCTCCACGGCCTCCAGCGGCGTGCGCCCCGGCTTCACGGCCCCGGGCATGGGCGCGGGCGCGCGTTCCTCCTTGCGCAGCGTCTCGAGCCGCTCCGCATTGGGGATATTGATGCCCGAGAGCACGAGGCGCAGGCCCAGATCTTCCGGCCGGCTCGGGCCCGAAGCTGTGTACAGCGGCACCTCGTCGCGCCGCCCGGGCGCCACCCCGGCCTCGTCGCTGCGGAAGCCGCCGCCCTTGACGAGCACGCCGCCAGCCGCCCCGTGCAGGCGGTGGCGCACCATGCCGCCCTGCATGTCGGCGATGGACAGGCGGAAGAAGCCGTCCGTCATTTCGCGCACATTGCCGAGCGTGTCGTGCAGGCCCAGCGGGTTGGCGTGGCGCGAGCCTATGGGCGCGGGCCCGGAGAGCGCCGTATCCCCGGAAAAGACGCCATAATCCTTGAGCGCCTTGCCTTCCTCCAGCGGGAACACGTCCTTGTCGGCCCACCATTCCGGGGCCACGCCGGCGCCGCCGCGCGCCGCGAATTCCCATTCCTCCTCGGTGGGCAGGCGCAAAAAGCCCACGTTTTTCGTGCCCGCGAAGTGCGGCAGGCTCTCCGGGTGCTCGCGCACGAGCCAGGCATTGTATTTCTGGAGGAACTGCTGCGCGTCGAACCACGAGACGCCGCCCTGCGGCAAGTTGGCGCCGGCCGGCGCGGTCGCGCCCTTCACCGGGCAGGCGGCTTCGTCCACGATGCCGTCGTCGTTCACGGCGCGCATCACCGCGTCCCACTGGAGGCGCGAGATCTCGTACTTGCCGATGAAATAATAGGTGTCGGCACCGGTTTTTTTGGCCCCTCCTGCCACGGCGCCCCGCCAGTCCGCGGGGAGGTCCCCTTCGGTGAAGGGCGCGGCGATGTGGCCGTCGAACTGGCGTTCGTAGATCTGGCGCTCGCCGTCGGCCGCGTTGACCACGCCCATGGAGAAGGTCCTGTCCTTGATGAGGCCGCCCGCGGGCACCGCCACGGCCCGCAGGGTGAGGGAAAGGCCGCAGGGCATGGGCAGCACGATGTCGTCCCTGGCCGGCGCCGGGTTCCAGGCGCTCTCCACAGGGACGCCGTCATGGGCCGAGGTGAAGGCGGCGAGCGCCGGTCGCGGAATAAGCAGGAGCAGGGGCAGCAGCAGGGCGAGGGCGCGGCGGCAGCGCGCGCCGAAGCGCGGGGAGAAAGCGGGCGCGGGCATGGTCAGACCTCGCGGATGACGATGGAGGGTTCGACGGCGGCGGCCGCGCGGGCGGCCCGGGCCGTGGAGAGCAGGGAGAGCGCCACCACGGCGGCGCAGGCGATGGCCACGTCAGCCGGGCCGAGGCGGCAGGCGATGCCGCCCTGGCCGGCGAAGGCCTGCGCTATGCCAAGGCTCACCGCAAGGTAGAGCAGGCAGGAGAGCCCGAAGCCGCTGAGGGAGGTGAGCAGGCTTTGCGCCATGGGATACAGCACGAGCGCCGCGTGCGGAAAGCCCAGAAGGCGCAGCATGCCGAGCATCCGGCGCTTGCGCTCCACCGCGCCCTGCACGGAGCTTATGGTGAACGCGGCGAAGCCCGCGCCCACGGCCAGCGAAATGATGAGGATGACCTGGTTGATGGACGATTCCAGCATGCGGATGGCCGCTATCTCGCGCGAGCGTGTGCGCGTCTCGATGTGCCGCTCGCCGAGGGCCGTGGCGAGGCCTTCCACCGCGTCGAGGTCGCGCGCGTAGAGCCGGAAGGAGGCGTAGCGGCGGCCGCCCTCGCGGGGAGTGCCCGTGAAGCCCCGGGACGGGACTTCCAGATAATCGCGGTAGTCTTCAAGGTCCTGCAGGGTGGAGAGCGGCGCGAAGGCCATGCGCCGGTCGGCCGCGGCTTCGGGGAGCACAGCGGTCACGCGGAAGACCATGCGCGCCGATTCCAGCCGGCCTTCGGGCGTGCGCCGCCCGAGCCTGGCCAAAAGGCTCGCGCCGGGCCCGGCGCCAAGCGCCTGGGCCGCGGGCGCCGAAAGCACGAGCCCGGGCTCGGCTCCGTCCGCGGGCGGCGTGATGCCAAGATGCGCGAGCACGGGTTCGCCGGGGGCGCTCGGCTCCAGCGAGAGGCTCGCGCTCTTGCCGCTGCCGTCCGCACCGGCGGCGAGGGTGATGTCCGTGGCGGTGTCGCGGGTGCGGCCGATGGCGAAGGCCGCCCCCGGGAGCTCGCCGAAGGCGCGCACCTCGGCCTCGGTGAAGCGGCCGCCGTCGCTCTTGGGCGTGATGATGAGCACCGTGGGGTCTTGCAGCAGGCGCTCGCGCATGCCCTCGATGACGCCGTTCTTCAGGCCCTGGAGCACGAGCAGCGGCGTGAGCATGCTGGCCAGCGCAAGGATGGCGCAGAGCGTGAGCGAGCGCTCGAAGCGCCAGTCGCGCGCGGCGAGGCATACGGCGAGCCAGACCTTTTTCAGCATGGCGCGCCCTCCCCGCCCGGGGAGCCCGTCGCAGCGCCCGCGTCATCGTCGAGGACGGCGGTGACGCCGCCTTCGTCCTCCTCCATGCGGAAGGCCAGTTCCGTAAGGCCGCCCCGCCGCGCCCAGCCGGCATTGTGCGTCACGAGCACGAGGCTCCCCTGATGGAGGTCGAGCGCCGCGAGAAAGGCGTCCATGACGCGGCCGGCGTGCACCGGGTCGAGCGCGGCTGTGGGCTCGTCCGCGAGGATGAGCTGCGGCCCCGGGGTGAGCGCGCGCACGATGGCCGCCCGCTGGCGCTCGCCCACGGAAAGCGTGGCCGGCATGGCGCCCCTGAGATGGGCCACGCCCAGGGCCTCGGCGAGGCCGCGGGCGCGGGCCTCGGCCTCGGCGTCCGGCATGCCGCCAAGCCGCGCCGTGAGCGTCATGTTTTCGCCCACGGTCAGAAAGGGCAAGAGCTCGCCCGACTGGAGCACATAGCCCATGTGCGCAAGGCGCAGGGCGGCCATGGCGTCATGGCGCCCGCCGGCCCAGAGGGCGGTCACATCCAGCGGCGCAGCGTCGGGATCCGGGGCGAAGGTGAAGCGCGCGGCAGAGTCCGGCCTGAGCGCCAGGCCGAGCAGGTCGAGCGTGGTGCTCTTGCCGCAGCCGCTGGGGCCCGTGATGGCGAGGCGCGCCCCGCGCGGGATGTGCAGGCTCCTGATGAGCAGGCGGTAGCCCTGCTCGCGCTGGCGGCGCTTGAGGAGATTTTCTATGACGTAGAGCATGTGTCGCTTCCCGGCCGCGCCGCGAGCCCGTGAAGGCCCGGCGCCTTGGGGCAGCATGCCAAAGCGCGGAGCAAAGGTCGAGAAAAATCCGCGGCTCGCCCTGCCGGTGACAAGGGGTGGCGCGCCAGGTCCGCGGGGGATTCGGGGTGGCCCCTATTTATTATTTGATAAGCGAAACCGTTTCCTATAATATTTGTGAAGAGGTATTTCTTTACACATATTTTGGGGTGCCCTATGCCTCTTTCCGCCTACCGCCATGACCTGGAAAAGCTCTATGCCGCCCGCATCGCGCATGCCTCGGCCGACCCGCGCCAGGTGCTGTTTTGCCGCAGCCTGCGCTATCTCATCGAACATGCGGAAGATTTTGACCGTTGTGTGCCCGAGGACAATCGCTTTTACCGCGAATTCACGAGCCTCCTCAAAAAGGGCTTCACCACCGAAGAAGATTGCTTCAGCCTCTTCGAGTGCATGGTCATCCTGTTCCGGTTGCGCCAGTGCGCCGGGCGCGGCGATGCCAGCCCGGTGGAACGCGACGTGTTCCGTTACTTTGAGGAATGCGGCGAATGGGACCCGGATGACGAAACGCTGGTGAGCCAGTGGTACTGGTGGCGCATCCCGGCGCTCGCCGCCATGCGGGGCTAGAAGCCAAGGGCCGGAAACGCCCCGCGCATGTCCCGGGCTCTCTGGGTCGCGCCGTTCTTTTGACAACGCAAAAGCCTCCCGCCGGACGGGAGGCTTTTTGCGCGCAAAAAAGGCCGCGGCCCCGGGTGTGCGGGCCGCGGCCTTGAGCGCTCATGCGCGGATGGTCACTTGCGGGTGAAGACCATGTTGCCCTTGAACACGGCGCAGGCCGGATCGAGCTTGTCCAGCGGCAGGGCGTCGTCGGCCAGGCGGATCTTTTCGTCTTCAGGCCAGAGGGAGAAGTTGGGGAAGTCCTGCGACTGCACGGCAACGATGGCCTTGGGGTGCGTGGGCTTGCTGATGGGGCTCTTCTGCTCGGAGTTCTGCCAGGTGCCGGCCACGATCTCGAGGCTGCACTTGCCGGACTTGTCCTGCAGGCCCACGTTGTAGTTGGCGTTCTCGCCCTTGGCGGCCGGGGCGATCACGAGGAAGCCGGCGTCATTGACATATTCGCCCACGAGGGGAAGGTCATAGGGATCCGGGGTCTTGGTGTCGGCAGCCTGGGCGGAGCCGATGAATCCGAAGGCGCAGAGGGCCGCGGCGGCAAAAAGCAGTTTTTTCATTTTCATTCTCCCATACGGGCTTTGTGCCCCGATCAGCCGGGACCCCTGTAGACTAGGCCCATCGCCGCCCCCTGTAAAGGACTTTTCCGGCGCGCCCGCACAAAGGGCCGGGTAGGACCGAAACGGGCGCCCACCAAAAAAGGCGCACGGCCCGAAAGCCGTGCGCCTTTTGATGTTGGAGGGGCGAAAAGCCCCGCTGAAGCTCCTAGAACGCGCCGGGATTGGCCGCGACCAGGACCCAGCAGATGATGCCGACCACGCAGCCGTAGAGCAGGAAGGGCCAGAAGGTCTTGCGCATGACCTCGCCCTCGCGGCCGGAGAGGCCGACCACGGCGCAGGCGGCCACGATGTTGTGGATGCAGATCATGTTGCCCATGGCGCCGCCCACGGTCTGCGCCGCCTCGATGATGGAGCGGGGCAGGGTGAGCATGGTGGCCATGTCCCACTGGAACTCGCCGAACATGAGGTCGGAGATGGTGGCCGAGCCGGTGATGAAGGCGCCGAGGCCGCCCACGAAGGCCGCGAGCAGGGGCCAGATGGCGCCGGCGGCGGCGCCCACGGTCTCGGCGAGGGCCAGCGGCATGGAGGGCGCGCCCAGCGGGTTCACGGCCGAGCCACGGAAGATGGCGACGAGCGCCACGGCGAAGCACAGCGCGATGGTGGGCGACTTCATCTTCTGGAAGCTCTCGCTCCACGCGGCCTTGACCGCCGGGGCGGGCATCTTGTGCAGCCAGATGGTGAGCAGGGCCACGAAGATGAAGAAGGTGCCCGGGAGATAGAGATAGGTGATGCTCTCGGTGATGTCCTTGAAGCCCAGGATGTTGCTGAAGGTGATCTTCTGCGCGGTCATCCAGCCCTTGATGCCGAGTTCCGGGATGCGGGAGATGACGAGGAGGAAGCAGATGATCACATAGGGCAGCCACGCCTGGAACTGGCTCATGTGGGCCTTGAACTCGGTGCTCGTGTTCTGGCTGGCCGTGCCGGACCAGGACGCCTCCCACTTGGAAGGATCGCCGAAGCCCCAGCTGTCCTTGGGCACGCAGATGCCCTGCTTGGCGCCCCACACCACCACGGCGAGGCCGATGAGGCCGCCGAGCATGGCCGGGAACTCCGGCCCGAGGGCCCAGGCGCAGGCCATGTAGGGCACGAGGAAGCAGATGGCCGCGAACACGCAGAACTTCCAGGCGCGGAAGCCGGCCGCCCAGGAGCGCTCGGGGCCCCAGAAGCGGGTCATGAAGCCGAGCATGAAGATGGTGAGGATGACGGCCATGGGCCCGTGCATGAGGGTGGCCCACTCGCCCACGAGCTTGGCGAAGCCGTCAAAGCCCGTGAAGGGCAGGTTCGGGTCCGCGCCCACGAGGGCCGCGATCTTTTCCTTGAGCAGCCCGAAGCCCACGAGGATAGGCGTGCCCACCGCGCCGAAGGAGACCGGCACGCTGTTGAACACGAGGCAGACCACGGCCGCGGCCATGGCCGGGAAGCCGAGGCCGAGCAGCAGCGGGGCGGCCAGGGCCGCGGGCGTGCCGAAGCCCGCCGCGCCCTCGATGAAGGCCGCGAACAGGAAGCCGATGATGATGGCCTGCACGCGGCGGTCACGGCTCACGTTCTGCATGCCGTACTGGATGGTCTCCATGCCGCCGCTTTTCTCGAGCGTGTAGAGGATGAGGATGGCGCCGAAGACGATGATGAGCACGCCGATGGCGATGATCACGCCCTGGATGGAGAGCGCCATGAGGCGCAGGATGGAAATGTCCCAGCCGAAGATGGCGCAGACCACGCACGCGCCCCACGCGAAGGGCATGGCCCTGGTGGCGGGCCAGCGCATGCCCACCATCAGGATGAGGGCGACCACAATGGGGATGATCGCCAGCAAGGCCAGAAATCCGATTGACATGAAAACCTCCCTCGGGACCCGGTTTGCGGCACCGAGCCCGAAGAACCTGCTGGAAGGGCGCGGGCCCCGCCCCTTCGCGCCAGCGCCGGCGAAGGTGGGGGCGCCGCGTCGGTTCGCGGGCCGATGTCAGAAATACTCTCCAGTCCTTTATGGATAGCGTAAAGCCCGGTCAATGCGCAAGGGGCGCCGGGCACTTTTCCCGGCTCGCAGGCAGGCAATTTTTTTCACAAAGTCCTGCACGGCGCCGGCAGGTTGGGGCGCAAAGGGGAGGGCGGCGGTCACAAAAAACGCGCGCGCCTCCGATGCCGTGTCGGGGGCACCGAAGGCGCGGGTCTTGCTGCGGCCGCGGCCGGGAGTTGAGGTAGCGTTATGCGGATACCCTAGATGGCGGCGACTTTGATCTCCAGGATGTCGTTACCGTCCTTGATGATGTAATCATACACGCCCAGCCACTTCTCTTTCGCCTTGGCGATGGCTTCGCTCTCCGAGTCCGCGTCGACGATCTTGGAGGCGGTCACGGTGCCGGCGGCGCCCAGTTCAGGCTTGCTGACCTTTCCGGTCACTTTGTATTTGGCCATGGTTCCCTCCCTTATGGAGATTTGTGTGGCCGTAGAGCCGCAGTAAAACGTTTCTCTCGCGTCACTCCGCGTGATGGAACAGCATGAAGGTGGCGATCCCGAGGAAGAACAGGATGAGCGAGCCGCACACATGCAGCGCGATGCCGCCCACGGCCGTCCAGTACTCATGGTGGCGGATGAGCGTGCCCATTTCATGCGTGAAGGTGGAAAACGTGGTGAGCGCGCCCAGAAAACCCGTGATCACCATCAGATAGAGGTATGAGGAAGATGTGATGTTGCAGGCCGCGAAAATGCTGGAGACAAGGCCGATGATGTAGGCGCCCAGCCAGTTGGCGGCAAGCGTTCCCGGCGGGATGGAGGGGTAGAGGGCGTGCAGCGCGTGGCCGAGGAGCCAGCGGAAGGCTGCCCCGCCCGTTGCGCCTATGCCGATGGCGATGATGGAGTACACAACATTCATAGCCGGTGCGCCATGGTGCAATTTGGAATGAGATGCTGACGAAAGGCAAAAGAGGCCTGTGCCAGATGTGAAAAGTGTTCCCTCTGCCCTGAAAGCGCATCAAGTATTGAGCTTGTCGCCCTGTATGTCAATCCATGCCAGAAGGCACCGCCTCCCGGCCTTTCTTGTTCCGGCGCGGGTGCCGTCCCAAAAACAAGGGGCGCGCCCCCTTGCGGAAAGCGCGCCCCGGTGAGCCGGTCGCCCCTGCGGGCGGCTGGCTAGTCCTTCTTGAGGTTTTCGGCCAAGAGCTCGGCGATGTGCTGCACCTTGATCTTCTGGCCCTTCTTTTCCGCGCCGCCCTTGATCTGCATGACGCAGCCGGGGCAGTCCACCACAAGGCGCTCGGCCCCGGTGTCCGCGATGTGCTTCAGCTTGTTGTCCATGAGCTGGCCCGAGATCTCCGGGAACTTCATGGAATAGGTGCCGCCGAAGCCGCAGCAGACCTCTTCTTCCTCGCAGGGCACGTATTCGGCCGCGTCCGCGATGAGCTCGCGCGGGGCCTCCTTGACCTTGAGGCCGCGGCAGAGGTGGCAGGAGGCATGGTAGGTGACTTTCTCGCCACTCTTCTCGAAGTCCTCGGGCTTGAGGCCCAGCTTGTCGCGCACGAAGGAGCTGAAGTCGATGATCTTGTCCGCGAAGGCCTGGGCCTCGTAGCGCTCGGGATCGTTCTCCAGCAGCTTCGGATAGACATGCTTCAGGTGCGAGGCGCAGCTCGCGCAGAGCGTGACGATATAGTCATAGTCCTTGGGGTCGAAGGCGCCGATGTTCTGCTTGGCGATCTCGGTGGAGGTCTTGCGCTCGCCCATCATCTCCACGGGGAGCCCGCAGCAGGTCTGCTCCATGGGGAAGTCCACGGCCACGTTTTTCGCGCCCATGATCTTCACCGCCGCCTCAAGCTGCTCGGGATAGATGAAGTCCTGCGCGCAGCCGCCGAAGATGGCGACCTTCATCACCGGGTTCTGCACGCGCGGCCGGATGGACTCCCACTTGTCGCGGAAGGCCTTGGGCGCCAGCGCGGGCAGGGCCTTGAAGCCGTGCTTGCCGAGGAACATGTTGGGCAAATGCCGCTGGAACTGCGTGCCGCCGGTGAAGGGCTTCTGCGCCTTGCTCGCGAAGCGCAAGAGGGTCTGGAAGAGCTTGCGGTTCTTCATCACCGAGGCGAGCAGCGCCGCCTGGGCGCCCGAGCCCTGCTCCTCGGAGCAGCGGGCGCGGATGTCGCGGATGAGGCGCGGCAGGTCGATGCCGCCGGCGCACACGTTGGCGCAGGATTCGCAGCCCACGCAGTTCTGGCAGAGCACCTTGGCCTTGTCCTTGCCGTGGAAGAAGTAGGTGAGGATGAGGCCGATGGCGCCGATATAGATGTAGCCCATCTTGTGGCCGCCCACGAGGCGGAACACCGGGCACACGTTGGCGCAGGCGCCGCAGCGCACGCAGCGGAAGATCTGCGAGAAGAGCGGGTCTTTCGCGATCTCGGTGCGGCCGTTGTCGAGAAAGACCACATGGAGTTCCTTGCGGCCGTCCGGGCCCACGGCACAGGGCACGCAGCCGGAGATGAGGCTCACATAGGCCGTGAGGCGCTGGGCCGTGGCGTTGCGCGGCAGCACCTGCAGGGCGGTGAGGGCCACGTCCAGCGTGGGCACCAGCTTGTCGAGGCCGGCCACGGCCACATGGATGGGCGCCAGCGTCTCCACCATGCGGGCGTTGCCCTCGTTGGTGACCGTCGAGATGGCGCCGTTTTCGGCAATGGCGAAGTTGCAGCCCGAAACGCCCATGTCCGCGGCGATGAACTTGCGCCGAAGCTGCACGCGCGCCACCTTGACGAGCTTCTGGACGTCCTCGGCCTCCTGCTTCTCGCCGGTCTCCTTCTCGAAGTTGTCGGCCACCTGGTAGCGGGAGAGGTGGATGGCCGGCATGACCATGTGCGAGGGGCCCTCATGGCGCAGCTGGATGATCCACTCGCCGAGGTCGGTCTCGTCCACGATGATGCCTTCCTTCTCCAGCGCGGGGTTGAGCTGGATCTCCTCGGCGGTCATGGACTTGGACTTGACCACGCGCTTGACGTGGTTCTTCTTGGCGATGCCCACGATGATGCGGTTGGCGTCCTCGGCGTCGGCCGCGCGGTGCACATGCACGCCGAGCTTTTCGGCGTTCTTTTTGAACTCCTCGTAGAGCTCCTCCATGTGCTGGCAGGCGTCGTCCTTGGCGGCGGCGATCTCCTCGATGAGCCTGCGCTCGTCCACGTCCTTGAACACGGCTTCGCGGTTGGCCTTGTAGGCCACGGCGAAGGTGTCGAGGGTGCGGCGCAGGAACTCGTCGCCCAGGGCCTCGTCGATCTGTTTGCGGTAGTCGGAAAGGGTGGACGGCGCTTTATGCATGGCCTTCCTCCAGAAGGATGATGTGCAGTTCCAGCGGGCCGTGAACGCCCACCGCGGCCACGCGCTCGATGTCGGCGGTGCGGCTCGGCCCGGTGACGAAGGTGGTGAAGGTGCCGGCGCCGTCCTTGTGGTCGTTCATGCGCTCGCGCAGCTGGCCGGCGATGGAGGGGAGATCGGGATAGATCTCCGACTTGCGCAGGAGCACCACGTTCACCTCGGAGATCATGCCCGCGAGGCGCACGTCCTCGTTATCCGTGTCGAGCATGCAGGTGCCGCTGGCGGCCACGCCGAGCACGGCCTGGGACAGGCCCACGTCGATGCCGGCGAGATAGCCGCGCAGGCCCTCGCGCAGGCAGAGGAAGCCCTTTTCCTGGCAGGCTTTCTGGAGCTCGGCGAAGTCCGCCTCGTCAAGGCCGGGGGCGGCCACCACGCGCTGCACGCGGGTGGGGCACTTGTTGGGGCCGAGCGGGCCCTTTTCCGTGCCCGGCTCGTCGGCGAGCAGTTCGGCGGGCGCCTTGCTCGCGCAGACATCCACCACGTATTGCAGGGCCGCCGCCATGGTGGGCAGCTCCTGCACCACGGCATTGACCAGGGCGGCCTTGGCGCTGAAAGCCTCGACCAGTTCCGGGTTCACAGGGGGCATATCTTGCTCCTTTGCAGATTTTGAACGCGGGCGCGGCCCTTCCGGGCCGCGCCGTCCTTGATCCTTGTGCGGGCGCCGTCTCAGTCGAGGCTTTCGGCGTAGAGTTCCACCGTGTGCTTGACCTTGATGTCGTCCTTGTTTTGCGAGAGCACGTCCTCGAGCTGCATCATGCAGGCCGGGCAGCCCGCGCTCACGATCCTGGCGCCCGAGGCCACCACGTTGTCGCGCTTGCGCTGGCCGATCTTGCGCGAATAATCGTAGTGGAAGAGGTTGAAGGAGCCGCCGCAGCCGCAGCAGCGGTCGGCCTCGTTCATCTCCTTCATTGTATAGGCCGGGTTGGCCTCCACCACCATGCGCGGCTCGCGGCTCACCCCGAGGGACTTCTTGAGGTGGCAGGAGTCGTGATAGGTGACATCCGTGGCCCCGCCCTTGGGCTGGGCGGCCGGGGTCACGCCGAGCACGTCCACGATGAAGACGTTGATGTCCATGGCCTTCTGCGCGAAGTCCTCGGCGAGCTTGGCTTCCGAGGGGCCGAGGCGCTTGGCGTACTCGGGCCAGAGCTCCTTGATGGTGGAGGTGCAGGAGGCGCACGGGGTAAGGATATAGTCGAAATCGCCCTTGGCAAGGATGGCGAGGTTGGCCTTGAGCTCCTTTTCCATGCCCTTGGCGTCGCCGGAGGAGACCGCCGGGATGCCGCAGCAGGCGAATTCCGCGGGCATGTAGACCGCGACCTTGTGGTGCTTCAGCACCTTGAGGCAGGCCTGGCCCATCTCCACATACATCTTGTCGCCGAGGCAGCCCGGGAAAAAGGCCACCTTGATGCCGCCGGCGGGCCTGGGCTCGTCGAGGGCGCCGTAGATGGCGTGCAGCGGCTTTTTCGCCAGCGGCCGGATGTGCCGGTCGCCCAGAAAGAAGTTGAACATGGGCGCGCAGACCGTGCCCTGCACGTCGCCCGTCTTGTGGAAGAGCAGCCCCTGCATGGGCGCGCCCACGCGCATGGCGAAGTTGAAGAGCCCGGGCTTGGCGAGCAGGGTGCGGAACACCAGTTTCTTGACCGGGTTCAGCCCGAGATAGGTATACACCACCTCGCGCGCCTCCCGGAAGATGGCCATGATCTCCACGCCGGGCGGGCACGCGGCCTGGCAGGAGCCGCAGAGCAGGCAGCGCCCGAGCTTGTCCGCCAGGGCCTCGGGGTCGTCAAGGAGCATGTGCGCGAGGTTGTTGATGAGGAAGAGCTTGCCCCGGGCCACGTCGGCCTCCTGCCCGGAGGCGCCGAACATGGGGCAGACCGCCTGGCACATGCCGCAGCGCATGCAGGCCGTGATCTTGTCGTCCAGCGCCATGAGGCGCTGGGCCAACTTTTGCAGATTGTTTTCCATGGGCTAGATCTCCACCATTTTCGTGGGATTGAGCAGGCCCTTGGGGTCGAGGGCGTGCCTCAGCCTGCGCGAATACTCGATGGCGCCGCGCCCGGTCTCCTTTTCCAGCCACTTGGCCTTGGCCGTGCCGATGCCGTGCTCGCCCGAGAGCGTGCCCTGCAGGCGGATGGCCACGTCGAACATTTCGTCCACGGCCGCTTCCACGCGCGAGAACTCTTCCTTGTCGCGCTTGTCGCAGAGGAAGGTGGGGTGCAGGTTGCCGTCGCCGGCGTGGCCGAAGGTGCCGACCTCGACCTTGTGCTTGGCCGCGATCTCGTTGACGGCCTTCATCATGGCCGGGATCTGCGAGCGCGGCACCGTGGCGTCCTCGAGCACGGTGGTGGGCCGGCAGCGGGCGAGCACCGGGAGCGCCTGGCGGCGGGCCTCCCAGAGGCGGTTCTTTTCCTCGGCGTCCTTGGGCACGTGCACTGCCGTGGCGCGGTTGGCCTTGAGGACCTTCTCCACGGCGGCGGCGTCGTCGGCCACCTGGGCCGGATGGCCGTCCACCTCGATGAGCAGGATGGCGCCGGCCTCGCGCGGGAGCCCCGCATGGGTGAAGTCGTCCACGCGGATAATGGTGTTGTTGTCGAGAAATTCCAGCGTGCAGGGCAGGATGTGCGCGGCGATGATGCCGGCCACGGCCTCGGCCGCGTCCTGCATGTCGGCGAACACGGCCATGAGCGCCTGCGAGGCCTGCGGCGGCGGGATGAGCTTCATGACGGCCTGGGAGATGATGCCGAGCGTGCCCTCGGACTGGATCATGAGCCCGGGCAGGTTGTAGCCGGTCACGCACTTCACCGTGCGCGAGCCCGAGCGCACCAGGGCCCCCGTGGAATCGTAGAACTCGATGCCCATGAGGTAGTCCTTGGTGACGCCGTACTTGAGGCCGCGCAGGCCGCCCGCGTTCTCGGCGATGTTGCCGCCGATGGTGGACACGGTCTGGGAGCCCGGGTCCGGCGGGTAGAAGAGGCCCTTTTTCGCCACTTCGGCGGCGAACTGGGCCGTGATGACGCCGGGCTCGACCACGGCGTAGAGGTCATTGGAATTGATCTCGAGGATGCGGTTCAAGGCCGTGGTCAGGATGACGGCCGAGTCCACGCTGTCGGGGATGGTGCCGCCGGAGAGGTTGGTGCCCGCGCCGCGCACGGTCATGGGCACGCCGGCCTCGTAGAGTTTTTTCACGCACGCGCCCAGCTGCTCCGTGGTGGTGGGCCTGAGCACCATGGCGGGCGTCACCGAGGGGAGCACGGCCGAGTCAAAGGAATAACTCTGCCGGTCGGCCTCGGAGGTGAACACGTTTTCCTTGCCGAGCAGCTCTTCAAAGTCCTTGATCAATGCCTGGCTTGCCATAGAGCCTCCTCGCTCCTGCGGTGGTGCCGGTGCGCGGTTTGCGCATCGGGCGCGCCGAATGCCGCGGGCGCACGGCGCGGCCGCGCATGCGCACATCCGGGATATGCCGAAAGGGCCGGCCGCGGACGCGGCCGAACCGCGCCGGCTGCCCGCTTCGCCCGCCGGCATGGCGGGGCCCGGGCGGGCCGGCAATTGGTGCCTCTGCCTGTACTATCGCCTCCACTTTAGCAGCCGCCGGGCAAATACGCAATGAAAACCGCCCGATTGCCTTGCGGGGCCGCTTTGGGTATGCTTCAGGGCTCACAGGCAGCGAGGTGCCCATGCCCGACCCGAAACAGGAAGCGCTCGAACAGACCGTGCGCTGCTTCACCCTGGCGCGCTCCCAGGACGTGCCCATCCACCTTGTCTTTTTGCTGGACAAGTGCGAGGTCTCGCGTTTCGCCGCGCCCTGCATCATGATCAAGAACGGGCACTTCGTCATCCGGGCCGAGCTCGAGCAGCTGGCCGAGCATCCCATCATCTGGGGCTCGGAGGTCAGGGGCTACTTCGTGGTCATGGACGACGGCAAGCGCGTGACCTGCCACTTCCTGACGAAGCTCGCCCGCATCTACAACGGGCCGCTCAATTCGGTCTATCTTGTCTTTCCGCTTCCCGAATCGCTGGACCACCACCAGCGGCGCTTCAGCAAGCGCGTCAATCTCGAGCGCGAAAACGCCGATGGCTTCGGCATCTGGTACGGGCGCCTCGTGAACGGGGGGCCGGAGGCACTGCCCGACCTCGCCTGGACGCCGCTGGAGAACGGGGAATGCGAGCTCGGCGAGCTCTCGGCCTCGGGCATGCGCCTCGACGTGCTGGCCGCCTGCCCGCTTTCGCACTCCGTGCTCTATGACCCGCTGCTGCTCAAGGGCGACTTCGGCAAGGGCGGCGAGCCCAATCCCCTCTTCGTGCGCGGCGTCATCGTGCGCAGCATGCCCAAGCCGGATGCCGAGGGCGTGACCAGCTTCGGCTGCCGCTTCCTCGCCTGGCGCAAAGTGGTGAGCCGGCACCCGAACACTTGGTTCCGGGCCGACGAGGACGGCGTGCCGGCCATCGCCGAGTGGCTGAACCGCAATTTCCGGGCGGTCGCGTCCTAGGAGCTGTCTCTATTTGTCATGAAAAGAGAAGTTGGCCACGGGTGGACAGGTGTTTCCGCGGCCCGGGCAGCGTTTGACGCCTTTGGGATCTCGCCTGGCCTGTATAGGATGGTTGGGAAAGGTAGCGGTAGAGCCCCGGTGCTTGGAAGGCAGGTTATCTGGATGCGCCAGTGCAGAAGGGCCCCGCGCTTCGCTGATAATTTTACTCCCTTCCATGATTGTCCCTGAAGCTGCCGCATCGAGGGCGCAGCACGGTCCCGCTTACCAGATCAAGGTATGGGGGAGCCAGAAGGGCCCCTCGGTATGTGGTGAAGGGGAGCGTTACCAGCCTGCATCGATATCCACCAATGCCAGATTTTGTAGCCTCTCATCACACGGAAGATCCCGATGCAACCAGAATGCGGACGCGCAAGGGGTTCAACTCCTGTTCAACTCCTGAATGAATCAGATATGGAGGCACTTGATCTGCCAGCCGGAAGATGCATCGCAACAGCTCCCCAGAAAATACCCGCAGGTCTCCAGAGTGAGTGAAGAAAAAGATACTGTGCGCCTTTTGGCAGGCTTTGGATGGGTTAGCGGTGCAGGGAACGGAGCGCTTCAGCAAGGCGGGATGCCACGCGCCATTTCCCCTTGAAAAGTTGGGAAAACTGTTGATTTTGTTTGTAATGAATATATTTAGCATCTTCTTTAGCTTGGCAAAGACCAGCTGGGATGTGTCGTCGTCCTTGTGAGCGCAACCACCTCCGAAAAGCGCTGCGACGTGTTGACCGCAAGGTGCAGGAGCGGTATGGCAATTTTTGTCAATACAAAAATGCGCTGCTATTTCACTCTAATTGCACACTATCTTATTAAAGTGGCAATTTTATATTGCCAAAAATCTCGGTATCAGCTATAGCTGTGGTAAATCAGGTGCAATGTTTCCATTATTGTCCTTATAACAGGACATCGCGTCAGGTGTGGATACCGCGGATAGCACTGCAAAGCGGTGTTGAGGACAAATGCATGGTATGGAGAACTGCCATATGTTAAAAGTATATAGTACATCTGCGCATAAACTCATATTTATTTTGATGGTAATATGTATTATTTCCGCTATTTTTTTTCAGCAATATACTATTTCAAATTTTAATACAGGGAGTATAATCAAAGGTGAACTCTATGCTGTTCAGCCAGATACAGAAAGTTATTTAAAGTATGAATCGAATTTCCTTATTCATCCGTTCGGATCATTCAGATCGCCT
Source organism: Desulfovibrio sp. ZJ746 (assembly GCF_011039155.1). NCBI lineage: Bacteria > Pseudomonadati > Thermodesulfobacteriota > Desulfovibrionia > Desulfovibrionales > Desulfovibrionaceae > Desulfovibrio > Desulfovibrio sp. ZJ746. Next base: position 169,029 of record NZ_JAAKEK010000002.1, on the reverse strand, counting down.
GGATATCCTCTATTTCTAAAGCTCTTTACAATTGGCGAGAATAGGAAAATAGACCAAGTATATAGGGAGATGCGGAACCATAAGCCAGATGAACTCTGGAATTACGGCAGGGGCCATAAGGGAAATATGGCTGCGCTCCTCTTTCGAGAGGAGGGATTGGCTCCTTCATTAAATTTGATTGTTATCGTTCAATTTCTTATATTATGTTTTGCAATTGTTTTTTTGTATTCGGCACTCCTGCCATCTAATGCCTCATGTGTTGAGCTTATTCTATATGGATTAATTTTACTATTAGGATTATATATAGCCCCTCCTGCTTCCATGCGGTGGATTTTATCTGAATCCTTAGGGCAGTCCACATTATTTATCTGGACCGCGTCCGTGCTTTTATTTCATAAAACAAATAAAATATTTTTCTTATATTTATCATGTTTTTTTGCCCTGTATACTTTTCTTATTCGCCCTGTGGCCTTGGCAGCGCTCATTATTAGCACTTTTTATTTAATATACCTTTTCTATAAAAAAAGGTTGAAACGTAATATTGAATATGAAATCAATGGAATTATATTACTATTCGGATATGTATATATTATGTTCCTTTCCCTTACATGTGGAAACCTCTGTTTTGGTACTATTCAGTATCAGGTTTCAGTGAGGAGAATAGCATATTTTTTGGAGGAGAAGGATATACAAAACATGCCAACCTCACGCTCAAAAATATTGGCAGAGAAGTTGCTTAATGAAAAAATAAAAAATTATGATCAAGTTGAATCAGATCTGAAAAAAAGGTATCGTAACAAACCTCTACAATCCATTTCCCTGCCAACCCGCTATAATCATTTTGCAGAGATCATTAATGACCGTATAGGGGGTGTGTATTGGAAGTCCAGCAAGGAATGGAGAAATCCTGCAATAAAATATTCCCTGCTTGATCTGACGCATATCACCAGAGAAATTGAAAACGGCTTAAGTATCAACCACTCCAGAGAGTTAGCAAAAGTACGAGTGGGGTACTTCCTCAGCACCCTGGGGGTGGTTAAGGATTGGCGGCCCGGCGTCTTGGCTCGAAAGGGCATTGCTTATTCAATTAGTGCTCTTGTCATATTGGTATTAGCTTTCATGTTATGCAAGGATATTCGCTTTTTAATTATTGTTCTTGTATCTACCCATCAGTTTTCTGTTCTAGCTGTCGCTTATAGCCACATTATGCTCGAGCGTTACTATACCTACACTGAGCCCATCTATATTATAGCAATTCTAGTAGCGCTCTATGGATTATTAAAAAAAGTATTTATGTTTGTGCGAGGCCGCTATCTGAGTATAAAAAGAGTAGCGCCATTATTGATGGACTGAGTCAGAATCGATCAGTCATAACTTTTATTGGGAAAGAAAGCATATAAAGAACTTAGCGATCCATAACCTTTATTTGGATATTTTATTATTAGAAGAATTATGCAACTAGATTGCTATACATCAACACATAATTATGGGAATAAACTTTACACAATCATTATAAAATTCAGGTAGGAGATTTATTCCCATAGAGAGTGAGGTTGAGTTCTATTTATGGATATCTCATTTAATTTTTTCTCCCTTCCCCTGCAGAATCCGTAATATCGATCGTTCTCATATACTGAGTGGTCTTTTAATAGTTTGTTGCCCTTTTATTTTAGCACGGGAACTTCGTCACACGCGATACAATATCGGCTCGCAAAAGATGACTTGCCGTAAGACAAAACCAATATGCCAGTAGAAATAACGACTCTAATTAAAATTTTCCATTATGGCGATCCTCTCCGACCTTCCCTGCCAGAAAAGATATTGCCGTATTCGCAGGCGAGCTAAAAACCGTATCCGCGCTCTATTCCGGGGCGTATCCCAATCAGGCAGTTGTAGGGGTTGATGATATCTCCTGTAGGACAATGAAACGATACGCTTCTTTTTCTATGTTTACCAACCCAGGATGTTGACCAAGCTCCTTCTTTTCTCATGATGGCGACTGTCCCTTTCCAATAAGGGTTCCAGCTGGCATATTAGCCCCAAAAGGCGCCTGCGCTGGGCCAAGCATGTCCCCAAGTTGTCGGAAAGAGACGCGTGTTGGAGATGTGCTCACGAGGGTGCTGGTGCAAAAATATGCGCCAGGTTTTCCGTTTGCGCTCAGCCGCCCTTCAGCGCCGCGCCACCTGCGGAGCCCCCTGCGGGGCCGGGCGTGGCATGCCCTGCTGCGGGGCGCCGCCCATGCCGGCGAGCTCGCGCAGTTGCGCCATGGACTGCTCCAGGTTCTGCGGGTCGCCCACTTCCTGACAGAGGAAGGCGTTGATGGCCGGCATGGCCGAGATGGCCTCGTCGATCTCCGCGTTGCTGCCCTTGGCGTAGGCGCCGATATTCACCATGTCTTCCACGCGGCGGAAGGTGCTCATGCGCCGCGTCACGATGCGGCCCGCCACCACGTCCTCGCGCGGGCAGATGTCCGAGCGCAGGCGGCTGATGGAGCGGAGCACGTCGATGGCCGGGAAGTGGCCCTGGTCGGCGAGGTCGCGGGTGAGCACGATGTGCCCGTCGAGGATGGAGCGCACGGCGTCGGCGATGGGCTCGTTGAAGTCGTCGCCGTCCACGAGCACGGTATAAATGCCGGTAATGGTGCCCGTGGCCGAGCGGCCGGCGCGCTCCAAGAGCTTGGGAAGCTGCGCGAACACCGAGGGCGTGTAGCCCTTGGTGGTGGGCGGCTCGCCCACGGCGAGGCCCACCTCGCGGGCGGCCATGGCGAAGCGCGTCACCGAGTCCATCATGAGCAAAACGTCCATGCCCTTGTCGCGGAAGTATTCGGCAACGGCCGTGGCCGCGTAGGCCGCGCGCATGCGCACGAGCGGCGACTGGTCGGACGTGGCGATGACGAGCACCGAGCGCGCCATGCCCGAGGGGCCGAGGTCCCGCTCCATGAATTCCACCACCTCGCGGCCGCGCTCGCCGATGAGCGCGATGACGTTGACATCCGCCTTGGTGTAGCGGGCCATCATGCCCATGAGGGTGGACTTGCCCACGCCCGAGCCGGCCATGATGCCCACGCGCTGGCCCTTGCCCAGGGTGATGAGGCTGTTGATGGAGCGCACGCCCACATCAAGCATGTCGGTGATGCGCGGGCGCTGGAGCGGGCTCGGCGGGTCGGTGTAGAGCTGCGCGAGCTCCGGCTGCCAGAGCTGGCGCGCCTTGACCGCCCACTCGGGCGTGTGGGGCGCCTGGAGCTCCATCTGGCGTTCGTAATCCGCCTTGTCCTGCTCGCCCGGGGGCAGCGGCGAGCCCGAGAGCTCGGCGCTCACCGGCGGCCCGGCATCCAGCGGCGTGCCGAAGGCGTCGAAGGCCCGGCCGAGAAGGTCCGGCCCCACGGGGAAGACCGGCGGCATGCTGGTATTGCGGATGAGGCTCCCCGGGCGGATGCCGCGCATGTCGCCATAGGGCATGAAGAGCAGGTTGCCGTCGCGGAAGCCCACCACCTCGGCGGCCACGCCCTCGGCGCCGCCCTCGGGCAGCATGTGGCAGACCGCGCCGAGCGGCGCGCGCAGGCCGCTGCCCTCGGCCACCAGCCCGACGACCTTGTTGACCTTGCCGAACAGGCGGATGGGATTGGCCTCATGCAGGAGCCGGCGGCAGGCGCGGGGGTCGAGTTTCATGGCGCTCTCCGTGGCGAAGGAAGGAGTGGGGGAGACGCGGGGCGCCCGGGCCGGCCTCAATCAATTGCCGGGCAGGAAGCCCCCGTGGGCCAGCACTTCGTCCCGCTCGTCCTGTTGCAGGCCCGGGGCCAAGTCCGGGGGCAGCAGGTCTTCCGGGGGCAGGTCGGGTGCCGCGACGCCGCCGCCTGCCGCGGCTTCGGGCGCGTCCAGCGGGAAGAGCTCTTCCTCCAGCTCCGCGAGGCTGGGGTCGAGCTTTTCGGCGGCAGCGGCAGGTGCCCCGGGGCCGTCCGCGCCCGGGTCCCCAAGGGGGGGCAGCCACGCGAGCCCGTCGTCTTCGCCTTCCGGCGGAAGTTCGGGGCCGGGCGCCCCCATTTCGGGCGCCTCCGGGGCTGCCTGGGGCGCGGCCTGTGGTGGCGGGGGCGGCGCCGCCGCTTCGGCCTCCGGCGCGCCCATGTCGATGTCGTCGGGGGGCAGGCTGGAGAGGTCGATCTCCCCGTCTTCCAGAAGGTCGGGCGCCAAATCCGGCGGCAGTTCCGGCTCAGGGGCGGGCGGGGGTGTGGTGGGCGCGGCCTGTTGCGGGGGCGCCTGCGGGGCTCCTTGCGGTGGCACGGGGGGCGCCTGCGGCGCGGCCTGCTGCGGGGGCGCCTGGGGCGGTGCGGGCTGCGCCCCGGGAGCTTGCCCGGCCGCAGGGTCTTCCGCCTGTTCCGGCATGTCCTCCACGGGCGCCGCATCGGTTGCGGGTGCAGGGGCAGGCTCGAGGGCCGGCTCCGGCGGCGGGGCCAGCTCGGCCATGCGCGCGGTCTCGTGCTCCACGAGGGTGTCGATGGCCTCGTCCGCCTCGGCCTCGCCTTCGCGCTCGGGGAGCGCCAGGTGCGAGAGGATGGAATCCACCATTTCCCGGAAATGTTCGCGCCGGCAGTCCACGCTGCCGCTGCCGCTCTCGGCCACCAGCCCCCCGGGCTCCATGCGCTCGTCGCCATTGACGATCCACTGGACGAGCTCCGGGGCGCGCTCGCGCGCGGCGGCGAACATGTCGCCCACCGCGGCCTCGTCCGCCGGGTTGACGCGCACCACGATGGTGGCGCGGTCCTCCAGCAGGGCCACGGCCTTGAGCACCAGCGCGCGGAGCAGCTTGGCGTGGTCCTCGCTGAGCACATGGCCCGTGCCCGCGGCCACGGCCTCCTGCGTGAGCTCCACAAGCTCCTCGCGCCACGCGGCCGCAAGGTCGGCCCGCTGGCCGGCGATGGCCCGCAAGAGCGCGCCCAGGGACTGCCCGAGCTCGGCGCGGAATTCGCGCAATTCCTGCCCGGCCTGGTCCATGCCGGCCTGGTAGCCCTCGCCGTGGGCGGCCTCGCGCACACGCACCGCGGCTTCGCGCTCTGCCTGGGCCCGGGCGAGCTCGGCCTGGGCCTCCTTGCGCAGGGCCTCGGCCTCGGCCTTCACGGCCGCGCACTTGGCGGCGGTCTCGCGCTTCAGGGTGTCGGTTTCGGCTTTGGCTTCCTCCAGCACCTTCAGGCGCTCGGCGTAGGCCGCGCCCAGAATCTCCTTGGCGCGTTCGGCGGCGCGGGCGCGCACGCGCTCCATGTAGTCGGCTTCCTGCTCCTGCTTGAGCTTTTCGCGGCGCATGGGCTCCTGCATGGCGTCGAGCTGGTCCACCGTGGCCTCGCGCTCGCCCATGAAGATAGTGCCCCATTTTTTCCGCAATTGCTCGGAGGCCATGCCCGCTACCCGTGCCGAAGTTTATGCCGCGAGGGCGGAGTTGCGCCCTGCCTTGCCGTTGAGTTGGCCGCGCGCCTGTGCTTGCGCGTATACTGCCGAAATTATCCGTCAAAAACAGCCTTGCTTCAGCCGTTGCGACGCAGGAAGCTACGGATGAAGACAGCAGCAAGTTACCACAAAAGTCAATCAACGATGCCGCTGTCGCTATCCGTAAGCAGGCAGAGCCTGCTAACGGCTACCGCTTTGGCGCTGGCTGCGTCAGAGAAAAATTTCCTCGGTCGAGTACTTAAGTACACTCCCTTCGGAAATTTTTATCTTCCTTGCTTCAGCCGTTGCGACGAAGGAAGCTACGGATGAAGACAGCAGTTAGTTAGCGCGCCAGACAGCCAACGCTGTCACTGTCGCTATCCGTAAGGCTCGCGGACTCGCCAACGGCTAGCGCGCCAGCGCCAAAAAATCTTATTTTTTAGGATTCTTCCGGCACCAGCACCCGTCTTCCGCTTCGCTCCAGACGGAGCTTGGAAGAGTATCTATGCCCTATAACTCAGCCTTGTCGCTTTGCCCGTCACGCAAAAAAGCCTTTTTGCCGCAGGCGCGAAACGCGCCCGGCAGGGGCAAAAGGCTTGTTGTTGCGGGCGCAGAGGGGAAGCGCCCGCACGCTCCCGGGGCCTAGACGAACACATCGCCGCCGCCCCGGCTGACCACCACCTTGTTTTCCGCCTCCAGCCGGCGCACCACCTTGACGATGCTCTGCTGGGCGGCCTCCACGTCCGAGATCTTGGTGGGGCCCATGAATTCCAGCTCCTCGCGGATCATGTTGCCCGCGCGCTCGGACATGTTCTTGAAGAACTTTTCGCGCAGATCCTCGCTGGCGCCGCGCAGGGCCAGGGTCAGCACCTCGTTGGAGACTTCCTTGAGCAGCTCGCGCACGCCCTTGTCGTCGATGTTCTTGCAGTCCTCGAAGACGAACATGAGGTTGCGGATGTCCTCGGCCATCTGGGCGGATTCTTCCTCGATCTCCGAGAGCACCTCCTCCTCGGTGGCGCGGTCCACGGCGTTGAGGATCTCGGCCACGGACTGCACGCCGCCCACCTTCTTGCCCTCCTTGCCGCCCATGGCGATGAGCTGGCTCGTGAGCACCTTGTCCACCTCCATGAGCATTTCTTCCGGCACGGACTCGAGCTTGGCGAGGCGCGTGAGCACCTCGGCGCGCACGCCCGCGGGCAGGCTGGTCAAAAGATTGGCGGCCTGGTCCGGGTGGAGGTGGCCCATGATGAGCGCCAGCGTCTGCGGGTGCTCGTTGCGCAGGATCTGCGAGAGCAGGCGCGGGCTCACCTGCTCGAGGTCGCGGAAGGGGGCGGGCCCCGTGTCCAGCGCCAGCGTGTCCATGACGTACTTGGCGGTTTCGGGGTCGAGGTTGCGGACGAGGAGGCGCTTGGCCGTGTCGCTGCCGCCCGAGATCATGTCCACGCCGTCCACCAGGGATTCGTGGAAGTTGCGCAGCACTTCCTCCACGGTCTCGCGCGGCACGGGCCCGAGCTCCACGATGGCCTTGGAAACGTCGGCGATCTCCTGGCGCTCCATGCGCTTGAAGACATCGGCCGTGAACTTGTCGCCCATGGCGAGCAGGAGGACCGCGATGCGCTGCTGGCCGGTCAGTTCCATGATGTTCGTGACTCCTTTCCCGATGCCGCTTTCTCTGTGGCGAAAGGGAGCGCTTAGCGCTCCCCGTCCTTGAGCCAACGGCGGATCAGGCTCACCGCCTGGTCCATGTGCTGCTCTGTCATGCGGAACAGGCGGAGCTTCAGCTCCTCCACCCGCTGGTTCGTTGCCTTCTGTGCGAGCCGTATGGCGCGGATGTCGGCAAGGGCGGGGGTGCCCCCGCCCTTGCCGGCCGACAATGCCCTGGCTTTAGGCTCTTGCTTCATCGTTCTGCATCCAGCCGCGCACCAGGCTCACCACCTGCTCCATGTGATTGTCGGAGAGGGTGAAGATGTGCGCCTTGAGGGCTTCGATATCCTTGAAGACGAGCTCGTCATCTTCCTCTTCAATGGCTTCCGGCTCTTCCTCGTCGGCCTTGGCCGCTTCCTCGAGGGCTTCGTAGAGCGCCAGCTGCTCCTCGGCGGAGGGCAGGCCCTCGAGGCCTTCGACCATCTCGCCCGCCTCGACCTTGGGCCGGATGAGGGCCAGCACCACGGGCCGGACCACCAGCATGAGGAAGAGGAAGGCAAGCAGCGCGTTGAGCAGGGGCTTGCCCAGGCGCTCGGCGTAGTCGGCCAGCACCTCGGCGAAGTTGGGCTCGTGGGGCGGCTCGGAATCGTTGAACGGGGCCGAGCTCACTTCGAGGGAGTCGCCACGGCCGGTGTTCAGGCCCACCGCGTTGGACACGAGCTGGCGCACGCGGTCCAGTTCCTCAGGCTTGCGGGGCACGAAGTTCCACGCGCCCTCGCTCTTTTCATACGACCCATCAATGATAACCGCAACCGTCAGGCGGCGCAAATCTCCCACATTGGCGATGATCTGGTGCTCTTCCTTGTTGATCTCGTAGTTGGTGGTGCGCGTCTCGCGGGTGCCGTTCTGGTTGGAGACGGAGCCCGTGATGCCGTCGCCGCGGAAGTTGGCGTCCGGCGCGCCGGCCTCGAGGTTGGCCTGGCCCTGCTGGCTCTCTTCGCTGCGCTGCTCGCTGCGGACCACGGTTTTTTCGGGGTCGTAGATCTCGCGGCGGATGGTCTTCTGGCTGAAGTCCATGTCCGCGTTGACCTTGGCGATGACGCGGCCGGGGCCGAAGATGGGCTGCAGCAGCTCCTCGATGCGGCGCTCAAGGTTGCGCTGCACGGAGAGGCGGTGCTCCATCTGGGTGGAGCTGATGCCGGCGAGGGTGTCTTCCTCGGGCTCGTAGAGCACCTTGCCGCCGTTGTCGGTGATGGAGACATGGTTCTTGTCAAGGCCTTCCACCGCCATGACCACCATGTTGAGGATGGCCTGGATCTCCTTCTGGTCCGGCTTGACGCTGGGCTTGTTGAGCTTGAGCACCACCGAGGCGGACGGGTCCTGGCGCTCCTCCACGAAGAGGCTGCGCTTGGGGATGACGAGGTGCACGCGCGCGCTCTCCACGCTGGGGAACTCGCTGATGGTGCGCGAGAGCTCGCCCTGGAGCGCGCGGGTGTAGTTGATTTTCTGCACGAAATCCGTCTGGCCGACCTTGACCTTGTCGAAGATCTCAAAGCCGATGCCCTGGCCCACCAGGCCGCCTTCGCCGGCGATCCTGATGCGCTGGTCATAGACCACGTCCTGCGGCACGAGGATGGTGGTGCCGTTGTCCGCGAGCTGGTAGGGCGTCTTGTCGGCCTGGAGCGCCTTGACCACGGAGCTCGCGTCCTCGGGGCCAAGATTCGAGTAGAGCACCTTGTACTCCACCCGCCCCGCCCAGAGCGAGAGCCCGATGGCGCAGGCCACCAGGGCCACGGCGCCGCCGGCGACGGCGACGCGCTGGATCATGTTCAGCCGGGCCCAGAGGCCCTTGAGATTGTCAACGAGATTGGTGATGAACGTCGGCATGGCGATTCCCCTCATTCCTTGCGCCCCTGTGGCGCAATCGTATGATGCGAGGGGATTAGCAAAGGCCGTGCCAGCGTGTTTTCATCAAGGATATTTTACGCTTAGAAGGGATTTTTCCCCTCGTATTCAAAAAAATGACGCAAAAAGCCAGTCGCCGCGGGACACACGCGGAGACTGGCTTTTTGAGGGAGCATGCAGCCCGGAGAGGGGGCTAGAACTGCATGCGCGAAATTTCCTTGTAGGCCTCGAGCACCTTGCCGCGCACCGCGCTCGTGAGCTTCATGGCCATGCTCGACTTCTGCATGGAGATCATGAGCTCGTGCACGTTCTGGCTGCGGCCGGAGGCGAAATCGTCGATGGCCTGGTCCTTGGCGTTCTGGAGTTCGTTGACGCGGTTGAGCGAGCTCGTCACCGTGTTGGTGAAGCTGTTCTTTTGTGCCACCGGGATGTGCTCCTGCTCGGGATAGCGGATGAAGTCCGCCTGGGCGCCGAAGTTCTCGGGCTTGTCCACGCGGTCGCGCAAAAGGGACTGGTCGAGGGTACGCGAGAAGAGCGTCTGCTTGCCGACAGCCTGCCCCTGCTTGAGGGAGCTGTCCACCTTGTTGAAGTGCTGGAGCGCTTCCGTATATGCCCGCATGCCCGCTGCCTGAATGCTCATTTTCTGCTCCGTGTGTCCTGTGCTCTGTCAAAAATCCGTTACGCCTTGCCGATCTCGAGGGCTTTGTTGAACATGCCCTTGATGGCCTCGACAGTGGTGACGTTGGCCTCGTAGTTGCGCTGCGCGGTCATGAGGTTGGCCATTTCCTCGACCACGTTGATGTCCGGGTAGGACACATAGCCCTCGGCGTTGGCGTCCGGGTGGCCCGGCTCATACACCTGCTTGAGGGGGCGCTTGTCCTGCGTCACGCCGAGGATGCGCACGCCCTTGAGCTCGCGGTCCAGCGCGGAGCGCATGTGCACGGAGAAAGGGTCGTCCACGTCGGTGGCCACCTGCACCACGGTGCGCCGGCGGTAGGGGCCGCCGTGCGGGGTGCGCGTGGTCTTGGCGTTGGCCAGGTTCATGGCGATGGTATTGATGCGCGTGCGGTCCGCGGTGAGGCCCGAGGCGCTGATGTCCATGGCGGTAAGAAAATCCATAACTCTCTCCCAAAAATTCCAGCCCGAAAATGGCGGCCGAAGCGCCGGCTAGACCTGCTTGCCGTCCTGGATGACCGTGGACAGGGCCTCAAAATTCTTGGCCATGACCTGGGTGAGCGCCGTGTACTGGAGCTGGTTCTTGGCGTGCTTGGCCATTTCCTTGTCCAGGTGCACGCGGTCCTCGCCGTGGATCTGGCGCGGCTTGAATTGCTTGGACCATTCGGGCCCGAAATTGTCCGGGTTGAAGGCCGCGGGCATGTGGCCCTGGCTCGTGATGCTCATGCGGCCGCGCATATCCAGCCCGAGGGCGCTCTGCAGCTCCTTCTCGAACGCGATCTCGCGCGGCTTGTAGTTGGGCGTCTCGATGTTGGCAAGATTGCTCATGATGACATTCTGCCGCTGGAGCTGCATGTCCATCACGCGGCCCACAAGGCCGATCTGGCTGTTGAACATGGATTTCATGACGCCTCCCGCATGGCCCGGCTGCTGCCGGCATGACTTTGCTGTGTGCCCTTCATTAGCAAGCACTGTTCCATCCTTGAAAAGCCATGCGTTTTCGATGGGATAGAGGCGATTTTTCGGCGGGGCGCCCGGGGGAGGGAGGTTCCCGGGAGCGGATTTTTGACGGCGCGCCGGTGGGGGAAGGCGGGAGGGGCGGGAAGGGGTGAAGGCCGGGAAACGAAAAACCCCGGCCAGGCCGGGGGAGGGATTCGTGGTCGGAGCGAAAGGATTTGAACCTTCGACCCCCTGCTCCCAAAGCAGGTGCGCTACCAGACTGCGCCACGCTCCGATGCGGTGGATGCCGCGCGGCAACGCCCGCGCCGGCGGCATGTTCTTAGTAGAATCCGGGGCCGATGTCCAGCCGCGGCGGGTCTGCCCCGGCAGGGGGCGCGGGCGCCCCGGACGCCAAAAACGCCGAAAGCCCGCCGAAGGTTCCGGCGGGCTTTGCAGGCGCGAAATTTCTGGGGCGAAAGATGGGACTTGAACCCACGGCCACCTGGGCCACAACCAGGTGCTCTACCAACTGAGCTACTTCCGCCGCAAGGCATCTTTCATACACAGGGGCCCGGCTTTTGGCAAGCTCTTTTTCCCCGGCCGGGCACGGGCGCGGCCTTGCGCCAGCCGCGCTTCCCATTCCCCCCGCCATAAGAAGCCGCCCCACGCCGCCGCCGACTCTGGATTTTTTTTAGAAACTGGCCTAGAGTGCGCCATCCATCCCTGCGGGCGCGCCAGCCCGCGCACCAGGCGGGAGGCCTATGGACAAGCTCGTCATCGAGGGCGGCGTTCCGCTCGCCGGCGCCATCAGCGTCAGCGGCTCCAAGAACGCGGCCCTGCCCATCCTCTTCGCGTCCATCCTCGTGGACGGCACGGCCACGTTCCGCAATGTGCCGCGCCTGCGCGACATCGACACCACCCTCGACCTTCTCGGGCGCCTCGGCTGCGCCTGCCGGCGCGAGGACGACGAGGTTTTTGTCACCCCCGGCGAGCTTATGCCCGAAGCCCCCTATGACCTCGTGCGCACCATGCGCGCCTCGGTGCTCTGCCTTGGGCCGCTCCTCGCGCGCATCGGCAGGGCGCGCGTGGCCCTCCCGGGCGGCTGCGCCATCGGGGCCCGGCCCGTGGACCAGCACCTCAAGGCGCTGGAGCTCATGGGCGCGACCTTCGAGCTGGAGGAGGGCTACATCGTGGGCGAGTGCGAGGGCCTTGCCGGCGCGCGCATCACCTTCGACATGCCCACCGTGGGCGGCACGGAAAACCTGCTCATGGCCGCGAGCCTCGCCGAGGGCGAGACCATCCTCGAAAACGCGGCGCGCGAGCCCGAAGTGGTGGACCTCGCCGAATTCCTCATCGCCTGCGGCGCGCAGATCGAGGGCCACGGCACGGGCGTCATCCGTATCCAGGGCGTGCCCGCGCTCTACGGCGCGGACTACGCCGTCATGCCCGACCGCATCGAGGCCGGCACCTTTCTCGTGGCCGCGGGCATCACCGGGGGCGACCTCCATGTGCGCGGCTGCCCCTATGCGGAGCTTGAGGCCGTCATCCTCAAGCTGCGCGACATGGGCATGGAGGTGGAGCCCGAGCCCGGCGGCGTGCGCGCCAGAAGCGCCGGGCGCCTCACCTGCGTGGACGTGAAGACGCAGCCCTATCCCGGCTTTCCCACCGACATGCAGGCGCAGATCATGGCCCTCATGTGCGTGGCCCAGGGCGCGGGCGTGGTGGAGGAAAGCATTTTCGAGAACCGCTTCATGCACGTGCAGGAGCTCATGCGCATGGGCGCGAGCATCCGGGTCTCGGGGCATACGGCCATGGTGCGCGGCGGCGCAAGCCTTGCCGGCGCGCCGGTCATGGCCTCGGATCTCCGGGCCAGCGCGTCGCTGGTGCTGGCCGGGCTGGCGGCGCAGGGCGTCACGGAGGTGCGCCGCATCTATCATCTCGACCGCGGCTACGAGCGCATCGAGGACAAGCTCGGCGCCGTGGGCGCCCGCATCCGCCGCGAGGCGGAGTAGGGGAGGATGGCATCGGCAGGGGAATGGCCGGTGCATCAGTTCAGCAAGAATCAGGGGACATTCAGCCCATGAAAAGAGGATGATGTTGGAGGATCGCCATGCCCCAAGCTGCTTTTGTCCCGTCCGTGCGCGCCGCCCTTTTGGCGGCCCTGCTCCTCGCCTGCGCCCTCGCGCAGGGCTGCGCCTACGGGGGCTACGGCCTCTATGACGACAAGCGCCTCATGGACACCATCACCGACGACAAGGCCATGGCCACGAGCATCAAGACCGCGCTCATGAAGGCCGATTTCAGCGGCGGCTGGGCCGTGTCGGTCTACTGCTTTTATGGCAATGTCTTTTTGGTGGGCGAGGTGCCCAAGAACATGCAGGCCAAGGCCGTGAGCATCGCCAGGAGCTACAAGCCGCGCTCGGTCACGCCGCACTGGTTCACCCCCGCCAAGAGCGACACCGGCAACGTGGCCCTTGCCACGAGCCTGCGCGCCGACCTCATCGGCACCAAGGGCCTCTCCTCCACACGCATCGACACCGAGGTCAATGCTGGCCGCGTGGTGCTTCTGGGCGTGGTGCAGGACGACGCGGAAAAGCAGCTCGCCATCCGGGTGGCGCGTCGCGTCAAGGGCGTGACCTCGGTGACAAGCTACCTCATGCTGCCGCAAACAGTGCCGGCGATGCAAAAGTCCGGCGGCCAGGGCGCTTCCGGCGAGGGGGCCCCCGTTGAGGAACGCGAGCTTCCGGCCACCTAGGGCGGACACTGATTATTAAGGAATGAAGCCCGGGAAGCTGTGCGCAACAACTTCCCGGGCTTGCGTTTCTTTAAGGCTCGAAGTGGTGGGAGCGGGAAAGGCGCCCTAGAAGATGCGCGGCACCGGCGGCTCGATCTCGTGGGTCATGCGGTTGCGCAGGTCACGGCGGCAGAGCTCCATCACCCACATCCAGAAGCCGTGTCCGAAAAATTCCGAGAAATGCTCGTCAAAGGGCTGGTCCCACGGCGCGGGCACTGTGCCCATGAGCGGCATGAGCACCACATGGAAGACGAACCACACGAGGATGCCGAAGGCCACGCCCTGCCAGAGCTTGACGATGGGCTTGTACTCGGCGATCACCGCGTAGATGATGCCGATGCCGATGGAAAACGCGAAATGCACCACAAAGCTTACGATCGGCCTCGGGGTGTCGCTGAACATATAGGTCATGTGGGTGAACTGGTACGAGAAGCCGAGCTGCTGCAACAGTTCCTGCGGCGGGTTGGTGGCGTCGCGCAGCGGCGTGCGCGGCGGGAAGGGCACTTCCCAGCCGAACTTGACGATGGCGCCGATGATGCCGATGATGACGCCGATCAGCACGGCCAGCATGACCCTGCGCCGGAATTCCTCGGATTTCAGACATTCGGGCATATTCTTGACCCTCGGGGATTTGATGGTGCATGAGGGCGCGGGCCACCCCGCGCCAAACGGATTTTAATCCCGGGCGGTGATGATGTCCACAGTGCGGCCCCGGCGCGCCAGAAGGGCCTCGGCGAGGCGGCGCAGGGGGCCGCGGCGCCGGGGGAGCGCGGCCGCGGGTTCGCCCAGCAATTGCACGAGGCGCGCGGTGAGCTCCAGGGCCTCCTCCACGCTGTCCACCCAGGCCGTGCCGGCGCCGTGGAGCATGAGGCCCGGCGCCTCCAGCGGGCCGCGGATGCCGAGCACAGGAACCCCGGCAGCGGCCGCGAGGCCCACCTCCACGCCGGCGTCCTGCCCGGAGGCGCCGTAATAGATGACGAGGTCGGCGGAGAGGCAGGCGTCGCGGCAAAAGGCGAACACCGAGCCGCCGGCCCTGTCCGTATCCATCCACGCGCGCCGTTCCTGCGGGGGGAGGCCCGGGGGCGGCGCGGCCTTTTCCGTCCAGTCGAGGATGCGGCAGCCGAGCGCCATGAGCTCGCGGCCCAAAAGGCGCACGCCGTGCTTGTGCTTGAAGGAGCCGGCCACATAGACCGTGAGCGCCGTGTCGGCGGTGTCGCGGGCCGGGAGGGCGCGTGTGCGCCGGGCGCGGCAGGCGGAAAGGGCGGGGCGGCGGCGCACGGCTAGAACTCGATGCCCCGCGCGGCGGCAATGCCCTTGCGCCACGGGTGTTTGCGTTCCCGCATCTCGGTCACGAGGTCGGCTTCCTCGGCCAGCCATTCCGGCAGGCCGCGCCCGGAGAGCACGAGGTGCCGCCCTTCCCCGCGCGCGCCCGCAAGCAGCGGCGCCAGCTCCCCCCGCGTGAGGATGCCGGCCCCGAGCGCGTAGAGCGCTTCGTCGAGGACGAGCATGTCCACCTCGGCCGCCTGTTCCCGGGCCCAGACCAGAAGCTGCGCCGCGGCGGCGCGGTGGGCCGGGCGCTCCTCCTCATGGCGCAGGAAGCCCAAGCCCCCGGGCCGGAACCTCGTCCCGAGCAGGCGCCGGAGCATGACCTGCTCGCCGGCGCCGCAATCGCGCTTCATGAACTGGCCGAAGGCCACGGCCATGCCCTGCCCGAGGGCACGCAGGGCCTGCCCCGCGCAGGCGCTGGTCTTGCCCTTGCCCTCGCCGGTATAGACGAGGATCACCGCCACACCCCGGGGAGGACGGTCTTGCAGGAGGGGCAGACGCCGGGATTCTTGCCCGCCCGTGTGCGATAGCCGCGCCGCTCGATGACCACGCTCCCGCAGGACGGGCAGACGGTGGAGGCGCCGAGCAGGCTTTGCACATTGCCGATATAGACGTAGTTCAGGCCCTCCTCGCGGCCCATGTGCCAGAGGTCTTCGAGCTGGAAGGCCGGGGTCGCGGGATGCGCCGTCATCATGGCCGCCCCGTGGAAGCCCGAGAGGTGCCACGGCGTGTCCGGCCCGAGCTCGTCGCGGATGAAGCGGGCCATGGCGCGCAGTTCGTCCGGGCTGTCGTTGCAGCCGGGGATGACGAGGGTCGTGACCTCGAGCCACCAGCCGAGCTTCTTTATGGCCTTGAGATTGTCGAGCACGGGCTGGAGGCGGCCGCCGCAGAATTTGTGGTAAAAGTCATCCGAAAAGGCCTTGAGGTCGATATTGGCCGCGTTGACGCGCCGGTTGAGCGACTGGAGCAGGTCGGCCCCCATGAAGCCGTTGCTCACAAGGATGACCTTGAGCCCGCGCGCCTGGGCGAGGCCCGCGGTCTCGTAGATCTGCTCGAAAAAGACCGTGGGCTCGTTGTAGGTGAAGGCCATGCTCGGCGCCTGCTGCGCGGCGAGGCGCGCCAGGGTGTCGGGCGTGGCGCGGCGCCCGGAGATGGTGCTGGCCGGGCGCACATGGGCGATCTGGTGGTTCTGGCAGAAGCGGCAGTGGAAGTTGCAGCCCGCGCTGCCCACGGAAAAGGTCTTGCTGCCCGGGAGGAAGTGGTAGAGCGGCTTTTTTTCCATCGGGTCCAGCGCCACGGAGGTGACCACGTCGCCCACAAGGGTGATGAGCTCACCGCGCCGGTTGACGCGCACGCCGCAGCGGCCGTGGGCGCCCTCCCTGATGTGGCAGGCATGCGCGCAGAGGGAGCAGTTGACGCTCGCGTCCGCGGCGGCATCCGGTGTCCAGAGCATGGCGCGCATCTAGCGTGGCCCTCCGCGCTGGCCGAGCGGCACCACGGGCCCGAGATGGCGCGAGATATTGGGCGGAAGCTGCGGCATGCCCGCAAAGCGCCCCGGCCAGCGCATGCCGCCCATCATGGCACCCATCGGGGCACCCATCATGCCACCCATCATATACGGCTGCCACGGGTTCCATGCGCCCGCGGCCCCGGCTGGGCCGGGACTCCAGCTCAGGGGCTGCCAGTCACCGTGCGGCGGCTGCCCGGGCGTCCAGGCCTTGACGCCGCTCCCGGCGCCGGCCGGCCCCCACGGGCGCCAGGCCGTGGACTGGCCCGCTGGCCCTTGCCAATGGGGCTGCCAGTTGGAGGGTTGCCAGTTCCCCGGCTGCCAGTTCTGGGGGCGCCAGTTCTGTGGCCGCCAGTTGGGGGGCGGCCCCTGCCAGTTGCCCTGTTGCCCGTTGGCCGGAGGACGCACGGCGCCGGGCTGGCCGTTCCCTTGCGGGGGCTGTGCGCCAGGTTGCATGCCCGGCTGCATCCCGGGCAGGGGCAGGCCGCCGGGGCCGGGCCTGTCGGGCTGCTGCGGCGGACGGCCGCCGGGCTGGCCGGCCTGGGGCGGCAGAGAGGGGGGCCCGGCCGGCGGCACCATGGCCGAGGGGGGCCGGCCCATGCCGGGAGGCAGGGGGCCTTGCCCGGGTCGCCACGACTGGCCCCAGCCGGGAGCGCCCCCGGGCGGCGCCCCGGGAGTCCAGCCGGGTTGGGCACCGCCGTTCCAGCCGCCATTCCAGCCGTTGGGCCAGCCGGAATTGCCGTAGCCGTTGGCCGGCCAGTCCGGGTCTATCTGGGGCGCCACATAGATGGGCGGCTGCTGCGCCTGCTCCCGCGGGCGGCGCGGCGCGATGACCGAGGTGACGATGTCGCCGGTTTCCGGGTCGCGCCAGGTGCCGGCATAGCCGTTATAGCCCGGCGCGTCGTTGCTGATGACGATGGCCCCGTCCTGGCCGTTCTGCGCGGCCGGCGCAGCCTGTGCAGGAGCGGGCGCCGTTGGCTGCGCCCCGGCCGGCGCACCCTGCTGCGTGGAGGCCTGGGGCACCTCACGGGAACTTTCGGCGCCTGAGGCGCCGGGCGCCACGCCCATGCAGGGCGCCATCACGAAAAGGAGCGCGAGCAGGGCCCGGCCCGCGCGGCGTGCGCCCTTGGGGGCGCTTAAGGGAGTCTTCATGCTGTGAGTATAGCAGGGGCGTTTGCGGCGGTCCATGAAAAAGGCCCGCGCCCGCCCGGTGAAAAAAGTCGCTTGGGCTTCGGGGCAAATTCTGCTACTCATGAAGGAGCAAGGAGGAAACCATGTCCAGTGACCGCGCGCGTGCCTATACTGCCGCCGGAGTTGACATCGAGGCGGGCAATGCCCTGGTGCGCCGCATCAGGGGGCTGGTGGCCTCCACGCAGACGCGGGGCGTGCTCGCGGAAATCGGCGGCTTCGGGGGCCTCTTCCGCCCCGACCTCGCGGGCATGGCCGAGCCCGTGCTCGTGGCCTCCACGGACGGCGTGGGCACCAAGCTCAAGCTCGCCTTCGCCTGGAACAGGCACGACACCGTGGGCATCGACCTCGTGGCCATGAGCGCCAACGACATCCTCGTGCAGGGCGCGGCGCCGTTGTTCTTCCTCGACTATTTCGCCACCGGCAAGCTCGACGTGGACACGGCCGCGGCCGTGGTGGGCGGAGTGGCCGAGGGCTGCCGCCAGGCCGGCTGCGCCCTTCTGGGCGGCGAGACCGCCGAGATGCCGGGCATGTACGCCCCCGGCGAATACGACCTCGCCGGCTTCTGCGTGGGCCTCGTGGACAACGCGAAGCTCGTGGACGGCTCCGGCACCCAGGTGGGCGACGCGGTGGTGGGGGTGGCCTCGTCCGGGCCGCATTCCAACGGCTATTCGCTCGCGCGCAAGATCCTCGCCGAATCGGGCCTTGGGCCGGACGACCCCCTGCCCGGGGCGGACGGCAAGACCGTGGCCGAGGTTTTCCTCGCGCCGACGACCATCTATGTGGAGGCCGTCAGGCCGCTTCTGCGCGACATGAACATCAAGGGCATGGCGCATATCACGGGCGGCGGCTTTTACGACAATATCCCGCGCATCCTGCCCGGGCAAGTGGAGGCGCGCATCCGCTTCGGGAGCTGGCCGATGCCCCCGGTCTTCACTTGGCTCAAGGAGGCCGGGAGCCTCGGCTGGCCCGAGATGCTCCAGATCTTCAACTGCGGCATCGGCTTCGTGCTCATCCTGCCGCAGGCCCAGGCCGAGGAGGCGGTGAGCCGCATCCGGGCGTATCTGCCCGCGTGGCAGATCGGCGAGATCGCCCGGCGCAGCCGCGGCCCCGAAGGGGGCGAGGGCGAGCAGGTGGTGATGGAATTTGAGGGCGACGCCGACGCGCGCCCCTGAAGCGGCGCAAGCGCCGGCAGCGTGCAGGATGGGCTCATGCACGTCTTGAATTTTCTCGGCAATATCCTCTGGTTCCTCCTGGGCGGGCTCGTGATGGGCCTCGCGTGGTGGCTCGTGGGGGTGCTCTGCTTCATTTCCATCATCGGCATCCCGTGGGGGCGCGCCTGCTTCGTCATCGGCAAGTTCGCCTTCTGCCCCTTCGGCAAGATGCCCGTCTCGCGCGAGGTGCTCACCGGCCAGCCGGACGTGGGCACCGGCTTTTGGGGTATGGTGGGCAATGTCATCTGGTTCGTGCTCGCCGGGGTGTGGATCGCCCTCGCGCACCTCGCCTGGGCCGCTGCCTGCGCCTTGACCATCATCGGCATCCCCTTCGCGTGGCAGCATGTGAAGCTCGCGGCGCTGGCGCTCTGCCCCATCGGCAAGACCATCGTGCCCGCGCAGGTGGCCGAGGCGGCCGAACAGCGGGCCGCGCAGGAAAGGGCCGCGCGGGAGCAGGCGGCGGCAGCGGCGCGCAAGGCACCCCCACCGCCCGACGGGCAGCGCTGAAGATATGGCTGACAGTCAAAAAGCCCCGGATGGCGTGACCATCCGGGGCTTTTGGCATGTGGGGGCAGGCGGGAGATTCGCGGCCTAGTGGTGATGGCCGCCGCAGCCCTTGCAGAGCTGCTCCTCGCCGAAGGCCTTGAGGCTCCCTGCGGCAAAGGCCTTGAGGGCGTCGGCCACGGTGGCGAAGCCCGTTGCATGGTAGACCTTGATGCCGGCGGCGTGCATGGCGTTGAGCGGGCGCATGCCCATGCCGCCGGCCAAAAGCGCCGTGACGCCGGCCTTGGCGAGGTCGTTGACGGGCTCGATGCAGCTCCCGTGCTCATGGCCGTTGTTGGGCATGATTTTCACATCGCTTATCCGGCCGTTTTCCACCTTGGCGATGGTATAGGCGGCGCAATGGCCGAAATGGGCGCTGGGCGCGGCGTCGAGGCCCCCCGGGGCTTCGGACGGCACGGCGCAAAGGACGGATTCGCTCATGGATACCTCCGGGCGTTGGTTTCTGCGGGGGAGTTAAGGCCGAAGCGGCAAAAGTCAATCGGCAGGGCGCGCCCGGATCTGGCGGGTGAAATCCGGGTTAAATTTGAGGACCAGCCAGCCGTCCGCCAGCGCGTAGTCATAGAGCTTGCCCCGGGTGAATGTGAGCGGCCCCAGTTTTTCGAGCACCGGCTTTGCGGCCTCGCCCCAGAGCACGCCGGGAAAATGCGCCGCATAGGCCACGGGCGCCCAGCGCATGGGCTCATGGAAACGCTTGTTGGTGGAATTTTTATAGCCGTGGAGGGCGATGAGCCTGTCTTCCACGGCCGTGAGCTCCCGCGCATCCGGCAGGAAAAGGATCTTCCAGCGTTCCGGGTGGGGCGTGATGGCGGCCAGCTCCTCCAGATAGGCCGAGGTCACGCCCTGATAGTAGCGCAGCGAGTGGATATTGGGGAGAGAATACGAAAAGGCGATGACCAGGAGCGCCACGGTGAAAATGCGCTGGTGCCGCCTCGCCACCAGCAGGGGAAAGCAGAGGAGCGAAAGATACAGGGGAAAGGCGGTGCGGATCTCCACATAGAGCCCGAGGCAAAAGAACTGCGCATAGGTGGAGGCGGCGAGGACAAGGCACAGCAGCAGGCTCTCTCTCTCTCTCTCTCTCTCTTCGTGGCGCGCGTGTGCCATTGCGAGAGCGCCATGCAGAAAAGTACGCTGCCCAAGACGAGCGCTTTGTCCGGCAGGATCATGAGATTGTCTTTCAGGCTGCCCAGGGCGAGCCGGAGATTGCGGATGGCGTCCGGGATGCTGACAGGATAGTTGAGCCTGCGCCATTCGGCGACCTGCATGAAGCTGCCGTGCACCGCGAGGATGATGAGCTGCGTTGCGGCATAGCCGGCCACGAAACCGGCGGCGTACCAGATGAGGAGCGCCGCCAGCCGCATGTCGCCGCGCCGCAGCGGCGCGATGGAGAGCACGATGAGCAGGTTGTAAAAATTGTTCAATGTGCCGTGGAACAGGATGCCGAAGAAAAGGAAGAAGAGCCGGTAATCGAGGCGCCGGGCGAGATATGCCGCCGCTGCGAGCAAAAGGTAGGCCGAAAGCGGGATGAGGGGCCAGCCGAAGAGCGAATAAATGGAGGGGAGTTGCAGCGCCGCAAGGGCAAAAAGCAGCGCGCCCCGCCTGTCGGTGAGCTGCCTGGCGACGCTCCAGCTGAAGTACCCAAAGGCCGCGAACGAGAGCGCGAGCGCAAGGTGCGGCGGGAAGTGCCTGAGGGCCGGAAAGAGGAGATAATTGAGCCAGCGCCCTTCGGATATGAGGTTGCCGTAATAGGAGGGGATGTAGAGAAAGGAGTCGTGCCGCCACGCCCGGGTGTGCAGGACAAGAAAACACTCGATGCCAAAAAGCAGCAGCAGGACGGCCACGGACGCGAAAAAGAGCAGCCTGGGGAATTTCTGCGTCAAGGGGAGGGTCGCGTCCATCGGGGCTCCGGGTACGGCTCGGGCGTTGGGACGTTCTGTCAACGCGTTACCGGCCGCGACGGCCGTACCGGGCGCAGCATGAGCCACAGGCCCGCGGCCATGAGCGGCAGGCAGAGCAGCTGCCCCATGGTGAGCCAGCCGAAGGCGAGGTAGCCCAGGTGCGCGTCGGGCACGCGCACGAACTCCACGAGGAAGCGGGCGATGCCGTAGCCCAGGGCGAAAAAGCCGGAGACCGCGCCGGGCTTGCGCGGCTTTGAGGAATAGATCCACAGCGCCACGAAGAGCACCAGCCCTTCCAGCAGGGCCTCGTAGAGCTGCGAGGGGTGGCGCGGCCATGGGCCGGCCCCGGGGAAGACCATGGCCCAGGGCACGTCGCTCACCTTGCCCCAGAGCTCGCCGTTGATGAAGTTGCCGAGCCGGCCGAAAAAGAGCGCCTGCGGCACGAGCGGCGCCACGAAGTCCGACACCTGGAGGAAGCTGCGCTTGCGGCTGTGCGCGAACCAGCAAAAGGCGCCGAGCGCGCCCAAGAGGCCGCCGTGGAAGGACATGCCCCCGTGCCAGATGCGGAAGATTTCGAGCGGGTCCTTGAGGAAGGCGCCGAGATCGTAAAAGAGCGCGTAGCCGAGGCGGCCGCCCACGATGACGCCGAGCATGACGCAGGTGAGCAGGTCGTCCACGTCCGTGGGCGTCCAGCCGGAGCCGGGGCGCCGCGCCCGCCAGCGGCCGAGCAGCCAGCCCACCACAAAGCCCACGAGGTACATGAGCCCGTACCAGTGCAACTGGACCGGCCCGAGGGAGATGGCCACGGGGTCGATGCGCGGGCTCAGCACGGGTTGCCTCCCGGTGCGGCGGGGGCGGGGGAAGGCAGGGCGGGGGCGGCAGGCATGGGCTCCGGGTGCTCCTGTGTGCGGTCAGGTTCAGCGCAGGCCCACAAGCCATTGCCAGAAGCTGGGCGGCGTGGGCGCGACGGGCGCATGCCAGTGCGAATCGCGGCCGCTGTCCGAAAAGCGCAGGCGCAGCTCCTCGAGGCGGGGGCCCGGGGGGCCGGCGCCCGGCTCTGTCGCAGTCTCGGGGGCAAGCTCCACCATGAGCTGGAAGGGAATGTCCGCATTGGGGCGCATGGCGAGCAGCCGGCGCACGAAGGCGAGGCCGCTGCCGAAGCGCAGGTCGTAGAACAGGGCGCCCTTGTGGGCGCCATCCTTAATTAAAGGCGGGGCGTCCCCAGGGCGCAAGGCGTCCATCACAGGCAGCATGGCGAACTGGAAATACGTCTCGCAAGCGACGGACTGCCGCGACATGGCATCCACCAAGGAGAGCGGCGTGGCGGGATAGCTGTCTTCAGGGGCGCGCGGCCGGCCCAGGGCGTCGAGGCTCTGCGAGTGTACCGTATCGCCCTCCTCAAAGATGACGCGCCAGAACAGGGGCGCGAAGGCGTCAGGCAGCACATGCAGGCGGCTCACGGGCCGGCCTTCCTCCTGAAAGCGCTCGCGGCACTGGGCCGTGTGCCAGGCGTTGATGCCGATGCCGCCGCCGGGATAGACGAACATCCAGGCCAGCGTCAGCAGGATGAGCCCGCGCCGATCCCGCCAGCGCCACACGGCCCAGAGCAGGGGCACGGTGAGCAGGAGGTCGATGATGTAGACGCTGTTGAGGCGCACCCGGTAATGGGAGAAGGGCAAAAAGACCATGGTGCCGTAGGTGGTGACCACATCGAGCCAGATGTGGAGCAGCAAAAGCCCGCAGCAGAGCAGCCAGACGCGGCCGAAGCTCCAGCGGCCCGGGGTGGCGGCGCGCCAGAGCGGCCAGCAGCAGAGGGCGAGCAGGAGGGCGAAAAAAGGCATGCCCGCGAAGGAATGGCTGATGCCCCTGTGGAGGAGCAAAAATTCCAGCGGCGTGTGGCAGAAGAGCACGTCAAGGTCGGGCGAGGCCGTGACGAGCGCGGCCAGCGGCAGGGCCCACGCCGTGAGCGGGCGGCGGGGCAGGGCGAGCAGGGCCACGGCCCCGCTGGCGGCATGGGTGACGGGATCCATCCTATTGCCTGAAGGGGCTGCGCTGCTTGGGGACGGCGCGATAGGCCGGGTCTTCCGGCGAGGGCTGGGCGCCCATCATGCGCCGATAGCTCTGCAGGCGCCAGTCCTGCACCTGCTGCATGACATCGGGCCGGTTGTGCAGATAGAGCATGCGCTCCCTTGCGTTGGCCCCGGTCATGGGATAGCGCATGAGCTCGGCGGCGGGCGCGCCGCCGGCGCCCGTGCTCTCCTGCGAGCTGCTCTGGCCAATCTCCTTGGGGCCGCAGGCGGGGAGCGCCCCGAGGAGGAGCGCCAGGGCGAGGGCCGCGCAGGCACGCACGGGCCGGAACATCGTTGTGCTTCGCATGGGCGAAGTATATGCGGCGCCGCGACGCCGCGCAAGGGCACGGCGCTTGCCGGCGCCGCGCCCGACTGATAGATTGGGGCAGGGGGCGTGGCTCGCTTCATGCGGAGCGGTGGCGGAGTGGCAAAGGGTATCGTATGCACCGCGGTTGAGAGCCCTTCCTTAAGTCCGGCTGGAGCGAAGCGGAAGCCGGGTGCTCGTGCCGGAAGAATCCTAAAAAATAAGATTTTTTGCTGCTTGCAAGGAAGATAAAAATTTTCGACGGGAGTGTACTTAAGTACTCGACCGAGAAAATTTTTCTCTGACGCAGCAAGCAGCAAAAAGGCTGTTTTTGACGGATAATTTCGGCATTGCATAAGCCGCACAGCCACACCACCACTGCAAAGCATAACAACGTCCCGCCTAACGCCATGAAAACAGTCTTCTGCATCGACGACAATCCGCGTTACCTGCTGTTGCTCAAGGCTGCGGTGCGCTCCTTGCGCGCCCTGCACGGGGAGGACGCGCCCCTGCTCTGCGTCTACGGCGGGGAGGATGAGGCCGTCATGGCCGAGGTGAAGAGCGAGCGCATCCCCCTCGCTCACTACAGGCCGCGCCTCAACAGGCAGACACTGCCCGCCTTCACGCACCCGATGATCGGCTGCTTTCTCCGGCTCGAGCTCTCCCTCGTGCCGGAGCTCGCCGACGACGCGGCCGTGCTCTACTGCGATTCGGACACTTTCTTCCTGCGGCCGCTGGACGCGCTCTTCGCGGCGCCCGTGCCCGCCTATCTCGGCATGGCCCGCGAGGCCACGGCGCCCTTCTACAACGAGCACGACCAGCTCGGCTATGACTTCCATGACCGCCACTATACCGTGCGCCTGCCCTTTCCCATCTGGACCTTTTCGAGCGCGGTCACGCTGTTCAACCTCGAGCGCCTGCGCCGGCGCGACCTCGTGGGGCACCTTCTGGCGTTCTCCAGGGCCAATGTGGAGGCGGCGGGCAATCTCGACCAGTCCCTGCTCAACTATTTTTTCGGCAAGCGCATCACGCGTCTGGAAGACCGCTGGAACCGCCCGCCCTACCAGGCCGACTGCCTCGACACCGCGCATATCGTGCACTTTCACGGGCCCAAGCCCTGGGAGGTGAGCAAGCCGTGGCCCGGCGACGAGCTGCGCATCAACTGCTTCATGGAGATGCGCCGCCGCTGGTATGACCTGCTCTCGCAAAAGGAGCGCGCGCTGGCCGACTCCTGGGATTAAGCGCCGCGCAAGCCGGAAATTTTTGCCGCCTTTCTTGGCGGTGAATTGTTTTCTCCTGCAAGAACAATAGGTTGTCAGTAGGAAAAATTTTCCTCCCGGCCCTAATCCTTTGCCCCGGTGCGCCGATATGCTCTCTGAGGCGGAAGGACGCAGGGACGCGTCTGCATGGTGCACCGCCCGTGACGTACAGCATTCAGGGAGGAATGTATGTATATCAATCACAATCTGATGGCGAGCAACGTCGGCAACAACCTGGCATCCCATTACAGCAATCTCCAGACCTCGACCCAGCGCCTGTCCTCGGGCCTCAGGGTCAACAGCGCGGCCGACGACGCGGCCGGCCTCGCCATCCGCGAACTCATGCGGGCGGACATCGCATCCCTGCAGCAGGGCGTGCGCAACGCCAATGACGCCATTTCCCTCATCCAGACGGCGGACGGCGCCCTGGGCGTCATCGATGAAAAGCTCATCCGCATGAAGGAACTGGCCGAGCAGGCCGCCACCGGCACCTATGACTCCACCCAGCGCCTGATGATCGAGTCCGAATACCAGGCCATGGCCTCGGAAATCACCCGAATCGCCAATGCCACGGACTTCAACAATATCAAGCTCCTGGACGGCAATCTCTCCGACAAGACGCACAAGGGCAAGGGCGGCGGCGACAGCAAGCTCGCGTCCACCGGCAAGCTGAAGGTCCACTTCGGCGCGGGCAACGACTCCGCGGAAGACTACTACTACATCCAGATCGGCGACAGCACGGCCTCGGCGCTGGGCGTGGGCAATGCCTCCAACCCCAAGGGCGACGCCTACACCATCTCCACCCAGGAGGCGGCGCAGAAGGCGCTCAGCGGCATCAACAACGCCATCATTTCCAAGGACAAGATCCGGGCCCACCTGGGCGCGCTGCAGAACAGGCTGGAGAACACCATCTCCAACCTGACGACCCAGGCCGAGAACCTCCAGGCCGCCGAGTCGCGCATCTCCGATGTGGACGTCGCCACGGAAATGACGCAGTTCGTGCGCAACCAGATTCTCACGCAGTCGGCCGTGGCCATGCTCTCGCAGGCCAACAGCATGCAGCAGATGGCCATGCAGCTCATCGGCTAGGGATTGGGGGAAGGAGGGGCTGCCCGAAAGGGAGCCCCTAGGGAGAAGGAAAGGCCCCCGGCTTTCGCCGGGGGCTTTTCCTTTTAATACCTGATGGCAAGGCCCCCGGCAGCTTTTGCCCGCGCTTTTTTGCGCGCAAAAAGCCCCGGCGCGGCCCCATGTACCGCGCCGGGGCCAGCGGCCGTCATGCGGCCGTCCCGGAGGAGGTGTGGGAGGGTGTGGCAATCCTTATTCACAAGCTCCTGTGGAAAGCCTGTGAACAAAGGGTAGGCATCAATACCTGTGCGTCAATGGCCTGTTGAAAACTTTTCGGGCCCATCTTGGCGCCCTGGCAGCGGCGTCAAAAAAACGATGCCTTCGGGCGCTGCGGGCCCGGGCCTGCGACCCGCGTTGCCCGGGGACGCACCCCGGGCGCACGGTCATTTTTGCCGGCCTTTTCCGGCATGGCGTATGCAAAGAAAGGGGTGCCGCGTCCGTGTTTCCCCTGCCGTTACCGGCAAAAACGGGGAGGCGGGGGCGGCCGGTTCGGCCCGGCGCCCGGGTGTGAAAACTGGCACGGATCATGCTTAAAACAGGGCGCAGGTTGATTCAGGCAGATTTTGCCACCCCCGGCACCACGAGCCGGGGACGGGGGGAGACCCCCTGGCGGGGGCAGCCGCCCCACCGGCCAAGGCCGGGGCGGGGCGTCAACGAAAGAGAACGATAACCCTGCGGGAGCAGGCATCGTACGGCGGTAGTCCGCAGGGACGCGGGCGTGCACAGTGCGCCGCCGGGCAACAGCACATTCATGGAGGAATGTCATGTACATCAATCACAATCAGATGGCCAGCAATGTCGCCAACACCCTTACCAGCCACTACGGCAACCTTCAGACCTCGACCCAGCGCCTGTCTTCCGGCCTGCGCGTGAACAGCGCGGCCGACGACGCGGCCGGCCTCGCCATCCGCGAGCTCATGCGCTCGGATATCGCGGCTCTGAACCAGGGCGTGCGCAACGCCAATGACGCCATTTCCCTCCTCCAGACGGCGGACGGTGCCCTGGGCGTCATCGACGAAAAGCTCGTGCGCATGAAGGAACTGGCGGAACAGGCGGCCACGGGCACCTACGATTCCACCCAGCGCCTGATGATCGAGTCCGAGTACCAGGCCATGGCTTCGGAAATCACCCGAATCGCCAACTCCACGGACTTCAACAACATCAAGCTCCTGGATGGCAATCTGTCCAGCGACAAGCATGTGGGCAAGGGCGGCGACGACTCCGGCCTCAGCTCCACCGGCAAGCTGAAGGTCCACTTCGGCTCGGCCAACGACTCCGCGGAAGACTACTACTACATCCAGATCGGCACGAGCACCGCGTCGGCCCTGGGTGTGGGCAACCAGGCCAGCGACAAGGCTGACGCCTACACGGTCTCCACGCAGGAAGCGGCCCAGAAGGCTCTCGTGGGCATCAACAATGCCATCGTGTCCAAGGACAAGATCCGCGCTCACTTGGGCGCGCTCCAGAACCGGTTGGAGAACACCATCACCAACCTCACGACCCAGGCCGAAAACCTGCAGGCTGCGGAATCCCGCATTTCCGACGTGGACGTGGCCACGGAAATGACGCAGTTCGTCCGCAACCAGATCCTCACCCAGTCGGCGGTGGCCATGCTCTCGCAGGCCAACAGCATGCCGCAGATGGCCATGCAGCTCATCGGCTAGCCGCCGATCTGGTTGAGGCTCCCCGGTTTCGGGGTGCAGACCACATATCCCCGGAGGGTTCCCCCTCCGGGGATATTCGTTTTAAGGCGGGATGGTCGAAGGCCGCTCGGGCGCGCGGCCGGCGGGCTTACTTCTGCTCGGGCTGGGCCGCGGCGATCTGCTTTCTGGCTTCGTCCAGGGCCTGCTGGAGCTTTTCCTGGTCGGGCGTGGAAAGCGAGGTCTGGATGATCTTGCCGCCCGTGCCGGCCAGCGCGTCGCGCACCTTGTCGGTGATGGCGGAATCCACCAGCACGAAGAGCGCGGAGGAGCCGGGCTTGAGCGTGGAGGCGAGATTCTTCATGAAGTCGTCGTTAATGCCCACATCGCTGAGCGCCCCGGCCACGGCGCCCGCGCCGGCGCCCACCACGAGGCCCAGGAGCGGGTTGAGGAAGATGAGGCCGATGAGGGTGCCCCACAGGCCGCCGCTCATGGCGCCGCCCAGGGTGAGGTTGTACATCTGGTGCAGCTTGACCTTGCCGTCGGGCTTTTTCACGGCGATGACCGCGTCCTCGAGGCTGACGAGGTATTCCTTCTGCATCTTGATGAAATCGAGCCGGACCTGCTCGGCCTGGAGTTCGTCGGGATAGACGATGACGATAAGAGTGCTCATGGGGCTTCTCCGTCGCTGGGTTGGGGCGCGGCAACACGGGCTCCCGCGGTGGCGCCGGCGCGCGCCGGGCTAGCGGGGGGCCGCTGCCGCATCCCTGTTTGGGTATCCGGCGGGGGCCTCCCTGTCAAGGGCGGCCGGCCGGCGCCGAAAAACCTTGAAAAACGCCCGCGCCTGCGGAAAGATGGGGGCCCGGGAAATGTTGGCTACACTAAAGGGGACTGCCAATTCCAGACTCCGTCTGGAGCGAAGCGACAGACGGATGCGAGTGCCGGAAGAATCCTAAAAAATAAGATTTTTCGGTGCTTGCAAGGAAGAAAAATAATTTCCGAAGGGAGTGTACTTAAGTACTCGACCGAGGAAATTTTTTTCTGACGCAGCAAGCACCGAAGCGCTAGCCGTTGGCGAGCTTGCGAGCCTTACGGATAGCGACAGCGGCTGCGTCGACTGGCTGTAGGGGTAACCAATTCTGTCCCCATCCGTAGCTTCCTTCGTCGCAACGGCTGGAGCAAGGCTGTTTTTGACGGATAATTTCGGCGTCACAGGGGCAAGCGCCGAATCGCCGCAGCGCAATGCAAACGCACAACAACATCAAAATCATCGAATCAGGAAAAAATGAAGTGCAAGATCTGCAAGGCCACGGCGCAGGTGGCCCTCAAAAGCCATAACGCGGCCTTCTGCCCCGACTGCTACAAGGACTTCTTCGCCCGCCAGGTGGAGCGCGGCATCAAGGGCGCGCCCGGGCCGGACGGCCGCCACGGCGAGCCGCTCTTCACCCGCGACGAGCGCATCCTCGTGGCGCTCTCCGGCGGCAAGGACTCGCTGGCCCTCATGCTGGAGCTCTCGCGCCAGGGCTATGACGTGACCGGGCTCTTCGTGGACCTCGCCATCCCCGGTTCTTCCGACGTGGCCCGCGCCGTGGTGGAGCGCTTTTGCGAGGCCCACGGCCTTCCCCTGCGCATCGTGGACCTCGCGGCCGAGGGGCTCGCCATCCCGCTCGTCAAGGAGCGGCTGCGCCGGCCCGTGTGCTCGGTGTGCGGCAAGGTGAAGCGCCATGTGTTCAACCGCGCGGCGCTCGACGGCGGCTTCGACGCCATCGCCACCGGCCACAACCTCGACGACGAGGTGGCGCGCCTTTTCAGCAATACCCTGCGCTGGGACACGGCCTACCTCTCCGACCAGGGGCCGCTTTTGCCGGCCCAGCCCGGCTTCGCGCGCAAGGTCAAGCCGCTGTGGCGGCTCACGGAATTCGAGACCGCCAACTACGCCTTCCTGATGGGCATCGAGCACCACCACGCGCGCTGCCCCTACAGCCCGGGCGCCAGCTTCACCACGCTCAAGGGCGTCCTGCAAAGGCTGGAGGCGGCCATGCCCGGCCGCAAGCTGGACTTCTATCAGGGCTTTCTCGCGCGCGGCAAGGCGGCCTTCAGCCGCCAGGAGCAAGATAGCGGCACCGCGCTCGCGCCCTGCACAGCTTGCGGCTCGCCCACTTCCTCCGGCGCCCTCTGCGGGGTGTGCCGCATCCGCGCCGCCGTGGCCGGGGAAGCGCCGGCCTGACGCACCCTCCAAAATCACTGGGCCAGGGCGAGGGCGGCGACCTTGCGGTGCGGCGCGGGCAGGGGAAGACTGGCCAGCTCTTCGGGTGTCACCCAGCGCCAGCTGTCATCTGGCAAGGCGGGGAGAGAGCCCGGCGCACTCTCCCCAAGCCCCAGCCGGCGCCAGTGCAGGGTGATGCGGTAGCGCGTGCGCGTGTGCACGATGTGGCCGCCGCCTTCGAGAAGTTGCGCCCCAAGGCCGCAGCCCTCGCGCAGATGGCGCAGCAGGGCCGCGCCCGGCTCTTCCCCCTCCTGAACGGCGCCCCCGGGGAACTCCCACAGCCCGGCCCAGACGCCCCGCGCCGGGCGCCGGCGCACGAGGATGCGGCCCCGCGCCGTGAGGATGCCCGCCACGGTGGTGAGGGCGGTCATGCCGGGGCCTTCGTCCTTCACCGGGCGCTCGGCCGCCACGCCGCGCTGCCGCGCCCGGCAATAGGCGCCCCACGGGCAGGCGGGGCAACGCGGCTGCTTGCGGCAGACGAGCGCGCCGAGCTCCATCATGGCCTGGTTGTGCTCCCGCGCGGCAGCCTCGGGCACGAGGCGCTGCGCCCACTGGCGGATGAACGTGGCCGCCGGCTCGCGGCGCGCCGGCGTCTCCACATCGAACAGGCGGGAGAGCACGCGCTCCACATTGGCGTCCACGCAGGCCACGGGCCTGCCGAAGGCGATGCTCGCCACAGCCGCGGCCGTGTAGGGGCCGATGCCGGGCAGGGCGCGGATATCCTCCCCCCGCTCCGGGAAGGCGCCGCCGTGCTCTTCCATGATGCGCCGGGCAGCGGCCATGAGGTTGCGCGCGCGGGAATAGTGGCCAAGGCCCTCCCAGAGGCGGAGCACAGTCTCTTCCGGCGCCGCGGCGAGGGCCGCCACGTCCGGGAGCTGTTCCATCCAGCGACGGTAATAGTCCACCGCGCGGTCCATCTGGGTCTGCTGGAGCATGATCTCCGAGATCCAGACCTCATAGGGCGTGTAGTTCACCCGCCAGGGGAGGTCGCGGCGCGCCGCCGCGAACCATGCGCAAAGCAGGGGCGAGAGCTCGGCCGCGTGGCGTTCGGGGTCGCGCAGTTCGGGGCCCATGCCAGGGAGGGGGCCCGGCAAGAGCGGCCTTGCGGCCCTTGCGACTCCGGCGGCCCGTCTCTTCATGCTCTCCCCTTGCCCGTCCGCCGCCATTGTCAAGCGGGGCATGTGCGCCTATAGTCGAGCCGCGCGCCCGGCGCGGGAACCATCCGCCGCCAAATCCCGGCGCAGCAGGGAGTCAGCAATGGCAGACAAGAAAAATCCCGTCGTCCTGCTCGAGACCACCGAGGGCGACATCCTCATCGAGCTCTATCCCGACAAGGCCCCGCGCACGGTGGAGAACTTCCTCATGTATGTGGACGAGGGCTTTTACAACAACACCATCTTCCACCGCGTCATCCCGGGCTTCATGATCCAGGGCGGCGGCATGGACGCGCGCATGCGCGAAAAGCCCACCCACGAGCCCATCCCCAACGAGGCCGACAACGGCCTGAAGAACGAGCGCGGTTCCGTGTCCATGGCCCGCACCAGCGACCCGCACAGCGCCTCGGCGCAGTTCTTCATCAACCTCGTGGACAACGACTTCCTGGACTTCCGCGCGCCCACCATCGACGGCTGGGGCTACTGCGTGTTCGGCAAGGTCACGGACGGCATGGACGTGGTGGACAAAATCGCCAAGGTCAAGACCAGGACCGTGGGCATCCACGAGAACGTGCCCGCCGACTCGGTGATGATCACCAGCGCAAGCCGTTTTGAGTGAGCGTGAATTCCCGCGCCTTGCCCGGCGCCAGCTCCACACAGGAGCAGCCCGGGCAGGCGGCGGAAAGCGCCTTGCGGAAGCCGTCCACATTTTGCGCGAGCATCGGAAAGGTGCCCCAGTGCATGGGCACGGCGGCGCCGCAGCCAATGAGCCGGCAGGCGTGCGCCGCCTGCGCGGCGTCCATGGTGAACACGCCGCCCATGGGCACCAGCGCCACATGGATGCCGTACAGCCTGCCCAGAAGCTCCATGCTTGAGAAAATGCCCGTGTCGCCAGCGTGGTAGATGACAAGGCCGTCGGGCATGCGCAGGATGTAGCCCACCGGCACGCTGGAATCGCTGGAATGGAAGGCCTGGGTCATGGTGACGGAAATGCCCTTGACCGTCAGCGTGCCGCCGATGTTGAAGCCGATGCCGTTCATGACCTGCGCCTCGGGTACGCCGGCGTCGGCAAGCTTCGCGGCCGTGCCCACCACCGCCCCGAGCATGGCGCCGGTCTTCTTGCAGATGGCTACCGCGTCGCCCACATGGTCGCCGTGGTCATGCGTCACGAGCACCATGTCCGTGCTGCCGATTTCTTCTGGCTTTTGGCCCCAGCGCGGCGCGAAAAAGGGGTCGATGACGCATGACGCGTCGCCGCAGGCGATCTTGAAGGCCGAGTGGCCGTACCAGGTGATGCTGCTCATGGCTGGTCTCCTTGGCTGATGGCGGAGCGGGTGGCGGCTTCGGGCGCCCAGCGGCCGAGGCTGTGGGCGAGGCCCGCCTGGTCGAGGATGCGCCCGCAAAACTGGTCGAGCATGGCGGTTAGGCCCTGCGGGCGCAGGTAGAAGCCGGGCGAGAAGGGCATGATGACGGCCCCGGCCTCGCGCAAGGTGAGCATGTTGCGCAGGTGGATGGCCGAAAGCGGGCTTTCCCGCGTCACGAGCACAAGGCGCAGGCTCTCCTTCAGGGCCACGTCCGCCGCCCGCTGGAGCAGGTTGCGCGTGGCGCCCGACGCCAGCGCCCCGAGCGTCCCCATGGAGCAGGGCACCACGAGCATGGCCGCGGGCGCGCCCCCGCCGTGCCACCACGAGCCGCTGGCCGGCCCGGCGCCGAGGTCGTCCGCGGGGTACGCATGGCGGGCGAGGCGGGCAAGGGCCGCAGGCTCCATGCCGCACTCGGCGGCGAGCACCGCGGCCGCGCCGTCCGAGACGATGCAGGAGAGCTCCACGTCCGGCATGGCGGAAAGATGCCCGAGCAGCCGGAGCGCGAGCGGCATGCCGCTCGCCCCGCTTACGCCCACAAGTATCTTGCGCATGGTCGCCGGCCCACCCCTGTGCGGAAAAAGTCCGGGCTTCACGCCCTGCCTCCTTGTTCCACAAAAGCGCGCGCCGCGCAATGCCGCCGGCCGGCCCCCTCCTTTCCCCGGGGGGGCGTTCCGCTTGACAGCCGCCGGCTTTCGGCATACCAAGAACCTCCCGCGCCCGTAGCTCAGCCGGATAGAGCGTTGGCCTCCGGAGCCAAAGGCCGTGCGTTCGAATCGCGCCGGGCGCGCCAAGGAAACCAGGCGGTCAGCCGTAAATGGCTGGCCGCTTTTTCTATGCGGAAAAGCTCTCGTCTGGGCCGGAGCTTTTTCCGTGCAAAAAGGGCCTCGAGGTGCGGGGCCCTCCCGCAGGGCGCCGGTCAATACCGGGTCGGTGGCCTCGGGCCGCTTTTGCCGGCAACGGAAGGAGCGCCTGGCCCGCCCCGGAGCACCAGGCGGAAGCCCGCCGCCGCGAGGGCTTCGGCGCTGACAGCTCCGGCCCGCAGGAGACGCAGCGAGCGGCCGCCGGGGAGCGACTGGACAAGGGTGGAGGGCAGGCCGCCGCGCGGTTCATCATCCGGGGTGCGTGCCGCAAGCAGCCCGGTAGCCGTGCCATCGCGGGCGAGCGCCGCCAGAAGCGCCGGGTCGAGCGCATCCGCGCGCGCCGCCGGCGCGCCGCCGCTGAAATTGGCGCTGCTCGCCGTGAGCGCGCCGCCCGCGAGTGCCGCGAGCTTGGCCGCAAGCGGGTGCGAGGTCACGCGCAGGGCGGCGAAACCATTGTCATTGCGGGCCTCGGGCGCCAGCTCGGGCAGGGCCGGGAGGAGCAAGCTCAGCGGCCCGGGCCAGAAGCGCTGGATAAGGCCCGGCGCCGCCTCGTCAAGGCGCACGGCCTTGGCGGCCTGGGTTCTGTCCGCCGCCAGCAGGGGCAGGGGCGAGCCTTGCGGGCGCCCCTTGAGCGCGCAGATGCGGCCGCAGGCGGAGGCCTTGTCGGCGCGGCAGCCGATGGCGTACAAGGTCTCGGTGGGAAAGATGACGATGCCCCCGGCGGCGAGGGTGGCCGCGGCCTCCTCGAGCCCGAGGCGTCGCAGTTGCGGCGTCTCGGCCTCATGCGCCGGGCTTTGAGGATGTGAAGGCATGGCTGGCAATCTTTTGCGGCTCCTCTGCGTGGGCAAGCTGAAAACGCCGTTCTGGCGCGAGGCGGCGGAGCACTACCGGCGGCGTCTCGACCGCTGGCGGCGCGTGGAGGTGGTGGAAGTGCGCGACGGCGACGCCGCGCTCGCCCCTGTCGCGCGCTCGGCGCAAGAAGGCCGGCGCCTCCTCGAGGCCCTAGCCCGCGAAGCCGCGCCCGTGGCCCTGGACGAAGGCGGCGAGACGCTGGATTCGCCCGGGATCGCGGCCCTGCTGCGCCACTGTGACGAAGCCGCCCGGCGCCCGGTCTTTGTCATCGGCGGCCCCTTCGGCCTCTCGCCCGGGGTGCTCGCCGCCTGCCCGCGCCGCATAAGCCTTTCGGCCATGACCTGGCCGCACGAGCTCGCCCGCGTCCTTTTGCTGGAGCAGCTCTACCGCGCCGAGTGCATCCTGCGCAACATCCCCTACCACCACTGAAGCGGCTTAGGGCGTGTCACCCTCCGCGGGCAGCACCTCGTAAATGCGCGCGAACACGTTGTCGTAGACGAGCTTGAAATACGGCGAGATGCGCGGGTCCTGCGGGTCGCAGAGCAAAAGGCGCACCATGAGCGAGCTGAAGATGCCCTCGTCCATGGCGAGTTTTTCGTCGGTCACGCGGTTGAAGAGAAAGTGCACATTGCGGCGCCCGGCGAGAAAGGCCTGTTGCGCCCGCGCGCTGGCGTCGGGGTGGGCGTCGAACCACTCCTGCACGTAGTTGCGGCGGATGACGCCGGTCTCGTCAAAGACGGCGATGGAAGCCGGATAGATGATGCTGCCGCTGTCCATGAGGCGCACCTCGCCGGTCTTGAGGCGGTAGGCCAGCGCCTGCGGCACGATGGAGAGCGCGCCGCCCTCGCCGTGGCGGGTGACGAAGTTCCAGTTGCCGAAATTGCTGATCCAGAAGCCGAGCCTGAGCATCTCGAAGCTCACCACCACGAATTGCCGCCCGCGCCCGGCCACCAGCGGCGTGGCGGGCGAGCGCAGGCGCGCCATGAGGGCCTGCGCGCCCGCGCCGTCGAGCCCGGCGAAGACCGCGCCCGGCTCGTTGCCGTGGCGCGAGGTCTCGCGGATGACCTGCCGGGCGAAGCGCGGGTTGTCCGTGGCGAAGACCGCGGCGGGGAGATAGAGCGACGGCCCGGCGTGCTGGGCGCCGTCGGCGATGGTGGCGCGCCGCGCAAAATAGTGGGCGGCGTAGCCCCAGTCCCACCAGAGCCAGAGGCGCGCGTCGGCCGGGGTGATGGAGCGGGCCTGGGCCAGGGCGGCTGCGTGGCGGCGGTTGATGATCGGCCCCTGCGAGAGCGCCGGGATCATGTGCGCGAAGGGCGCCACGAAGAGCGCCACGGCCAGAACGGCGGCGAGCCACGAGGCCGGGGCGCCGCGCAAGGCGCGCGGGAGCACGCGCTGCGTGAGCCACGCGAGCGGCACGGTGAGCCCGAGCGCCACCACGGGCGCGCCGAACATGACCATCCGGCCGCCGAGCCGCGTGCTCAAAAGCGCCAGCACGGCGAGCGGCAGGAGAAAGAGCGTGCCCGGCCGGCGGAAGATGAGGAGCAAAAAGCCCGCGAGCCCGGCCACGGCCGCTTCCATCCACGGGTGGAAATAGGGAAAGAGCGCGGCGAAGCCAAGGTCCTGCACCTCGATGATGGACTGCGCGACTGACGGATAGACCAGCGCGGCGCCCCCGGCGCCCCGGGCGTCGCCGCTGTGCTTGAGGTAGGCGTTGGCGTGGTTGATGAGCGTGGCCAGGATCTCGCCGCGCACGAGCAAGAGCCCCACGCAGAGCCAGAGCACGGCGAGCACGCGCGGCTCAAGCAGGAAGCGCCGGAGGCCCCGGCCCTCGCCGCCGGCGGCGCCCGGCGCGCGCGCTGCCAGAAGCAGGAGGTCGAAGACGCAGCCCGGGAGCCCGCCGAGGGCCGGCAACGCGTAGGCGAGCGCCCCGAGAAAGAGCGGCCCGCGCCGGCCACGCGGCCCCAGGACCAGCGCCATGCAGGCGAGGAGGGCCACATTGTAGCGCAAGAGATAGGGAAAGACCGAATGCCACTCCTGCGCCCACCAGGAGAGCAGCCCGGAAAGCCCGAGGAGGACGGTCCACAGGGGCCTGAGCGGATCGCCGGGCCTGAGGGCGTCCGGGAAAGGCGCATCGGGGGGCTGCGCGGCATCAGGCGCCCCGCGCCGCAGCAGGGCCTTCACGCCGGCGCCGGGCGCGCGCAGCCGGCGGAGCACCATCTGCGGAAGCAGCATGTAGCGCATGGCCCAGCAGGCCGGGGCCAGGGTCATGAGCAGGGGGAAGAACAGGGTCACGAGGTCGGTGTCATAATAGCCGAGCAGGGTGCGCGCGAGAAAGCCGGGCGCGAGGCTCGCCACGAGGCCGGCCGCCACGCCGGCCTGCATGCTTCCGAGAGCCCAGGCCCAGAGAAAGACGATGCCGGCCACGAGGCTCGCGAGCACCGCCGGGAACCAGAAAGCCGTCACCGCCGGCGGGGTGCCCGTGAGGCCGGCCACGAGGCGCAACATCTCGGCCATGGGGTGGTCCACGGCGAGGCCGAAGCCCTCGGCCCCGGCCACCCAGTGGTAGGCATCGTGCGTGGCCAGAAGCATCTCCCCGCCGAGGCGGTATTCGGGGTTCTGCCACGAGGGCCATTCCAGCATCCTGAGGCCGAAGGCGAGGCCCACGGTGAGGAGGAAGCAGGCGAGGCCGCCGGCCCAGTGGCGCAAGGCGCGCGGGCGCGGAGCGGGGGAGGGGGCGCCGTCAGGCATGGGCGCCCTCCCCGGGGGGCGCCCCGGCATCGGCCCCGCCTTCGCGCCGGATCGCCCAGAGCCAGCGCCGGCTTTCGCCCACGTTATAGGCCCGCTCGGCGAGCAGGCGCCACGGCGCCGGGAGCTCCCCGCAGGGGCCGGCGCCGAAAATGATGATGACACCGCCGGGCGCGAGGCCCGGGGCGCAGAAATCGGGCAGTTTCTCCCACGGCATGAAAGCCCGGGAGAGGATGATGTCCGCCCCGTGGGGGCGCTCGGCGAACAGCCGTTCCACCGGGCCGCGCCAGACCTCCGTGCGCGGCAGGCCGA
Source organism: Desulfovibrio sp. ZJ746 (assembly GCF_011039155.1). NCBI lineage: Bacteria > Pseudomonadati > Thermodesulfobacteriota > Desulfovibrionia > Desulfovibrionales > Desulfovibrionaceae > Desulfovibrio > Desulfovibrio sp. ZJ746. The sequence goes on along the minus strand of NZ_JAAKEK010000002.1, from coordinate 132,014 downwards.
GCTTGGCGAGCGCGTTGGCGAGAAAGAGGGCGCGCTTTTCGCGCACTTCCGCGAGGGTGTATTCCCCGCGCTCCCAGACCATGCGCAAGGGGATGCCGGGGAGGCCGCCGCCGGCGCCCAGGTCCCACACGCGCGGGCCGCGCGCCGGGTTGGCCCGGCCTGCGGCGTCCGTGACTTCCGCGAGCGGGCCCGAGGAGAGGAAGGCGGCGAGCTCGAAACTGTCCGGGATGAGGCGCTCGAGGATATCCCCGGGGCGCCGCGCGCCCGTCAGGTTGATGGCGCCGTTCCAGGCGGCGAGCATGTCCGCATACAGGCCCACGCGTTCGGGCAGCGCGTCGAGCAGGGTCTGGGGCGTGCGCGCGGCAAGCCCCGGCGGGAGGAGCCGGGCCAGCGTTTCCGGCGCGGGCCTGAAGGGCGCGGCGGCGCCGGCCGCTGCCGGTGCGGGTTTTTTGGGGGCGCGGCGTTGCGCCATGGGGCCTCCGGGTGCTCCCCGGCAGCGCGGGGAACGTGCTTCCGGGCCTGTGATAGCCCGGCGAGACAGCGCTTGCAAGCCCCGGCCCGATGGCGTAGAAAAAAGCGCTTAGACTGCGGGACCGCCGCATTTTTCGGAGCCAGAGATGACACATGCACAGACCGTGGACGCCACGCCCGTGGAGGCCGCGCCCGACTGCGGGCGCCCGGCCCTGATCTTCGCCGGCCAGGGCTCGCAGATGGCGGGCATGGGCCGCGACATCGCCGAGGCGAGCCCCGAGGCCATGGACTACTGGAAAGAGGCCGAGCGTGTAAGCGGCCTTCCCTTGCGCGAGATCTACTGGGAGGGCGACGAGGCCGCCATGAGCGACACCCGCGCCCTCCAGCCCGCGCTCACCGTGGTCAACGGCAATCTCTGGCGCGCCCTTTCCGCCCGCCTCGGGCCTTCGTTCACGCCTTTCGCCGCCGCGGGCCACAGCCTCGGCGAATACAGCGCGCTCGCGGCCGCGGGGGTGCTCTCGCCCAAGAGCGTGCTCGAGATCACCTCCCTGCGCGGGCGCCTCATGGCCGAGGCCGACCCGGAGGGCAAGGGCGCCATGGCGGCCATCGTCAAGCTGGACATGGACGCGGTGTCCGCCCTCGTGGCCGAGGCCGCGGCCGAGACCGGCGCCCTCCTTGTGGCGGCCAACCGCAACACCCCGCAGCAGACCGTGGTGAGCGGCGCCCGCGAGGCCGTGGCGCTCGCCGTGCAAAAAGCGAAAGAGCGCAAGGGCCGCGGCGTGGAGCTCAAGGTGAGCGGCGCCTTTCACAGCCCCATGATGGAGGAGGCCAACCGCGAGCTCGCGCCCCTGCTCGAGAAGACCGAGTGGCACACGCCGCGCTTTCCCGTGTACTGCAATGTGGACGGCAAGCCCGTACACGACGCGGAGGGCGCCAAGAAGAGCCTGCTTCGGCAGATGGTCACGCCGGTCTTCTGGGTGGACCTCATCCGCAATCTCTATCTCGCCGGCGTGCGCTGGTGGATGGAGATCAGCCCCCGCGCCGTGCTCGGCAAGATGGTGGGGCCGTCCATGGCAGGCATCGCCGCGCAGAGCGAGAACCTGCGCGTGGACCTCATCGATTCCCTCACGGGCATCCTCAACTATGCCATGTAATACCTTCCCGGCAAGCCGGGGAGCCCATCCGGGGCCACGCCATGCGCGCCGCTGACACGTTGCGCGCCGCCATCGAAGCGGCGCTGAAGGAACTGGACCTTCCCCTGCCCGACAAGCTCGTGGTGGAGCCCCCGCGCGAGGCCAGGCACGGCGACCTCTCCACCAACGCGGCCATGCTGCTCGCCAGGGCGGCGAAGCGCAACCCGCGCGAGCTAGGGGAGGCCCTGGCGGGGCGCCTGGCAGCGCTCTGCCCGGATATCGAGCGCGTGGAGGTGGCCGGCCCGGGCTTTTGCAATGTCACCTTCAGGCCCGAATTCTGGCGGCGCGCCGTGACCGAGGTGGAGGCCCAGGGCGACGCCTACGGCAGGAGCGACGCCGGCAAGGGGCGCAAGGTGCTCGTGGAATTCGTTTCCGCCAACCCCACCGGGCCGCTCCATGTGGGCCACGGGAGGGGCGCCGCCGTGGGCGACACCCTGGCGCGCCTGCTCAAGGCCACCGGGCACGACGTGGGGAGGGAATACTACCTCAACGACGCGGGCCGGCAGATGCGCCTGCTCGGCCTTTCGGTGTGGCTCAGGCTGCAGGAGCTCGCGGAGAGGCCCGTCACCTTCCCGGAGGACTGGTACCGGGGGGACTATATCCGCGAGCTCGCGGCCGAATTGCTCAGGAAGGAGCCGGAGCTCGCCGATGCCCCGGAGGACGAGGCCCGCGCCCGCTGCGGCGCCTACGCCGTGGAGCGGCTCCTCGCCGGCATCAAGGAGGACCTCGCGGACTTCCGCGTGGAGTTCGGGGAGGGGGACTATTTCTCCGAAAAAAGCCTCGTGGACAAGAGCGCCGTGGACGCGGCCTTCGCGGCCCTGAAAGAGGCCGGCTACACCTATGAGAAGGACGGGGCCCTGTGGTTCGCGACCACGCGCCTCGGGGACGACAAGGACCGGGTGCTGCGCAAGTCCGACGGGAGCCTCACCTATTTCGCCTCGGACATCGCCTACCATCACGACAAGTACAGCCGCGGCTACCAGTGGCTGGTGGACGTGTGGGGCGCGGACCATCACGGCTACATCCCGCGCATGCGCGCGGCCGTGGCCGCCATGGGCGAGCCCGAGGCGAGCTTCGACGTGGTGCTCATCCAGCTTGTCAACCTGCTCAGGGACGGCAAGCTCGTGAGCATGTCCACGCGCGCGGGCGAATTCGTGACCCTGAGGGAAGTGCTGGACGAAGTGGGGCCCGACGCGGCGCGCTTCCTCTTTCTCTCGCGCAAGAGCGACAGCCCGCTGGATTTCGACCTTGAGCTCGCCAAGCAGCGCAATCTCGACAACCCGGTCTACTATGTGCAGTACGCGCATGCGCGCATCAACTCGCTGCTCAAGCGCGCAGCCGACAAGGGGTACAGCGTCCCGGAGCGCATGGATGAGGCGGCGCTCGCCCCGCTCGACACGCCGGAAGACCTGGCCCTGCTCCGCAAGATCGCCGCTTTTGAGGACACCGTCGCCCAGGCGGCGGAACACCTGGCGCCGCAGCACCTGAGCCGCTACCTCATGGAGCTCGCCGGGCTGCTCCACGGCTATTACGCGAAGCACCAGATCCTGCTCCCCGATGACCGCCCCCGCGCCGCGGCAAGGATCGCCCTGTTGCGCGCCATACAACAGACCTTGGGCAACGGCCTCGCCCTCCTGGGCGTGAGCGCGCCGACTGACATGTAGCGGCGGACGGCATGGCCCTTCCCCTGCGCAAGATCTTCCAGAAAAACCTGCTCCGGGGCGCGGATGCGCCCGCGCAGGGAGGCCGGGGGAGCGTCCGCCGCAGGACGCTCGACCTTTCCGGGGCCGCGGCCGCGGCCCTCGGCCTTGCGCTGGTGACCGCCGTGGGCTGGGCCTTTTTCATGGGCTATCTCGTGGGCCGCGGCGAACACCCCGAGCGCGGCGTGGAAAGCGTGGCCGGGCTGCTCAGGCCCGGCGCGCCGGCGAAAGGCGGGGACGCGCCGCGCAACGCGCCGCTCCCCGGGGAAGAAGTGCTGCTCGAAAGTGCCGGTGCCGCCCATGAGGGCACGCCTGCCGCGCCCGAGGGTGCCGTGGCCAGCACGCAAGGCCCGCAGGGCGCGCCGGAGGCGCCGCGCGAGACTCCGCCGCAAGGCGCGGCCGTGGCTTCGGCAGCCCCGGCGGCAGCCGAAACGGGAAGCGGCGCTTCCGCCTATCCTTTCAACCGCCCGCAGGGCGAAAGCCTCGCCGCCTGGGGCATCAGCCCCGAAGGGGCACAGGCCGGGCGCCCCGCGCCCATGATGCCGGGGCAGGCGGCACAAAAGCCGGCAACGCAAGCCACGGCGCCCGCGCAAGCCCGCAAGGCGGAGGCCCCGCGCCAGCCGGCGGAGCCGCGTTTCGATTATCTCTTCCAGGCCGCGGCCTTCAAGGGCCCCGTGGATGCGGAGCGCCTGCGCGGGCGCCTCGCGGCAGCGGGCCTGCGCGCGAGCGTGCGCCAGAGCGGCAAGGTGCGCCTCGTGCTCGTTTCCCTGCGCGGCACAGCCCAGGACGCGCAGCGGGTGCGCGGGCAGCTTTCCGGCATGGGGCTCGGCCGGCCCATCCAGCTCGAAAAGAAGCCGGCGATGGAAAAAACGGGCGGCAAGAGCCGCCGCAGGAGCGCGCCATGATGCAGGAACGCACAGAGAAGGGCCCCCTGGCCGGCTTCCCGCGGCTCGCGCGCGCCGTGGGCGCGGCCACGCTTCGCGGCGTGGACGCCGTGGGCGGCATGGCCATCTTCATGGCGGCCGGGCTCTGGCAGATGTTCGCCACCATCCGCATCCTCCCGCGCACGGTGCGCCAGCTCTACGTCATCGGCTACCAGTCGCTCTTCGTCATCCTGCTCATCGGCATCTTCTGCGGCATGGTGCTGGGCCTGCAGGGCTATTACACCCTCGTGCAGTTCGGCTCCGTGGGGCTGCTCGGCTCCGCCGTGTCGCTCACGCTCATCCGCGAGCTCGGGCCCGTGCTCACGGCCATCATGCTCACGGGCCGCGCCGGCTCGGCCATGGCCGCGGAGATCGGCGTCATGCGCATCACCGACCAGGTGGACGCGCTGGACGTGATGGACATCAATTCCATGGGCTATCTCGTGAGCCCGCGCATCCTGGCCTCGCTCATCTCCTTCCCGCTGCTCACGGCCATCTTCGATGTCATCGGCATCGTGGGCGGCTATCTCACGGGCGTGTGCATGCTCGGCATCAACGAGGGCGTCTATTTTTACAAGATCGCCCACGCCGTGACCATGAGCGACGTGTCGGGCGGCTTCATCAAGGCCCTCGTGTTCGGGCTTCTGGTCTCCACGGTGTGCTGCCACCAGGGCTACTGCGCGCACCTGCGCCGCGACAGCGTGGGCCCCGAGGCCGTGGGCAACGCCACCACCTCGGCGGTGGTCATTTCCTGCGTGCTCATCCTCGCGGCCGACTATGTGTTGACCTCCTTTTTGCTCTAGGGCGCAACGGAGCCGCAAGCTATGGACGCCTGGGACATCGAGTTTCACGACCTCACCGTGGGCTACGGCGCCACGGCCGTATTGAAGGACATCAACGCGACGCTCCCCGCCGGCAAGGTGTCGGTGATCCTCGGCGGCTCGGGCTGCGGCAAGTCCACGCTGTTGCGCCACATCATCGGCCTCTCCAGGCCCATCGCGGGCGAGATCCTCATCGGCGGGCATGACCTCTTCAGGCTCGACCGCCGGGCCTTCCGCCGGGTGCGCCGGCGCATGGGCGTGCTCTTCCAGGACGGCGCGCTTCTGGGCGCGCTCACCCTGGCGCAGAACGTGGCGCTCCCGCTCAGCGAGCACCTGCGCCTCCCGAAGCGCCTGTTGCGCGAGGCGGCCCTGCGCGTGCTCGCCATGGTGGGGCTCGACAGTTTCGCCGACTATTACCCGAACCAGCTTTCCGGCGGCATGCGCAAGCGCGCGGGCCTCGCGCGGGCCATCATCGCCGAGCCGCGCGTGCTGCTCTGCGACGAGCCCACCTCCGGCCTCGACCCCATCACCGCCGTGCGCATGGACGACCTCCTCCTCTCCCTGCACGCGGAATACGCGGAGATGACCCTCGTGGTGGTGAGCCATGACCTCGCCAGCCTCAAGCGCATCGCGGACTATGTGCTCGTGCTGCGCGACGGCGCGGCCGTGTTCGCCGGCAGCCTCGCCGAGCTGGAGAAGAGCGGCGACCCGTATCTGCGCCAGTTCCTGAACCGCGAAGCCGGCCCCGAGGAGCTCGCGCTTCAACAGCCGCCGAACCCGGAAGTGCGCGCCGCGCTCGAGAAATGGCTGCGTTCGTGAGCCGGGGCGCATTGACACCCGCCCGGGCGCCCGCTAGCATGGAGCGTTCCGAGCCTTTCCGTCCTCCATGGAGAACCTGCGCCGCATGAACAGCTTTCGTGAAACCGCAGTGGGCGTCTTCGTCATCCTGGGCCTGCTCTGCGTGGCCTGGCTCGCCATCAAGCTCGGCCGCATGGAGCTTTTCTCGCACAAGGGCTTTGAGCTTTCCGCGCGCTTTGACTCGGCCTCGGGCCTGCGCGCCGGCGCGGACGTGGAGCTCGCGGGCGTGCCCGTGGGCCGGGTGGTGAGCATCCGCCTCGACCCGGACCCCATGCACAGCCAGGCCATCGTGGAGCTCATGCTCGACCACGACCTTCAGCTCTCCGACGACAGCATGGCCTCCATCAAGACGAGCGGCCTCATCGGCGACAAGTATGTCAGCCTGTCGCGCGGCGGTTCGGAGACCATGCTCGAGCCCGGCGGCACCATCACCGAGACGGAATCGCCCATGGACCTCGAGTCGCTCATCAGCAAATACGCCTTCGGAGGTGTGAAATGAGACTGGCCTTCCCGTGGCGGCGCCGTCTTGCGCCGGCCTTCCCCCTGCTGGCGGCGTTTTTGCTGGCGGCGCTCCTCGCGGCGGGGCACGCCCTCGCGGCCGACCCCGGGCCGCGCCAGACGCTGGAGACGGCCATCACCCGCGTCATGGAGGAGATCAAGAACCCGGACTGGGTGAACCCGGCCACGCGCGGCCCCCTGCGCCAGCGCATCGAGGACGAGGTCTACCACGCCTTTGATTTCGGCGAATTTTCCTCGCGCACCGTGGGCCCCCGCTGGCGCTCCTTCACGCCGGAGCAGAAAAAGCGCTTCAGTGAGGCCTTCGCCGACCTTCTGCTCAACACCTACCTCAACAAGATCACGGGCTACAACGGCGAGCAGGTGGCCTATACCGGCGAGACGGCCTCGCAGGACGGCAAACGGGTGGAGGTGCGCACCGTCGTCACCATGAAGGACGGCAAGAAGACCCCGGTGAATTACCGCATGCTGCCCAAGGACGGCTCGTGGCGGGTGTATGATGTCATCATCGAGAACATCAGCCTCGTGAAGAACTACCGCACCCAGTTTCAGGACATCCTCAACAGCGCCACGCCCGACCAGCTCATCGCGCGGGTAATGGAAAAAGCCAATGAAGTGCGCGCGCAGCACTAGCCCCCGCGGCCTTTGCCGGCCGCTGCCTGCCCGGCCCGCGCTGGCGGCGCTCGTCCTGTGCGCGCTCTGCCTGTGCTTCGCGCCCGCCGCGTGGGCGGACGGCGAGGGCGGCGTCAGCATGGGCAATGCGCCGGCCTCCGCCACGGCGCCCGAGGCAGGCATCCGCCCCGTGTTCGTGCCGGCGGGGGCTTCCGAAAGCGCGGCCGGCCCCACGGCCCAGGCCGCGGCGCTGGCCCCGCGCCTTGCGCGGACCTCCACCGCGGCGGGCGTGGGCCCCTTCGCGCCCTCCGTGGTCTATGCCGGCGGCGCGGCGCTGCCCGGGGGCGCCATCACCGTGCACCCCGACGCGGACGCGCAGGCAGCGGACAATCTCGACGACTACGACGACGAGCCGGTGGCGAGCATCGCCGACCCCATCGAGCCGTGGAACCGCTTCTGGTTCCATTTCAACGACATCTTCTTCATGTATATCGCCAAGCCCGCCTATACGGGCTGGACGTGGCTCGTGCCCGAGTGCTTCAGGAGCGGCCTGAGCAACTTCTTCCACAACCTGCTTTTCCCCACGCGCTTCATCAACAACCTGCTCCAGTTCCGCTTTTTCGAGGCCGGGGTGGAGTTCGGCCGCTTCATGATGAACACCATGTCGAGCGCGGGATTCGCCAATGTGGCCAAGAACAAGAAGACCATCGTGCCCGTGGACCCCTCGGGCGAGGATTTCGGCCAGACCCTCGGGCGCTGGGGCTTCGGCCAGGGCTTCTATGTGGTCTGGCCCTTCATCGGCCCGAGCTCGCTGCGCGACACCATCGGCCGCATCGGCGACTATTTCACCGACCCGCTCTTCTATGTGCGGCCATGGGAGCTTTCCACCGGCGCGGAGGTGGGCTTCCGCTTCAATGACCTTGGCGACGTGCTGCCCACCTATGAGGACCTGAAGACCATCGCGGTGGACCCTTACCTCGCCATGCGCGAGGCCTATGCCAACTACCGCAATGCCCAGGTCAGGCGCTGAGGCCGCGGGGGCCTCGCCCGGCGCGGTTGCCGCCGGCGCCCCCCAGCTCCAGCCCCTCCTGCGGATGGACGGCCTTTCGGTCCACTTTCTCTCTGAGGGGCGGCTGCTCCCGGCCGTGCGCGGCATCGACCTCGAGGTGGCGGCCGGCGGCATCACCTGCCTCGTGGGCGAATCCGGCTGCGGCAAGAGCCTCGCCGCGCGTTCGGTGCTCAGGCTCACGCCCGAGGCGGCGGTGCTCGGCGGGCGCGTGCTGCTGGACGGCGAAGACCTGCTCACCCTTTCGGAGCGCGCCCTGCGCGGCATCCGCGGGCGGCGCGTGGGCATGATCTTCCAGGAGCCCATGACCTCGCTCAATCCCGTGCTCCGCGTGGGCGCGCAGACGGCCGAGCCTTTGCGGCTGCACCTCGGCATGGGCCGCGCCGAGGCGAGGCGCTGCGTGGTGCGCCTGTTCACCGAGGTGGGCATCCCGGCGCCGGAAAGCCGCTATGACGACTATCCGCACCAGCTTTCCGGCGGCATGCGCCAGCGCGTGATGATCGCCATGGCGCTCGCCTGCGGGCCCGAGCTTTTGCTGGCCGACGAGCCCACCACCGCGCTTGACGCCACCATCCAGGGGCAGATCCTGCGCCTCATCCGCAGCCGCAGCCGCGAGCGCGGCATGGCGGTCTTGCTCATCACCCACGACCTCGGCGTGGTGGCCGACATGGCGGACACCGTGGGCGTCATGTATGCCGGCATGCTGGTGGAGCGCGCGCCCGCGCGCGAGCTCTTCGCCCGGCCGCTGCATCCCTATACCCGCGGGCTCATGGCGGCGGCGCCGGGCCGCGCCTCCCTGGGGGCGGAGCGGCTGCCCACCATCCCGGGCACGGTGCCCGCCCTGGCGGATATGCCCCCCGGCTGCCCCTTTCAACCCCGCTGCGCCGAGGCCTTGCCCCGCTGCGCCGAGATGGCGCCCCCCATGCGGAGCGAAGGCGCCCACGGCGTGGCCTGCTGGCGCGTCACACGAGAAGGAGGACCCACACCATGATGGATCTGCAGGAACTGCTCGCCCACCTTGCCGCCGGCAAGGATCTTGTGGCCGGCACCGAAGCCTATGCGTGCATGGAGCACTATTCGGACGAGGCGCGCCGCATCACCGGCGACCTCAACAACGGCTACCGGCCCATGGCCGAGGTCCGCGTGCTCATGGCGCGGCTCACCGGCCAGCCCCTTGACGAGAGTTTCCGCATGTTCCCGCCCTTTTATTCGGATTTCGGCAAGAACATCCGCATCGGCAAGCGCGTGTTCATCAACGCCTGCTGCTGCTTCCAGGACCAGGGCGGCATCACCCTGGGCGACGGCGTCTTCGTGGGCCACAATGTGCTCATGGCGACCATCAACCACGGGCTGCGCAAGGAAGACCGGCTCACCCACGAGCTCGCGCCCATCGTGGTGGAGGACGATGTCTGGATCGGCTCGGGCGCCATCCTTTTGCCCGGCGTGCGCATCGGCGCCGGCGCCGTGGTGGCCGCCGGGGCGGTGGTGCGCTCCGACGTGGCGCCCGGCACCGTGGCCGGCGGCGTGCCCGCGCGCACGCTCAAGGAGATCAGGTAGGGGAGGGAGCGACAGCCGCCCGCCGGAAAGCCCGTCCTGGCCGGCTGCTTGCGCGGGCGCAAGAGGGCGCCGCCGCGTTCATAACGCACTGGGGAGCAAGAGGCATGAGCAAAAAGGTCACGGGCAATCTGGCGATGGCCTTTTCCAAGATCTGCTCCGGCCTCAACCAGAACGCCTTGCGCTACCTCCAGCCCGTGTGGATGGACGCGGTGAGCGGGGTCTTTCTGCGTCTCGCCTTCGCGGGCGCCTCCTTCTGGCTCATCGGCCTGATCACCAAAAAGCCGGCGAACGTCAGCTGGAAAGACAGGCTGGCCCTGCTCTTTATGGGCATGGTCCTTGTGTACGGCTACATGCTCGGGCTTTTGCTCGCGCTCACCTACAGCACGCCCGTGTCGTCCTCGCTCATCATCTGCACGGAGCCGGTGTGGGTGCTCCTCATGGCGGCCTGGTTTTTGCACCGGCCCATCACGAAAAGCAAGGTGCTCGGCATCGCCCTGGGCATGGCCGGCTGCCTCGTCTGCATCCTCACCCAGAAGAGCGACGCCGTGGCGACGGACCCGCTCTTCGGCAATCTCTGCGGGCTCGGGGGCGCCATCTTTTATTCCATCTACCTCGTGGCTTCCAAGGGCCTGCTCAGGCGGGTGGACAACATCACCTTCAACAAGTGGATCTTCCTCGGCGGCGCCATCGCGGCCGGCGCGGGCGTGGCCGTCCACGGCCTGGACGCGCCGGTGCTCACGCAGGGCCTGCTTTCGCTCCCCATGCTGGTGCTGCTCTTCGTGCTGGTCTTCCCCTCCACGGTGAGCTACTTGCTGGTGGCCGTGGGCATCAGGGACCTGCCGTCGACGGTGGTGGCTATCTACGGCTATGTGATCCTCATCGTCTCCATGGCGGCGAGCTACGCCCTCGGGCAGGACAGGTTCAGCTGGGAGCAGGGCGTGGCCGTCGTCCTTATCGTGCTCTCGGTCTATCTGGTGGAGATCGCCGACAGCGGCCCCCCGCGCGGCCCTGCGGACGCGGCCCCGGACAAGGCGGAGCCGGCGTCCGCGCGGCGGTGAATGCCGGGGGCGTCAGGTGGCAGGAGCGAGGCGGCCGCCGTTCCGTGCGCCTCAGCGCACCCCGTCGTAGCCGGCCGCCACGCCGCCGGGGCTGAGGATGATCTGCCAGAGCTCTATGTCGCGGCAGCGGAAGGCGGCCGCGCAGGTGAGCAGGTAATAGCGGAACATGCGCGCCTCGGCCTCCGTGAGGTCGAAGGCGCCGGCGCTGAGCCCCTCCTCGAACCGTTCGTGCCAAGCCATGAGCGTGGGGTCATAGTCCGCGCCAAGATTGTGGCAATCCTCGAGCACGAAGAGCCCGTGGCAGGCCCGGACGATGGCGTCCAGCGTGGGGAGCTGGCCGTTGGGGAAAATGTAGCGCGAGATCCAGGGGTCGCAGCCGGCCCGCTGCGAAATCGAGCCGATGGTATGCAGCAGGAAGAGCCCGTCCGCCTTGAGCAGCCCCCGGGCGGTGCGGAAATAGCGCCGGTAGTTCTTGCGGCCCACATGCTCGAACATGCCGACCGACACGATGCGGTCAAATTCGCCGCGCAACTCGCGGTAGTCGCCCAGGATCCAAGTGAGGCGCCCCGGGGTGACGGGGCCGTCCGGCGCAAGCTCCCGCCGCTTCGCCCATTCTATCTGGTTCCGGGAGATGGAGATGCCCGTGACATGGCAGCCGTACTCGCGGGCCATGTAGCGCGCGAGGCTCCCCCAGCCGCAGCCGATGTCCAGCACCTCCATGCCCGGTGCAAGCTGGAGCTTTTGGCAGATGAGCTCCATCTTGGCGTTTTGCGCGGCTTCGAGCAGCGCCCCCGGCTGCTCAGGATAGCAGGCGGGGAGCATATCGGGGCTCACGTCAGGCCCGGCAGCCGGGCTCCCGGCCCGGGACGTGGCGCGGGCGCGCTTCTTGCACCGGACCTCCTCAAGGCCCGACCACCACGCGCAGGAATAGTTCATGCTTGGGCCCAGCATGGCCTCAAAGAGCTCGTTGCCGAAGTCGTAGTGCCGCCGGGCGACCATGGGCGCGCGCCGGCGGGACTGCATGTTGAAGAGGGTGTGGCGCAGGGCCAGCGCGAGCGTGGTGAGGTTGCGGCTCACCTTGGTTTCGAGGCCGGCGCTGATGGCGCGGGCGAACATGCGGTCCAGCGCCTCGCAGTCCCACCAGCCTTCCATGTAGGCCTCGCCGGCGCCAAGGGTGCCGGCCTGGGCCACGCGGTCAAAGAGGCGCTCGTCGTGCACGCGGATGTCAAAGGGGCGGCCGCCGTCAAGGCGGATGTCCGCATGGGCCAGCAGTTCCTCCACCCATTGGCGGGCACGCGGGTTTTTGGAATATCCTTTCATGGCAAAGCTCCCGAAGGCTCAGGCGGTCAGCGGAAAAGCCCGTTTGCGCGTGCGCCGGCGGCGGAAAGCGCTTCGCCGCCAATGCCGGCGCGGGAAAGATGCAATCCCGGCCACAGTTTCGGTGTAGGCTTCCCCTCACGCCAAGTCAACGCCCGCCAAGGTGCGGGGACTCGTGAGGCGTGCGACGCGGGAGGGCGATTTTCCAATAAAAAAGGGAGCCATGCGGCTCCCTTTTTGTCTGTACGTGGCTGGAACGGCGGAAGTTAATCCTTCTTGCCGTCCTTCTTGAGCCAGGTCATCATGCCGCGCAGTTCCTTGCCGACCTTCTCGATCTGCTTCTCGGACTCGTTCTTGCGCGTGGTGAGGAACATGGGATAGCCGGCGCGGGCCTCGAGGATGAAGTCGCGCGCGAACTTGCCGCTCTGGATGTCCTTGAGCACGCGCTTCATCTCGTCCCTGACGGCCTGGTTGATGAGGCGCGGCCCGGAGACGTAGTCGCCGTATTCGGCGGTGTTGCTGATGGAATAGCGCATGCGCGCGAGGCCGCCCTCGTAGAGCAGGTCCACGATGAGCTTCATCTCGTGCAGGCACTCGAAATACGCCATTTCCGGCTGGTAGCCGGCCTCCACCAGGGTCTCGAAGCCGGCCTGGATGAGCGCGGAAAGGCCGCCGCAGAGCACGGCCTGCTCGCCGAAGAGGTCGGTCTCGGTCTCTTCGCGGAAGGTGGTCTCGATGACGCCGGAGCGCGTGCCGCCGATGCCCTTGGCATAGGCGAGCGCGGTCTCGAGGGCCTTGCCCGTGGCGTCCTGCTCGATGGCGACGAGGCAGGGCACGCCGCCGCCCTCGCTGAAGGTGCGGCGCACGAGGTGGCCGGGCCCCTTGGGCGCGATGAGGAAGACGTCCACGTCCTTGGGCGGCTGGATCTGGCCGAAATGGATGTTGAAGCCGTGCGCGAAGAGCAGCGCCTTGCCCGGGGTGAGGTTGGGCTTGATGTCCTCCTCATAGACCTTGGCCTGCACCTCGTCGGGCACGAGCACCATGATGAGGTCGGCCTGCTTGGCGGCCTCGGCGGCGGACACGGGCTCGAAGCCGTGCTCCTTGGCGAGGTCGTAGTTGGGGCTGCCCGGGCGCTGGCCGATCACCACCTTGACGCCGGAATCGCGCAGGTTCTGCGCGTGGGCGTGGCCCTGGCTGCCGTAGCCGATGATGGCCACGGTCTTGTCCTTGAGGGCGCCTAAGTCCGCATCCTTGTCGTAATACACTTTCATGGCTTCTTTCCTTTGCTGCATGGGCTGCTGGAGGGGTGCGCGGGGCCGCCGCGACGGGGAACCTCCTTTTTTGCCCCGGCGCGGCCTTTTGTCAAGCCTGACGCGGCCGCGGGGCGCACACCGGGCGAGCGCCGCCCGGCTTTTTGCTTGAAGGGGGAGGCACCGTGGGCTATGCTTTGCGAAGCGGGCGGCATCCGCCCGCATGCCCGCGCCACCCCACGCCGAGGAGACCCACATGGCAGAAGCACCGGAACGCAACCTGGCCCTGGACATCGTGCGCATCACCGAAGCCGCGGCCCTCGCCTCGGCGCGCTGGCTCGGGCGCGGCAACAAGGAGGCCGGGGACGGCGCCGCCGTGGACGCCATGCGCGTCAGCTTCGGGAGCCTGCACATCGACGGCACGGTCATCATCGGCGAGGGCGAGAAGGACCACGCCCCCATGCTCTACAACGGCGAAAAGGTGGGCGAGGGCAAAGGCCCGCGCCTCGACGTGGCCGTGGACCCGGTGGAGGGCACCAACCTCCTCGCCTATGGGCGGCCCAACGCCATCTCGGTGGTGGCCGTGGCGCCCGAGGGCAGCATGTTCAACCCGGGCCCGAGCTACTACATGCAGAAGCTCGTGGTGCCCGCCGAGGCCCGCGACGTGGTCGACCTTGACGCGCCCGTGCGCGACAACTGCAACAACGTGGCCCGCGCGCTCGGCAAGAACGTGCAGGACCTCGTGGTCTTCGTGCTCGACAAGCCGCGCCACCAGCGCCTTATCGAGGAAATACGGGAAGTCGGCGCCCGCATCCAGCTCCATACCGACGGCGACGTGGCCGGCGCGCTCATGGCCGTGGACCCGCGCTCCGAAGTGGACATGATGATGGGCACCGGCGGCACCCCGGAAGGCGTGCTGGCCGCCTGCGCCATCAAGGCCATGGGCGGCCAGATCCTGGCCCGGCTCGACCCGCAGTCCTATGTGGAAAAGGAGGCCATCACCGAGGCCGGCATCGACCTTAGGGAAGTGCTCACGGTGAACGACCTCGTGCGCAGCGATGACTGCTTCTTCGCGGCCACGGGCATCTCGGGCGGCGATTTCCTGCACGGCGTGCGCTACAGCGCCAGGCACACGGTGACGCACTCCATGGTCATGCGCGGCAAGACCGGCACCATCCGCTATGTGGAGTCCTTCCACAATATGGAAAGGCTCGGCAAGATCAGCGCCGTGCGTTACTGAGGCCCGGGGAACCATGGCGGCACGTGCCTTTTTGCGCGCAGGGGCGCAGGCGTTTCAGCGGCTCGCCGGACTGGGCTGCGCGCTCGCCGTTGCCTTGGCCGTGACGCTCCTGCTCGCGCCCTGCGCGGCCCCGGCCGCCACGCCCCAGATGGAAGCCGCCATGGAGGCCGCCGGCCGCGCGCCCGCGCCCAAGGCCAGGGCGGCCAAAGCCGCCCGTACGCGCAGCGCCGGCAAGAAGGCCCAGAGCCCCAAGACGGAGCCCGCGCAGGCCAATGTCTATGCCGGGCAGCCCGCGGTGACGGAAAAGGAATTGCTCGCCTTCGCCGACCTGTTGCCCCGGTTCCGCGCCTGGGCGCGGGAGGGCCATGAGGAGGCGCACCCGGTGGTGCGCGCCGGCAAGGCGGACTTTCTCTATTCGCCCCGGGCTGCGGAATGGGTCACGGCGCAGGGCTGGCAGCCGGCGCGTTTTTTCTGCGTCATGGGGCGGCTCGCCGCGGCGCTCGTCATCGTGGAGGAGGGCAACGACATGGGCACCCGCCCGGCCGACATGCCCTCGGTGACCAACGACGAGCTGGAGCTGGCCCGCCGCCACCTCGGCACCCTGCTCACCGCCGGGGGCGACGCGCCGCCCATCAGGCAATAAATGTGCGTTAAGTGCCGAACTGTCCAGGCAGTATCCCGCTTCGCGCATGAGGAGAAAAACATGCTGAACAAGATTTCACAGGCCATCGCCGACGACTGGAAACAGGATCCCTATTATTCGCTTGCGGAAAAAACTGTTGACTTTTTCTGGGGGGGGGGGGAGATAGTATCTTTTTAAGGCGTTTTAAAGAACTGGATCTAGACAATATCGTCGAACTTGCGTGCGGGCACGGCCGCCACGTCCCCAAGTATATGGAGGATGCGGGGCATATCACCCTTGTCGATGTCAATCAGGAAAATATCGACTTTTGCCAACGGCGTTTCAACGGAAATTCAAAAATAAGCTTCTCTCTTACTTCTGGAAATACTTTTCAGGGTTTGCCCGACGCCGCCTATTCCGCCATCTTTTCCTACGATTCCATGATGCACTTCAATCTCATTGATGTGGCCACCTACATCAATGACGCCTGGCGCATCCTGAAGCCCGGCGGCAAGATATTGTTTCACCATTCAAACTATTATGACGCCCCGGTGGGAAATTTTTATTTTCAAAATCCCTATGGGCGGAATTTTTGTTCCGACAGGATATTCGCGCACCTCGCCACCACTGGGGGCTTCGAGGTCCTGAGCCAGGATTTGATCGACTGGGGCGCGGACAACCCCATGCAGGGCCTTGACTGTCTTTCCCTGTGTCAAAAACGGGAAGACTATTTTTCCCCATGTCAAAAGGCGATGGAGGAACGAAAGGCCCGGGCGCTCGCCCAGATACGCCAAAAAATGATGAAAAGGCTGTGAGGGCGGGGCATTCCTGGTTACGAGTTTTTGCGTTCCTGCGTGCAGAAAACTTGAAGTGCGTCAACGCCTCCAGCCATGGCGGAAATCCGGCGCATAAAGGCGGGAGCGCTCCACGCCGGCGCCCTCATCGCCGGGCAGGATAAGGAAGATGGTCTGGCGGTCAAAGCCGTTTTCCTCCACACACGCGGCGAGCTCCGCGAGGGAGGTCCACACGAGGCGCTCGCCCGGCCACCCCACGCGCTGCGCGCAGACGACCGGCGTTTCGGGGGGGAGTTGCCGCCCCAGTTCACCGGCCATGCGCCGTGCCGCCGGCGCCGAGAGGTAGACGGCCATGGCGCTCCCGTGCGCGGCCAGGGCAGCGAGGCTCTCGCGTTCCGGCACCGGGGTGCGCCCTTGCGCCCGGCAGAGGATGAGGCTTTGCCGTTGGCCCGGGATGCTGAAGCTCACGCCCGCGGCTGCCGCCGCCGCGCAGGCCGCGGTCACGCCCGGGATGACGCGCCACGGGATGCCGTCGGCGTCCATCAGGGCCGCCTGCTCGCGCAGGGCGCCGTAGAGCGACGGGTCGCCCGTGTGGACGCGCGCCACGCGGCCCCCGGCAAGGGCTGTCTCGCGCACGCGGGCGTGGCATTCCTCAAGGGTGAGCGGCGCCGAGTCCACCACGGCCGCGTCCGCCCGTGCGCAGGACACCACGGCCGGTGGCACCAGCGAGCCCGCGTAGAGCACAAGGTCGGCCTCGGCGATGGCGTTGCGGCCCTTGATGGTCAGAAGCTCGGGGTCGCCGGGGCCCGCGCCCACAAAGCTCACGAGCCCGGGCGCGGGGTTTTGTCCACCCTTTCCGCTCATTCCTTCGCCTCCTGCGTTTCCCTGCCCCCCGGTTTGCGCGCCGCCAGCAAAAAGACGGGGTTCAGCGCCGCGAGGTGCGCGTCCCTCCCCAGCGGGCGCGCCTCGGACGCCTGTATTTGCACGATCTCCAGCGGCCAGCCCCACTTTTGGAGTTCTTCCCGGCAGAGTTGCACGCTCTCCAAAAGGACGCAGCTGGCCACGAGGCGGCCGCCCGGGGCGAGGCGCCCGCAGGCCGCGGCGAGCACGGCCACGCCGTCCGCCCCGGAGAGACCCCCGCCGATGAAGATGCGCTGCGGCTCGGGGAGGTCGCGCAGGCAGCCAGGCGCGCGTCCGAGGCAGACCTCCACCGTGGCCGCGCCGAAGCGGCGCCGGTTTTCCTGGATGCCGATGGCGCGCCCCGGGTCGCGCTCCACCGCGATGACGCGGCCCTCGTGGGCCAGGGCCGCGGCCTCAAGCGCCACCGCGCCCGAACCCGCGCCAATATCCCACACCACATGGCGCGGGCCGATGCCGAGCAGCGAGAGCGCGGCCGCGCGCACGGGCTTGCGCGTGAAGCAGCCGTCCGTCGCCAGTTCCGCGTCGTCGATGCCAAGGCGCGGCCGGCGCACCGGCTCCGCAGGCTCGAGGATGAGCACGCAGGCCGGCCCGAAGCTCCCGCGGGCCGCGTCCGCGAGGCTGAGCGCGCGGCGGCTTTCGTCTTCTGCGCCCATGCGCTCGAAAACATGGGCCGTGAACCAGTCCACCCCGCGGTCGAGGAGGTGCCGGGCGATGACATCCGGCGTCATGCGCGCGTCGGTGAGGATGCAGAGCGGCGCGCCGCGCCCGGCCGCGGCATTGAGCGGCGCAAGGTCCTCGCGGCCGTGGAGCGAAAGGCAGGCGACCTTGTGCCAGGGGAGCGCCAGCCGCGCGCAGGCGGCCTGCAGGGAGCTCGCCGCCGGCACGACGCGCACGGCCTCGGCCCCGAGCTGGCGCGCCATGGTGGCCCCGATGCCGAAAAAGAGCGGGTCGCCCCCCGAGAGCACGAGCACCTGCGCCCCGGCCGAGCGCAAGTTGGCGAGGCGCTGCAGCAGGGGCTCCAGCGGCAGGCTGAGCGGGATGCGCCGCAGCGTGCGGCCCGGGGCTTCCGGCACCTGCTCGAGAAGGCGCGCGGGCGCGCACACCACGTCCGCATCGTCCAGCAGGCGTCGCTGGGACGGTGTGAGGGCGTCGTCCAGCGCCTGCGCGGTGCAATCCAGCCCGAGCACCGTGATGGGCTCGGGCCGCGACGTGGCGGGCACGAAGACAAAGAGCGAGGAGCGCGCCTGCCCGCTGGCCGGCCAGTCGCCGTCGGATACCGGGGGGGCGGCGGGCCGTCCCTCCGGCTTCCTGCCGGGAGGCGTGGCTTCGTGCCGGCTCTGGGGCCCGAGGGGGAAGGGGCGTGTCATAGCGTCAAAAGCTCCCTGCCGTCGGTGTGAAAAAGGTGGAGCGTGACCGCGCGCCCGGCGAAGCGCCGCGCCGTGGCCGCGGCCCGGGCGCCCACGGCCGCGAGCGCCGCCGAGCCTGCCGGGTCCGTCAGCAAGAGTTCCAGGGCGTGCGCGGCCGTGACGCAGCGGGCCACTTCCGGCGCGCACGCGGCCCCGGCGTCCGCGCACAGGGCGGCCAGCGCCGCCATGTCCAGCGGCGCCTCGCGCGCATGGGTATATTCCAGCCCCTGGGCCAGCTTGGCAAGCTTGCCGAAAAAGCAGCCCCAGGCGAGGCGCTCCAGCGGGAGCCGGCCGGCCTCCGAAAGGGCAAAGCGCGCGAAATCCGCGGCCTGGACGAAGGCCTGCTCCG
The DNA here is from genome assembly GCF_011039155.1 of Desulfovibrio sp. ZJ746. Taxonomy (NCBI): domain Bacteria; kingdom Pseudomonadati; phylum Thermodesulfobacteriota; class Desulfovibrionia; order Desulfovibrionales; family Desulfovibrionaceae; genus Desulfovibrio; species Desulfovibrio sp. ZJ746. Next base: position 113,340 of record NZ_JAAKEK010000002.1, on the reverse strand, counting down.
GGAGTTCCGGGTAGCGGCGCATGAGCAGCGCTTCCGACCGGCGCCCGGTGGCAAGGCAGACGGTGCGGCAGCCCGTGGCCCGCGCGACGGAAAGCCCCTGCGCCACGGTGGCCCGCCACGCCGCGTGGCTGTAGGGGCGCACCGTGCCCTGCGTGCCGAGGATGGAAATGCCGCCCCTGATGCCGAGGCGCGGATTGAGCGTGTGCCGCGCCAGTTCCTCGCCCCAGGGCACGCTGAGGACCACCGTGAGCGCCCGGCTCCCCCCGTCCAGCTCCGCGAGGGCGTGGGTGAGGGCAAAGCGGAGCTGGGCCCGCGGCCCGGGATTGATGGCGGCCTCGCCCACGGGCACGGGCAGCCCGGGCAGCGTGGCGCGGCCCACGCCCGGGCCACCTTCGAGAGTGATATGCGGGGCGAGGGCCCCCGGCTGCAAAAAAACGCTTGCCGTGATGAGGGCGCCGTTGGTGGCGTCCGGGTCGTCGCCGCCGTCCTTGCGGACGCGGGCGTACGCGGCGGGGGCGCCGGCGGGGCAGAGCTGGGGTTGGCCCGCGAGCTCGGGCGCCGGGCCGGGGGCGCAGGCGCGGACGGGTACGTCGAGCCACGCACGGGGCACTTCCTCAATGGGGGGGAGGGGGGTGGGCACGCTTGCCGGCGCCGAACCCTGGAGAAGGAGGCTCAGGGCCGCCAGGGCCGCGGCCGTGGCCGCGGTGCCGGTGGTGAAGCCTTCGCGCAGGGGACGGCCTTCAGTGCGCGCCATCCGCCGCATCCAGCCAGACGTGCCCGCGCGCGAGCAAGGCCACGGGGCCGCTGATTTCCGCCGTGATGCGGCCATCGGTGTCCTCAAGGCGCACCGCGAGCACGGAGCCCGAGGGCTGGCGCAGCCGGCAGTGCTCAAGCCCGCGTCTTTCCGCCAGTGCCAGCGCAAGGGCGAGCGCTCCTGAGCCGCAGGCCTGTTCCGCCATGAGCGTCCCGGCATCGCGCACATGGACCACAGGCACCATGCGGGCGCCCTCCGGCGTTGGCTGCCACCAGATGACGCCGGCGGCGGCTTCGCCGAGCAGGCCGGCGGCGGAAAGCGTTGACCGCGCCCGGGCGGGCAGGTCGTGCGCGGCCGCGGCCTCCTCCAACGGCAGCAGGAGATGGCTGATGCCGGGCAGACGCACCAGTTTGCCACCGGCATGGCCTTCCGGGCGTGCGGAGGGGGGCAGTTCAAGGCGGGCTGCCACCTCCCAGCGCGGTTCGGCCCCGCGGACGGTGAGCGCCACCGGCCCCTCCCAGCCGGAAACGCGGATCTCGCCCCGCCACTCGCCGCCTTTCGGCGCCGTGCAAAGCGCGATGAGCGCTCCGAAGGCCCGGCTCGCATTGACGCAGAATTCGCCCCCGGCCATGCGCAGGCTGCGCCCGGTCAGGGAGACCGAGCCCGCCTGTTCCGCGCCGAGCACTTCGGGGTCGAGCACGGCGCGGGCCCATGCCGCCTGCTCGCGCGGGCTTGCGCCCGCATCGTGCAGGAAGAGGGTGGTGTTGCCCCCGGAGCTCCATTTGGAAAAGGTCAGCTGTGGCATGGGCCATCCTTGAAGAAACGGCGAAAAGTATGCCGCATGGGAGGGGCGGTGTCCAGCCGGCGCTTCTTTGGGGCAATGGCCGAATATGACTTGCGGATTTTTCCAAAGGGGCGTATGCAGAACCTGTTGCCGCGTTCCGGCGAGCGGGGCGACGAGCCGGTTCATACTGGCGGGCAAACCGTGACAACTGTCGGTGCACAGGAAATGAGGCCGACACACAAACCGTTTTTGGGAGGCATCATGAAATCGCTTCGTCTTCTCGCCCTCGCGGCGGTTCTTGTGCTCGGGTACGCCGTTGCAGCCGCCGCTGCCACGCCGACCTGCAACAAGAAGATCAACAGCTTCGACTTCGTCGTGGACTATTCCGGCTCCATGATGATGCAGAACAAGCAGCTCAAGAAGGACAAGATCGTCGTCGCCAAGGACGTGCTGCAGCGCGTCAACGCGGCCATTCCTGCCCTCGACTATAATGGCGGCCTGCACACCGTTACGCCCGACGGCGTTATCATCCCTCAGGGCCCCTGGGATCGCGCTGCCATGAGCGCCGGCATCAACAAGCTGAAGAGCGGCTTCCAGATTTTCGGCCGCATGACCAGCATGGGCAACGGCCTGCACAAGTATGAGCCCTTCGTCTCCAGCATGCAGACCCCGTCCGCCATCATCCTCGTGACCGACGGCGACAACAACCGCGGCGAGAGCGTGGTCGAAGTGGCCCGCCAGCTCTACGCCAGCCAGCGCGACCTCACCATCCACATCATCTCCCTTGCCGACAACGCCAAGGGCGAAGCCACCATCAAGGAACTGGCGGCCCTGAACCCCGGCAGCATCGTGGTGCGCGCTGAAGAGCTCGCCACCAGCGACGCCGCCGTTGAGCGCTTCGTGCTCTCCGTCTTCTGCCAGGACGAGGACGTCATCGTTCTGCGCGGCGTGCACTTCGCCTTCAACTCCTATGCGCTCGACAGCAAGGCCCAGGGCATCCTGAACGAAGCCGCCGTGCTCATCAAGGCCAACCCCAACAAGCATGTGGTGCTCAAGGGCTGGACCGACTACATCGGCTCTGACGCCTACAACAAGGTTCTCTCCCAGAACCGCGCCAATGCCGTGAAGAACTACCTCGAGAAGCAGGGCATCCCGGCCAGCCGCATGACGGCCATCGGCTGCGGCAAGTCCTTCAAGTATGACAACCATACCGAGGAAGGCCGCTACATGAACCGCCGCGTCGAGATTTCCTTCGACTAGGCTCTGCTGACCGACCATCCCTGATTCCGGCCGGGCGGCGCATGCCGCCCGGCCTTGATTATGTTCAAACCATCCTGACGCGAGGTAGCTGATGCGAAAAGCACTGGTGTTCGTTGTTGCCCTTTCCCTCATGGCCGGCGGCTGCGCCTGGTTCACGAGCTCCGAAGAAAGCGAGACCGTCACGCCCGCCCCGGCCGGGGAGGCCGCGGCGCCTGCCGCCGAGCCCGCGCCCGCCGCCGAGGCCGCCAAGGCACCGGCCAAGAAGGCGCCGGCCAAGGCGGCCGCGAAGACCGCCGCCAGGAAGGGCGCCAAGTCCGAAGCCCAGATCAAGGCCGAACTGGACAAGATGGGCCAGAAACTCGTCAACCAGTCCAAGCGCACCCTGTTGCCCAACAAGGCCAACAAGGAAGTGAAGAAGGTCGGCGGCGAATACGTGGCGACCTATCTTGAGGTGGACACCAACAACGTGAGCACGGAAATGCGGCCCGGTGCCAACGGCCAGTATGTGGGCTTCATCCGCTACCAGGAGCGTGTCTTCGAATGCCGCGGCGCCACGCGTCAGGCCGCGCTTTCCGCGCCCTGCACCCAGGTGCGCGCCCGCAACCTCAACGAGCTCATCCGCTACGACGGCAAGGAGTGGCAGGACTGATCCCTGTCGCGCCTTTCCGCCCTCGCGCGGGCCGGCGTGTCGGCGCCTTGCGCGGATGGGGCGGAGAAAAATGGCCGGGGCCTGTGTCCCGGCCGTTTTTCGCAGGGGTGCCGGGAGAATATCGGTGTTTGGGTGCGGTGCCCCCGCGCCACGCTTGACAATGGGCGCCGCTTGCGTCTAGGCTGCTCTCAACGCGAACTGGACGAGGTCTTTATGTTTCCTGCCGCCTCCACATACCGCTCTTCCTGCCGGGGCCCCCAGCCCGCGGCGGCTTGCGGCGTTATGGCGGCCGGCGTTGCTGCGGGTCTTTCCTGCGGCAGCCATTCCTCGTTCCGTCTCTGGTGGCGTTGCTCTCTCTTGACGAAGGGAGTGGCGCGGGCATAGGCGTTCGCGGTCCAGTCGGTGCATGGCAGCGCCGCCTCCCTTCGGGGGGCGGCGCTTTTTTTATTCCCCTTTGCGGGCGCGGCACGCGCCGGAGAAGGAACATGGATACAGAGAAAGGCATGGTGACGATCCGCCAGCGGGCGCGCTGGCTCCCGGCGGACATGGACACGCCCATCAGCCTCTGGCTCGGCATGGTGGGCGCTGGCGAAGGCATCCTGCTGGAAAGCGCCGAGGTGGACGGCCGCTGGGGGCGTTACAGCGTGCTTGGCTGCGACATGGCGCTTATCGCCTCCTGCCGGGAGGGGCGCCTCGCGCTGGATGTGCGCGACGAGCGCTTCGCTCCGCTGCGCGACCTCGAGGGCACGCCCTTTGTGGAGGGATTGCGCGCGCTCATCGGCCGCATCCGCATCCTGCCGCCCGAGGGCAAGGACGGCCAGGTGCAGGACCTGCCGCCCATCACCCGCGCCCTGTACGGCTATTTCGGCTTCGGCATGGCCGGGCTCTTCCAGCCGGCGCTGGCCCCGGCGCTGCCCCCCGAGGAGGCGGAAGGCGCCCTGGCGCTCCCGGGCACGGTGCTCCTGTTCGACCATCTCTATCACCGGCTCTGCGAGGTCAGTCTCGGCGAACACCGCGAGCCCACTTCCGGCCGCGACGCGCCGGGCTGCGCGCCCACGCTCGAGCCGGGCGCGGGCGCCATGGCCGGCGGGGAACGCTACAAGGCCATGGTGCGCCGCATCCGCGAGCTCTTGCGCCAGGGCGAGGCCATCCAGGTGGTGCCGTCCAACCGTTTCTCCACGCCATTCGCGGGGGACGCCTTTGACTGCTACCGCCGCCTGCGCCGGCTCAACGCCTCGCCTTACATGTTCTGCATGCGCTTTCCCGGGATCACGCTCTTCGGCTCCTCCCCGGAGGTCATGGTGCGCTGCGAGGCGGGCAAGCTCACGCTCTCGCCCATCGCGGGCACGCGCCGCCGAGGACGCACCGACGCCGAGGACGAGGCCATGGCCGCAGAACTGCTCGCCGACCCCAAGGAGCGCGCCGAGCATGTGATGCTGGTGGACCTCGGCCGCAACGACCTCGGCCGCATGGCGCGCCCGGGCAGCGTTGCGGTGGAGCGCTTCATGGAGGTGGAGCGCTTCTCCCATGTCATGCACCTCACGAGCCGCGTGACCGCCGTTCTCGGCGCCGCCGCCGGCAGCTCCGGCGACGCGGGAGACCGCAAGCCGGACGCCGTGGACGTGCTCGCGGCGGCCTTCCCGGCGGGCACGGTGTCGGGCGCGCCCAAGCGCCGCGCCATGGAGATCATCCGCGAGCTGGAAGGCGAGCCGCGCGGCCCCTACGCGGGCTGCATCGGCTGGATCGGCCTTGGCGGCGCGGACAAGGACGCCGCCACGCCCGAGGAGGCGGCGGCCCAGGTCAATCTCGACATGGGCATCGCCATCCGCTGCATGTGGCAGCGGGACGGGCAGCTCTTCTGGCAGGCCGGGGGCGGCATCGTGCACGATTCCGACCCTGAACTGGAGTGGAAGGAAGTGCTCAACAAGTCTGCCATCATGCGCGCCGCGCTCGCCTGCGGGGAGGATGACCATGTTCCTGCTCATCGATAATTATGACTCCTTCACCTACAACCTCGTTCAGGCCTTTTACGGCCTCGGGCGCGCGCCCGTGGTCATGGCCAACGACGACCCGGCCCTGCTGGACATGGCGAACGACCCGCGCCTGGAGATGGTCTGCATCTCGCCCGGGCCCGGGCGCCCGGAAAACGCGGGCCTCTGCCCGGAATTCCTGCGCCGCCTTGAGGCCCGCGAGCCAGCGGTGCCCGTGCTCGGCGTGTGCCTCGGGCACCAGTTGCTGGGGCTGCATGCCGGCGCCGAGATCACCCTTGCGCCCGAAGTCATGCACGGCAAGCAGTCGGACATCGTGCATGACGGCAAGGGCCTTTTTGAGGGCCTGCCGAACCCGCTCACCGTGGGGCGGTACCACTCCCTCGTGGTACGCGTGGCCGGTGATGCGGCCGAGCGCCTGGAGGTGACGGCGCGTGGCCCCGAGGGCGAGGTCATGGCCCTGCGCTACCGCGACCGGCCCTGGGTGGGCGTGCAGTTCCATCCCGAATCCGTGCTGACGCCCGACGGCGACCGGCTGCTCGCCAACTTCCCGGGCACGCTGGAGGCCGCCAAGGCCGCGCCGCCCGACATGGCGGCCATCCTCGACCGCCTGGCCGCGCGCGAAGACCTCACGGCCGACATGGCGGCCTCGGCCTTCGCCGCCCTCATGGATGGCCGGCTCACGGCAGCGCAGGCCGGAGGCCTGCTCATGGGGCTGCGCATGAAGGGCGAGAGCGCGCTGGAGCTGGCCCACGCCTCGCGCGCGGCGCTGGCCCGCGCCGTTGCGGTGGAGGGCATCGGGGGCACCTGCATCGACGTGGTGGGCACGGGCGGCGACGGGCGCCATTCCTTCAACTGCTCCACCGCCGCCTCGCTCACCCTGGCGGGCATGGGCTACCGGGTGGTGAAGCACGGCAACCGCGCGGTCTCCTCCACCTGCGGCAGCGCCGACGCGCTGGAGGCCCTGGGCGTGGACCTCGACGCCGACCCGGCGGCCGTGGCCGACTCCGTGGCGCGCCGCAACTTCGCCTTTCTCTTCGCGCCGCGCTTCCACCCGGCCTTCAAGAATATCGGGCCCCTGCGGCGCGAGCTCGGCGTGCGCACGCTTTTCAACATCCTGGGGCCCATGATCAACCCGGCCCGGCCGAGCCACCTGCTCATGGGCGTGGCCCGGCCCGAACTGGTGGAACTGGTGGCGCAGACCCTGCGCCAGACGCCGCTGCGCTGCGGGGCTGTTGTCTGCGGGGCCGGCGGCTACGACGAGGTGACGCCCATGGGGCCGGCCACCGTGGCCCTGCTGCGAGGGGGCGAAGTGCGTCCGCTGAAGCTCGACCCGGCGGATTTCGGCCTCGCCCACACCTGCCGCCCGCGCGACCTCGCCGTGCAGAACCGCGAGGAGGCCGTGGCCATCCTCAGGGAGCTGCTGGCCGGGCGCGGGCCCGAAGCCATGCTCGACATGGTGGCCCTCAACGTGGGCCTCGCCGTCTACCTGCTGGAGGACGGGCTCGACCTTGGCGAGGCCATGGCCCGCGCCAAGGAGGCCGTGCGCGCGGGCGCCGGCCGGGAGGTGCTCCATGCGGCTTGAGCGCTTCCGCGCGGCCAAGGCGGCGGAGCTCTCGGCCCTGCGCCGCGCCGCCGATGCGGGCGCATTGCCCGTCGCCTGGGCCGGCCCGCGGCCCGACTTTGCCGCCGCCCTCACCGCGCGGCCGGCACAGGGGCCGCTCAACGTGGTGGCGGAATACAAGCGGGCCTCCCCCTCGAAGGGAATCATCTGCGAGCACCTCACGGTCGAGGATGTGGCGCGGCAATATGCCGGGGCCGGCGCAGCGGCCATGTCCGTGCTCACGGAAGAGGAATGGTTCCACGGGGAGCTCGGCTTCCTCGGGCGCGCGGCCCGGGCGCTCGAAGCTGCCGGCCCACAGCGGCTGCCCCTGTTGCGCAAGGACTTCATCTTCGACCCCTTGCAGGTGGAGGCCACGGCCGCGACCCCGGCTTCGGCCCTCCTGCTCATCGTGCGCCTCACCCCAAAGCCGGCGGTGCTCCGCGCCCTGCGCGAGCGGGCCGAGGGCCACGGCATGGCCGCGGTGGTGGAAGTGTTCGACGCGGAAGATGTCGCCCTCGCCCGCGAGAGCGGCGCCCGCATCATCCAGGTCAATGCGCGCGACCTCGACAGCCTCAAGGTGGACAGGGACGCGCCGCTCACGCTCATTCGCGAGCACCCGCCGCTTTCCGGCGAAAGCTGGATCGCGGCGAGCGGCATGGACAGCTTCGCGCATCTCCGACAGGCGGCGGACGCGGGCTATGCCGCGGCCCTCGTGGGCACGGCGCTCATGGCCGGCGGCGAGCCCGGCGCGGCCCTCGGGCGGCTGCTCGGGGGGGAGGAGGCGCATGCGGATTAAGGTCTGCGGCTTGACACGCCAGCGGGATGCGGACGCGGCCGCGCGCCTGGGTGCTGCCTTCTGCGGCTTCATCTTCCACCCCGCGAGCCCGCGCCATCTCACGCCGCAGGCGGCCGCCGCCATCGGCACGGCCGGCATGGCGCGCGTGGGCGTTTTCGTGGAGCAAGGGGCGGAGGAGATCCTCGCCATCATGGAAGAGGCCCGGCTGGATTACGCCCAGCTTCACGGCGGGCAGGACCGCGCCTCGGCGGAGCGCATCGGGCCCTCCCGCGTCATCCGCGTCCTCTGGCCCGAGCGCTATGCCTCGCGCGCTGAGCTTATGGCCGACATGGAGGCCCATGCCCCGGCCTGCGCCTGGTTCCTGCTCGAGGCCGGGCGCGGGGGCGGGGGCAGCGGCCGGCCACAGGACTGGGGGCGCCTCGCGGGCTTGCGTCCGCCCCGTCCCTGGCTCCTTGCGGGCGGCCTCTCGCCCCTCAATGTGGCGTCCGCCGTGGCGGCCTGCGGCCCCGACGGCCTTGACTTCAATTCCGGCGTGGAGGAAGCGCCGGGCAAAAAATCCCCGGAACTGCTGGCGGCCGCCCTGGCCGCCGCCTCCGGGGCCTCTGGAGAGCATATATGAGGAACGGCTATTTTGGAGAATTCGGGGGCCGCTTCGTGCCCGAGCTGCTCGTGCCGCCGCTTCAGGAGGTGGAAGCGGCCATGCGCGACATCATGCCCACGCCCGCCTTTCAGGAAGAACTGGGCACCCTGCTTAGCGACTATGCCGGCCGCGAAACGCCGCTGACGCATTGCCCGACGCTCTCCCGCGAGCTCGGCTTCGACCTCTGGCTCAAGCGCGAGGACCTGCTGCACACCGGCGCGCACAAGATCAACAATACGCTGGGGCAGGCGCTGCTCGCCAAGCGCATGGGCAAGCGCGCCCTGGTGGCCGAGACCGGCGCCGGCCAGCACGGCGTGGCAACGGCCGCGGCGGCCGCGCGCCTGGGCCTTGAGTGCGCGGTCTACATGGGCGCCGAGGATGTGGAGCGCCAGTCGGCCAATGTGCGCCGCATGCGGCTTTTGGGCGCCGAGGTGCACGCCGTGGAGAGCGGCAGCCGCACCCTCAAGGACGCCATCAACGCCGCGCTCAGGGTGTGGATCGCCCGGCAGGAGGACACGCACTACTGCTTCGGCACGGCCGCGGGGCCGCATCCCTTCCCCCTGCTCGTGCGCGAGTTCCAGAGCGTCATCGGCCGCGAGACGCGCGCCCGCATGCTGGAGCTCACCGGGCGCCTGCCCACGGCCGTGGTGGCCTGCGTGGGCGGCGGCTCCAACGCCATCGGCATGTTCCATCCCTTTGTGGAAGATGCTGAGGTCGCCATCATCGGCGTGGAGGCCGGCGGCAGCGGCGAGCCGGGCTGCCTCAACTGCGCCTCGCTCAATCTCGGGCGCCCGGGCGTGCTCCACGGCAGCCGCTCGCTCCTGCTCCAGACCGAGGACGGCCAGATCGAGCCCTCGGGCTCCATTTCCGCCGGGCTGGACTATCCCGGCGTGGGCCCGGAGCACGCCTATTTGCGCGAGACCGGCCGCGCCCGCTACGAGATCGTCACCGACGGCGAGGCGCTGGACGCGCTCGGGCGGCTCTGCCGGGCCGAGGGCATCCTGCCCGCGCTGGAATCCTCCCACGCGCTCGCGTGGGTTTTGGGGCATGCCGGGGAATTCAAGGCCGGCGACCACGTGGTGGTCAACCTTTCGGGCCGGGGAGACAAGGATATGGACATCATCGAGGCGGCCCTGGCCGCGCGGGAGAACAACCATGCACACGCTTGAAGCAAAGATACGGGAGGCCAACGCCAAGGGGCGCCCGGCGCTCATCCCCTTCCTCACGGCCCATTTCCCGGACAGGGAGCGCTTCTGGACGGCCTTTGACGAGCTGGACGCGGGCGGCGCGGACATCATCGAGATCGGCGTGCCCTTCTCCGACCCGGTGGCCGACGGCCCGGTGGTGGAGGAGGCCTCCCGGCGCGTGCTCGAGGCGGGTTTCCACCTTTCCGGCCTGCTGGAAGAACTGGCGGCCCGGCGCGAGGGCCGCGCCAAACCGCGCTCGGGCGACGCGGGCCTCGTGCTCATGGGCTATCTCAACCCCTTCCTGAGCTACGGGCTCGAGCGCCTCGCCAGGGACGCGGCCCGGGCGGGCATCTCGGGCTGCATCATTCCCGACCTCCCGCATGAGGAGGCCGCGCCGGTGCGCGCGGTGCTGGCGGCATCCGGCATCGCGCTCATCCCGCTGGTCGGGCCCAACACCAGCGAGGCGCAGATGGCGGCCTGCGCCGGCGACGGCGAGGGCTATGTCTATGTGGTGTCGGTCATGGGCGTCACGGGCGAGCGCGCGGCCCTGGCGCCGCGCGTGGCCGCCACCATGAGCCGCGCGCGCCGGGCGAGCAGGCTGCCGCTGGCCCTGGGCTTCGGCCTGAGCCGCCCGGAGCAGCTTGAGGCACTACCGCCCGAGGCGCGGCCGGATGCGGCGGTCTTCGGGAGCGCGCTCTTGCGCCATGTGGACGAGGGCAAGAGCGCCGGCGAATTCCTGCGCCGTTGGCTGAAAAATTGAAGGATTGTGCCCGGAAATGGAAAGGGGAGGCGGGCAATGCCCCGTCTCCCCTTTATGTTGCGGACTCGGTAGGTATTAAGGCCGGCTACTGGTCCACGCGCACGTCCACGCCGTCGCCCGTCTTGGCCGGGATGACGCGGGCGGTGCGCGGCTTGCCCTTGAGGTCGATGACGATGCGGGTTCGCCCGTCGAGGTCGCCCACGCGCACGGCGCTCACCAGCGGATTCTTGGGCACGGCCGGGGCCTTGACCTCCCAGTCGCCCTCGAGGTCGAGAACCACGCGGTCGGGATTTTGGAGATTCATGCTTTTGTAGCGCAGGGGGCCATTGCCCGTGAGGCGCACCGTGGCCCCGTTGTCACGGGCAAAGACCACAAAGCGCGTGATGGTGCGCGGGCCTGTGGCCTTCTCTTGCGCGGGGGCCTTCTTGGCCGGGGCGGCAGCGGTGGCGCGCTCCTGCGCGGGCTGGCGCGCTGTCTCGGCGGCGGGGCGTTGTGCCGTTTCCTTCGGAGCCGGGGCCGCAGCCTTGGGCTGCGCCTGCGGGGCCGGGGCAACAGCGGTCGGGGTCGGCATGGCCGGGGGCGTGGGCGCCGGGGTGGTACCGTGCAGGGCCGCGTCCGCTTCCTTCTGCTCCACGGCGAGAGCCGCGGCGGCGGCCGCGGCGGCCTCGCGCTCGCTTTCGGCCGCGCGCTCCACGGCTTCCGGCAGGGCCGCGGGCGCACGCGGCGCGTCCTCCTCAGGGCTCGGCGCCCGCGAGGGCGTGGGCACGGGATATTCCGGGGCCGGCTCGGTCATGGGGGCGTCGGCCACCACGCTCTGCTCGGCGCGGGCCGTGGGCCGGGGCTCGGGCGCGCGCCCGAGGCGCTGGTTGAGCAGGATAAGCGCCATGCCCAGGATGCAGACCGCCAGGATCAGGAAAAAAATGGTCTTGTTCATGCCGTGAGGCTCCTCGTTCTCCGCGGGCGTGCCGCCGCGGATGGCCAGAGCAGGTTTCGGGCCGCTTACTGTTTATCGGGCGCCGCGGTGCGCCCCGGGCGCCGGCTCTCCTTGCGGATGTGGGCGAGCAGGCGCGGGTACACCGGCTCCGCGCCATCGAGGCGCATGGCCCGTTCCACGTGGGCGGCCGCCTTGTCCCAGACGCCCAGCGCGCAGAGGATGCGCGCGAGGTTGAAATGCCCGTGGTCGTCGTCGGGCGAGAGCTCCAGGACGCGCAGCCCGCAGCGCAGGGCGATCTCGGGCAGATCCTTCTTGCGCAGGGTGACTCCGAAATCGCGGAACATATGCTTGTGCGCGGGCACGATGCCGTCGATGGTCTCGGCGATCTGCGCCAGCGCCTCGAGGGCGGCCTCGCGCTCGCGTGGGCGCGAAAGGCCGCGGATGGCCTTGCGGAAGCTGCCGCGCAGGTCGTTCTCTATCTGCTTGGCGCGGCGGGCGATCTCGAGCTCGCGCAGGGTGTCGTCATTGAGCTCCGCCGCCTTGCGCGGCGCCGCGGTCTCGGGCGTTTCCGGCACGCGCTCGGCATTGGCGATGTCCGGCAGCGTGATGGGCGCCACGAGGATGGACGGCTCGAGCTGGTAGCCGCTCTGGAGGCGCCCGGCGCTGATGAGCCGCACGCGGGAATTGGGCTCCAGCGCGCCGTCCAGCTCCTGGATGGCGTAGTCGGCCGGGGAGAGCTCCCAGACGAAGAAGCGCGGCCTGCGGCCGGATCTGCCGCGAGCCTCCGCGCCCGCATTGGGCCGCTCGCTGTAGACGCCGAGGTATCGGGGCTGTCGCATGGCAGAAATGTACATTATTCGCCCCAAATAGCAAGATTGCCGCCCCGGGCTCCTCCCCGGGGAGTGTGCCTGCGGGCCGGTGGCACGAAAGATACGAATTTGTTACGCGCGGCCTTTACGCGGCCCGGCGAATGGGCTAGCCTCGCGCATGCACGAAATGTCCGTCGCCATGAGCCTGCTTGAGCTCGCCGAAGAGACGGCGGCCGCCCAGGGCTGCACGCGGCTCATGCGCGTCCGCGTGGAGTACGGCGCGCTCGCGGGCGTCATGCCCGAAGCGCTCGAGCTCTGCTTCGAGGCGCTCACGCGCGGCACCGCGCACGAGGGCGCGGTACTTGAGCTCGTCTGCCTGCCGCTTCGGCTGCGCTGCGTGTTTTGCGGCACGGTGTTCGGGGGCGAAGGGCAGGAGGCGCGCTTTACGCCGTGCCCCGGCTGCGGCGAGGTGGCCGGGCATGTGGTGGAGCAGGGGAAGGAGCTTCTCCTGCGCGAGGTGGAAGCCAGTTGAACCGGGCGGCCGAGCCGCCGAGCCCATATGGGAGCCCAGGGAGGGCGTGATGCAGATCCCCGTTGTCCGCAATGTTCTGGAAGCCAACGACAAGATGGCGGCCGAGGTGCGCCGCGAACTGGCTTCGCGCGGCATCCTCGCGCTCAACCTCATCAGCTCGCCGGGCGCCGGCAAGACGACCCTTCTGGAGCGCACCCTGCGCGACCTTGGCGGCGAATTCCGCATGGCGGTCATCGAGGGCGACCTCCAGACCGACAACGACGCCCGCCGCGTGGCCGCCACCGGCGCCCAGGCCGTGCAGATCAACACCGAGGGCGGCTGCCACCTCAACAGCAACCTCGTGCTCTCGGCCATGGAGCGGCTCGACCTGGCGGGCCTTGACATCCTCTTCATCGAGAATGTGGGTAACCTCGTCTGCCCGGTGGAATTCGACTGCGGCGAGGACGCCAAGGTGGCCATCCTCAGCGTGGCCGAGGGCGACGACAAGCCGGAGAAATACCCCCTGCTCTTCAACCTGGCCAAAGCCATGCTGCTCAACAAGATGGACCTGCTGCCGCATGTGGACTTTGACACGGCGCGCGCCCGCGCCCACGCCACGCGCCTCAACAGGGACCTCGCCGTCTTCGAGGTCTCGGCGCGCGACGGCAGCGGCATGGAGGCGTGGTATGACTGGCTGCGCCGGATGCGTGAGGCCAAGCGGGCGCGGCGCTAGGCGGCTCAGCGGGGGCTGCTCCCCCTGTAGGCCGCGAGGTCCACGAGCAAGGTGCCCGAGTCGGGCCTGAGGGTGATGGTGAAGATCTGCACGTCCGAGCGCGGGGCGTCGGCCTCGGTCAGGGCGGGGAGCTCCGCCGCCGGGGCGAGCATGAAGCTGGCCTCGCCGCGGCCGGCCTTGAGGAAGCGCTGCAGGGTCTGGTCCAGCAGCTCGCGCTTCTGCTCCACCGTGAGGTCGGGCATTTCGGTAAAATTGATGTCCAGCCCGGGAAATTCCGCCTGCCACGGCGTCATGCCCTGGCCGTAGAGCACGGCCAGCAACCGCTCGAGCGTGGCCTGTTCCAAGGGGCGCCGCAATTCCAGATGCTCCAGATATTCGTGGCCCATGGCCGCCGCATCGGTGGGCTCCGGCTCCGCCGCCCCGGGGATGAGCCGCGCGGCCCAGAGCTGGCCGGCGAAGCCCAGACCCTCGAGGATGGCGTCGTTGTCGTCGCGCGGGGCGTCCATGCTCAGCAGGGAGCAGACATCGTTCATGGTCATGCCCGGCCGGAACTGCGAAAGCTCGCACACCGGGCGGCTGCCGGGCCGCGGCACGAGCTCCTGCACCTTGCCGTTCACATGGCGCGAGATGCCGTCCTTGAGGTCGAGGATCATGCAGGCCGTGTGGTCGCCGCAAAAGGTCATGCCCCGCGCCTCGCCCACGGGCACCGCGGGGAAGGCCCAGAGCTCGAGGCCCGTGTCCACCCGCATGTCGGCCACGCCGCCGGGGTTCTCCACCTCGGCGCGCTGGCCGGGCGCCATGTCGAGCCGCAGGAAGAAGACCCTGGGCCCGGTGCGGAAGCGGATATTGAGCATGTCCTGCCGGGTCTGGTTGCCGATGCTGAGCTCGGCGGCGGCGCTCGCCGCGCGGGGCAGGGCAGGGAGGAGGGCGAGGATCAGCAGGGGCAGCAGGACGCGGGACAAGACGAACATGGCAGGCTCCCAAAGCGCGTTTGGCGCAAGTGTACCAGAGGCCGGGGGAAGGCTGTCAAGCCGGGGCGTAGCCCGGGGGCGCCCGCTTTACGCCGCCGGCGGCGGCTGCTATGCTTGGCCCGCAATTTCTCGGCTTGCCGGAGCGGGGCTCACGCGCCCCGGGCCTGTGAGCAGCCTTTAGCGGAACACGCGAGACGGGGATGCCCTCAAGTTCTTCACGAAGCGCTGGCCGAAGCGCGGCCCAAGGCTCCGGCAGGGCGCCCTTTTTGCGGCTGCGCTTTTCGTCGCTCCTGGCGCTGGCCTTTCTGGGCGTGGCGGCCATCGCGCTCGCCTATGTGGGGGGCGTCATGACCGGGCGCGCCTCGGCGAGCGCCGAGCGGCGCCTCGCCTCTCTGGAAGCGGGCCGGACAGCGTCCGCGGACGTGCCGCCGGCCAGCCCGAAGGGCGCGCCTGCAGCCCCTCCGCAGGAAGGCCCGGGCATCCTCTCCCCGGAAGAACTGCGCTTTGCCCGCGCCCTGCGCAATGAGGACGGCGCGCCGGAAGCGCCGCCGGCGCCACCGCGCCTGGCCGCGCAAAGCCCCGCCCCTGTCGCCCAGGCGCCGGCAGAGGCGACAACGCCTTCCCCGGGGCAACCTGTGGCGCCCATGCCGGGCGCGGCTCCTTTAGCCGCGGCCCCCGAGGCGGCAACGGCGCAGCCCGTGGCGCCGGTGGCCGCGCCTGCCACCCCCATGCAGGACTATGTGTTCCAGGTGGGCGCCTTCCGCGACGAGGAGAGCGTGGACAGCCTGCGCCAGCGCCTCGAGGGGCGCGGCCTGCGCACGCGCATGCAGCGCGAGGGCAAGCTCTATGTGGTGCTGGTGCTGTTGCGCGGCGATGCGGCGCGCGCCGAGGAAGTGATGCGCATCGCCGAGGAATTGCGCCTCGGCAAGCCCATGGTGCGCAGCCGCAAGCCCGTGACCCCCTGAACCGGCCCCGCGCTGCGCCGCCTGCGGGAGCAAACTTGACAGCGCGCCGGTTTTTTGCCACAAGTGCCCGGTACACGCTCACGCCACGCCAGCTTAGCTCAGTTGGTAGAGCAGCTGATTCGTAATCAGCAGGTCAAGAGTTCAAGTCTCTTAGCTGGCTCCAGTGATTAATTTAAGGGCTCACGGAAATTCCGTGAGCCTTTTTTCGTGGCCGCCCTTTTGTCCCTGCGGTGTGCAGCGATACCGGGCTCGCCAGTAAAGAAAGCCAGATACCGCAACCTGGAGGGACGTGGCGGCATGGCGTGCCGCCAATGGCGCGCACATGCGGGCGCGAACAGGAAAAAGGCGCCGCGCGGGAACGGAAAGGGTGAAAGCCAGTTTGAAAAAAACAGGCCATGCGCCGCATGAACGGAAAATCGCTTGACGCCCCGCAGTGCGCCGGAAGTGGCGCCCGCGGGGGCGCCACCCGCAGGCCGGTCTTGCGGGCGCAGAGGGTGGGCCCGGGTGTCCGGGATCTTTTCACCCGGCCATTCCCCGCTATGGCTTCCCGGTATCGCGGCTCTTGCCGCCCTCCTTGGCGCGTGGGGCCGTCTTTTCCTTGCCCTTGGGCGCGCTCTTGACCACGGGCGCCGCCGCCGCGCTCTGCGCGCGGAGGACTGCCTTGGCGTCCGGGTCGCCGTTGCGCGCGGCGAGGCGGTACCAGCGGGTCGCTTCGGTGAGGTTGCGCTCCACGCCGGTGCCCTGGTCATACATGAGCCCGAGGCTGAACTGGGCGGCGGCCTCGTTTTGCTCCGCGGCCTTGCGGTACCATTCCACGGCCTTGGCGTAGTCCTGCGGCACGCCGCGCCCCTGCTCGTACATGAAGCCGAGATTGTATTGCGCCTCGGGCGAGCCGCGCTCGGCCGCGCGCGTGTACCACTGCACGGCCCGGGCCGGGTCCCGCGCGAAGCCTCGGCCCTCGGCGTACATGAAGGCGAGGTTGTTCTGCGCTTTCAGGTGATCCTGCTCGGCGGCCTTGGCGAACCAGTGCGCGGCCTTGGTGTCGCTCTGGTTGTCGCCCTTGGCATTGAGGTAGGTCCAGCCGAGGGAATACTGGGCGTCGGCGAGGCCCTGGTTGGCGGCGCGGCCGTACCAGTCGAGGGCGGCGTTCTCGTCCTTCTTCACGCCGCGGCCGTGGGCGTAGAGATAGCCGAGATTGTACTGCGCCTCGGCGAGCCCCTGCTCCGCGGCCTTGCGGAACCAGCGCGCCGCCTCGAGATAATTGCGGCGCGTGCCCTGGCCGCGGGCGAGCGCCGTGGCCCACGCGTTCTGGGCGCTGATGTCGCCCTTTTCCGCCGCCTGGTTGAAGAGCTGGGCGGCGCGTGCTTCGTTCTTTTTCACGCCCTTGCCCTCGAGGCGCAGCCGCCCGAGCACGTAAAGCGCCTCCGCATTGCCCGCTTCCGCGAGCGGCGAGAGCAGCCCGATGACCGCGGCATAGTCGCCCTTGTCGAGCGCGGCCTGCGCGGCGGTGAGATCCCGGGCCGCGTCCGGCGCCGCCTTGGGGGCCGGGCTTGGCTTGGCGGCGGCGAGCGCCGGGGCCGGGGCAGATGCGGGGGCTGCGGCGAGAACCAGCGCGAGCGCCAGCAGGGGAAGGAGTTTCGGGGACGGCCCGAGGGCCGCGCGCATCCTGTGCCACAGGCGGGAGAGGGTGTTCATAGCGCCTTCAGCGTTTGCGTCCAGAGGGGAACTTCCTTGCCATGGGAAAGCCGGGCCTGCGCGTCACAGAAACGCCGCCGCGCGGCCTGGATGTCCGGGCTCTGCCACCACGAGGCGGCTGCCGGCCAGACGCGCCGCGCCTGCACGGCGGCTTCCTCCGCTGTGGGGAACCAGATGCCCGCGGCCGCGAGCTCGTCCAGCAGGGCGTCGCCCTCGGGGGTGAGGGGCCAGTGGGCGCGGTTCCAGTAGAGCACCATGGGCACGTTGGCGGCCATGGCCTCCAGCAGCGACGTGCCGTGATGGTCCAGCACGAGCAGCCGGCAGCCGAGCAGGTGCGGCAGAAGCGGCCCGGTGCAGAGCTTGAGCCTCGGCATGCGCGGCAACAGCCACGCCGCGTCCTCGAGCGAGCCCGGCAGGGGAAAATACGGCCGGTAGAGGGTGCGCGATTGCAGCTCGCGCCCCAGCGCCTCGAAGAACCATTCCTTGTCTTCGCGGTATTCCACCAGTTGCAGGGGGGTGGGGTGGGAGTCGAGCCTGTAGGCGAAAGCCGCCATTTCCGTGCCCACGAAGAGCAGGTCTTCCCCAGCCGCTCCGTGCCACGCGTTTTCCAGCCGCGCGAGCTGCGGCGAGGGTAAGGGCACGAAGTTGCCCCGCGCCTCGCCGTGGCGCGTCCAGCCCCAGGTGAAGAACACATCCTGGCTGTATTCCACGAAGGCCGTTTCGCAGGCCACGGCCTCCATGCCGTAGTTGCCGCCGTGCTGGGCGAAGGCGAGCCGGTGGCCGCGCCCGCGCCAGCGCGCCAGCCGCTCACGGTAGGCCGCGTCCTCATAGGCGAGGATGGTGGCCACGCGCAGCCGGGGCCGCGAGGTGCGCGGGAGGGCGGCCGGGTGCCTGAGCGCGCGCAGGCTCGCCGGGCAGGCGGCTTGAAAAAGGGGCAGCGGGTCCAGCGGCAGCGGCGGGATAAGGGGCGTGTCTTTTCCCGCCGCGCCGCCGAAGGCCGTTTCGAGATCGAGGCTGTGGTCCGGCCCGTGGCAGGGATGCAGGAGGGCCAGCGAAAAACGCAGGGCCTGCGGCAGGGTCATGCCCTTGAGCCGCGGGAAGGGCAGCCCGAGCAGGAGCGAGCGCAGCGTGCGCCTGAGCCAGTGCCGCAGGAGCGGCTCGGCCGGCCCGGCCGCCCCGTCCGGGGCCTTGTCCGCAGGGGCTTGCGCCGTGCTTTCCCCGGCCTCGGGGAAGTGCCGCTTCCACGCGGGGGGCCAGTCCGCCTCCAGAAGGCGCGAGAAGAGCCAGTGGTTGAAGTCCGTGCCGAGGGCGCCGCGCAGGGTGAAGTCATGCTCGTCCTGGAATTGGAAGGCCATGTCCGCGGGCAGCAGCCCCACATGGAGCTCAAGGCCGCCCCAGGCCGCAACCATGGCCCGGGCGCGCACATGGCGCTCGATGACCTGCCGCGCCACGTCCACGGCCCAGGGGGCGAGCAGGGTCTGCCAATAGGCGGCCGGGAGCTCCCCGGCATGGGGCGAGACCCACTGGGCCAGGCGCGGGAGGGCGTCCGCGGCCAGCGCCTGGGCGGCACGCGCGGCCTCGCGCGCGACGGCGTGCTCGGCCAGCGGCTCGGGCGCGAAGGTGAAGGCGGTTTCCCAGTCCGGGAAGAATTCCTCGCGGCCCGCAAAGCAGGAAGGGCCCACGGCCAGCACACGCGCCGGGTCGGCTCCGCGGGGCATGGCCCCGAGGACGAGCTCGCCGAAGGCCGGGCGTGGGGCTTCGGGCTTGTGCGGGGGCGCCTCCGCCGTCAGGGCCGTTCCAGATCCGTCCACTGGAGCACCGTGTCTTCGGCAAGGTCGCGCCGCGCCGCCATGCCCACAACCTCGTCATAGCAGCGCGGCGAAATGCCGTGGGCCGGGCGCTTCCACGTGAGGTCGGCGGGCGTGAGCGCGTGGCCGGCCGGGACGGCCCGGGCCGTCACCAGCGAGCGGCGGGCGTGCTTTCGCGCCGGCTCCTCCTGCGGGAGCGCCCTGACGCCAATTTCGCCCACGCTGGCGAGGGTCGCGCGCATGCGCCGGAAAAAGAGCTTGAGGTCGTCCTTGTCCATGGCGTGGTAGTGGTCGTTGCCGGGCAGGGTCTTGTCGTGGCTGAAATGCTTTTCCAGCACGCGCGCGCCGAGCAGGGTGGCGATCTCGAGGGTGTGCATGTCCTTCGGCAGGGTGTGGTCCGAATAGCCGATGGCATGGCCCGGGAAGATGCGCCGAAGCGCGGGTATCATGCCGAGGGCCGCGTTTTCGTCCGCCGTGGGGTAGTTGAGCACGCAGTGGAGCAGGGCGAGCTTGTTGCCCTTGGCTTCTATCCACTCCACGGCCTCGGCGATCTCGTGCAGGTGCGCCGCGCCCGTGGAGAGCAGGATGGGCTTGCCGTAGCCGCAGAGGATTTCAATAAAGGGCTTGTTGGTGATGTCGGACGAGGAGATCTTGAACACGTCCATGAGGTCGTTCAGGAAGCGCGCCGACTCCACGTCAAAGGGCGTGGAGAGGAAGGCGATGCCGGCCGCGTCGCAGTGCTTCTTCAGGGCCTGGAACTCGTTTTTCCAGAAGGAGTCGTGGCGCTTGAAGAGCTCGTACTGGCTCTGCGTGGGCTCCTTGCTCGTGTCCCAGTAGGCGGGGGAATCCTTCGAGGCGAGTGTCTCGGCCTTGTAGGTCTGGAACTTGATGGCGTTGGCGCCGCCCTCGGCGGCCTCGTCGATGAGGCGCCTGGCGATGTCCATTTTGCCCTCGTGGTTCACGCCGGCCTCGGCGATGACATAGGGCATGGGGATGCGCGTCTCGGGCGCGGGAACGGCGAAGAGTTCTTGCAGGGTCATGGTGTTTGCTCCTTAATCACGCGGACGCAGGCCGAGGCGCCTGGCCACGGCCTCGGCGCCGAGGCGCGCGAAGCTGGCCACATCGCGGCCCTCGCGCTCCCTGGGCTGAAGCAAAAGCTCGGGCCGGTTGGCGAGCGCAGGGTCGGGCGTGACGCCGTATTCCGGCGGAAAGCCGTTGTTGAAATACATGTCCTGGAAGCCCGCGAACTTGAGGCTGTGCGCCGTGGAATCGAGCACCGCGCGTTCGTCCTTGCCCACCAGCCCTTCGGCGAGCGCCACGCGCAGGCCCGCGAGGCATTCGCCGCCCTGGGTGCAGGCGATATGGCCATGCCGGTTGGCCGCTATCATGGCGTCCATGATTTCCTGCTCGGTGACGCGCACCACCTGGAAGGCGCGGTCGGAGCCCGCGCCGAAGGCGTCGGCATAGCGCGTGGCCAGCGCGCGCACCCGCGGGAAGGACACGGGATTGCCGATCATGGCCGCCTGCGCCACGCTGGGCTGGACATCCACGGGCTTCCAGACGCGCTCGGCCTCGGGCGCGGCGTAATAGCGCCACACCGGGTCGGCGTGTTCGGACTGGACGCCGAAGATGCGCGGGAGGCTCGTGATGATACCAAGCTCGCGCAGCTTGAGCAGGCCCGACATGATGGCCGTGATGTTGCCCGCATTGCCCACGGGCACGAAAAGGCAGAGGCCGGACACGTCCCAGCCGTAGCGCTGCGCCACCTCGCAGGCGTAACTCTCTTGCCCGAGGATGCGCCAGCTGTTCTTGGAGTTGAGGAGCGCCACGCGGTAATGCTCCGCGAGGATCTCCACCACCTTCATGCAGTCGTCGAACACGCCGGGGAGCTCCAGCACGATGGCGCCGCTGCCGAGGGGCTGCGAAAGCTGCTGCGGGGTGACGCGCCCGTGCGGGAGCAGCACCACCGAGGTGAGCGGCGGCCCCACATAGGCGGCGTAGAGGGCGGCCGCGGCCGAGGTGTCGCCCGTGGAGGCGCAGACCGTGAGCACTTCGTCCCAGTCATGGCGCCGGCAGAGCCACTTGAGGTAGCTGAAGGCGCAGGCCATGCCGCGGTCCTTGAAGGAGGCGCTGGGGTTCTGGCCGTCGTTCTTGAAGGCGAAGTTGCAGCCCACCTCCGCCTGGAAGCGCGGGGCCGCGTCCACCAGCGGGGTCTGGCCCTCGCCGAGGTAGACGATGTCCTCCTCGTCGAGCACCGGTGCGAGCAGTTCATAAAAGCGGAAGATGCCGCGCAGGGCCGTCACGCGGGTGGCGGCGCGGGCGTCGAAGGTGGCGCGCCATTCCGCGCCGGGGCGTTTTTTCAGCTCGTCGAAATCGAGATCCCGCAAAAGGAAAACGCCACCGCAGCGGGGGCAGGTGTAGAGCAGTTCGTCCGCGGGATAGCGGGCGCCGCAGTCAAGGCAGACATATTCGAGGCGTCCGCGCCAGGCGGGGAAAGTGTCGGTCATGGGGGGCTCCTTCACGCGCGGTTGGCGCGGCAGGGCAGTTGTAGCCCGCGGCCGCGCCTTTGTCGAGCGGCGGGGAGCCCCCGGTGCCCTCAGCGCCCGGCCTTGCCCTTGAGCCAGGGCTTTTCCGTGCCCGCGCGCAGGCGGCCGATATTCTCCCGGTGCTTCACGAACACGATGACGCAAAGGCAGAGGGAGAGGGGCAGCCACTGCCACGCGCCCGCGAAGGCGAGGAACACCGGGAGCGACGCGAGCAGGGAGAGCGAGCCCAGGGACACGAAGCCGCTGCGCCAGATGACGAGCATGCACAGCGCGCAGGAGCCGAGCAGGGGCCAGAAGGCCAGCGGCAAAAAGACGCCGATGCTCGTGGCCACGGCCTTGCCGCCCCTGAGGCGCATGAAGCAGGAAAACACATGCCCGAGCACCGCGGCCACGGCCACGAGGCTCACGAAGTGCGGCGCGGGGCTGATGAACCTGAGCGCGACCCACACCGGCACCGCGCCCTTGAGCACGTCGCAGGCGAGCGTGGCCACGCCGTAGCCGAAGCCGCAAAGCCGCGACACATTGGTGGCGCCGGTGCTTTTGCTTCCGTCCTTGCGCGGGTCGATGCCGCAGAAGGTCTTGGCGATGACCACGCCCCAGGGCACGGAGCCGAGCACATAGGCGAACAGTATCCAGCAGGCTTTGACGAGCATGGCGTCCTCCTTCAGGGGGGCGGGTGGACTGGCGGCTCAGGCGACGGGCATCTCCTCGTCCGCCGGGGCAACCTCAAGAATCTGGATCTCGTTGTAGAGCGGCTGCACCTTGCCGAGGCGCACCATGACGCGCATCCCCGGCGCCGCGCGTTCGTCAAAGAGCTTGCGCCGCCCGCGCACGATGAGGCCCTGTTCCGGCAGGGTCACGGTGGCGAAGGCCTCGTTTTCCTCGGTGATGACGGCCGGCCACCACACCTTGTCGCCCTGCTGGCGGAAATAGAGCAATTTCCAGTATCTCGGCCGGAAGCGCTGCACCTGCGAGGCGCCCTCGAGAGCGGGCGAGACTTGGTCGAGCAGGGTGGCGAGGGCTTCCGCGTCCCAGCGGGGCGTGCCCGTGGCGAGCATGTGCAGGGCCTGGGCCTCGTTGACAAGGTCCGGGTAACGCCTGAGCGGCGAGGTCACGGGCGCGTAGCGCGAAAGCGCGAGGGCCGCGTGCGGCCTGGGCGCGACCTCCAGCGTGGAGGGGATGAGCGCGCGCAGGATGCGGGCCATGTCGGCAGGCTCCGTCCAGATGCCCGCGTATTCGCGCGGCACGGCCACATCCTGCGTGCGGTGCAACAGGGGCACATGGTTGGCGGCGCCCCACTCGGCAAGCGCCGCGCTTGCGAGGATCATGAGCTCCTGCACGAGCAGCTGCGCGTCCGCCGCGGGCTTGGGGCAAAAAAGGCGCACCGTGGTGTCCCACCCCTCGCCCTCGAGGGCGAGCTGGGGCTCGGGCCGCTCCATGATCACGGCGCCGGCGGCTATGCGCGCGGCCTGCCGGGCGCGGGCCAGGGCGAGGCCCATGCGCAGTTGCGCGGCGTGCGGCGTGGCGGGATTGTCCGCCTCCGCGACGCCGTCCAGCACGGCCTGGGCGTCGGGATAGGCGAGGTTCGCCGCAAGGCGCGCCCGGGCCGCGAAGAACCGGCATTCGCCCACGGTGCCGTCGCTGTCCACGGCCGCGCGCACACAAAAGGCCGGCCGTTCCTCCCCGGCCCGGAGCGACCACGCATCCGTGCCCAGGCGCTCGGGCAGCATGTGGCAGTCGCCCTCGGGGAGGTAGATGCTCGTCGCGCGGTGCAGCACCGCCTTGTCGAGCGCGGAGCCGAAGGGCCACGAGGCCGCAGGGCAGGCGAGGGCCACGGTCACGTGCCAGCCGCCGGGCCTTTCCTCCACATAAAAGGCGTCGTCCACGTCGCGCGTGCTGGCGCTGTCGATGCTGATGAAGGGGAGATCGCAGGCCGGGAGCTCCTGCCCGGCGCCGGCCGCGAGCTGCGCCACCTCAGGGGCGAAGGGCTGCCACCACGTGTCGCCGGCGTCATAGCCCGCGCGGTCGAGCCAGAAATCGTGGTGCGGCGGAAGCTCGCCCCAGGCCATGAGCAACTGGAGCGGCAAATGCGGCACGTCCGGCAGGCCCTTGGCGAGCAGGCGCCACAGGGCGTCGTCCTCCTGCGTCTCCGGGTCGATCATGCGCGCCCGCAAAAGGGCCTTGAGCCGGTCCGCCACTTCCGGCGCGGGCCACGGCACGCCCTCGGCGGCATACGCGCCTTCCCCCTGCGGCGAAAGCGCCTTGCGGCCGCTGGCCACTTCCCAGAGCAGGCGCAAAAAGGCCGCGCCGCCGGCCACGAGTGCCTCGCGCTCCTCCCGGGCCTTTTGCTCGGCAAGCCGCCGCTCCACCGTTTCGGCGTCATAGACCTGGAAATCCGGCGGCTGGAAGCGGAAATGGCTCTTGCAGGCGAGGAGCGCGCGGCCGTAGGCCGCCACCTCGTCCGGGCCCGGGGCCGTCTCCATGAGCTCGGCAAACCATCGCGCCGGCGCGGCCTCCACCTCGCCCTGCGCGAGCTCCCAGAGCTCTCCCACCGGCACGGCGCTCGCCAGTTGCTCGCGCCGGGCCTTGTGGGCCTCGAGCAGGCGCGCCATCTCGTCCTTGCCGGTGGTACCCTCGTGGAGCGGCCCGAGCCACGGCAGCACGCGCGCCGAGGTGAGCCGGGTCTCGCGGCGATTGGGCAGGAAGAGGCGCAGCTTGCCGCCGGCCTCCTCCATCACCATGGCTATCTGGACGGCATTGCCCTCCAGGTATTCCACTATGCAGCCCGGCGCCGGGTAGCGCACGCTCTCCTGCATGGCCAGGCCAGCGCTCAGATTTCCTTGTAGCGGCCGCCCGTGGCCGCCGAGCTCACGAGGCCCGCGTAGCGCCTGAGCACCGGGTAGGGGCTCTTCTTTTCAGGATGCCTGAGCTCTTCGCGGCGTCGCGCAAGCTCCGCCTCGTCCACCAGAAGCTCGAGCTTGCGGCCCGGGATGTCGATGCTGATGACATCGCCCTCGCGCACGAGCGCGATGGGGCCCCCGTCCGCCGCCTCGGGCGAGATGTGGCCGATGGCCGCGCCGTTGGTGCCGCCGGAGAAGCGGCCGTCCGTGAGCAGGGCCACGTCCTTGCCAAGGCCCATGCCGGTGATGGCCGCGGTGGGCGAGAGCATCTCGCGCATGCCCGGGCCGCCGCGCGGGCCCTCATAACGGATGACCACGGCGTCGCCGGCCTTGATCTTGCCGTCGAGGATGGCGTGCATGGCGTCCTCCTCGGAGTCGAAGACGCGCGCCGTGACCTCGCGGCGCATCATCTCCGGCGCCACGGCCGACTGCTTGACCACGGCCCCCTGTGGCGCCAGATTGCCGCGCAGGATGGCGATGCCGCCCTCGGCCGAATAGGCCTTGTCCACGGTGTGGATGACCTCCTCGTCGAGGATGCGGGCATGGCGCTCGCGCAGGTTTTCGCCCACGGTCTTGCCGGTGACGGTCATGCAGTTTTCATGGATGAGGCCGAGCTTGTCGAGCTCGCTCATGACCGCCGGGATGCCGCCCGCGTTGTCGAGGTCCACCATGAAGTGCTTGCCCGCGGGCGAGAGTTTGCAGAGGTTGGGGCTCTTGCGACTCACCTCGTCGAAGACCTCGAGGCCCATGTCGAGGCCGGCCTCGCCGAAGACGGCCGGAAGGTGCAGCACGGTATTGGTGGAACAGCCGAGGGCCATGTCCACGGCCACGGCGTTGGCCACGGCGTCGGGCGTCACGATGTCGCGCGGGCGGATGTCGTTCTGCAAGAGCTCCATGACCTTCATGCCCGCGGTCTTGGCGAGGCGGATGCGCGCCGCGCTCACGGCCGGGATGGTGCCGTTGCCGGGCAGCGCCACGCCGATGGTCTCGGCGAGGCAGTTCATGGAATTGGCCGTGAACATGCCCGCGCAGGCGCCGCAGCCCGGGCAGGCGCGCTCGGTCATGACCTCGAGTCCCTCCTCGTCGAGCTCGCCCGCGCGCACCTTGCCCACGGCCTCGAACACGGTGATGAGGTCGCCGCGCTTGCCCGGCGCGAGGTTGCCGGGCAGCATGGGGCCGCCGGAAATGAGGATGGAGGGCAGGTTGAGGCGCAGCATGGCCATGAGCATGCCGGGCACGGTCTTGTCGCAGTTGGGGATGAAGACGAGGGCGTCGAAGGCGTGGGCGCGGGCCATGATCTCGATGGAATCGGCGATGAATTCGCGCGAGGGCAGCGAAAAGCGCATGCCCTCGTGGTTCATGGCGATGCCGTCGCAGACCGCGATGGCCGGAAATTCCAGCGGCGTGCCGCCCGCGAGACGCACTCCGGCCTTGACCGCGTCGGCCAGCGCCCCGAGGTGCAGGTGCCCGGGCACGATCTCGCTCGCGGCGTTGACGATGCCCACGAAGGGGCGGTCCATCTCTTCGCGCGTCAGGCCAAGCGCGTAGAGCAGGGAACGGTGGGGAGCCTTTTCCAGGCCGCGCTTCATGCGGCTGCTGACTTCGTCCTTCATCGGGTATTCCTTGGCTGCGCCGGCTTTGCGGCGGCAAGGCCGCGCCTTCCGGCGATGGGAGTTCGGCCCCGACAGTACGCGAAAATCCCCTGCCCGTAAATATGGCGCGGGGGTGGGGTGGGGCCGGCAAATTCCCCGTTGCGCTCGGGCGCCCGGGCGCGTATCGTCCTCCTCCCGGCAGAATTTATTAAGGAATCATTATGCCCCTTCCCGGGAGAGAAATTTTCATGACCGACCCGCTCTGCATCCGGCTGCCCTTCTTGCGCGGCCCGCTCCCGGAAGGGCTGGATCAGGCTGCCGCCGGCATGCCCGGGGCGCCGGGGGCGCTCAGGCTGTGGCCCGGGCACAGGCCGCCCGGCGGGGAAGTGCCCCCGGGCTGGCACGCGCCCGACGGCTATCCCTTCGGCCACGCCGAAGCCGCGGCCCTGCTCGCGGCCTTCGGGAGCCTTGACGCGCGCGATCTTGAAGGCGCCCGGGACGCGGCCGACAGGGCGCAGCAGGAGCGGCGCGCCCGCGAGCTCGGCGAGATGGCCGACCTCGCGGCCTTTGCGGAAAGCCCCGGGGAGGGCAGGAGCCCGCGCCACAAGGCCGGAGCGCCCGTGCCAGCCCGTATCGCCGCCGAACAGGCGCAAAAGCTCCTGCTCTGGCTCTGGCTCCAGGAAGAAAGGCTCGCCGAGCTCGCGTCCCTCGCCGCGGGCTGCGCGCGCGGGCTCGGCCGTCTCGCGCGGGGCTTCGGCGAGGAGGCTTCCGCCCGCGGGGAGGAAGCCGCCGGGGAGCCGGCGCTCGCGCTCCATGCCGGCCTCGTGCCGCCGTGGCGGCCGGCCGTGGCCAGCGCGGCCGTGTTCGTTTCCGGGGAGGCCGTCTTCTTTGTGGAAGGCCCCATGCGCGAGGAACTGCTCGACAGGCTCGACTTCCGGCCGGCCCCCGAATGGGGCGAACGGCTCGGCTGCGCCCCGGAAGACGCGGCCCGCGTGGTGGCCGCTGAGGCGCCGCTCTGGCGCGCGCTCGGCCGGCAGCGGCCCGGGGGGCAGGCGGAACTTCGCGTCTGGATCACGTGGGGGCGCCCATGAGTTTCCCCAGTATCGCCCCGGAGATCTTCCCGCAGGGGCTCGCCGGCGTGGTCTTTGACTGCGACGGCGTGATGATCGACTCGCGCGAGGCCAACCGGGCCTTTTACAACGGCGTGCTCGCCGTGATGGGGCTCCCCGCCATGGGCCCGGAAGAGGAGAGCTACGCTTTCATGGCGACGGCCATGGAGGCGCTCAGGCGCATGGTGCCCGAGGCGCGGCACGGCGAGATCCTGGACGCCGTGAACCGGGTGGACTACGGCCGCACGGTGTTGCCCCTGATACGGCTCATGCCCGGCTTTCGGCCCTTCATCGAGGCCCTGCACGCGAAGGGCTCGCGCCTCGCCATCGACACCAACCGCACGGACGTGGGCATCGAGAGGGTTCTGGACTTTTTTTCCCTTCCTCCCTATTTTGAACCGGTAATCTCGGCGTCATGCGCCCGGCCCAAGCCGTCGCCCGAGGGCGCGGAACTCATCCTCCGCGCCTGGGGCGCCGCGCCCGGCCAGGCGCTCTTTGTGGGCGACAGCGAAAACGACCGTCTCGCCGCGCGTGGCGCGGGCATGGTCTTCGCGGGCTTCGGGGGCCTTGTGGAAGGCGACCTCACTGCCCCGGATTTTCCCACGCTGGCGCGGATGCTGGGCCTTGAGGAGAAACCCCGGCCCGGGAAAACGCCTTCGGAGCGCGCATGATCGTTCTTGCCAATACCCTGAGCGCGGTGGCCATGGTCCTCGGCACCCTGCTCAACCTCTATTTCTGGATCGTCGTCATCGCGGCGCTCATCACGTGGGTGCGCCCCGACCCGTACAATCCCATCGTGCGTATCCTGAGGCAGCTCACCGAGCCTGTCTTTTACCGCGTCCGCAAGTGGCTGCCCTTCACCTATTCGAGCGGGCTCGACTTCTCGCCGATCATCGTGCTGCTGGCCATCGAGCTCTGCAACCGCATCGTGGTGCGCTCGCTGGCCCAGTATGCCGCGGGCCTGCCCTAGGGAGCAGCGGCCCGGTTTTTTCGCGGGCGCGCCCCGCGCCGCACCTTCTAACCCTGGAGAGCCGTCATGGACCAGCATGAACTCGACCTTCTGGAAAAGTACGCCCCCAAGGACCCCGAGCTGAAATCCCTGTGGGACGACCATGTGCTCTATGAAAAGCAGGTGGAAAAGCTCGAGGGCAAGAGCTTCCGCACGCCCACCGAGGAGCAGACCCTGAAGCAGCTCAAGAAGCAGAAGCTGGAAAACAAGACCCAGCTCATGGACATGCTCGACCGCCTGAAAAAAGAAAATAGCTAGCGGGCGCCCGCAAGGGGCGCCCCTTCCGGCCCGGGCGGGGGCCGGCGCTCCTGCGGCCGCGCTGCCGGGGGCACGGGCTCCTGGCGGCCGCCGGGGCTCGCCCCGTCTCAACCAGCGCTCGCGCCGCCTGCCCCCATGGCGCGCCCCCGCGGGGAACGCCCCGGGCCGGAGAGCTACAGCACATCCGCCCCATAAGGACACTTGCATGGAACGCACCGGCGCCTATATCCTCCTGGAATCCCTGAAACGCGAGGGCGTGGACATCCTCTTCGGCTACCCCGGCGGCGCGGTCATCGACATTTATGACGAGCTGCCGCGCCACCCCGAGATCCGCCACATCCTGACGCGGCACGAGCAGGGCGCCGTGCACGCGGCCGACGGCTACGCCCGCGCCTCGGGCAAGGTGGGCTGCTGCCTCGTGACCTCCGGGCCCGGCGCCACCAACACCGTGACCGGCATCGCCACGGCCTATGCGGATTCCATCCCGCTCGTGGTCATCACCGGGCAGGTGCCCACCCAGCTCATCGGCAACGACGCCTTCCAGGAAGTGGACATCGTGGGCATCACGCGGCCGTGCACCAAGCACAACTTCCTCGTCAAGGACGTGAAAAAGCTGGCGCGCACCATCCGCCAGGCCTTCTACCTCGCGCGCAGCGGCCGGCCGGGGCCGGTGCTCGTGGACCTGCCCAAGGACATCGTGCAGGCCACGGCCGAGTTTCTCTGGCCGGACGACATCTCCATGCGCAGCTACAACCCGACCTACAAGCCCAACGCGAACCAGCTCAGGCGCGCGGCCGAGCTCATCGCCGAATCGCAGCGGCCGGTGCTGCTCTGCGGCGGCGGCGTGGTCATGGCCGACGCCGCTTCCGAGGCCACGGCCCTCGCGCGCAAGCTGCGCATCCCGGTGACGGCCACGCTCATGGGGCTCGGGGCCTTCCCGGCCACCGACGAGCTCTTCCTCGGCATGGTGGGCATGCACGGCACCTATGCCGCCAACCTCGCCATCAACAACGCCGACCTCGTCGTCTGCGCGGGCGCCCGCTTCGACGACCGCGTGACCGGCAAGATCGCGGCCTTCGCGCCCAAGGCGCGCATCGTGCATATCGACATCGACCCCACCTCCATCCGCAAGAACGTGGATGTGGACATCCCGGTGGTGGGCGACTGCAAGCTGGCGCTCGCGGGCATCCTCGACATCTGCGAAAGCAAGTATGCCGAGAAGGACTGGGCCACGCAGCACGCCCTGTGGCTCAAGGACGTGGCCTCGTGGAAGAAGAGCAAGCCGCTTTCCTACGAGCCCTCGGCCGACGGCGCCATCAAGCCGCAGGAGGTCATCGAGGCCCTGCGCGAGCTCACGCGCGGCGACGCCATCATCGCCACCGAGGTGGGGCAGCACCAGATGTGGGCGGCGCAGTATTACGAGTTCACCAAGCCCCGCACCCTGCTCACGAGCGGCGGCCTCGGCACCATGGGCTACGGCTTCCCCGCGGCCATCGGCGCGCAGCTCGCCCTGCCGGACAAGATGGTCATCGCCGTGGCCGGCGACGGCTCGCTGCAGATGAACATCCAGGAGCTCGCCACGGCCGTGGCCAACAAGCTGCCGGTCAAGGTCATCATCCTCAACAACCGGCACCTCGGCATGGTGCGCCAGTGGCAGGAACTCTTCTACGCTGGCAACTACAGCTCCACCAACATGGAGGCGCAGCCCGACTTCGTGCGCCTCGCCGAGGCCTACGGCGCCGAGGGCTACCGCATCGAGCGCGCCTGTGATCTCTTGCCCGAGCTGGAAAAGGCCCTCTCCACGCCCAATCCCGCCTTTGTGGACGTGCGTGTGGAGCGGGAGGAGAATGTCTATCCCATCGTGCCCGCGGGCGCGGCGCTGGACGAGATGCTCCTGGTCTAGGAGCGGGCGGGACCGTCCGGGCGAAAATACAGCAGGCGCGAAGGAGAATCCCGATGCAGCGGCATGTGCTTTCCGTCCTTGTGGAGAACGAGCCTGGCGTGCTCTCGCGCGTGGTGGGGCTCTTCAGCGGGCGCGGCTTCAATATCGACTCGCTCAACGTGGCCCCGGCCCTCGAGGACGGCACCTCCCACATGACCATCACCACCTATGGCGACAGCATGATCCTCGAGCAGATCATGAAGCAGTTGCACAAGATCGTGTCGGTCATCAAGGTGGTGGACTTTTCCGAGCTCCAGGCCGTGGAGCGCGAGATGATGTTCGTCAAGGTGCAGGCCGAGGGGCAGGCGCGCGGCGAGATCTTGCGCACGGTGGAGATCTTCCGCTGCAAGGTGGTGGACGTGAGCCACACCGAGATGACCATCGAGGCCACGGGCGACCACGAAAAGCTCGAGGCCATCCTGGGGCTGCTCCAGCGCTTCGGCATCAAGGAGATCGCGCGCACGGGCTCGGTGGCCATGCGCCGCTCGCGCCAGCCCGAGGGGTAGGGGAGGCGGCAATTTCTCGAAAGCAGGGAACGCCCGGCCGGGCCGGGCGCCGGTGAGACGCCCCTGCCGTCAGCGCTTCCTGTGCGACGGCGGGGGCGTTTTGCGTGTGAGGAGCGGGTGCTGCCGCCTTATTACGGCATGCGGTAGCGGCCGGCCGTGGGCGCCACCCAGCCGTCCTCCCCGAAGGGCACGCCGCTCACCCTGAGCGCGGGCGGCAATTGCCGGCGCTTGAATTCGGAGGCGAAGAGGCGGCGCCGCACATCCGCCTCGAGGTCCGCGGGCGCGGCTTCGGGCGCTTTCGCGCCGTCCGCGTTTTCGCCGTCCTGCGCCGGCAGCGGCGGGGAAAGCAATCGTTCCAGCAGCGGGTCGAGCTCGTCATAGGGCGGCAGCGAGTCCGTATCTTTCTGTCCCGGCCTCAGCTCCGCGCTGGGCGCCTTCACGAACACGGCCTCGGGGATGAGCTCCCGGCCCTTCCACGCATTGAGCCAGCGCCCGAGGGCGTAGACCCGCGTCTTGGTGAGGTCGCCGATGACGGCGAGCGCGCCCACGGCATCGCCGTAGAGCGTGCAGTAGCCCATGGCGACCTCGCTCTTGTTGCCCGTATTGAGCACGAGCGCGCGGGCCCGGTTGGCGAGCGAGGTGAGGATGGTGCCCCGGATGCGGGCCTGGAGGTTTTCCAGCGTCACGTCGCCCGGCCATGCCGGGAAGCGCCCGAGCCCCGGGCCGAGCGCTTCGGCAAAGGCCTCCATGAGGCCCGCGATGGGCACGGTGAGCGTGGAAACTCCTAGGTTGCGCGCCAGCTCCTCGGCATCCTCCACCGAGGCGCGGCTCGTGTGCGGCGACGGCATGAGCACGCCGGTGACGTTTTCCGGCCCCAGCGCCTCGGCGGCCACGCAGGCCACGAGCGCGGAATCCATGCCGCCGGAAAGGCCCAGCAGCACGCGGCTGGCGCCGCTCTTGCGCACATAGTCGCGCGTGCCGAGCACGAGGGCGCGCCAGCAGCTTTCCTCCTCGCCGGCGCAGGCCGGGGCGACGGGATTGACCGGGAGCCCGCCGGGTTCGCCGCCCGTTTTGGCCCCGTTTCCGGCGTCCTCCCGCGCGTCCGCCGCGGTATCCACCATGACGAGGTCCGGCGCGAAGGCCGCTGCCCGCGCCAAAAGGCGGCCGGCCGGGTCGAAGGCCACGCTCTGCCCGCTGTAGACGGTGGCGCCGTCGCCGCCCACGAGGTTGACGGAAACGAGATGCACATGCTCGCGCGCCGCCACATGCGAAAGCATGCGCTCGGCCTCTTCCTGCGCGTGGGGCCGGTAGGGCGAGGCGGTCATGTGGATGATGGCGTCCACGCCGCGGCGCGTGAGGTCGCCCAGCGGGTCGGGGGCGCCGGGCGGCGGCTGGCGCCAGAAGGCGTCCGCGCGCATGGCCGCGTCCTCGCAGACGACCACGCCGAGCCGCCAGCCCGTGAGCGAGAGGATGCCGCAGGAAACGCCGTCGTCCCACGGCAGCGCCTCGGCGCCGGGGAGCCCATGGCGCCGCTGGTTGGGGCGCACCTTGCGCGACACCACCTGCAAACGCCCGCCGTGGAGCAGTACGGCGGCATTGGCGAAGCCCCCGGGCCGCGACAGGCTGGGCGCGGGCGCGCCCACGAGCAGGGCCGGCCCGTCGGCGAGCTCGGCCGCGAGGCTATCCAGCGCCCGGCGCACGCCGCGCGCGAAGTCCCGCGCGTGGAGGTATTCCCCGGGCTGCGGCCCGCAGAGCGCGAGCTCCGGCGTCACGCAGAGGGCCGCGCCCGAGGCCCTGCGCGCCTCCCTGAGGATCATGGCGGCGTTGCCCGCCACGTCGCCGGGCACGCTGTCACACTGGATCATGGCGATCTTCATGTCCGTTTCCTTGCTGTCAGGAGATGCGCTCGCGCCTACCACAGCCCGTGCAGCGGGCCCCCGGGCGCGGCCAGCCTGTCCACGCGGGCGGCCACTTCCGGGTCTTCCTCCAGGGGCGGCGCATGGAAGGGCTTGAGGCGCGCGTCGATGGCAAACGGCGCCTCGCAGGCCCAGTGCCGCGCCTTGATGCGCGCATCCGCGCCATAACAGTCCGTGGCCGGGTCGGAGCGCGTGAAGGTGGCCCAGAGCAGGTTCTCGAAGCTCGCCGCGCAAAAGGCCGGGTCGTCGGCCACAACCACGAGCGGGAAGTTCTCCCGCCTGTCCCAGCCGCCGAGGCGCTTGGCGAGCTCTTCCATGGCCGGGTCGGGCTCGCCGCGCTCCAGCGCGTGGCGCGGGCCGCGGAGCGCGAGGATGCCCGGGCCGACCACCTGCGGCGCGCCGAAGCCAGCCGGGAGGTCGGGCAGGGCGCCGATTCCGTCCGCCCCCGTCGCCAGGCGCCGGCGCGGCTCGCCGGCGGCGGCCCAGATGAGCTTGGAGCCCTCGTTGAGGGCCGTGCCCGTATAGTCGAGGGTGTCGGTGGTGCTCCGCGTGAGGAAGTGCAGGTCGCGGCGAAAATCCGTGCGCTCGAGCAGGTGGGCCAGAAAGGCCGGCACGTTGCGGCAGGAAAGGCCCGGCGCGTCCTCCTGCGCGGCGATGAGCACATACTTGGCGAGCGCGGTCTGCGTGGTGCCCAGCAGGTGCAGGGCCTGGGTGAGGAGCTCGCGCGGGCGCCGCGCCGCCTCCCAGGCCGTGTAGCGCTCGCACCCGAGCGCGAGCAGCAGCGGATGCACCCCGGCCGCGTCCACGGCGTGCACCTCGCGGATGCCGGCGAAGACCCGCGGCACCAGCGGGCCCGTGAGCTCGTGGATGAAATCCCCGAAGACCGTGTCCTCCTGGGGCGGCCGCCCCACCGAGGTATAGGGCCAGATGGCGCCCTTCCTGTGCGTCACCGAGGCCACGCGCAGGGCCGGGAAGTCGTGGCGCAGGCTGTAATAGCCCACATGGTCGCCGAAGGGGCCCTCGGGGCGCGTGCCGGGCAGCACATGGCCGGAGATGCAGAAATCCGTCTCGGCGAGCACGGGGAGGCCCACGCCGTCGTCCCCGGGCGCGAGCCGCACGCGCCGGGCGCCGAGCAGGCCCGCGAAACGCAGCTCCGAAAGCCCCTCGGGCAGCGGCATCACCGCGGCCACGGTGAGCGCCGGCGGCCCGCCCACATGGATGCGCACCGGGAGGGGGCGCCCGCTGGCGAGCGCATGCGCGTGGTGCACGCCGATGCCCCGGTGGATCTGGTAATGCAGGCCCACCTCGTCCTCCGCATAGTCGTTGCCGGCAAGCTGGATGCGGTACATGCCGAGATTGGAGGCATTGACCCCGGGGCGCGCCGCGTCTTCGCTATAGACGAGCGGCAGCGTGATGAAGGGGCCGCCGTCCATGGGCCAGGAGACGAGCGGCGGGAGCTCCCCGAGGCTGCCCCGCGCGGCGAGCACGGGCGCGCGGTTCGCGCCCACCCGGCGCGGCAGCATGCGGGAAAGGCCGCCGAGGGCCGCGAGGCTCTTGCGCGGCCGCCGCAAGAGGGCCACGGGGTCGGCCTTGCCGGCGAGCACCGCCTCGGTGGCGGCGAGGCCGTCGCGGAAGAGGAAGTGGAGGCGCTGCTTCGTGCCGAACAGGTTGACGAGCACAGGGAAGTCCGTGCCCGTGACGCGCGTGAAGAGCAGGGCCGGGCCGCCGGCGCGGAAGGCGCGGCGCTGGATGGCCGCGAGCTCGAGGTGCGGGTTCACGGGCGCGTCCACGCGGAGAAGGTCGCCCGCGGTTTCAAGGTCGCGCACGCAGGCCTGGAGGCTCGAATAGCCCACGGCTAGCCGCCCCCCCGCCGGTCTTCGGGCAGCGGCTCCACGGGCGCCACGCTCCTGCGGCCGGCGAGCACCTCGGCAAAATCCCTGAGGATGCGCGCATGGTCGAAGACCAGCGGCCCTGGCAGCGCGTCCAGCGGGTGGAAGGCCGCGGCGGCCGCGTCGTCGCCGGCGCGCAGGGCCGAGGCATCGCGCGGGCGCCCGGTGAAGACCACGCTCAGGGTGTGCTGGCGCGGGTCGCGGTCGGGCCTGGAATACACGCCGAGAAGGCCGGTGAGCTCCACGTCGAGGCCCGTCTCCTCCTTCATCTCGCGCATGGCCGCGGCTTCGGCCTGCTCGCCCTCCTCGATGAAGCCGCCGGGCAGCGCATAGCCCAGCGGCTCGTTGCCGCGCCGGATGATGACCACGCCGCGCCCGGGCTCGTAAATGACCACATCCGTCGTGGGCGTGGGATTGCACCACTTGCTGTAGGGCTTGCCGCAATGCGGGCACAGGACGGTCTTTTTCATGGCTGTCTCCTCGGGCTGGGGAAAATGGTATGCCAGCGGCGTCCCATCCGCAAGCGGCCGGCGCGGGATGCGGGAGAGTGGTTCCGGCTGCCCACGCCGCGCACGCATCCCCCGCCCCCTCCTGATAAAAAAATCGCCTTTCGCGCCTCGGTGCGCGGCCCTTCTCCAAAAGCAAAGCCCCGCAAGGCTTTTGCCCTGCGGGACTTTCCCGTCATGTGGCCGGCGTGGCTTGCCCCCGGAGCGTCATGGCGTTGCCGGTGCCTCGGCATGCGGCTGGGCAGCCTCTGGCGAAGACTCAGATGATGACGAGGACGAGGATGAGTTGTAACCCCTCTCAGCTTTGAGGTCCTTGCAGAGGATTACTGAGTCTGGTGAATGGATTGCACCGTGGTAACCCCTCTCAGCTGTGAGGTCTGCGCAGGCGTGACGAACACGGACAAGCACAGGGACGAAGTTGTAACCCTCTCAGCTGTGAGGTCTGCGCAGGAGAATCCACTGAATGTCAAGCAGCCCTCCAAGTTGTAACCCCTCTCAGCTGTGAGGTCTGCGCAGGACCTCTACACGGCGGGCTTGGGTGAAGTCAGTTGTAACCCCTCTCAGCTGTGAGGTCTGCGCAGGCAGGAGGAGTTTGAAAAGGCTCAAACACTCGTTGTAACCCCTCTCAGCTGTGAGGTCTGCGCAGGCACGGGCCTCTCGCGGGAGCATATCTTTTTGGGTTGTAACCCCTCTCAGCTGTGAGGTCTGCGCAGGACAAAGAACAACAAGTCGCAGCCTATCTCAACCGTTGTAACCCCTCTCAGCTGTGAGGTCTGCGCAGGATCTACGGACCCATTCCCAGTTACATGCAATAAGTTGTAACCCCTCTCAGCTGTGAGGTCTGCGCAGGCAACAGTCTTCCGGAAAGGACTATGCGTGCGAGTTGTAACCCCTCTCAGCTGTGAGGTCTGCGCAGGCGCTCTTCCCTCACGCATGTCCTTCCAGATGGAAGTTGTAACCCCTCTCAGCTGTGAGGTCTGCGCAGGTGAACATTTTTTCGCGCCGTATGATGTCGTGGTTGTAACCCCTCTCAGCTGTGAGGTCTGCGCAGGCGTATGGTAGCATCACTGTCCATCACAAGAGTTGTAACCCCTCTCAGCTGTGAGGTCTGCGCAGGCCAAGGCGCTTGGCTACGTTGCCTTGACTGGGTTGTAACCCCTCTCAGCTGTGAGGTCTGCGCAGGAATGAAGCACGAACATAGTAACACCTCCTTAGTTGTAACCCCTCTCAGCTGTGAGGTCTGCGCAGGTGCTCCACCCACGCATCTACATTCTGCTTTGGTTGTAACCCCTCTCAGCTGTGAGGTCTGCGCAGGTCGAAGTTCGAATCAGGGCAGGACTTCCCCGAGTTGTAACCCCTCTCAGCTGTGAGGTCTGCGCAGGGTGAGGGCCAGGGTATTCCACTTTCGAAGGAGTTGTAACCCCTCTCAGCTGTGAGGTCTGCGCAGGAAATCGACAATAATCAGTCGATGATTTTCAAGTTGTAACCCCTCTCAGCTGTGAGGTCTGCGCAGGTGACCATTCTCCGCCACAGCAGCCTCCTTGGTTGTAACCCCTCTCAGCTGTGAGGTCTGCGCAGGTTCCAACGACAGGCTTCACGAATACGGCTACAAGTTGTAACCCCTCTCAGCTGTGAGGTCTGCGCAGGATAAGCTGTGGTGCTCTTGCTGGTATGGAGAAGTTGTAACCCCTCTCAGCTGTGAGGTCTGCGCAGGTTCTGCCGGGGTGCGCTGAAAGGTGTTTTCTCGTTGTAACCCCTCTCAGCTGTGAGGTCTGCGCAGGTTGCCAAGCTGAGCAACAGCATCAAGCGCAAGTTGTAACCCCTCTCAGCTGTGAGGTCTGCGCAGGTTGCCAAGCTGAGCAACAGCATCAAGCGCAAGTTGTAACCCCTCTCAGCTGTGAGGTCTGCGCAGGAGCATGGTCCGCAAAGCCGCCCCTGTCAAGGTTTTGCGGCGCCGCCTTGGCAGGTGGCGATACAAGCGGCCGGAAAACGGGCCAAATTTTGCGGAGTTTGCCATAAAAAACAGCCTATGCTCCTGATTTCATTCATGTGCGGGTGACCGCCCGCTAGGTGACCACGAGAAGCGGCGCCACCTTGCCAAAAAACACGGCCTTCCTGAAACAGGTTTCGCACAGCGGCGCAATCAGCAGGGAATCCGACGGTCCCAGCCATTTTTGCAATTCACGTTCCATTGTTTCCAAGACCGCGTCCGTCTGCTCCACAAGAAAAACCGATTTCTGCACGCGCGTGCCCATTTTGGCGAGGAGGGCCGCCATGGCGTTGCGGGCCGGGCTGTCGGCCACATCATAGGCAATCAGGCAGCGGCGCACGGCGCAAGCCTCGGGATGATGCAGCCATGGCCGTCATGGACGTGGAGGGCGAAACTCTCCGCCATGTCGTCCATGAGGTCATTGGCCGACCTTTTGACATAAAGGCGCGGCTCGCCGGGGGCGAGATAGAAGGTGCGGACGGTGTCGAACATGTCCTCATACTCGCCAAGCATCCGGGGAAAGACATTTTTCGCCAGGCCCACACCGCCGCCACGGCGGGGCGCGAAGTCCGCGGGCGCCAGCTCCTGCCTGCGCACAAGGGAAAGGACCCGGGAATCCACGAGGGAGCGCAGGGGCTCCATCAAGTCCGAGGCCAGGGCGGCGTGGCGGCCGCGCCCGATGTGGAAAAACCCGAGGCGCGGGTCAAGCCCGGCATGGCGCAGGGAGGAGGCCAGCCGGTGGCGAAGCAGGGAATACCCGAATGAAAGCAGCATGTTGACCGGGTCCGGCGCGGGGTGCGCGTGGCGCCCTGTCCAGTCGAATTTATGCAGCAGCCCGTGCCACTGGGAAAAATACATCCGTGCGGCCGCGCCTTCAAAACCACGCAGACGCTCCGGGTCCTCGGCCGCGGCCATGGAGCGGCGCAGGCTCGCCCAGCCCTCGGGAAGGGCGCGGCGCCGCCGGAGCGTCGCGTGGCAATTATCCAACTTGGCGAGCAGGAGGCCCCTCGCCAGCGCCAAGGCCCCGGGCCCTTTGCGGAAGGCCGCCTGCGCCTCCAGCATGAAGCCGGCATTCCCGTTCACGGGCAGGAGCTGGCCCACAGGGCGGCCGAAAATATCCAGCCAGTCCACGGGCACGGCCTTGCGCGCCAG
The DNA here is from genome assembly GCF_011039155.1 of Desulfovibrio sp. ZJ746. Classification (NCBI taxonomy): domain Bacteria; kingdom Pseudomonadati; phylum Thermodesulfobacteriota; class Desulfovibrionia; order Desulfovibrionales; family Desulfovibrionaceae; genus Desulfovibrio; species Desulfovibrio sp. ZJ746. Next base: position 75,178 of record NZ_JAAKEK010000002.1, on the reverse strand, counting down.
CTGATAGAGCACCGGGCCCGGCACGGGCGCCTTGCCCACGAGAATTACCCGGCGCAGGGAGGCTAGCGGCAGCGGGCGCTCCCGGCCCAGCTTGTCCGCAACCACCAGCGCGTCGCCGCGCATGAAGACACTTCGCGCCGAATGGGTGAGGCAAAGGGTGGTTTTCCTGAAGACGCGCTCGGCAAGGGCGTGTCGGGCGGCGGGCTGTTCCATCCGTTCTTCCATGGCAGGTTCAGGGTGACGTGGCCGGCGTGCGGCGGGGACGCCGTCCCCAGCCTCGGGGCCGCGCTTGCGAACACCGGGCCACGTTGCCGGAATGGGAATATGTTGCAACCCCTCGTCTCGGCTGCGAGGCCTGCGCAGGCTACTTCATCCACAACAATGTGGGCCCGGACGAGTTGTAACCCCTCTCAGCTGCAAGGTCCGCACACGTCACATCAAACTCACCGAAATGTACGCGAAGTTGTAACCCCTCCCAGCTTCGAGGTCTGCACAGGTGCGTGACCTGCACCTTCGACTACATGCGGGAGTTGTAACCCCCCTCAGCTGCGAGGTCTGCTCGGCAATGATACCACATGGAGCGGGACCGGGAAGTCATAACCCCTCTCAGCTTCGAGGTCTGTGCAGGTAACCTCCGTACCTCGAATACCGCTTTCCGTACGCTGTAACCCCTCCCAGCTTCGAGGCCTGTGCAAGCTCCCTCCCCACACCAAAATCTGCCGGGAGGTGGACGCCGCGCCGCGTGGCCCTGCGCGGGGCGGGCCGGCTTTTGCCGGGCCGCCCCCCGCATGTCAGACGACCTGCTCCGGCAGGGGCAGGAGGGGATTGTTGCCGAACTCCTCCAGTGTCATGTTGGCCGCATCCCTGGGCGTGGGCCTGTGCTCCCAGTCCAGCAGCCGGAAGAGGTCCCGGATGGGCGGGAGCTGGTAATAGTCCCGCACGGGGGCGCCAGGGTAGAAGCCGGCCGCGGCATCGAGGACATACTGGCGGAAGGCGGCCCGTAGGGCCTCGCGCTCCCCGGCGGGCATGGCCACGGGCCGCGGGCTGCCAAGGCGCCCGGCCAGTGAGGCGTATTTCCGGCGCACATCGGAAAGGCGCGCCTCCCGGATTTCCAGCTTTACGGAGCCGAAGCCGAGGGGCTTGCCCATGCCGAGCTTGTGGCGGCAATCGGGTTTGAGCTCCAGCGCCTCCAGCAGGCAGCCGAGCTCGATGTCCGAAAGGCGCTCCACCCGGATGACAAAGTCGCCGCCGGCGCCCGGCGCAAGGGGCAGCAGGCGAAGGGCGAGCTTCTTGTTTTCATTGCCCTTGGGGAAGAACTGCGGGTCCGCGTCATGGTGCCAGTACAGCTTGCGGCCGCGCAGCCGGGCACCCCTCGTGTCGTAGTTGCTCATGCTTTCCCGGCTGTTCTTCCTGCCGCCCGAAATGACCTTCACCGGGGACTGGCCCTGCACCAGATAGAAGGGGATGCAGCCGGGTTTGGGCCCGGCGCCGACCGTCCGCACGGGCGCGCCGCCCTGCCACGGCTCGCCGTGGACGTGGAAGGACTCCACGGCCACGCGCCCGGCCTCGGCGCTGTTTTTCTCCGCATGGCCGAAGATGGCGCGCGCGAGGTCGCGCACCTTTTCCACGCTGGGGTCGGGCCACGCGAGATCGTGGGGGGAATGTTCGTACTGCACGCGGAAATAGCGGCAAAAGCCGAGCTCGACGATGGCGCCGTTCTTTTCGCGGTAAAATACGGGCAGCCCGGGGTGGCTGGCGAGCCTGCTGTGGCGCCGGTCTTTGGGCCAGCGTTTTTCCTGGTCGGGGGTGAGCTGGTCGCGCAGGCGCAGGACGATGTCGCGGTCAAGAGGGAGGGCCCGCGCCCCCTGCTCAGGCAGGCGGAAGAAATAGGAGGCGGAGTCCACGCCCATGGTTTTGATGCCGCCCGTCATGACCTTTTCCCAGCCGGCTTCCTCGGGCGCGTGCCGCGCCTTTTTTTTGACCTCCACCGGGATGATGCTGAAATCCGCCCCGTTTTTGCGCAAAAATCCGCCCAGGATATCCTTGCTGGAAAAAAGGGAATGATAATAGGAGCCGTCTTTGTTTTCAGCCACGGTGCGCCAGAAAAGCCATTTTTTGCTCACCGGCCGCAAGCCGGAAAAGGAGAGGATCTCCATATAGGCGCGGAGCATCCCCTTGACGGCCGTCCCGGGGATGACGGGCAGGCCACCCACCCGCTGGAAGGCGCAGGTGGCGCCGGAATCGTCCTTCACCTGCCGCCCCGAAACGAGCAGGGGCGTTTCCGCGGTCAGGCGGCAGAGGATCTCGCCGGACCAGCGGCCCTCGTCCCCCCCGGGGGCGGGCACCACGGCCGAGGGCATGTAGCGGACAAAGTTGTAGGGCGCCTTGCCCATGACGGGCTCCGGCCGGCCCGTGGCGCGCGTGGCGCCGGGCGACGGGCGCGTGAAATCCCGGCCGGGCGCCCCGCCGGGGCGCGGCGCCTTCACCGGCTCCTCGGGGCAGGGGGCCTCCTTGCCGGGCACCGTGCACTTGAGCACCTTGGAGCCCTCGAGCTGGAAGTGCGCCTCATCGCCGCTGGCAACGGTCCCGGTGTTAAAACAGCGTGCCTCCTTGTGGACAGGAAAGTCCACCGTCTTGCCCTTCCTGTTGGTGAATTCGACCCTGTAGTCCAGGCCGCCCTTCTTGGTCTGGTTGATGATGAGCCTGCCGGTATATTCTTCCATCAGTCGCCCCCCTCGGTCACGCCGCAGAAACGCGCCCACGCCAGGCGCAGGACACCGCTTTTTTCATCCTCACGAAAATGCTCCGCATAGGCCAGGCGCATGCCGTTGGCAAGCGGATAGCGGGAGAGCCGCTCAAAGGTCGGCTCGCCGGCCTCGTCCACCCGCAGGAGGCGCGCGGGGCCGGATGCGGCCCCAAAGGCCTTTTCAAGGCGCAGCTCGGCATCGGGCCCGAAAATCGCCAGCCGCTCGATTTCCGCCGCGTCCCCGGGGAGGGCCTCGCCGGAAAAGCGGTTCCAGGCGACACCCCGGGGGGATTCGGCCAAAAGCCAGCCCGTGCCGGGGGCCACATGCTCCCGCGCCCAGGCGAGGGCCTCGGGGAGGGTCATGACCTCGGTGGCGCACAAAAGGGAGACAGGGCGCGTGTCCACAAGTTGGTTATTCATGTTCCAGCCTCCGGATCAAGGCGGCATCCCATTCCGGCGCGAGGCGCGCCAGGTTTTCCAGGCCCTTGCCGTTTTCAAGAATGGGCGTCCCGTTCCAGGCGAGGTCCCCCCTGACGGCGCCGAGGGCGCTTGCGGGGTCATCCCGCCAGCCCGGCAGGCACAGCCGGCCGTTGCCGCGGTTCACGCCGCCGCCAAAGGCGAGCGAGCCCTCGAAGAGGTCCATGAGGGCGTGGGTGAAAAGCGCCGCCTCGTGGGCCTCAAGCCCGCACGCGCGGATGCGGAGCGTGACGCGGCTGCCCGGCTTCCAGAAAGGTTCCTCGCTGAAGAGCGCGCCGTCCATGGTGGCGGCGCTGAAGCGGTCGATGGCCACATGCTGCCCGAAGACGAAGTCACCGGGGGCAAAGGCCGGGGCCAGCGGGCAATCGGTGACGACCAGCTTGCCACACTGGCCGCCGTCCCCGCTCACCATGCCGAAAATTCCGTTCAGCACCGCCGTGGCGCCGTCGCCGGCCTGGCGGGCGCGCAGGATATGGAAAATGTCATGCCTGAGCACGCCCTTGAGGGAGGAGGAGGGGAGCGCCGGCCCGAAAACGAGGCCGCCGCGCTTCTGCCCCTCGTCATAGGCGAGGCGCGGGGTGAGGGCGAAAACCATGTCGGCCTCGGCCACGGAGCCGTCCGGCCGGCCGGGCTGGCCGCCGCCGGCCAGCATGGGGCCGTCGCAGGCCAGGGGGATCTCGAGCCAGCCGTCCAGGCCCGGGCGGGGCGCCAGCGCGGCCGCCGGGGGAAGGTCGGGCCGCCCGGTGCCGGGCAGGGAATGCGCTTTTTGCGTGAGCCACTGGCGCATGCCCTCCGGCCGGGAAAGGTCGATGCGGCGATAGCCGGCCTCAATGACCGTGTAGAGCCCGTAGCCCAGGCCGGTCTTGCCGCCGAGGGGCAGCCTGCCCGCCGCCACGTCCGCCACGAGGCCGTCGAAAAAGGCCTCCTCGTCGGGGGCCAGGGGCCTGTCCCAGCCGTCGCAGCGGAATTCCAGCAAAAAGCGCGCGCCCGCCGGGACGATTTCGCAGTCGAACTTGCCGCCCTCGGCGGCTGCCCCGCTTTCCAGCCCGATGCGCACATGGTCGCGCACGAAGGGGGCGCAGCTGATGCGCGGCGGCGCGCCCGCAAGCTTTTTGGCGAGCGCGGGCTGGCCGTCATAGTCCAGGAGCAGCCCGTCTTCGCACCACACAAGGGAGGCGCGGGAGGATTCCTTTTCCTGGTGGCCGAACAGGCGCCGGGCCAGCGTTTCATCGCGCCGGTCGGCAAGGGAGCGCAGCGCCCCGGCAAGGGAAGAGCCGGGGATGCGCCAGAGCCCGAAGGCGTCGCGCGCCACCGGCTGGTCGAGCTCGTCATCGGGGCCGCCCCCGCAGTGGAGGGGCGTCAGGCATTCCACCACAGCCTTGAATATGAGCACTTTCTGTTCAGCCATGTTATTGCCCCCGCCCGTTGGGCCGGCTTGTGCGGGCCTGCTTGCCCCAGGCGCGCACGAGCTCGCGCTTGAAAATGGCATGGGCCTCGCGGCCGCAGCTTTCCCTGTCCTGCCCCGAGACCTCGCCGCCGGGAAGCACGATGGCGACAGTCAGGGGAAAGTCCTGGAGAAATATCCCGGGATCCAGCAGTTTTTTCATGATCGCGTCGAGGCTGTCGTTGCCGAGCCCAAAGGGGTTGGGGCACACGGCCTGCCGCCATTGCTCGCCCGGGGTCTTGCCGAGCATGGCCTCGAACTGCGGAAGTTCCATTTCCATGATATTGGCCCGCTGGCTGGCGGTGGGGCGCTCCTGCGCGGCGGCCTTTTCAAGGAATTTCGTCCACCTCTTGTCATGCAGCCACTCCCGCGCCTGCCGCACGGCCAGCCGGCCAAGGGCCCGCTCGCGCAGGATGCGCCAGACCGGGTCGCGCAGGTCAGGCCGCGCAAGGGGCCTGTCGGGCCGGGCCGCCGGCATATCGGGAATTTCCGGCATGGGCTCCCTGAGAAAGGCCGGGTCGATGAGCAGGCGCCCGTAGCCCTCCAGCCGGCCCGCGCCCAGGGAGAGGGCCGCGGGCAGCGCGGCGGGCTTTTCACAGCCGATCACCAGCACGCTGCCGGCGGCGAGGCCGCCGCGGCTGTCGCGCCATTTTTGCCAATGGCTGTTGAAGGCGTCGAGCCGCACATGGGCGAGCGAGCATTTTTGCAGCGTCATTTTCTGCCCGGCCTGGCTTTCCAGCGCCCCCAGGAGATTGTCGAGGGGGTTTTCCCACGAGGGGGAGGGGTAATACGCCGATTCCAGAAAAATGTTGAACTCTTGCCCCTCAACGGGCGGCCGGGCGTCCCCCTGTTTCCAGCCGGCCTCCAGCGCCACGAGGCCGGAGCCGGACGAGCGCGAGCCGCCGATGCGCAGGCTGCCGTTGGCGGCGACAAGCTCTTCCATGTCCTCCCGGGCCTGTGGGGAACAAAGGATCTCGGCCTTGAAGCGCAGGCCGGCCGCCAGCGAGGAGAAGCCGAAGAGCTGCCCTTCCACGGCGGAACGCTGGCGCCCCAGCGCCACGCGGACGTTCCAGAGCTTGCGGATGTCGGGCTGCCACAAGGTGTCCGGGTTCATGAAGGAGGCGCTGAGCTTCTTGAACTTGGGCCGCGGCGCGCTTTCGCCGAACTTCTGCCGGTAGAGGGCTCGCGGGCCCTTTACCTTTACCTCTCCCTCTGCCTCTTCTTCCCCCTCATCCTCATCCGCCAGGGGAAGAAAGTTGAAGATGACGCGCGAGTCTTCCGGGGTTTTTTCATTTTCCACCGGCAGGCCGGGCTGGTTTTTTTCGCGGTGGAAGCACAGGGGCACGGGCAGGCAGCGCGTGCCGCCGCAGAGCGGATAGGCGCAGCCCCAGGAGACCTCGCCGCTGAGGAAAAGCCGCCGGAAACGCGGGTCGTCATCCGGCGCGGCGCCGGGGTGCGCGTTGATCCACGCGGCGGCGAAAGCGCCGAGCAGCATGTTGCCGGGGATGTAGTCCAGGCTGGCGTGGGCCATGCCGCGCATGGCGCCCGCGGTGATGATCAGGGGCTCTCTCGCGGTGATGTTCAGTTCGAGGATTTCCATGTTTCCCTCACGAGTTGAGCTTGGCCAGGAGGCACTCGGGGGCGGGTGGGGGCAGGGCGGCCCCGTCCTCCATGCCGGCCAGCTTGAGGCGGCAGCGCCCGAGGCCGCGCGCCCTGTGGCCGCCAATGCTTTTTACGCAGGCGCAAATGGCGGCGAGATAGCCTTTCAGCCAGTCTTCGGCGGCGGCGGGCACATCCGCGGCCAGCGTGGCCGTGAAGGCGAGGCCCGGAATGCCGCACTCGATGGAGCGCAGCGTGTGGGGCTCCACCATTTTGCGGGCGTCGAGCCTTGTCTGGAAGCGGAGGATGGTCATGTCGCGGACGAATTCCTTTCTTTCCCAGCCGTCCAGGGATTCCAGCCAGGCATAGATATCGGCGCGCAGGCGCCCCCCGCTGGCGAAGATCCGCCCCGGGCGGTTGGAGCTCTTGTCCGGCTGGGCGGTGCCGAAAAGGAAATCGACCAGTTTTTCAAGATGCGCCCTGTCAGCAATGGCGAGGCGCCACGCGCCCTCGCGCAGGGCGCCCTTGATGGCCGAACCCGGGATGGAGGGAATGCCGTTGACATCCCGGTTCAGGATGGCGTCCGCAATGGCCCCGTCGCCCAGGCCCGAGCCCACATGCCAGTCGGAGAGGAACTCGATTTGCAGCGGAATTTCAAGCATCGGCCTTTTCCTCCATCATGGCGAACAGTCGTGCGCACAGGCCCGCATCGCCGGGCAGCAAATGCTCGAGCTCAAGATAATCGCCCAGCGGCGAGCGCCACACGCCTGCGCTGGAGACAAAGAAGTTTTCGGGAAAGATCGCCTCAAATTCTTCCATGGACAGCAAGGTGCCCTTGCGGCCGCCGATGCGGCGGGCGATGTTTTCCCTGAGGTTGAGCCAGCCCTTTTTGGCGGCCGGGGGCCCCTGGCGGCAGGCCGTCCAGGCCTCCCGGACCTGCGAGCGGGGGAGCCCCGTGAGGACCTTGTGCCCATGGACGAGCAATTGCGTGAATTCCTCCCCGAAAAGCAGCGGCTTTGTGGTCAGCCGGGCGCCGGGCGTGGTGAACAGGCGCTCGCGCACGAGCTGGGCATCGTTTTCCACATCCTCGGTGAGGACGAGATAGTCGATGCTGGAAGGCCGCTCGCCGGGCTCGAGATCACGGGTGCGCTTTTTCGCGCTGTCCTGAAGCGTCTCGGCCAGCGGAAAGGCCTTGGCGAACGGATAGCCGGCGGGCATGACCACCATGCCGATGCCCACGGAGAGGCCCTGCTGGCGCCCCAGCTCCCCGAACCTGGCCGCAAAAAGCGCCACAAAGGCCAGGGCTATGTCGGCCCGGGCGATGACGGTTGTATCGTCGCCCCCCATGACCAGCGGGCGCAGGGGCATGAGCAGGCGCCCGTCCGGGCGCCCGGCCGCGTGGCGGCTCTCAAGCTCGTAGCCGGCGATGCGCGAGGCCGCCCAGCTGAAAGCGCCGGTGGTGCAGTCCTGGATGAATTGCGAGAGCGCCTTCCGCTCCCGCAGGCACTGGGAAAGCGACATGTCCACGGTGCTGTGGAGCATGGCGCCGAAAAGCTTGCCGAGGTCATTGCCGTCCATGCAGATCAGCGCGACCTTCCGGCCCTCGCCTTCCAGCATTTCTTCCAGGTTGTCCTTCCACTCGAGCTCCACCCCGTCCGGCGGCTTCACATCCCGGCGCAGCCTTGTGCGCGACCTTTCGAGCATGGCGGGGCGGCTCCTTGCGAGGGAGGGCAGCGAGACCAGCTCGCCCCGGCCGCCCGGGCCGCTTCGCTCGCGCCTCACAGCGGGCAGGCCGTCAAGGCGCGAGGCCTGGAGGATGGGCAGCAGGGGCGCGCCCACGGGCACCGCGTCGTGGTTGCGCTGGATGGAGATGGCGTTTTTCGCTCTTTGGTAGGCCGCGTCATAGGCCTTGCGGCCCGTGACATCATCGGACCAGGGAAAGGCCTCGAGGGCGCCGTAAAAGGGGAGCCCGGGAAAGGAGCGCAGCAGCTCTTCCGACGCGCGGCGCAGGAATTTCTTGGCGGAACGCTCATCGGGCAGGATGAGGCACAGGACGCCGGCATTGGCCTGGGCGACCATATAGCTGCCCTCCGCGCACCTGAAGTCCGTGTCTTCGCGCAGGCCGAGCTCATCTTCCAGCAGGGGCCGGTAAAAATCCCGGGAGGCCAGGAAATGGATTATCTCCGAGCCGCCAATCATTTCCTTCAGCTTGCCGGTGGAGAAGATGTATCTCTGGATGCCCTCCACGGACAGCCTTGCGAAAAAAACCGTTTTTTCAGCAGCGTTTCCCGCCATCATGCTTCTCCCGCGCTTGTCCCGGCCCTGCGGCGCAAGGACGCTATGTGTTCCCGCAATTTTTCCGGCTCACAGATGTCGCGCCAGCCGAGAATGGTGACGCCCCTGTCGATCATGCACTTGGAAGCCCCGAGATCGGACACCATGCACAGCGCGAACCGGCCGAGGTGCGCCGCGGTGTTGGCGGCTTCGGCCGCAACATAGTCCAGCGATTCTTTTATCTCCGCATCATCCTCTTGAAGCACCTTTGCCTTGCAGGAAATCAGCACCAGGTCGCCGTGACAGGCACCCACCACATCGAGCTCCAGCAGGTGCTTCACCTCGTCATATTTTTTCTTTAAAGCTGTCTCGGTGTCGTTGTCCCAGCGGATGCCAAGGTTCAGGCGCACCTTGTCGGCACCCGCGTGCATCAGGGCCCGGGCGCACAGTTTCTCATACCACACACCTTTGATCTCTTTCAGGAAATCATGGGTTTCGCCGTCAAGCTTCAGGCGCCAATGGTGGTTGTGGCGGTATTTCAACACATCATTCCCCAGCGTGCAGCCCCGCTCCCAGGCCTGGGCGAAGTCTTTTCCCGCGCGGGACAGGCGGCGCATAAATTCCAGCAGCGCGTCCAGCCAGGGAAAATCCGGGGCAAGGTCCGCCTCCGTCGTACTGTTCTCCAAAACGTTTATGCCCATGATCCTGAAGACCAGCAGCGGGTCGCAAATTTCCATGGGGATGTCTTCCGGGCTCCCGCTGGCGGAAATGGGCTTGCACACGCGCTTCTTGTTGTACAGGCTCCAGATGTCATAGCCGTGTTCCGCGGCCCACAGGGCGAGCATGCAGGTCTGGCCCTTGGTGCCCGGGGTGATGTTTACCGCAACCCTGGCGCCGGGCTCGGCGGCCGGCAGGTACTGGCCGGGAAACACGCCCTCCAGCGGATACTTGGCGAGGGTCACGGATTCCAGCCCCAGTTCCTCCCGGTATTCCGCGATGCCCCGGGCATAGTCCCGCACCCTTTTGTCCTGCAGGTTGTAGCACAGCACGAGATGCCTCGCCTTGTGGCTGCAGATGGCCACCAGGGTGGGGATGAGGTTCGTGCCGACGCAGACGACGAGGGTGCCGTCCCGCATGGGCGGGAGCTCGCTGGCCCTGGGCTTTTCCAGAAGCCTCTCCCGGACCTTGTGAAGCCTGGCGGAGAATATCTTTGCGAGCTTCTCCCCGGCGCAGATCTCGCGGCCATTGTCGTCCGCATAGCGGGCATCGAGGTCGAGGACCTCGATCTGGCCTCCAGAAGCTTGTTCCAGGCGCTGCCTTGATTTATTTTCCTGGACCAGCGCGTAGGTGTGCTTGTCATAGATCTGGCCGCAGCGCCTGCGGTTCTTGCTCCACTGCGCAAAATCGCGTTCGCGCTCGAGGCGCCTGTTGCTGTCCTTGATCGGGAAGCGCCAATCCTTGAAAAAGCACAGGCGGTTGTTGCCGGGATTCCACACATGGTCAAAGACGATCCCCGAAACCTCAACATTCTCGAGGCAGGCGGCGGGGAGCTTCACCCTGTGCTTCATCATGAGCGTGTCCAGCGGCTCTTTCTCGCATGTATCCGGATTTTTCGCCCCCGCCGTATATTCCACTTTCTGCAAGTCGAGGATCTCTTCCACGGAAAGCGGCTCGGGCAAACGCTGCACCACGCAGGAATCATCCGCCGTGTCGTAAATGAGCGCGCGCTCGCGGGTGGTCTGGATGAGGCGGGGCCTGAAGGGCGCGAGAGCCAGGGCGCAGCCGGCCAGCATGAAGTTCATGCCGCCGTCGATGTTGAAACAGGGCCTTGCGCCGCGTTCGGCCAGGCTTTCCGCGATTTCCCGGACCTTGCGGGGCGCGCTGTCTTCGGCTCCCAACTCTGTGCTGACTTCGGAGAGCGTGACTTCGCCAAGGCCGCGGCGGGCGCAAAAGTCCCTGATGCGCAACGCCTCGGGGAGCGTGTGGGCCGTGTGGAGGAGCCGGATGTCAAGCGGCCCTTCATTCTTGGCGAGAACCATGAGCGGCTGGAGGACACCCAGAACCTGGGTGCCGGTCATGGAAACAAAAACATGGTCGGAAGCCATCTTCAACTCCTGCGCTGCCTTCCGGGTTCCGGGCAGGCCGCCCTCGGGGGCGTGTTTCACTCGTTGACGCGGGGCGTCTGGGGACGCAGCGTGGGCGCCCCGCAGCGGCAAGCGGCGGGTGAACAGCCACGCCTCATGTTAGCCGCAACCCCGCGCCGGGGCAACAGATAACGAATAACAGGGAAAAGGTGCCGAAATGGGTGATGCCCCCGCGCCCCTCTCCGGGGCGCCGCCCACAACATGCGGGGGGATGCCCCCCGCCCGGCCTAGCGCACGTTGGCGCCGAGGTGGCCGCTTGCGGTGAAATCCGGGTAGAACAGCATGTCGGGCTCCTTTTTTTGCGGTTGACAAGCCGAAGGGGAGGCCGCGGCCTCCCGGCCGGTCACGGGCGCTCGAGCGCTTCCAGGATTTTTTGGGCGACGATGGCGACGACAGCCACGGTGAGGCACTTGCAGAGCCCTGACATGATTTTTCTCCCTGTCTTGCATGGCGGCGGGATTGCCGCCATTTCCCAAAAAGGGCCCGGAGGGCCCGTGCCCGGGCGCGCTAGCGCGGCAGGGGGCCGGGCAGGATGGTGATGATCATGGCGGAGCCTCCTTTGCTGGGTTTGGCAATCCACGGCCGGGCGGGGGCGCCGCCCGGCCGTGGCTCAGTCTTCCACTATGGCCTCCACGATTTTTTCGGCGATGATGGGCCCGACCACCTCGGCGATTGCCTTTGCGACCTCGAACATGGGTTCTCTCCTTGTTTTGCATGGCGGCGGGAGTGCCGCCATTCCCTCAAAAGGGCCGCCAGGGGCCCTTGGCCGCGCCTAGTGGCGCAGCAGGATCCTGAGCAGGACCCAGGGGGGGACGGGCATGATCATGGGGAGCCTCCTTTGTTGGGTTTGGCAAGCCGCGCCGGGCGGGGGCGCCGCCCGGCCACGGGTCAGTCTTCCTCGATGGCCTCCACGATCTTTTCGGCCGCTACGGTGATGATCTCCACGGCCACGAACTTTCCGAGTTCGATAAAGATGGACATGATTTTCCCCCTGTTTTGGCGGGCGGCGGGATTGCCGCCTGGCGAAAAGGGCCTCCCGGGCCCTCTCCCTGTGCGCCTTAGCGCATCAGGATGCGGATGAGGATGGGGATGAACATGCTGTCGCTCCTGGTTTTGGGTGTGTGTGCCCCCGCAGGGACGCAACCAAGAGAGCAGGAAGCGTGCCAAAGCATGCTAGAATATTTTTATTATAATTTCAATATGTTGATATTTTATCCCTCTGGAAGCGAAAACCTGAATACGAATTTTCGTTGAAAATTATCCTGAAAACGGGATTTCGCCCGACCTCGCGGGCGCTACGACTGCCTGTCCCGGAATTTCTGCAGCCGTGAATTGAAGGTGGAAGGCGCAAGCCCGAGCCGCATGGCCGCTTCCTTCTGGGTGGGGCAAACACGCAGTGCTTCATTCATCAAGGAGTATGCCTGCTCTTCCAGCCACGCGTCCAGGTTGTGGGGCAGCCCGTGTTCGCCAGCGGGCAGGGGGGCCACGGCGGGCTCAGCGGGCGCCCCCCCCATCTGCTCCAGCACATCCGCCTCGGTCACGAGCTTCCCGGAAAGCAGGCAGATGCTTTCGAGCCTGAACCACATTTCGCGGATATTTCCCGGCCACGGGGAGTGGAGCAGGAGCCGTTCCGCGCCGCGTGTCAACTGGCGCGGCTCGAGGCTATAGGATTTGGCATTGATTTTTGCGAGCAGGCGGTGAAGCAGGGTGCGCCTTTCCTCATCCGTGTATTCGCGCAGGGACTTGAGGTGCGGGGAATATTGCGCCAGGCGGTAGTAGAGGTCGGTGCGGAATTTTCCCTCCCGCATGGCTTGTTTCAAGTCCACATTGGTCGCCGCGATTATCCGCACATCTACCTTGATTTCCTCTTCGGAACCCAGCGGCTTGACAATTTTCTTCTCAAGGGCGCGGAGCAGCAGGCCCTGCAGGGGCAGGGGGATCTCACCAACCTCGTCGAGGAACAGGGTCGAGCCGTGCGCCTGCCTGAATGCGCCCTCCCGCTTGCTGACTGCGCCGGTAAAGGCGCCCCTTTCATGCCCGAACAGCTCGGACAAGAGCACGTCGGGCTGGCCGATAAAAGTGGCGCAATTCAGGGCCACCATTTCCTTGTCGCAGCGCTTCCTGTCCTGCTCGTGCACGTATTCCGCAAGGGCTGTCTTGCCCACGCCCGTTTCGCCCAAGATGAGGATGGAAGCATCGGTGTTGGCCACTTTCAGCCGCACTTGGTCGTAAACCTTCCGGTTGGGCTCGATGTAGAGCCCTTCGTCGGCAGGGTCCGGGGCTTCCAGCGAGGCCAGCATGCCGGGCAGCCCGACCTTGCCCACATTTGGGGCCTCCTTGGTCACCCACCTCGGATCGAAGGTATAGAGGCAGGTGCCCTGATACCGGCTGGTGGTCCCCATATAGAGCTGCATGGCGGACATCAGCGCCGTGCCGGAGGTAATGTTGTAGAAAAAAGCGATGTTCTTTTTTCCGCCATAGCATGCATCCAATGCCTGGAGGACGAAGTTGAAAATTTCTCCCGGGGTGGCGCTCCGAAAATCTTCCGGCGCTTCGCACTTGCGCAGGCATATCCCGGATCGCCTGCAAATATCCTCCAGCCTGTGCAAGGCCTGCCTGAGTGACTCTTCAAATCCTTCCCATTCGACCGAATTGCGGGAGCTCAGCAGGAAGAGCTCGTTAAACGGCCCATATTGGGTGTCCTGAAGAATGGAATTGATGGCGCCGAGCTCGCGGCCCGCGAGCCCGGGAGTGGAGAGATACGTTATGTCCTTGCTGCCGAGCCACGAAACCAGCACCTTGACGTCCGCCACGAAATCCTCCCCACCATGTTTTTGCGGCGCGGTTTCAGCCCCGCCGCACTTGCCAGAAACCGAGGCCGAAGCGGGCGTTCTTGCCGGCCCCGAGGTATTGGCCGAGAACCAGGCGCCGGGCGGTGGCGAAATCCGTTTTGCCCAGGCAGCGCAGAAAGCCGGTGACGCCCCCCAGGGCGATCCTGCGGTGCGGATTGTAGCGCATGTCCTCCCATTGCAGGCCCGAATGCTCCCTGTCAACCCGCACGCCGGCGGGAAGGGCCACCGGCCCTTCCCCGTCGAGAAAGCGCACCCGGTTCAGGAGGTTGGCCACGCCCTCCCGGTCAAGAAGGTTGGCCGGCGCGGCATATTTGCGGACATTTTCCCCGCGGTCCGCATGGCCTGCGGGCAGCGGCAGGCGCAGGGGGCCCGGGAAGCTGATCGTCCAGCTGTCCGCTTCCCGCATTTTCTCGATTTCCGCATGCAGGAGGGTTTCATGGAACGGCCTCGGGCTGCCGGTGAGGGGGCCCGAACCTTGCCAGAGGCATTCCCCCCCGGGCAGGTCATGAACCCGGCGCAGGGAGAGGCTGTGCGCGGAGAATTCCCCCTTGCCAGCCATGCGGGTGAGCGCCTCCAGAAGCAGCCCCAGGGAGGCGAGGCCGCTTTCGGAGAGGAGGAGGCGCAAAAAAAGGCGCTCCCCCACGGCGAGGGGTTTTGTGCCCTTGCGCATGGGCAGCAGCCCCAAGACCATTTCATCGAAATTGCACGAGCAGAGGTGGCAGGCCTCCCGCAACCATGCGCTCCAGCGGGCCCCGTGCCATGCCGGCAGCGATAAAACCGGTTTGATGACAGCAAATTCAAGAGCCAGGAAATACAAGTGCCATCCTCCTCCCTGCGCGCTGCGGCCGCCGTGCCGGCCCCCCGCTCCGTAGGGCAGGATTTCCCCAAACGCAAAGTCCCGCAAGGCTTTTGGAACCTTGCGGGACTTCCTTGGAGATTCGGCGGGTGCGAGAGACGGCGTTGCGACGTATAATCATCATACTGATTTAATTTGAGGAAGCATTTTATATTTATCTGGTTTGCCCACAATTTTACCGACAAAAATATTTTGCTCCGACTGCGCGCTGGTGGTGCCATCCGCAACCCTTTTTCCGGCGCCTCCCACATGGCACGTTTTGCGGACAGGGCCCTTTTTCCTCCCAACCCCAGCGGGAGTTCATGGCGTGGGGAGGGATGCCCGCCCCGCGCAGGAGCCGATTTTTGCGCGCGCAGTTAAAGCGTTCCCACTGATCAGAGGGTAAAAGATATCCACGCTTCGGTAAAGGCGAGCCAGGGGTGTGGCGTGGGTTTTAAATCATCGCCTGTCGCTTTTCAGCCTCCCCGCCATGCTCTCTTCATGACCAACCCCCGCGCTTTTCCCGCAATGAGGGAGAAATTCAACAAGAAAGCGGAAATTATGGATTATTGCTCAAGACACCGGGGTCAACTTCAGCATATGCGTCACGACAGCGGGCGGACAAAAAGAGTGGGTGGGGGGCCGATATAGCGGACAAGTGTGGCGGAATCAGGCGCCATTGCCCCTGTCATTGCTTGCGATGTTGCTTTGCCCAGGCCGCCCAGGCCTGCATGACCTCGTCCAGATGCCGGGGAGCCACGGTCGCCTCGCTGAAATGCGCGAGCACGTTGCGCCGCGCCATGCGGCCCTG
This sequence comes from Desulfovibrio sp. ZJ746, assembly GCF_011039155.1. Lineage (NCBI taxonomy): Bacteria > Pseudomonadati > Thermodesulfobacteriota > Desulfovibrionia > Desulfovibrionales > Desulfovibrionaceae > Desulfovibrio > Desulfovibrio sp. ZJ746. The sequence goes on along the minus strand of NZ_JAAKEK010000002.1, from coordinate 59,996 downwards.
CGGCGTCGGGGAACCATCGGCGGGGATGGCTTGCAGGGCCGTCAGCACGGCGTCCGCGAAACCATCGGCGGGCAGCGCGAGCATGTTGACGCCCGGGCGCAGGAAATTGGCCGCGTCGGGGCTCGCCATGAGCAGGGTCTCGCAACTCATGCACTGGAGCATGGTGCGCCGCGCTGCCTCGCCGCTGTCAGGGCAGACCATAAGCGAGGAGGCGGCGAGCAAATCCCGGTAGCGCAGGAAGGGCAGCGCGTCATGGACTTCAAGCCGGTTACGGCACGCATCTTCCCAAGCGCCCGCTGCATGCCGCAGCCGCAAACTGCGGACACTGTTTTCTGTCAGGATGACAACACTGCATAGGGGGAGTTGCCTGAGCGCTGCATGGGCGGTTTTAAGCAACTCCGCCAGCGGCGCCCCCTCGACTCCGATGGCGTTGAGGGTGAGCAGCGGGGCCCGCACCCCGGGCGCCCACGGCCCGGCGGCCTCGCGCGAAAAGAGTTCCGTGTCCACGCTGGGCGGCACGATGCGGATGCCCCCCTGCAACTGGGGCGCGAAGAGCTGGCGCTCCTCCTCGCTGAAGGCGTAGCAGAGGTTCCCCTGCAAGAAGAGCACGCCCTGCATGAGGGCCCAGGCGTTCCGCAATTCCTCCGGCAGCAGGGAGTAATTCTTGAGCCCGCTTTCCGCGTAGGCCACGATGAAGGCGCCGGGAAAGGCCTGCGGGGCGAAGAGCCCGGCCCCGGCGGCGAGGGAGGCGAAGATGATGTCCGGCATGCCCCACGAATCGCGCAGGGACTGCATGGAACGCAGGCCGCCCGCGCCGCGCTGCACGGCCTCCTCCCAGATGCGGGAAACGCTGGATTCCCCCTCGTCGAACAGGGCGTGGCAGTTTTTCAGGCGCACGCGCCGGACACCGGGCAGGACAAAATCCTTGCGCTGGCGAATGGAGGCGTACAAGACCTCGTTTTCCGGCGCGGATGCGAGCACGCGCGCGAGCGGCCCGAGATCGCCCGGGAAGTAGTTGCTGATGAACAGGATGCGCATGGCGGCAAAGGCGGCAGGCGGAGCTTGCGAAGCTCCGCCTGCCCTTGTGCGCTCTTAGCCGTTGTTCGCGAGCACGATGGTCTGGGCCGCCTGCTCGCCGGCATCCGTGCCGGTGTTGCCGACCTCCGCCAGCGTGGTTTCCAGCGTGACGCCGCTCTCCGTGTTCACATAGGTTTGGGTGCCGTTGCCGCTCTGGGCTTCATCCAGCTCCCACTTGCTCTTGTCGAGCACCAGGGTCTCGCGGCCATTGGCGTCCTTTTCCAAGCTGAAGCCGTATTCCTTGGCAACGGCGTCCATGTTCTGGAGGCTCGTGTCCACACCCTTGAGCATGACCTCCACGTCATGCACCATGGGCACGCCCTTGTCGACGCCGTTCTGTTCCCAGTTGCCCAGCATATCTGCCAGGTTGTGGTCAGGCTTGCTGTCGGCAGACAGCAGGAAGTCGATGCCCGTGCCGCCGTCGATGAGGTAGTCGGTCGGGTCATAGACAATGAGGTCGTCGCCGGTGCCGCCGAAGAGGCTGTCCCTGCCCGCGCCGCCATCCAGAAAGTCGTTGCCCGAACCGCCGAAGAGGAGGTCCTCGTCGTCGCCGCCCAGGAGCACATCGTCGCCGGAGCCGCCGATGAGGATGTCATCGCCCGCGCCGCCGTCCAGGTGGTCGGCCTTGCCGCCGCCGTAGAGGATTTCCGAGCCCCTGCCGCCGTGGATGATGTCCGCGCCGTCAGTTTCCCTCTCCAGCTCGGCTTCCTTCTCGTAGAGCGACGTGTCGATGCCTTCCAGCTTTTCGACATCTCCCTTGGTGGCGTCGATGAAGTCGGCAATCTTCTGGTCGTTCCTCCCCAGGCTGGCATCAATGGCTGTCTTGGTATCGTCATCGCCATCGCCCAGCAGGACGCTGTTGGCCGCGTTGTTGAAGAGGATGTCGTCACCGCCGCCGCCAAAGATGTTGGAGAAGGAATTGTCCTTCAGCTCGCCCTTCTCCGCGATCTCTTGCGCCAGGTCTTCATGGTGCTTGAGCACATCTTCATAGAAGGAGTTGTGCAGGCCCGTGCCGATGATGGCGGCGGCGGCGCTGTCCAGCAGCACGTCGTTGGCCGCCGTGCCACTTTTCTTGTCAGAACCACGGCTGTCCACCACCCCGATAGTGGACAGATTATTGGTCGCCAGTTGCAGGCCGGCCGAGCTGTTCTTATAAACGCCATTGCCCTCGTCGGTCCAGGCGCCGGAGAGGTGGATGGTGTTGTTGGCCTCGTCGATGCTGACGCCGTACTGGGCAAGCGTCTGGAGCGAGGTTATGCCCAGCGTGGCGACGTTGTCGGTATTTTCCGACTTGATGAAGACCTCGATATTGCGGATGTCGTCCCTGTTCTGCAAGTCGGTGAGGTCCGCGCTCTTGCCGGCCAGCAGGATGTCGATGTTTGAGCCGCCGTCAATGTAGGCATCGTTCTCGTCATAGAGAATGATGTCATTGCCGCCGCCGCCATAGAGGATATCCGAACCGAGGTCGCCGCTGAGGTAGTCATTGCCGCCGGCGCCGAAGAGCAGGTCATTGCCCTGGCCGCCATAGAGCGCGTCGTCGCCGTGGGTGACCTTTTCGTAGCCTTCCAGCTCCTTGCCGAGCTCCTCCCGGGCGTCGTTGTCGTCAAGGTCCACTATGTCGTTATAGAGCGTGTCGACCTTTGTATCGGCATACTCCGTAACCTTGTCGCCTGAGACATTGCCAGCCACGTTGTTAAGGTTCGTCTCTGTCGTGGCGTTGGCAATCCGGCCGGCAATATCCTCCACAGTTTTGCCTTCGGGGTCATACTCCTCCGGCCCGTCCAGCTTGTCGCCGATGAGCAGGTCGTCGCCGCCTTTGCCGTAGATGAGGCTGTTGTCATCCTTACCAACGAGGATGTCGTCGGCCTGGTCCTTGGTGGCGACGTTCACCTGGTCCCAGCCCTTCAGATAGGTACCGTCAATAACTTCGGCAAACCTGGTGAAATGCGGGTTCAGCTCCAGGTCAATGGTGGAAACGTCCCCATCCTTGTCCTTGGCATCGATCCTGAAGGGGGCCTCGCCATTGAGCATGTCAAACTCATGGTAATGGGTGACAGTCCACTCGCCGCTTTCAGTATTTATGGTCGCCACAAAGAGGAGTTTGTCACCGGCCTTCCACTCATAGGTTATCAGCGTGCCAGACTGCGTCTGCGTCGGGGACGTCAGGGTGAACTGCCCGCCGTTCTCGCCCTTCACCAGCACTTCGGCGCCCTTGAGATTGTCCCAGTTCCAGTCGTAGGTGACTTCGTCCGCGCTGACGGCGTGCACCGTGCCGCGGGAGACCTCGGTGGCCGTAAGGAAATCCACGGACTTGATGATGAAGCCCGAGCTTTCCGTGCCCCCTGAAGTCTTATTGGCGCTGAAGCCGTCATCGCCGACGGTGTACGTCTCCTTGGGCAGGGCGGACACAATGACCTTGGTAAAGCCGTCCGGCACGCTGATGGTGTAGTTGCCGGCGTCGTCCTTGTCCCAGAAGGGGCTTTCCGTAACACCATCCCTGATTTCCACCATCTTGACGATGGAGTCGTCGCTGCTGTTGGCCGGCGCCTGCATGAAAGTGAGCAGTACCCGGTCGCCATCTTGCAGACTGGTGCCGAGGTTAATCTTGAAGCCGTAAGAGGAAGTGCGCCCGAGGTCAAAAACGATGGCCTCGGAGACATTGTCCGCATCGACTCCCTTGCCATTCCCCAAGTAGTGATCTCTGCCATAGGCATTCTCAAAGTTGCCGATGCCGTTCGCGCCCTTCAGTTCGTGGTTCCCGGTCGCCCCGACGGCAGAGATTTCGCCATCGTTCGTGCCCCCGTTCCAGGCATTTTCGTTTGTGGTGGCGCCAACGGTGATGCCTTCCCCTGTCAGACGGAGAGCCTTGGCGCTATGGGGTATGGCATTGGTAATGTCCACCACATTGTCAACATCCAGCAGGCCTTCTCCCTCATTCTCCACATATCTGTAATGCACAAAGGATGCAGTCATTTTTACACTGCCATTCGGAGTGGTTGCCTGGGCAGTTGGATTATTACCATTCGGATTCAACCCTGATGGGAGCGAAGTATCTTTATTCTCCCCATACTCAAGAGTGGTCTTCAGCCCACACTTGTTGAACACAGCCGCGTACGATCCTGTTCCTCCCTTAGTGAAATCAATGCTCATGCTCTCATTTCCGATGCCCGTGAGAGAGGTAAAGCCCGGATCGCTATGGACCGTAGAGGACTCCTGTGTCCAGACCGGCGCGTCGTCCACCACGTTGATCTTGATGGCGCCCTTGCCGGTATCGCCGTCAATATCAGCTACCTCAACCGTGAACTCATGCGTGAGCCGGTTGTCCTCGCCGGGCTTGTCGTGCATGGCCGCGCTGTCAAGTTTGTAGGTATAGCTGAGAGTGCCGTTTGCCTCGTCATACCCGGTGATGGTCAGCTTGCCATCAGGTGTGCCGATTTCCGCACCCTTGAACTCTCCATTCTCCCAGACAGTTTCACCGTCCACCTTTATGCTTCCAAGGCCGTCCTTGGCCTCGATATGCATGGTCTTGCTGATTTCGGTCGTGTAACGGTCCTCTCCCGCATGGTTTCCGTCCGCAAGGCCCGCGTCATAGACCGTGGCCACGCTGGACGCGCCAGGTGTGGGATCGTCGCCGGGGGTGACGGTAACGCCATGATCGCCCGTAACGGTAAGTGTCAGCGTGGCGGTGCTCACATCGCCATCGCCATCCGTTATCTGGTAGTCAAAGGTCTCCGTCAGGGTCTGGCCCTTGACCAGGGCGATGACATCCTGATTCTCGTCATTCAGCTGATAGGAGTAGGTGCCGTCCGCCTTGAGCGTAAGGGTGCCGTACTCGCCCTTGAGGGTATAGGCGTTGGCGGTTTCAACATCGCCCGCAGGCTTGACATACCCGGCGTCGGCCTTGCCGTCCGCGCCGAAGCTGTCATTCTCAAGCAGGTCGCCTGTGACGGCTTCCGTCTTGCCATCCCGGCCCCGCGTCACTTCAGCGAAGTCCGCCACGGCCTGGGGCGCGTCGTCATGCACTTCAATGTTGATCTGGCCGGTAACGGATTCGCCCGTTCCGTCCGTAACAGTGATCTTGACCGCGCCTTCCTCATAGAGGCTCTTGTCGGCCGTTTCCGGGTCATGCTTCTGGGCGCCGGTGAGCTCGTAGTGATAGTTCACCGTCCAGCTGTCTTTGCCTTCCGCTCCGTCGCCATTGTACACCAGCTGGAACTCGGAGAGGGCAACGCCGTTGGCCACCAGCGATTCCGCGCCGGTAATGGTGTAGGCCGGCTGGCCATCCCCGCTGGCGGCAGCAATGCTGATGGTCAGCGTTATCGGCTGGCCGTCCGCGCCGGGGACCGCAAGCTCTATGGTGCCGCCCTCCGCATGGGGCAGCTCCACATTAAACTGGCCGATGCCCTCCTTGCCGTGGGCGTCATGGGCGTGGCTGCCGTCTTTCAGCGCGCCCTCGTCCACCACGATGTTGGCGCCCTCCGTGGCCGGAATGGCGGATTCGTTGCCGGGAGTGTCGGGACCATCACCCGGCTGCGTGCCCAGATAGACATTTGCGAGGGCCGTGTCGCCATCGGCGTCGGTGATTTGCACATCCAGCTTCAGATCCGGATTGTCAGCTTCCTTGTCGGCATACTCAAAGACGTACTTGCCGTCCCTGTACGTGACCGTGACCGCGGTGGTGAGCGGGTTGCCGTCATCATCCACGCCTGTCACCGGCACTTCGGCAGTCCAGCTGCCGGACTGGAGCTGCGAGAGGTCCGAGCCTTGTCCGTTGCCGTCGCTATCGGTCCATGTGAGCTTCTCGCCGTCAATGCTCACCTCGACGTGCTGCTGGCTGGCCGCATCATTCGCCCTGTTATCCGCGCCAAAGGAGAACTTCACGGCGTTGACGGGGCCATCGGCATCGGCCGCCACGGCGCTGATAACCGGCACATCGTCATGCACCTCAACGCTGATCTTGCCTTGGTCGGACTCGCTGCCATCATGGTTTTTCACCGTGATGCCGATGGCCTTGTCGGTGAAGATAACGTCATCGCTGTTGTAGCTGCCCTCGTCCAGAGGCTGGCCATCCTTGTCATGGGTCTGGGCGGACGTGAGCTCGTAGGTGTAGCTGACCTCCCACTTGCCATCGCCCAGCGGGCTGGCCGTGAAGCCGCCCACTTCGACGCCGTTGATGGTGAAAGAGGCATCTTCCGGCTGGACTGTCACCGTGCCGTCAGCCGCAACAGTCAGGCTGACCGTCTTGCCGCCGGCCGCAAGCTCGATGCTGCCACCCTCGGGGTCGGTGATTTCAACCTCAAAGGAGCCTGTGCCCTGCTTGCCGTGGTAGGCGTGCCCCTGGTCATCCGCCAGCAGCGCGCCTTCGTCCACCACTATCTGGGCATTGCCGGTGGCCGGAATGAAGGGAGTGTCGCTGGGAGCAGGCGGGGGCGGGGGCACCTCCAGGCCGGGAGTGGCGAGGCTGACCTTGGCGCTCGCGGTGTCGCCATCGGCGTCGGTGATTTGCACATCCAGCTTGAGGTTCGGATTGGCGGCTTCCTTGTCGGCATACGCAAAGACGTACTTGCCGTCCTGGTAGCTGACCTTGAGATCGACCTTTACCTCATTGCCCTCAGCGTCCTTTGTCGTCGCCGTGGTGGTCCACTCGCCTGACGTGATTTGCGAGAGGTCCGTTTCGCTGCTTTCGCCGTGAGCCCACGTGAGCTTCTCGCCGTCAATGCTCACCTCGACCTGCTGCTGGCTGGCCGGATCATTCGCCCTGTCATCCGCGCCGAAGGAGAATTCCACCGCATTGGCCGGCTTGCCTGCCACGGTGGTGACCGCGCTGATGACCGGGATGTCGTCATGAACTTCAACAGTGACCTTGCCCGTGGCCTCATCGCCGCTGGCGTCCTTCACAGTGATGCTGATGCCATCGGTGTCGGGGCCGCCGAGAACAGTGTCATGCTCGGTCTTGTCGTGGGTCTGGGCGCCCGTGAGCGCATAGGTATAGCTGAGGGTCCACTGGCCAGCGGCGTAATCGGCCCCGGTGAAGGTCACGTCCACGCCGTTGATGGTGAAGGTGGAGCCCTCGGGGAACGTCACACTGGTAACGCCCTCGCTCGTGTCAGGCAGGTTAAGCTCAATGGGGTCATGGCCCGCGCCGCTCAGGGTGAGCTTGCCCTGGCCGTTGCCCTCGCCATTCACCTCCAGCGTCACCGTGCCTGTGCCCTTGAAGCCGTGCTCGTTGTGCTGCCCTGAGGCGCCGTCAAGCGCGCCCTCGTCCACCGTGATGGTCGCGCCCGTGGCGTCGACCTTGCTCTCCTCGTCACCCGGCTTGGGCTCTTCAGGGATTTCCGGCTCGGAAGGAGGTGTCGTGATGCTGGGCGTGGAGAGCTTTACGTCCGCGCTGGCCGTGTCGCCGTCGGCGTCAATGGCCTTGACCGTCAGCTCCACATTCTGTTCTTTGCCGTCGGCCGAAGGCTTCATGCCGAATTTCAGGCTGCCGTCGGACGAAACTTCCAGCGTGACGGTGCCGTAGTCGCTTTCGGCGGTGTAGGTGCCGGCATTGAAGGTGCCATCGGGATTGTAGAGCGGCTGCGCCTCCCCGGAGCCTTCCGACTTCCACTGGAGGACGGTGTCCGTGCCCTTGATAGAGACTTCCACGGAATGGTAGTCGGCCGGCTGGCCGTCAATGGCCACGTTGTCCGCGCCCATGCTGACCTGCACGGTGGTGCTCTGGCCTTCAACCGTGCTCACCACCGGGATGTCGTCATGCACTTCAACAGTGACCTTGCCCGTGGCCACATCACCGCTGGCGTCCTTCACAGAGATGCTGATGCCATCGGTGTCGGGGCCGCCGAGAACAGTGTCATGCTCGGCCTTGTCGTGGGTCTGGGCGTCCGTGAGCGCATAGGTATAGCTCAGCGTCCACTGGCCGGCGGCGTAATCGGCCTCGGTGAAGGTTACTTCCACGCCGTTGATGGTGAAGGTGCTGCCCTCGGGGAACGTCACACTGGTAACGCCCTCGCTCGTGTCAGGCAGGTTAAGCTCAATGGGGTCATGGCCCGCTCCGCTCAGGGTGAGCTTGCCCTGGCCGTTGCCCTCGCCATTCACCTCCAGCGTCACCGTGCCTGTGCCCTTGAAGCCGTGCTCGTTGTGCTGCCCTGAGGCGCCGTCAAGCGCGCCCTCGTCCACCGTGATGGTTGCGCCCTTGGCGCCGACGCCGCTCTCTTCGTCGCCGGGCTTGGGCTCTTCCGGGATTTCCGGCTCGGAAGGAGGTGTCGTGATGCTGGGCGTGGAGAGCTTTACGTCCGCGCTGGCCGTGTCGCCGTCGGCGTCTATGGCTTTGATCGTCAGCTCCACATTCTGTTCTTTGCCGTCCTCGGCCGGCTCCATGCCGAATTTCAGGCTGCCGTCGGACGAAACTTGCAGCGTGACGGTGCCGTAGTCGCTTTCGGCGGTGTAGGCGCCGGCATTGAAGGTGCCATCGGGATTGTAGAGCGGCTGGGCGTCCTCGGAGCCTTCCGCCTTCCACTGGAGGACTGTGTCCGTGCCCTTGATAGAGACTTCCACGGAATGGTAGTGGGCCGGCTGGCCGTCAATGGCCACGTTGTCCGCGCCCATGCTGACCTGCACGGTGGTGCTCTGGCCTTCAACCGTGCTCACCACCGGGATGTCGTCATGCACTTCAACAGTGACCTTGCCCGTGGCCTCATCGCCGCTGGCGTCCTTCACGGTGATGCTGATGCCTGCGTCATCCGGGCCACCGAGAACCTTGTCGTGGTCCTGGGCCTTGTCGTGGGTCTGGGCGTCCTTGAGCTCGTACTTATAGCTCAGCATCCACTTGCCGTCGGCGTAATCGGCCCCGGTGAAGGTGACGTCCACGCCGTTGATGGTGAAAATGCTGCCCTCGGGGAACGTCACACTGGTATCGCCCTCGCTCGTGTCGGGCAGGGCAACGGTAATGTCCGCATGGCCCGCGCCGCTCAGGGTGGCCGTGGCTTTGCCGTTGGCCTCGCCGTTCACCTCAAGCGTGACCGTGCCTGTGCCCTTGAAGCCGTGCTCCGTGTGCTGCCCTGAGGCGCCGTCGAGCGCGCCCTCGTCCACGCTGATGGTTGCGCCCTTGGCACCGACGCCGCTCTCTTCGTCGCCGGGCTTGGGCTCCTCCGGAACTTCCGGCTCCGGGGGATTCGGCGTGACGCCGGGCACGAACTTGATGGTTTCAAGATTCAGCGTGGCATGCGCAATGTCACCGTCCGCATCCACGATGTCATATCCGATGGCGGGCGCGGAAAATTCGGTTATGCCTTCGTCCCAGCCCTCACCGACGCTCTCGGCCCTGAACGTGTAGCTGCCGTCGTCATACAGCTCCACGGTGCCATATTGCCTGCCAGCGTTATCCTGCAACTGGATCACATAGTGGTCGCCCTCGCGGGCATCTTCGGACACGCCCCAGCGCACAACCCTCCCGTCATCGAAAGTGCCCAGGTCATCGGCGCCGCGCGTGTCGTTTTTAACGACATTCCCGCTAATTTCATGCCCTTCCACAGCTTTTGCATAGTCATTGACCGCTTCGGGCATATCGTCCCTGATGACGATGGTGATGCTGCTGGACGCGGCGTCGCCGTCCGTGTCGCGCACGGTCACGGGCAGGGAATGGGCGATGTGGTCCGCGCCGGGCTGTCCGTGCTCCTGCGTGGAGGAGGTGAGGGTGTAGATATAGGTGAGGCGCCCGGAGGCCGCGTCATAGGCGAAATTGTGGAAATAGCCCTCGTCGGTGGCGAAGCTGGGATTGCCGATGATATGGCCGTTCTGCCAGACGGCCTGTCCCGCGATCTCGATGCTGGCGAGGCCGTCCGGGGCGGTGATGCGCATGGCGCCGTTGACGGAGACCGTGCCGCCGCCGCGCAGGCCGGCCTCATCCACCACGCGCACGTCGCCGGTGGGCACGATGCCCGCGTTGCCGGGCTCACCGCCTTCCGGGATGCCCGGGATGCCCGGCGTGCCGGGAGGCACGGGGGTGGGGTCCTCGGGGACGATGGTCACGGGATTGTCGGGCTCGCCGCCTCGGTCGGCCCACCAGCCCCAATCATCCCCGTTGCGGCCCACGGCGTTGGGCACGTCGTCCCACTCGAAGCTGCGGGAGAAGCCCCAGTCAAGGCCGTCCAGATGCTGGATACCGCCGGTGAGCGAGGAATCGCCCCATTCGTGGAAGCGCGCGCCGTTGGCGACAGTGCCCGTGCCGGGGCCGGCTGCCGGCATGAGGTCGGGCTCGTTCATGGCCTCGAAAAAGTCCGCCGCGGCCACTTCGGTGCCGTCGATAGTGAACGAGGGCAGGTTGTCGCCGTTATATTCCTGATAAAAGCCCTCGAGCTGGAGCCGTGAGCCGTCCTGAAAGCTGATGTTCAGGTTGTCGCCGTCGCGGGCGAGGGTGGCGTCCGTCGTGGGAAAGTCGAAGACGAAGCGGGCTTCGGGTTCGCAGGGGACGGTCTGGGTGGCGCCGGCGGCGGGCTTGGCGAGGCGGATGTCGGCCATGATGGGCTCCTGGGAAGTTTCTTAAGGTTTCTCTATTGGCTGGAAGCCGTGGTTCGTTGCCGAAATTCCTGGGGACAGAAAACTGGAAAGCCCTGAAACGGGCGTGGAAACGCCATTTCAGGGCGGCGGAGCCTTAAGGCCCGGCACGCAAAAAGCCGCGCCGAGGGCACGCGGACGCGTTAACTCCAGAGAGAGAGAAGAGAGAGAGCATTTGAGTTCCTGCCATTTTCGCAGCAAGGGCCTGGCACGTCAGTGCGCGAGAAAATAACCCGCGTACACCCACTTCCGGCGGACACGCCCGATATGGGGCGAGCCTGCCTGTGGGCCGGAAACAAGGCCGGTCGATCTCCAAATTGGCAGGAAATCTTCTGAAGTTTATCTCCAGATGGCTAAGAAAATAGCAGCTTGGCAAATATTGTCAAGTCGGGCCCCGGGAAGAGACGGGGATGCCCATGAGGGCAGACGATTTTAGAAAAAAAAATAAAGTACCATGGGAAACCTGTTTCCCATTCGGCTCAGCCGGCGCGCCCCGCAAGACTTCGCTGGACGACCGGTTTCCCCAAAAGCGAAGTCCCGCAAGGCTTTTGGAACCTTGCGGGGCTTCGCCGGATATTTGGCTGGTGCCGAGGGACAGAATTGAACTGCCGACACGGGGATTTTCAGTCCCCTGCTCTACCAACTGAGCTACCTCGGCCCGCGTGAGGGCATTCATATGCCTCCGCGGTGAAATTGGCAAGCACTTTTTCACGCGGCCACCGGGGCCGCGCCGGGCTTGCGGCTATTCCTGCGTGAAGCGGTAGAGGCGCACGGCGAGCGGCTGGGAATTTTCGCTCTCCATGGCCGAGACCACATAGGCGTATTCCAGGGCCTTGGTGCCGGGCGGGCAGGGGCCGCGATAGTGCCGGGTGAGCGCGCCCTCGGGGATGACGCCCGTGCCGTCCTCCACCCATGTGCCGCCGCCGAAGAAGCGTTCTTCCTCGGTGCCGTATTCGATGAGCCGGATGTCGTAGAATTTCGTGCCCTTGGGCGCATAGGCCACCGTAATCTCCGGCGAGACGCGCGAGCAGCGGTGGATCTCGCTCAAGTCGACGGTGATGGTCATGCCTTCTTCGGGCGGCGTGTTTTCGTCCCTTGCCGCGCAGGCCGCCAGGAGGAGCGCGGCGAAGAGCAGGGGCAGGAGCAGGGTGCGGGCGTGAAGCGCGAGCATCATTATCATCCTCCAGATATACCGGCGTCTGTGACCGGGCGCGGGGCGGCGCGGCGATTGCCATCCGGCCCTTTTCGGGAGTATACTGGCTTTCTCCATCAAAGACAATCATCTGGAGTCTCCCATGTCTGTCCTTGCGAAGAATGTGGCCGCCGACCTCGCCAACGCCTCCTGGGTGCGCCGGATGTTCGAGGCCGGCATCCAGCTCAAGGCCAAGTACGGCCCGGAAAACGTCTATGACTTCAGCCTCGGCAACCCCGACCTGCCGGCGCCCCCGGCCGTGCAGCAGGGCCTGCGCGACTTCGCCGAGCACGCCGGCGAGCCCTTCGCCTTCGGCTACATGCCCAACGGCGGCTTCCCGTGGCTGCGCGAGAAGCTGGCCGCCCAGCTTTCGGGCGAGCAGGGCGTGAAGCTGGGCGCCGGGGACGTGATCCTCACCTGCGGCGCGGCCGGCGGCCTCAACGCCTTTTTGCGCGCCGTGCTCGAGCCCGGGGAAAAGGTGCTTACCTTCGCGCCCTATTTTGTGGAATACGGCTTCTATGTGTCCAACCACGGCGGCACGCTCGAGGCCGTGCCGAGCAAGCCCCAGGACTTCGCGCCCGACCTCGCCGCGCTGGAGCGCGCCATCGACGAGAAAACGCGCGTGGTGCTCATCAATTCGCCGCACAATCCCACCGGGGCCATCTACAGCCGCGCCGACCTTCAGGCGCTGGCGGCCCTCCTCGAGAACAAGAGCCAGCAGTACGGCCGGCCCATCTGGCTCGTGGCGGACGAGCCCTACCGCTTCCTCGCCTATGACGGCGCCGAGGTGCCCTCGGTGCTGCCGCTCTATCCCTACGCCGTGGCGGTGAGCTCGCTCTCCAAGAACCTGTCGCTGCCCGGCGAGCGCGTGGGCTATGTGGTGCTCGCGCCGCAGATGCCCGAAAAGGCCGAGCTCATGGCCGCGCTCACCTTCACCAACCGCATCCTGGGCTTCGTGAACCCGCCGGTGGTGGGCCAGCACATCATGGCCGCGGCCCTCGGCAGCGCCGTGGAGCGCGAGATCTATGCGGCCCGGCGCGCGGCCATGGCCGAGGTGCTCAGCGAAGCGGGCTATGAGTTCTTCATGCCGCGCGGGGCCTTTTATTTCTTCCCCAAGGCGCCCGGCGGCGACGACGTGGCCTTTGTGGGCCGGCTCATGGAAGAGCGCGTGCTCGCCGTGCCCGGCTCGGGCTTCGGCTGGCCCGGGCATTTCCGGCTCGCCTTTTGCGTGGATGAAAAGGTCATCCGCGACGCGGCGCCCGGTTTCGCCAAGGCAGCCGCTGCCGTGCGCGCCGGGAAGGCGGACGGGGAGGCGAAGGCATGAGCGCTTTTTGCAGATGTATGCGGCCTGCGCCGTTCTTTCGTCAGCGCTTTGGGGCGCTGGCTTTCGCCGTCCTTTTGCTTGCCCTGTGGGGCGCCGCCCCGGCCGGCGCGCGCGACGAGGCCCCCAAGGCCGCGAAGCATGCGGCGGTCACGTGCCTGGCCGCCCCGGGCGACATCAGCGTGGGGCAGGCGAAGGACCTGCTTGCCGCTCCGCCGGCAGGCCTTGTCATCCTCGATGTGCGCACCCCGCAGGAGTTCCGCCAGGGGCATCTCCTCGGGGCGCGCAACATGGACTTTTTCGGCGGCAGCTTTGAGAGGCAGGCCGAGGCCCTCTCCAAGGACGCGCCCGTGCTCCTCTATTGCCGCACCGGCAAGCGCTCGGCGGCTGCCGCCGAGACCCTGGGCGAGGCGGGCGTGAAACACATCTACCATATGCACCAGGGCATCGAGGCCTGGCGGCAGGCCGGGCTGCCGCTGGAGCAATAGGAAGCGGGGGCGGGCGCCCGTCCCTCTTGCGCAAGCCGCAAAGGCCCGGCGCGCTGGCACGAATGCTGCTTTATATGCGGCGGTGAGGAAAAATTTTCCCCGCCGCCGCAGTTTTTTCCCGGAGGCAGCAGCGTGAACTCGTCGCTCTATATCGGCGCCACCGGCATGAAGGGCCTGGCCCAGGGCATGCAGGTAACGACCAACAACCTCGCCAATGTCAGCACCATCGGCTACAAGCAGCAGGGCATCCTCTTTTCGGACATGCTCTCGCAGGGCCAGGCCTGCATGGGCAACTGGTGGAACGCCCAGGAGGACTCGCGCGTTGCCCTCGGGCAGGTGGGCATGGGCCTGCAGGTGGAGTCCATCCGCACCATGTTCCAGCAGGGCGGGCTGGAATCCAGCAATACCGTCACGGACATGGCCATCAACGGCAAGGGCTTCTTCCAGGTGACGGACGACAAGGGCGGCACGTTCTACACGCGCGCGGGCGATTTCAGGCCCGACAACGAGGGTGTCTGGCGCACGCCCACGGGGCTCGCGCTCATGGGCTACCAGATCGGCGCGGACGGCAGTCGCGGCGAGCTTTCCGCCGTGCAGGTGGACAGGTTCGCCACCATCCCGGCCAAGACCACCAGCAAGGTGGAGCTGACCCTCAACCTCAATTCCAAGGCGGACAAGAGCACCGGCGGCGAAAATCCGTATTTCTCCCTGCTCGACCAGTATGACGGCCGGGGCAGCAAGCCGCTCGCCAACGACGCCTACACCTACAGCCAGCCCATGACCGTCTATGACGCGCAAGGCAACGCCCGCACGGTCACGGCCTATTTTGACGGCGCGCCTTCCGATTCGCCCAACCGCTACATGGAATTCATCATCGCGGCCGACACCGAGCTCAAGTACGACGCGGACGGCAACGCCATCATGCCCAAGCCGGGCGACGGGCTGCTCATGAGCGGCGTGCTCCAGTTCGATTCGGCGGGCAATCTCAAGAGCATGGCCGCCTTCACGCCCACCACCGAGGGCAGCAAGGACCTCAAGGACTGGGTGCCGGCCAGTCTTTCCGGGGGGCTCCCGCAGTTCAGCCTCGACGGTGCGCCCATGACCCTCGACCTCGGCATCCGCTCGGCCGGCGGCTGGCAGAACGCTCCCGCCACCGCTGCGGACGTGGGCACGGACATGCACCTTCTGCCCAACATGGGCGAAAGCGCCATCCTCTCCCAGTATCCCACCACGGCCTTCGCGAGCAGCGGCCCCACCAGCGCCTACACGCAGGACGGCTACAGCGAGGGCTTTTTGAGCAATGTGAGCATCCGTAACGACGGCACGGTGGTGGGGCTCTTCTCCAACAGCCAGAGCATCGATTTGTGGCAGATACCCGTGGCCCGGTTCACCAGCGAGGACGGCCTGCGCCGCGAGGGCAGCAACCTCTTTTCCGCCACGCCCGAGTCCGGCCAGATGGAGCTCGGCATGGCCGGCACCGAGAATTACGGCACCGTCCAGGCCTACAATATCGAGCTCTCCAACGTGGACATGGCCACCGAGATGGTCAACATGATCGTCACCCAGCGCGGCTTCCAGTCCAACAGCAAGGTCGTGACCACGGCGGACCAGATGCTGCAGAAGGCCATGGAGCTCAAGCGGCAGTAGGGCGCACCGCCTGAAACGCGGCGCCGGCGCCGTTGCCGGGGAGAAAAATTTTCCTCCCCCCGGGAGCGCGTGGTGCGTGCCGCGCTTTCGCGCGGCCCGCGCATATACGCAGAGCCTGCGGGCGCCCTATCCCCGGGTGCGCTCGCGGGCTGCAAATTCTTCCTCTTCGCTTTCTCCCATCCTCTTTTTCCACCGTCAGGCCGCGCCGCGGGCGCCCCTTGGCGTGCCCTGGGGATTTCCCGGAGCCGATTGACGCATCGCCTTGCCCGTGCTAGAGTACGCGGGAAAGGCACACATGCGGACGGCCTTGGGCCGGGCTTTCCCGGGCGCGCCTCCGCCATGCCGGGAGCGCGGGTGTCCTTCAGGGATATTTTAGGCCAGCAGCGGGACGGCATGCGCGCCATGGCGACCACGGGCGTCATGGGGCTGCACCTCGTGAGCGGGCCGCTGGTGGGCTTCGCCATCGGGTACGGGCTGGACGCGTGGCTCGGCACGAGCCCCTGGTGCAAGATCATTTTTCTGCTGGTGGGCATTGGCGCGGGCTTTCTCAATGTCTACCGCGACACGCAGGAGCTCTTGCGCAAGCTCGAGAAGGAAAGCCGGCGCGGGCGCCCGGCGGCGCCGGGGGCGGCGCTTCACGGGGCTCCTGTGCAGGCTCCCGCAAAGGTTCCGGCAGAAGCTCCCGGAGGCGCGCCCCAAGGCGCGCAAGAGGCCCCGGCGAAGGCCGACCCCAAGGGCACGGACGGAGGGAAATGAGCCGCACCAAGTTCCAGCCCCTCGCGGCCCTTCATGCGGCGCTGGACGCGTGGCTCTGGCGCCGGGGCATCCGCCAGCCGGCCATCCGGGGCCTGTTGTGCTTCGAGGCCGGGGCCTGCGCCCTCGCGCTGGCGGCCGGGGCCGCGCTCTTGGTGGTGACGCCCCTGCTCTTGTGGTTCGGCGCGGGGCTCGCCGGCATGGCTTGGGTATTTTGGGGCTGGGCGCGCTTTTTCTCCCGCGGGTCCGGGAGCGTGCAGCCCGGGGCGCTCATGGGCGCGCTTTTGCGCTGGGGCTGCCGGATGCTGGTGTTCGCCCTGGCCCTGTACGGGGCGCTGCGCGTGGGCGCTTCGCCCATCGCCCTCGCGGCGGGCGTGGCCTTCGGGGTGGCTGTGGGCCTTGCCGGCTACGCCCTCCTTGCGCGCAGCCCCGGGGCTCGCGGCAGCGGGGCAGGGGGAACGGGGGCCTGAGCACCCCGGCGCACAGATTTTTCAGGCATGGTCACGGGCGCGGGCGCTTCCGCGCTGTTCCAGGAATGGCCGCACAGGCCGACGAGGAGGCTCATCATGGCAGGCAGTTTGCCGGAACCGGTATTGCTCTCCACCTTTCTCGGGATGGATGAAATCACCATCGGCGGCCAGCTCGTGCCCTTCAAGCACGTCTTTTATTCCTGGCTGTGCATGGCCGTGCTCTTCGGCGTGGCCCTCATCCTGCGCCGGCGCCTGACACTGGTGCCCGGGGGCCTGCAAAACTTTTTCGAGGCGGTCATCGACACCACGGAGCGATTTATCTGCTCCTCCATGGGCGAGGTGGGCAAGAAATATGTGCCCCTGCTCGCCGGCATGCTCATCTATATCTTCGGCATGAACATCCTCGGGCTCATCCCGGGTTGCGACGCGCCCACCGCCAACCTGAACACCACGGCGTGCATGGCGATCTTCGTCTTCTTCTACTACAACTGGGTGGGCCTCGCCCGCTGGAAGGCGCACTACATCAACCAGTTCCTCGGGCCTTCCAAGTTCCTCATCCCGCTCATGTTCCCGCTTGAGATCGTCTCGCACCTCTCGCGGCCGGTGTCGCTTTCCCTGCGACTTTTCGGCAACATCCGCGGCGAGGAAATCGTCATCATCCTGTTCTTCATCATGGCGCCGCTGCTCGGCACCCTGCCCATCTACGGGCTCTTCCTGCTCGGCAAGTGCATGCAGGCCTTCGTGTTCTTCATGCTGACCATGTTCTATATCGCGAGCGCCCTTGAAGGGCCCGAGCACTAGGACGCGCCAGCGCAACATCGGGGGAATGGTCGCACGCGACCCAACAATACAACGTGGAAGGAGTGTTCCATGCGCAAGATTCTGCTGATTGCCCTCAACACCGTCGCCCTGCTCGGCATGGCCGGCATGGCCTTCGCCGCCGAAGCGCTCAATTCCGACTCGCTCGGCTTCACCTGCCTCGCGGCGGCGCTGGGCATCGGTATCGCGGCCTGCGGCTGCGGCATCGGCATGGGCCTGGGCCTCAAGGGCGCCAGCGAGGGCGTGGCCCGCAATCCCGAGGTGAGCGGCAAGATCACGGGTACCATGATCCTGGCCTTCGCCTTCATCGAATCGCTGGCCATTTACGCGCTCGTCATCAGCTTCATCCTGCTCTACGCCAACCCCTACGCGTAGCCGTTTCCGCCGCCGTGCGGGGCCGGGCCTTCCGGCCCCCGGCGGCATGGGGGCCGTGGCCCGCGCGGTGCATGCGCACGGCCGCCCGCCTGTCTTTCACGGGGCGCGTTTTCCGGCGCTCCGCGTTGAGATTGCCCCCCATGCGGAGGCGCAATGCCTGAATTTTCCCTCCTCATCGCCCTGCTTGCCCTGTGGCTCGCGGCTGCCTGCGCGGCGGCCGGGGCCATCAACTTCTTTTGGGAGACGGGCTTCCGCCGCGCCTTCGGCTATGGCGCCTTCATTTCGGGCGTGTTCCTGCTGTTCTGGGCGAGCGGCCTGTGGGAGGGCGCCTCGCGCCACTCCTGGGGCGTGCTCGGGCCGGCCTTTTTGCTCATGCTGGTGCTGGCGTGGCTCGCCATCCAGGTGGGCTTGCGCCTCTGGCGCTGGCGTGAGCGCCGGCGCGGCACGCGGGAATGAGGCTTGCCCCGCTTTTCTGCGAAGCATGGATTTTAGAATGGCAGGGAACGCGATGATTTCCCCGCCATGCACTGCAGAAAGGGCGCCCTTTCTGCATGCGCCGGGAATGCCCCGGTGTCGCGCGGCTTTCCTGCGTCTACATCTGGTACAGGAAGGCCGGGCCGAGACCCCGTTCCACGAGCTGCGCGGCGCCCGCAAGCTCCAGCGCGCCAGAAAGGCCCATGGCTTCCGCCGCGGCGCCAAGCAGGCGCTTGAGCAGCGAGGCCGGGGCCTTGTCCTGCTTGCGCAGCAGGGGCCGCGTCGCCGGGACGCCCGTTTTCTCCGCCAGCCAGTCGAGGGCGGCGTCCTGGCCGCCCATGACATCCACAAGGCCCAGCGTTTTCGCCTCCTGACCGGTGAAGATCTTGCCGTCCGCGAGCTTCACGGCCTGTTCGCGCTCCATGTGCCGCCCCTTGGCCACGATGGCCACGAACTGCTCGTGCATGTCCATGAGCACATGCTCGAGATAGGCGCGGTCCTTGGGCGTGAGGGGGTGCAGGTATGAGGCCGCGTCCTTGTAGGGCGCGGTCACCAGTGTTTCCTGCCCCACGCCCACCTTGTCCATGAGGCCCTGCAACTGGGGGATGTCCATGCGCACGCCGATGGAGCCCGTCACCGTGGAAGGGTTGGCGTAGATGCGGGCCCCGGCCATGCTGACCATGAGGGCGCCCGAGGCCGCGGTGGCGCCCATGCTCACCACAATGGGGACCTTGCGCGAGAGGCGCTCCAGCGCGGCGTAGATTTCCTGCGAGGCCGCGGCGCCCCCGCCGGGGGAGTCGACGCGCAGGAGCACGCCCTTTACCCGCTCGTCCTGCTCCAGCTGGCGCACCCAGGCGAGGGTGGGGACCGGGTCGAGGATGGGCCCGCGCACGGAGACGAGCGCGAGGCGTTCGCCCGGGGCCGGCGGCGCGGCAAGGCGCCCCACGGCGCCGGCAGCCACCAGAGAAAGCACCACGAGCCCCCAGAAGAGCACGGGGTGCCGCTTGCGGAAGGGCGGCCGCAGGAGGGCGCGCCACACGGATGCCGGGATGCGGCCAAGCGGGCAGGCGCCGCAGCCGCTGTCGGCGCGCTTTGCGGCGGCTTCGAGGGTGAAGGCGGGCGAGCCGCCGGGCGCGCCACTGGCCGGGGCGCCGGGCGCGGGGACGGAGTCTTGAGATGTGGTATCAGCCATTGGAGCCTCCGCGTGGTGTTTCGGCGTTGGCGACGGCTTTGGCGCCCGGCCCTTCCCGCGGCGCCTCGGGCCACAGCCGCGCGGCCTCCTCCCTGAGCAGGTATTTCTGGATCTTTCCGCTCGCCGTGAGCGGGAATTTCTCCACCACGGCCACATGCCGAGGGATCTTGTGCCAGGCGATCTTCCCGCGGCACCACTGGCGCACGGCCTTGGCGTCCGGCATGGCGCCGGGCCGGGGGAGGATGAAGGCCGCCACTTCCTCGCCGTATTTGCGGCTCGGAACGCCCACCACCTGCACGTCCATGACCCCGGGCATGCCGAGGAGGAATTCCTCGATCTCTCGAGGATAGATGTTTTCGCCGCCACGAATGATCATGTCCTTGATGCGGCCCGTTATGGTGAGGTAGCCCGCCTCGTCCATGACGCCGAGGTCGCCCGAGCGCAGCCATCCCTCGGGCGTCACGGCCCGCGCCGTCTCTTCGGGCATCCTGTAATAGCCCTGCATCACATTGTAGCCCCGGCACAGGATCTCGCCGGGGGTGCCGCGCCCAAGCTCCTCCACGCCGCCCGGCGCGGCCACGCGCACCTCGATGCCCGGGAGGGCCCGGCCCACGGTCGTGCAGCGGGAAGGGAGCGGGTCATGGATGCCGGACTGCGTCATCACCGGCGAGGCCTCGGTGAGGCCGTAGCAGATGGTGATCTCGCGCATGTGCATGTCCTCCACCACGCGGCGCATGAGCGGTTCCGGGCAGACCGAGCCCGCCATGATGCCCGTGCGCAGGGAGGAGAGGTCGAACTCAGGAAAGCGCTTGTGCTCGAGCTCGGCGATGAACATGGTGGGCACGCCGTAAAGGGCCGTGCATTTCTCGCGCTCCACGGCCTCGAGCACGTGCAGGGGGTTGAAGCTCTCGAGCATCACCATGGCCGCGCCGTGGTTGACGCAGGCCATGACTCCGAGCACGCAGCCGAAGCAGTGGAAGAGCGGCACGGGCAGGCACACGCGGTCGCGCGCCGTGAAGCGCTGGCGCCGCCCGATCCAGTAGCCGTTGAGGCCCACGCCCAGATGCGTGAGCATGACCCCGCGCGGAAAGCCCGTGGTGCCCGAAGTGTACTGCATGTTGATGGCGTCATGCGGGTCAAGCTCCGCCTGCCGCGCCCTGTAGGCGGCCTCGTCGGTCATGGCGGAAAGCGCGAGAATCTCGGGCATGGAGAACATGCCGCGGTGCTTTTCCGCGCCGAGAAAGCACACGCGCCGCAGGTGCGGCAGCGCCTTGCTGCGCAGGCCGCGGGCGCGGGGCTGGGCGCGCAGCTCCGGCGCGATGGCGTAGAGGGTGTCGAGAAAGCTGTGGTCGCGCAAGCTGTCGATGAGGAAGATGTTTTCGCATTCCGACTGGCCGAGCAGGTAGCGAAGCTCGTGCTCGCGGTAATTGGTGTTCACCGTGAGCAGCACGGCGCCGATGCGCGCCGTGGCGAACTGGAGCGCCGGCCACCACGGCACATTGGTGGCCCAGACGGCCACTTTTTCGCCCTTCTGGATGCCGAGCGCCATGAGGCCCCGGGCGAGGCGGTCCACGAGGGCGCCGAACTCGCGCCAGCTCAGGCGAAACCCGCGGTCTGGATACACCAGGGCGTCGTTGTCCGGGAAGCGGGCGACGGTTTCATCCAAAATCTGTCCGAGCGTGCGCTCGCGCATCTCGAAGGTCTCGTCGTCGGGGAGGGGAGTGGCGCGGCTCATGGATTGTAGGCCACCCCGAGGATGCGCACCGGCGCCCCGTCAAGCGCGGTGAGCGCGTGGGGCACGATGGAATTGTAATAGACGGTCTCGCCGGGCGAGAGCTCGTAGCTCTCGCGGCCGTAGCGCAGCCTGAGGCGCCCGGCCAGCACGAGGATGAATTCCTCGCCCTGGTGCGAGGAGAGGTGCGGCTCCTCGCCGTCCGCCGGGGGGAAGAATTCCACGCAAAAGGGCTCCATGTTGCGGTCGCTCTTGCCCTTGCCGAGTACCTGATAGCTGTAGCCGGGGCGGCGCATGTCCGCGGCCGGTTCGGCGCTGCCGCCCTGCGGGGCTTGGCCCTCCACAGGCGGGGGCGCCATGTGCCCCACGCTCTGGATGCCGCCGGGAAAGCCCTCGATGCGGGCTCTCACCGGGTCGGCGATCTCCTCGCCGTCCAGAATGGTGCCGAGGCGCAGGTCGAGGGCGCGGGCCACCTTTTGCAGGGTGCCGATGGGCGGATACACGGCGCCGTTTTCGAGGCCTTCCAGAAAGGCCGGGGAGAGGTTGGTCGTTTCGGCGAGGGCGGAAAGCTCCATGCCGCGCGCTTCCCTGAAGGCGCGGACGCGCGCGCCGACGGCATTGTCCCGCCTGGGCGGGGGGGCTGTGCCGGGCATTCGGGCTCCTTGGAAAAAAGGGAAAAGTGGGAACAGGCTTCGTGCCGAAGCCGGAGTATCGGGCACTATAGCGGCAAGGGCGCGGCGAGGCAAGCGCGGGCAGGGGAGGGCGCGGGGGCCACGGGAAACCCCCGTAAGCGCGCTCCCCGCCATTTCCGGAGGCCGCCCCTTGCCATCCATGCAAGACAATGCCACTCTCTGCGGACGGGGCCAGACGCCCCGTATCCCCCACGCACCGCCATGCAAAAACCAACGCCCACGCTGGCGCGCCGTTACGGCTTCAAGCTCTTGGCCAACATGGCCTCCGTCCCGGTCTACCTCGCCATGGAGGCCATCCTGCCGCGCGCCCTCGGGCCGCGGATGTACGGCAATTACAGCTTTGCCACCAATCTTTTCCAGCAGCTCTCCGGCTTTCTCGACATGGGCACCTCCACCTGTTTTTACAATGCCCTGTCGCGCCGCCGGGACGAGACGGCGCTCGCCGGCTTCTACCTGCGCGTGAGCCTCGCCGTGGCCGTGGTGAGCGGCCTTTGCGCCCTGCTCATGCTCTGGCCGCCCGTGGGCGGCCTGCTCATGCCCGGGGTGCCGCTCTGGCTCGCGCCGCTGGCCGCGCTCTGGGCCTTTTTGACATGGTGGGGGCGGGTTTTGCGCTCCATGAACGACGCCCTCGGCGCCACCATCCCCTCGGAGCTCGCGCGCACCGTCATCTCGCTCCTCGCCGTGGCCCTGCTCGGCGTGCTCTTCTGGGGCGATTGGCTCACCATCGGAAGCCTCTTCGCGCAGCAATACCTCATGCTCGGCGCCACGGCGCTGGCCTTCTGGCTGGTGAGCCGCCGCCACTGGCTTGAGCGCGGCGTGCCCCTGCGCCTCAAGCCCGACAGGGCCCAGATGCGCGCCTATGGCCGCGAATTTTTCGACTACAGCCACCCGCTGTTCGTGCAGGCCCTGCTCTCCTTCTCCATGCTCACCGCCGAGCGCTGGCTGCTCCAGTGGTTCGACGGCAGCGCCCAGCAGGGCTTTTTCGCGCTGTCGCAAAAGGTGAGCATGGCCTGCTTCCTCTTTGTCTCGGCCATGACGCCGCTCGTCATGCGCGAGCTCTCCATCGCCTGGGGCGAGAAGGATGTTTCGGCCATGGGCCGCCTGCTCACGCGCTTCGCGCCGCTGCTCTATGCCGTGGCCGCGTATTTTTCCTGTTTCACGCTCGCCGAGGGCGCGGCCCTCGTGGACTTTTTCGGCGGCGCCGAGTTCGCGGCCGCGCTCTTGCCGGTGCAGATCATGGCGCTCTATCCGCTGCACCAGGCGTACGGCCAGCTTGCGGGCTCGGTGTTCCACGCCACGGGGCGCACGCGTGTTTTGCGCAACATGGCGGCGCTGGAGTGCGTCTACGGTTTCGCGACGGCGTGGTTCCTGCTGGCGCCGGCCCATCTCGGCGGCCTCAACCTCGGTGCCACGGGCCTCGCCGTCAAGACCGTGGCCGTGCAGTGCGTGACCGTGAACGTCTATCTCTGGCTGGCCTCGCGCTTCATCCCCTTTGATTTCTGGCGCAACGCCGCCCACCAGCTGCTGTGCGTGGCGGCCCTGCTGGCGCTGGCCTTCGGCGCGCGCGAGGCCACGTCTTCGCTGGCGGCGCTGCTCGGTGGCACCGGGGGCGGCCCGCTGGACGGCATCGCCCGCTTCGTCCTCTCCGGGGTGGTCTACACCTTCCTCACCGGCGGCCTCTGCCTTTTGGCGCCCGGCCTGCTCGGGCTCACGCGGCGCGAGCTCGCCGAGCTCGTTGTGCGCTTCCGCCTCGCCGTGCTCAGGCGTTGAGACCGGCCCTCCCGGGCGTCCGCCGCTCCGGGGGCCGCTTGCAATCCCCCGTGCCAAGGCTTAGAATGGCGTTTCGGGCGGCGGTCCCGCCGCAAGCCCGGAACCCGGGAGACAGCATGGAACTCATCATCAACGGCGCGCCCGAAAAAGGGGACTTTTCCACCGTGCTCGCCCTGCTCGAGGCGCGCGGCCACGCGCCAAAAGCCGTGGTCGTGGAGCTCAACGGCGAGATCGTCCCCGCGGCGGAGTTCGCCGCCCGCGCCCTCGCCGACGGCGATACGGTCGAGATCGTCCAGTTCGTGGGCGGCGGCTAGGCCCGCGCCCCGGCCCCGCGCGGGGCCGCTTTCCCGTCCGGTATCTGGATCCTGTTCTTCCCCTCACCCAACGCACATTCTGGAGACGCCGCCTTGGGCGGCGGAGGCACTATGCGGGACGATCCCCTGGTCATCGGCGGCGTGACCCTGAACAGCCGCCTGTTTATCGGCACCGGCAAATACGGTGACGACGCCCTCATCCCCGCCGTGGCCGATGCCAGCGGCGCGGAGGTCATCACCGTGGCCATGCGCCGCGTGGAGCCGGGCCAGAAGGGCGTCATGGGGCACATCCCGCCGCACATGCGCCTTCTGCCCAACACCTCGGGCGCCCGCACCGCGGAAGAGGCCGTGCGCCTCGCGCATCTGGCACGGGCCGCTGGCTGCGGCGACTGGATCAAGATCGAGGTCATCTCGGACACGCGCCACCTGCTCCCCGACGGCTACGGCACGGCCAAGGCCACGGAAATCCTGGCCGGCGAAGGCTTCACGGTGCTGCCCTATATCAATCCCGACCTCTATGTGGCCCGCGCCTGCGTGGACGCCGGCGCCGCGGCCGTCATGCCGCTGGGCGCGCCCATCGGCACCAACCGGGGCCTCCAGACCCGGGAGATGATCGCCATCCTCATCGAGGAGCTGGACATCCCCATCGTGGTGGACGCTGGCATCGGGCTGCCCTCCCAGGCCTGCGAGGCCATGGAGATGGGCGCGGCCGCCTGCCTTGTGAACACGGCCATCGCCTCCTCGGGCGAACCGGTGCGCATGGCGCGGGCTTTCGGCGCGGCTGTGGCGGCAGGGCGCGACGCGTGGCTGGCCGGCCCGGGCGCGGTGAAGAAGCGCGGCGAGGGCGCCGAGGCCTCGTCCCCGCTCACGGGCTTTTTGCGCTGAGTGTCGTCTGCCTTGGTGGGGCTGTGCTGCATCTGTAATGCCGAAATTATCCGTCAAAAACAGATTTTTAGGATTCTTCCGGCACCATCGCTGCTGTCGATGCCCGTAGGGCTCGCTTCGCTCGCCAACGGGCACGGCGCTTCGCGCCGCCATCCGGTCGCAGCACCCGTCTTCCGCTTCGCTCCAGACGGACATAAGGAAGGGCTCTCGCCGGCTTCCGTTATCATAATCTCCCAGAACATCAGGTGCATGATGGAAACGTTTCAGGAATTTTTGCAGAACTGGCCGGCCGGCCGGCGCAGCGAGGCGGCCGCCCGCGCCACCTCGGCGGATGTCACGGCAGTGCTCGACAAGCTCGCGCGGCACTGGCTCTCGCCGGAGGATTTTCTCGTCCTCCTCTCGCCGGCGGCGGCCGAACATCTCGAGGCCATGGCGCAAAAGGCGCACGAGCTCACCCTGCGCTATTTCGGGCGCGCGGTGAGCATCTTCACGCCGCTCTATATTTCGGATGTCTGCACCAACCAGTGCCGCTACTGCGGATTCAACGCGAAGAACAAGCAGCCGCGCCGGCACCTCAGCGTGAACGAGGCCGCGGCCGAGGCCTTCGCCATTGCGGACGCGGGCTTCCAGCACATCCTCCTGCTCACGGGGGACGCGCCCAAGGTCTCCTCGCCGGAATATATCGCCGACGTGGTGCGCCGCATCAAGCCGCGCTTCGCCTCGGTGGGCATCGAGGTCTATTCCCAGACCGAGGAGAACTACCGCATGCTGGTGGAAGCGGGCGTGGACTCCATGACCATGTTCCAGGAGACCTACAACCCCGAGCTCTACGCCTGGCTGCACCCGGCCGGCCCCAAGCGCGATTACGCCTTCAGGCTGGCCGCGCCGGAGCGGGCCGCGCGCGCGGGCATGCGCTCGCTCGGCGTGGGCGCGCTCCTCGGGCTGGACGCCTTCGAGCAGGACGCCTTCGCCACGGGGCTGCACGCGTGGTGGCTCCAGCGGCACTTCCCCGGGGTGGAGGTGAGCGTGTCCATCCCGCGCATCTGCCCGCACGAGGGGGAATTCGAGGTGACGCACGGCGTCACGGACCGCGAGCTCGCCCAGTATGTGACGGCCCTGCGCTGCTTTTTGCCGCGCGCGGGTATCACCTGCTCGAGCCGCGAGAGCGCCTTCATGCGCGACCATCTCGTGCCGCTGGGCGTCACGCGCGTCTCGGCGGGCGTGTCCACGGCCGTGGGCGGCCGCGCCACCGAGGACCTGCACAATCCCGGCCAGTTCGAGATCACCGACCACCGCAGCCTCGAGCAGATGATGGCCGACCTCGCGGCCCACGGCTACCAGCCCGTGCTCAAGGACTGGGAAGACCCGGCGGCATGAGCGGGACTGACGGCCGGCAAGCGGGCGGCAATGCCAATACCCTGCGCGAAGGGCTTGCGCGCTATTTCTCGCCGGACGAGCTCGCCCGGCTTGCGGCCGCGCGCGTGGGCATCGCCGGGGCCGGGGGCCTCGGCTCCAACGTGGCGCTCATGCTCGCGCGCTCGGGCGTGGAAGACATGCTCGTCATCGACCACGACGTGGTGGACGCCTCCAACCTCAACCGCCAGCAGTTCTGGCCGCGCCACGTGGGGCGGCCCAAGGTGGAGGCACTTGGGGAACTCCTGCGCGAGCTGAACCCGCACATCCGCCTCGAGCTCGTCAACGCGCGCCTCGACGAGGCCACGCTGCCCGCGCTGCTCCCCGCCTGCCCCCTCTGGGTGGAAGCGCTGGACGCGGCGGACACCAAGACCCTGCTCGTGGAGCGGGCCCTGCTCGCCGGGCGGCGCATCGCCTCGGCCTCGGGCGTGGCCGGCGTGGGCGGGGCGCCCATGCGCCGCCGGCGCCTCGGCAACCTTGTTTTGGTGGGGGATTTTGCAACGGATGTGGCCGAAGCGCCGCCGCTGGCCCCGCGCGTGACCCAGGCCGCGGCCCTTCTGGCCGACGCCGTGCTGGAGTGGATCCTTAGCTGAGGGTGGGAGCAACGGCCGCTGCCATGCCCTCCTGAGCCTGCAATTCCCGCAAAATATCCGCGTCCGCCGGCAGGAAGGGCAGCGCGGCGGCTTCTTGGGGCGTCACCCAGGCGAGGGCCTGCCCCTCGCGGGCCACGGGTGTGCAGCGACACTTAGATTGAAAATTAGAGGAACCGGAATATAGCGGGACTTAGCGGGACGTGGTGGAATGGAAAGCCACGGCTGGCGCGGACTTGCGGGCGCGTGGCAAGAAAAAAGCGTCGCGTGGAAGTTTTACCCTGTGCGAAACTTAGTTTGAAAAAAATCCGCCCCCGCGAAACTCATTTTGAAAATAATTGGCGCCCTAAAATAGCACTTGTGAGGCCGTCAAACGGCTGGACGGCGTGTCCGACTTCTGGCGAAAGATGGACACAAGCTGGACAGGTGGTAGAGAGCCTTTTTCTTTATATTTTCTATAGGATAGAAAAAATGAGAAAAAATGAAGTTGGACCCTGCCAACGCCCTACGGAGTGCCAAAAGCGACACGCACGGGCTTGCTTGTGGCTACACGCAAGGTTGCAACTTCTCCGGCACAACCTGCAACCGAACCTGTTACTGGGCAAAACAAATATTGCCTGATATATCTATACGTTATATTTTTTTGAAAAATTTTAACATGTAACCGTTGAGGGCTCTGCGCCGTGCCAAGTGTGGCACGCGCGGGGCGTTGTTATTTGTATTCACGCCCTACCCACAACACCTGGCCAATGACGCGGAATTGGTCCGCTGTGTCCTCTCCCATATCTATATGAATAGGCGCGTAGTCCGGGTTCACGCTCTTAAGCACGACCTGGCCAGGGAGCATGTCCACTCGTTTCAAATAGATGGCGTCCTCAATACCCACGGCGAAGATCGGACCCGGATGCGGGCGCGTCTTGGACTGGTCCAACAACACAATGTCATTATCCATTACCTCGGGCTGCATAGAATCGCCTCGGACGCGCATTAAAACCATATTCGCCGGATTACCCTTGCGCTGAATAAAATCGCGCCGGAAGGCGTATTCTCGCACCATATGGTCGCTAGTTTCCAGACTACCTGTCCCCGCGGAGAGAATAGCCTCTACCATTGGAATCATAATCAAGTCGTCAGGGGAAACCTTGGCGTCTAGATTCCTAGTGGGTTCCTCCGCTGCCCTGCCTTGCATCGAGCCCTTTCCCAGAAGTAACCAGTCGGACGAAATATCGAGTTTTAGACAAATTTTTGAAATCACATCCGCGCCTGGTAAATTTATATCTTTTTCATAGCCACTCATGGAACTTTTGGGGATACCGATGCGGGCGGCGAATGCTTCCTGTGTCTCTGGGCCTCTCACCAATTTAAGGCGCTCGCCAAAGGTGCTCATAGGGTAAAAGTTCCTTGCCCGAACTATTACCCTAACTTTTTCCTCGTATTTGAAAGCAAATACCTGAAAAAGCAAGGAAATAAAATTTCGGACAAATTTAAAGTTTTACCCCGAAATTTTGTTTACAAGAACAATATTTTGGCCTAAAACAAAATTCCGGCGGTTGACATGTTGCCCCACAAGTCAACTTACCAGCCGCCGCAAGCAAAGGTCAACGTCCGCGACTGTGCAAGGTTTGGACAACTCAAGGGACCAACTCATGCGGCAACTCTCCCTCCTCGACGACATAGCCCCGATGGCAGGTGTGATGGCGGAAATACGCGCCGCCATGCGCGCCGTTGCGGGCGCGGCCGAGGGGGAGGGGCGCAAGGCGCTGCCTGACAAAATCAACGCGGTAGCGGCCATGTCCGGCCTCAAGCTCACTGCGGGAAACAGTCGCGCCGTGTCCAAGGATACCCTGGACAAGTGGCTTTCGCCTTCGGATGAATCACATCCCCCATCCATCCAGGCCTTGCTGGCCTTTGTGGTGGCCACGGGCGACCCCGCGCCTTTGCGCGCCATGCTGCGCGCCGTGGGGCTCGACGTGATGACCGACGAGGATCGCCGCTACCGGGACCTGGGCAAGCTGGACGCGGAAATGCGCGCAGCCCGCAAACGCAAGAAGATGCTGGAGGCAGGGTTATGAGCCGGAAAGGCATTGATAGTCCTGCGCTCCGTGCCGCGTGTGGGGCCCGGCGTGCCCGTAACAGATGGCGCATCTATGAAGCGCTGGCAAAGGCGGGGACAAATGGCGCAGCTATAGCCAAGCAACTTGGCCTCACGCGCGCGGGCGTGTGCAAAGTGATTACGGGCAACGGGCACAGCCCCGTCGTATTGGATGCCCTGCGCGAAGCTGGCGTCCCGGAAAAATATCTTTATGACCCGCGCCGGATGACAGCAAAAGAAGTGGCGTAAAATGAGAGAAGCATACACCACTCGAGAAGTAGCTGACATGCTTGACGTGTCTGTGAAAAACGCACTGAAGCGCGCCCAGCGCGAGGGCTGGAACTCCCGCGCCCGCGTGGGAAAGGGCGGGGGCCATGAGTGGATTGTGTCCTCCATGCCCGAGCCTACGCGCCTGGCCATTGCCGCCAAGGTGTGCGCCTCCACAACGTCGCTGGCGGTAACTCATCCCGCCGCCAGCATGGCCGCCCCCGTGTCTGGTCCCGCCCATGCGCGCCACGGTGCGCCGGGCGGTGCGGGGGCGGCCGCCTCTCTCACCACGCTCTCGGGCTCTGCCAAGCGGCGCGCGGACGCGCGCATCGAGGCCACGCTGGCCGCACGCACCTTTGCGGCCAACTCCGGCCTACCCTACACGGTGGCGCTCTCCACCTTTGCCCGGCGCTACAACGCCGGGGAAATTGTGCTTTCCGAGGCCACGCGGGCCGAGCTCCCGGCGCTCAATATGAGCTCCCTGCGCCGCTGGGATAGTGACGCCAAGGCCGAGGGCGTGGCCGTGCTGGGCGGCAAGTATGGCCGCAAAACGCTGGGCACGGGCTGCATCGACAGGCAGGACCTGGTCGTAAACACTATTTTGGGCATGGTGCGCCAGTATCCCAATGCCAGCGCGACCGTTATACGCCAGCGCATTGAGGCCCTTGCCCACAAGGGCATCGACGTAGAGGTGCCGTCACTGCGGCGGCTGCAATCGTGGATAGCCAACTGGAAAGCCACGCACCGCTCCCTGCTGGCCTATATCACAGCGCCGGACAAGTGGCGCGGAAGCTACCAGTCCGCAACGGGCGTCGCCTATGAAGCGCTTACCGAATATAACGAGCGCTGGGAATACGACGGCACGCCCGCGGACCTGATGCTCAAGGACGGCAAGCGCTACACCATTGTGGGCATCATCAACTGCTACAGCCGCGAGGTAAAGTTTGAGGTGGCCGAGCGCTCCACCGGGCGCACCGTGGCGAACCTCACGCGGCGCTGCATCCTTGACTGGGGCGTGCCCCGCGTGGCCGTTACCGACAACGGCAAAGAATTTGTGAGCAACACCATGCAGGGGCTTTTCTTGGACCTCGGCATCATCCCGGACGTGTTGCCACCTTTCCAGCCCTGCTTGAAACCCGCCATTGAGCGCGTTTTCCGCACCTTTAGCCACCACCTGCTGCCCATTTGCCCCTGTTACCTCGGCCACAATGTGGCCACGCGCCAGCAAATCCGGGAACGCGAGACCTTTGCCAAGCGCCTCATGTCCTCCACGGCGGACCAGTTGACGATGGCGATCACGCCCGAGGAGTTGCAGGAATTTTGCGATGCCTGGGCGGATGACGTGTACCGCCATACGCCCCACAGCGGCTTCCGAGGCGCACTCCGGGGTCTAACTCCCTGGCAGGTGCGCCAGTCATGGACGGGGGAAGTGCGCCGCCTCACAGGCGAGCAGGAGCGCGCCCTGGACGTGCTGCTCATGGACTCGGGCTGGCGCGAGATCACCAAGAAGGGCATCCGCCTGGACGGTATGCGCTACGACGCCGCCGCGCTGGGCCCGCATGTGGGCGAGCGCGCGCAGGTGCGCGTGGACCCCACTGACAGGACGCGCGCGTGGATTTTTGACGAGAACGGCGACTTTTTGGGCGTGGCTAACGAGGTCTCCGGCCTCGCCCTTGAAGAGCGGATGCAGCTTGCGAAAGAAAAACGCCGCAAGCAAATGGCGGCCATAACCAGCGCGCGCAAGGTGCTCGATGCGGCGGCCCAGGAGACTGACGCCGAACACGCCGCGGCTGACATCATGGCCATGTACAAGGACCGCGCACGCGCCATTGAGGCCGCGGCCGGCCCGGCCGCCCCGGAAGTGGTGGAGCACGAAAGCGAGGCCCTGGAAGCTGCTGCGCAGGCGGTGCACGCCGTGGAAGAGCCCGCAAGCCTGGGCACGGGTGTTGACGTGGCGGCCGCCCTGGAAATTGCCCGCGCCAGCTTGGCGCAGGCCGAGGCCACCAACTGGCTCCCCGAGCACCCGCAAGAAAAGTATGCCCTCTGGAAGCGCCTCAAGGCGCGCCAGGCTGCGGGCGAAAGCCTCACCGCTGAACAGGTGGAGTGGCTACAAATTTATACGGAATCTAACGAATTTCGGGGCTTTGCCCTAATCGACCCGGAACAGGTCCGGGCCGTGAACGAATAAAACGCGGGGCGCGCCGCACTACCAACGCACCCCGCCAAAAACAGGAGGACTCCACTATGGCAGAGGCGAAAAAAACTGTCAACCTTGGCGGCAAAGCACCGCTGGCAAACGTGGCCCTGACTATCTCGGCCCTTTCCGGGGCCATGAAGCGCCCGGCCCACCTGCCCGGCATTGTGGTGTTGTACGGGCCGTCCGGGCTCGGCAAGAGCACGGCGGCCGCCGTGGCGGCCATGCAGCTCCAGGCCTACTACGTCCAAGCCAAAAGCAGTTGGACGCGCAAGGCCGTTTACCAGGCCATCCTCAAGGTCATGGGCATCGTGCCCGCCAAGACAATCTATGACATGGAGGAGCAGGTCGCTGGCCAGCTTGCGGCCAGCGGGCGCCCGCTGATCGTGGACGAGTGCGACCACCTTGTCGCCAAGTCGTCCATTGAAATCGTGCGGGACATCTACGAGGCGTCCGGCGCGGCCATCCTGCTCATAGGCGAGGAGCACCTGCCCGCGGGGCTGGCCCGCTGGGAGCGCATCCACAACCGCGTCCTTGAGTGGATACCCGCGCAATACGCCACAATGGACGACGCCAAGGCCCTGCGCGCTCTCTACTGCGACAAGGTGGCAATCGAGGACGACCTGCTCGCGCAGATCCATGCGGTGAGCAAGGGCGTGGCGCGGCGCATTTGCGTCAACCTTGAGCGCGCGCAGCAGGCGGCCCTCGGGCTTGGCAAAAAGTCCATCAACCTCGCCGAATGGGGCAAGCGGCCCCTGTACACGGGCGAGGCCCCGGTGCGGGGGCGGGCGTGAGCGGTCAGCGCAAGGCCCCCACTCTTACCCCGGCGGGCGTCCTCTCCACCAGGGAAAAACTCTGGCGCGCCATGCGCGAGTTAAAGAGCTTTCGCGTGCCGGACTTGGCACAAGAAGCGGGCATCGACCTGTCCACCTATTGCGTCCGGGACTACCTGCTGGGGCTTTGCAAGGCGGGCATCGTCGAGGTGTTGGAGCGCCCAAAATATCCCGGAGCTTTTGCCCTGTATGGGCTGCGCCTGGACGTGGGCGTGGACGCCCCGCGCGTGCGCAGGGACGGCAGCCTTGTCGCCGAGCCCGTGCAGCAAAGTATGTGGCGGGCCATGAAGGTGCTCCGGGAGTTTACGGCGCAGGACCTCGTCGCCAGCGCGCAGCTTGCCGGGCTCGATCTGCGCCTAAAGACTGCCGTGCACTATTGCTACTGGCTTGCGCGCGGTGGCTACCTCAAGGCCCCTAAGCGGCGCGGCGAGCCGTACCGCCTTGTCAAGGATACGGGGCCCCGAGCCCCGCAGGTGTTGCAGCTAAAGCAGCTCTACGACACCAACACGGGCGAAATAGCTACCGGGCAGACATTGCAGGAGGCCATTGACGCCGCCGAGGGCGCGGCATGAGGGCCGGGGGCGCTGTCAAGCGCGCCAAGGCCGCCTGGGGCGCGGCAGTCCCGGACTGGATATTGCGCCTGGCCCAGGCCTGCGATGCCCGAAGCGTGCGCCAAGTGGCCGTGAGCATCAAGGTAAGCCCGGCCCTGGTCTCGCGGGTGATTAACGCCCGCTACCACGCCAGCCTGGACTTTTTGGCAGGGCGCGTGCGGGCGATGCTCATGGCCGAGATCGTGGCCTGCCCCGCCCTGGGCATGATCAGCGCGGCCGAATGTCAGGAACAGCAGGGCAAGCCCTTTGTGAGCGCGTCGCCCCTGGCCGTGAGTGTTTACCGGGCGTGCCGTAACGGCTGCCGCCACTACAACCCACAAAAACAGGAGAGAAAAAACCATGCTGCATGAGAAAATCCGCAACATCAGCGCCCAGCTTGGCGAACTGGCCGGGCGGCTCCAGGAAGAGGACTACGAGGTCATCAGGATGGCGCGCATCAACCTTTCGGCGCTGGCCGATTGCGTGGGCACGCTTGAGGCGCACTTTTGCCCGCCGCAGGACGCGGCCGAGGAGGCGTAGGGAATGGCACGGCGAATTGTGAACGCCTATGTGGTGGCGGACATAAATGGCGCCACAGAGGCCGTGGCGGAAATGGCCGGGATCGACCGCGAGCTGACCCTTATTGAAGTCGAGCTCAAGGAAAAAATCGACCAGGCAAAGGCCTGCGCCGCCCAGAAGGCCGCGGGCCTGCCGGACCGCTACAAGGAACTGGAAAAAGCCGTCTGCACCTGGGCCAAGCTGCGCAAGGACGAACTCTTTGCGGACAGCAAAACGCTGGACCTGGGGGCCGGGAAGATTGGCTTCCGCGTCTCGATGCCGTCCATTGTCCAGCAGAGCGGCGTCACGGTGGAGGGCTCGCTTGCGCGCCTGCGCGAGCTGGGCTTTGCCGAGGGCATAATGGTCAAGGAAAGCCTTGCCAAGGCCGTGTTGCTCGGCTGGCCGGAAGAGCGGCTTGCGCTGGTGGGCCTGCGCAAGAAGCAGACGGACGACTTTTTTGTGGACATCCCGCGCGAGACCGTGCCGGAGGGGGCGTAACATGAACGTCCAATGCGACAATGTGGCCTTTTTGCACAAAGATGTTGTCATCATGGTGCAATATACCAGTAGTGGTTTTTGGGCCATACAGTCCGCGTATGATGACTGGATGCGACCGTATTGCAGCGCGCTGGATAAAAAGCTCCATGCCGCAGTCGCAGCGGCATTAGATGAAGCTGTGAAAGAGGTGGAGTGCCGACACGCCACTAAGGGGGACGAACAATGACCAAGGCGGGACTTGTGGATAAGCTGACTCATGCTGCCCGTTGCGGGCGCTATGACAGGAACGTCACCAAGGCCGATACCGAGGCTTTTCTGGGCGCGCTGACCGAGACGGTGACGGATGCCCTTACCAGGGGCGAGTCCGTACCGCTGGCAGGGGGAAAGCTCGAGGCCAAGCAGCGCCCCGCGCGCACCGGGCGCAACCCGCGCACGGGCGATCCCGTGGAAATCCCGGCCTGCGTGGTGGTGCGCTTTGTGGCCGGGAAGGAACTCAAGGAAGCGCTCAACGGAGACCGGGCATGAAGGTCGTGCGAACCGAGGAACAGATCGCCCGCGTGGAGGAGTGGGCGGGCCGGAATCTTGGCGACAGGGCGCGCTACGATAACCCCTGCTACGAGCAGGGCGTCATCGACACACTGGAATGGCTTAGGAATGAAACCGAGTATGCCCCGGACCTCGTGGAGGATGGCATCGTAAAGGAGGCATAGGGAAAGCGAAACAGCCCGCCCGGTCCAAGGGCGGCGCTGTCGCCCGGCGGTGGCGCGCCGGGCCTGACGAGCAGCCGAGGCAAAACGATGAAACCCTTAGTTCGCGCCTTTGTGATTATCAACTGCGCCCGTTACGCGGTGGTCGCACTTACGATGTTCGCCGCGTGGCAGTTGGACTCCGGGGGATTTTTGTTTGCCGCCGTGGCGATCGCGCTCTTCGGGGGCAGCAGCTACAGCAGCCGCCCGGATGTCTGCCCAAAATGCGGCCACATCATCAAGGAAGAAGGCGAGGAAGAATAATGGCCGGACATCCGCAACGCTTTATTCTGCGCCGTAGTCAGGCGGACGCCTGGTTTATCAAGGACCAGAAAGACGACAGCCTGGTGTGCATTGTCCAAAAGGGCAAGCGCCCCCTGGAGAAAACCGAGGCAATGGTCAAGGTCATGCTGGCGGCGCTCAATGCGGCGGGCGCGCCCAGGAAGCAGGCGCAGGAGGGCTAGTCATGGAGTGGCGGGACGTGCCCGGCTATCCGGGCTATCAGGTCAACGCGCGCGGCGTGCTGCGCAAGGCCTCGGGCTATGTGCTGTGCAGGCAGGGCAAGCGCTACTGCCTCTCCTGCGGGGGCGGCAAGGCGCGCCTGACGCCGCAGGAGCTGATTGCCCTGGCATGGCCGCCGGAAGGTGAGCTTTCGGCCCCGGTGCCGCCTGCGCCCGCGCCCGCCCCCGTGGTCCCCGCGCCTGTGGAAAAGCCCCGCAAAGTCGTCCCCGAGGGCTTTGTGCCCGTGCCGGGCCATCCCGGCTACCACATCAACCGCGAGGGCATTGGCCTGGGCAGGCGCGGGCAGCCGCTCAAGGTCCACAGGCCCGAGGGACCTGCGGGCGGGAGTTATGTGGTAGGGCGCACCGCTGTGTCGGTTGCGCGCCTCCTGGAACTCGCCTTCGGGCCCGGCGCGGCCGTTGCCGCAGGCTTTCCCGCGCCTAAACCTGTGGACGCCAAGCGCAAGGCCCGCACAGGCGTCCGCAATTTTGGCACTGGCGCCTCGCGCCACTGCCATGACTGCGGGCGGCCCACCAATAACTACCGCTGCCCGGAGTGCTGGGCGCGCCTGCGCGGGAGCGCCGCAGACGTGGAGGAAAGCGAATGGAACGCCCTGTGAGACAGGACAAGCGCCGCTTTCTGGCCTCCTGCCTGCTGCGCCTAGGCGGCGACGCCGTGCGCGTACAGCTTTCCCCGGCCGAAATCTACGACGGCCCGGAAGGCGCGTGGCGCGTGCGCGTAAACAGGCGATGGCATGATGGTGTTGACGGCAAGCCGCTTTTCGTGGACCGCGCCGGGCTGGCCGATTTTTTGGCCGCATTGCTGGCCGCTGGCACGGTGGAGCCGCCGCCCGGCCCTGCGCTGTGCGAGGACATGAGCGTCATGCTGCGCCGCCCGGACGCGGGAGAATTTGAGGCGGACGAATTTGTGCAGGGCTGGGTTTTTGCCGCGCCCATATTGGCCCATGACGGCCACTGGTATGTCGCGGTTAGCGGGGGCGGGCGGCACTGGTACGCCCGCTGCGAGGACGTGCGCCCCCTGCCCGCCAAGTACCAGCCCGGCCCTATCCGCAGGTGGATGATCCGTAACCAGGAGGCGTAGCCATGTGCGCCCGCGTGATCCATTTTTCTCGGCCCCAGGAGCCGCAAGCCCCTGCGGCACCGGTAGCGCCTAAGCGCCCGGCTCCGCGGGCCCGCAAGCGCGGGACCGTAACGGAGGAAATGCGCAAGAGCCTGCTCGCCAAAATCCACGTTGCGAAAAAGCAACTGGGCCTGACTGACGACGAGTACCGCGCCATGCTCGAGGGGAATTTTGGCGTAACTTCCGCCGCGCACCTGGACGGCGCAGGCCTGCAACGCATGATATTCGAGATGCAGGCCTACGGTTTCCAGCCCCGCCGTGGACATGCCCGCCGCGGGGAAAGCCGGAAGCGCGCCGTGCCCGCAACGCTTGCCAGGGACGACTCGGGCCTGGGGCGCAAAAAGCTCATGCAGAAGATTGAGGCCCAGCTTGCCGAAAAGGGACGCGAGGAAGGAACCGACGTGCCCTGGGCCTATGCCGTGGGCATCCTGCAAAAGCAGTCCGGCGGCGTGACGCGCTGCCTTGAGCACGCCACGCCCGAGCAGTTGCGCGGCGTTATTGCGGCCCTCGCCAGAGACGCCAAGCGCCACGGCAGGAGAATCAACTAATGGGCGCGACCTGGATAAGCTGGGCCGAGCTGGCAGGCCTGATTGGCAATGACGCAACGCAGGCCCTGTGCAGCACTCTGGGCGGTGTGTCCCTCTATGTGCCCATGCAGGCGGATGCAAGCGGGGACCTGGCCCGCATCATCGGCGTCCCGGCTCTGCGCAAGCTGGTGGAAGTCTATGGCGGCGACATGATTGCAGTCCCTAACCGCCGCAAAGAGGGCCCGCGCAAGGGGAAAATCCTGGACATGCTGGACCGGGGCATGGCCGCGCGCGATATTGCCCTCTCCCTTGACGTGACTCAACGCTATGTGGAATATCTGGCCAAGTCAGCACGGCCCGGCGCCCGCCAGGGCAGCCTGCTGGATATGTGATTCGTCCCCATTCGCCCCCCGAACTGTTTCGGGGGGGCGGCCAGCGAGCCTCCTGCGCTATATCAGCGCAGGAGGCTTTGCTTATGAACCTGCTCAAAAAATTGTTTGCCACGTTGCGGCCGCTCTACGACTTCCGGGCCCTCTTGCTCCTGTGCGTGGCGTTTGCCCTGGGCCTGTTTACGGACCCCGCGGCCACGCTGGGGCTTGCGGGCTACCTGGCATACGTCATCGGCATGGCCGGGGCGGCCCAGATGCTCGCCATGATCCTCATGCCCTATCTGCACCTTTCCCGCCATGTCCACGCGGCCCTGGAAAAGGGCAACGTGGCCGCCGCCCTGGTGGTGCTGGCGCGGGTGATCCTTGTGCTGGGCCTGCTCATTACCATCATGGCCTGGGGCAAATAATGTCCTCGGCGCTCATGGCCCTGCCGCTCCTGGCGCAGCTCTACCTGCCCATGCTCTACGAGGAGCACCTGGCCTATACGCCGGACTTTTACGACCCGGCCATCTATGCCGGGCAGGTGGAGCAGGAGACCTGCTACGGCCTCAAGGATAAGCGCTGCTGGAACCCGGCAACGGAGCTCAAAACCTCGCGGGAGTATGGCTTTGGGCTGGGGCAGATAACCATTGCCTACGACCGCGCGGGCAAGGTGCGCTTTGACAATTTTAAGGACGTGCAGCGCCTCCATGCCAGCCTGAAAAGATGGCGCTGGGAAGAGCGCTACGACCCGCGCCTGCAACTGCGCGCGCTGGTCCTCAAAAATCGCCAAGCCTGGAACGCCCTCAAGGGCTGCACAACTGACGAGGACCGCGCGGCCATGATGCTTGCGGCCTACAACGGTGGACTTGGCGGCGTGTTGCAGGACCGCGCCCTGTGCGGCCGCGTCAAGGGCTGCGACCAAGGCCGCTGGGCCGGACATGTGGAAGCGCACAGCACGAAGTCGCGCAAGGGCATGGGCAAGGCCTACGCGGACAAGTCCCCTTACGCCATTAATCGGGCCTACGTCCGCAACGTCATGGGCGAGCGGCGCGAGCGCTACCGCCCGGCACTGGCCGAGCTTGCGGCAAAGCCGGCGCGCCCGTGAGAAGCGTGCTCCTCTACTTGCTGCTCGCCGCGATCCTTGCGGCGACGGTGGCCATTATGCACTTGCGCGCCAGCACAGCCTCGGCCAACGCCGCCCTGTTGGAAGCAGAAGCCCTGCAACTGCGCGTGGAGGTAGCCCGCTGGCAAACGGCCTATGCCCAGGCAAAGGCCGGACAGGACGCCCTCGCCGCCCAGGCGCAGGCCTGCCTTGACCGGGAGACCGCCGCCCGCGCGGACGCCCAGGAGTGGCGGCAAATTTTGCAAGACATGACCCTCCGCGCCCTAAGCGAGGAGGAAGCCAAGGGAGTGCCGGACGATGCCACGCGCCGCGCGTTGCTTGATGCTCTTGACCGCCCTTTGTAGCGCGTGCGCGCCCGCGCCCGTCCCGAGCGAGCCCGTGGCCGCCCCGGTCATTGTGTGGCCTGCGCGGTGCGCGCGGCCAGCCGCCCCGGACCTGCCCCGGCTCTCCGGGCTCTCCCTGCTGGAAAGCCCGCAGGGCTATGCCCTGCTTAAACAACGGGACCGCATCATGCGCGACTACATTGCCGGGCTCTCCGATGCCCTGGACTGTTACGAGGCGCAACTGCCGCAAGCCGGGGCACCCGCCCAGGGAGGGGAATAATGGAACATATGGCCTCCTTGCTGTGGCACTACCTGCCCGGCATCATCCAATTCGTGGCCACGGGCGCGTGCCTGTGGCTTTGGTGGTCCATCAAGAAGGTGTTTGTCACGCGGGCTGATTGCGAGACCTGCCGCAAAACCGCCAATGCGGGCCTTGAGGCGCGCCTGGAAGCCGTGGAGAAGCGGCAGCACGCGCGCGCCACGACGTTGCAGGCCCTCAACGGCAAGCTGGACGACCTGCCGACATCGGACGAGCTCAAGGACATCACGGTCAGCGTCAAGGAGCTTGAGGGGGACCTGAAGGCCCTGCGCGCGCAGATCGACGGCTTTGAGCATATGATCGCTCGCCTGGAACGCGCCGTGGACCTGTTCCAGGAAACGCATATGCGCTAGGGGGCCCGGAAATGTCTCATAATGCCGAATTTCAGGCGCGTCTAGCGGAAGATCGCCGCCTGGTCATCCTGCGTTTTTTGGCCGAGGAGGCGGACGGCCGCATGAGTGCCAGCGTCATGCAGGACGCCCTGGAACTCATGGCGCACCACGTCCCGCGGGCCCAGGTCATGGTGGACGCGGGATACCTTGAGGAGCGCGGGCTGCTGCTGGTGGAATATGTGGGCACTGTGCCCATTTTCCGCGTCACGGCTCGCGGCGTGGAGGTGGCCAGGGGCCTTGTGACCGTGCCGGGCGTCAAGCGCCCCCGGCTGGGGGACTAGCCTATGGGCCGCAAAAGCACCGTGACGCGCCTGCCCCTTTCCCTGCGCAGTCAGATCGACAAGGCCCTGGCCCAGGGCCGCATGACGCTGGACGAGCTCCACGCCTTTGTGGCCGCAAAATGCGCGGCCGAAGGCGAGGCCCCGCCCAGCCGCACGGCCCTGTGGCGCTACTCGAGCAACTTTGAGGCGGCCGCAAAAGTCATGCGCGAGAACCGGGACATGGCCCGCGCCTTGGCGCAAGAGCTTGGCGCGGAAAGCGTGGAAAGCGAGCAGGGGCGCCTTTTGGTGGAAATGCTGCGCGGCATTTGCTACCGCGCCATCCAGGACCGCATGGGCAACCCTGACGCCAAGGTGGACGCCGCGGAAATCGACCGCCTGGCGCGC
Source organism: Desulfovibrio sp. ZJ746 (assembly GCF_011039155.1). Classification (NCBI taxonomy): domain Bacteria; kingdom Pseudomonadati; phylum Thermodesulfobacteriota; class Desulfovibrionia; order Desulfovibrionales; family Desulfovibrionaceae; genus Desulfovibrio; species Desulfovibrio sp. ZJ746. The sequence continues at coordinate 20,101 of NZ_JAAKEK010000002.1, read as the reverse complement.
AGCTTTAAAAATCTCTCTCAGGCCATGACCCTTGAAGCGGACTTCGCCAGGCGCATCCGCGAAGAGGCAAAGCGCGAGGCAAGCGAGCAAATCCGCGCGCGCGTGCGCGAGCTGGGCAGCGCGGCCTCCATAAAAGAGCTTTCCGACGAGGACCTGGCCCGAAAGCTGGCCGAACTGACGGTGGAAGTGCCCCATGCCAGCGCGTAAACGCGCAGAAGCCATCGAGTGTTTACAGCGCGAGCAGGAGCGGCGCGCCCTCAAGGCCGAGCAGGCGCGGCGGCATATGGCCGCTTTTGTGTCCTACATCATGCCGGACTACATCCATAGCGACTTTTCCCGCGCCGTGTGCGCCGCCCTCGATGATTTTCTGGAGGGCGTGCTTGCCGGACGCCGCCCCGTCAAGCTGTTTCAGGCCCCGCCCCAGCACGGGAAATCCCAGCTTGTCTCCCGTATGTTCCCGCCCTTCGCCTTTGGCCGCAACCCGGACCTGCGCATCGCCGCGTGCAGCTATGGCGCGGACCTCGCCAGGGACATGAACCGGGACGTGCAGCGCATTATGATGTCGGAGGAATATGCGGCCCTGTTCCCCGAGGCCAGCCTGAACCCTAAGCGCGTGGTGACCTTGGAGGGCCTGGCGCTCCGTAACTCGGACCGCTTTGATATAGTGGGGCGGCGCGGCTACTACATATGCGCGGGCGTGGGCGGCGCGTTGACGGGCAAGAGCGTCGATATAGGCATCATCGACGACCCGATTAAAAATGAAGAGGAAGCCCGCTCGGCCACGGTCAAGCGCACCATCGAGGGCTGGTACAATACGGTTTTTCTGACGCGCCTGTCCCGGCGTTCCGGGCAGATCATCATGGCCACAAGCTGGGCCGTGGACGACCTCATCGGCACGGTGAGCAAAAAAAACAGCCGCGCCGAGCACCTGAAGTTTCCGGCCCTGGACGACCAGGGCCGCGCCCTGGTCCCGGAACTGCACCCGGTGGAGAAGCTGCTGGAAACCAGGGCAACGCTGTCGCCCACGCAATGGTCCGCCCTGTACCAGCAAAGCCCAGTGGCGGACGGCGGCAACATTTTCGACGAGGCCTGGTTCAGAACGTGGCGGCGCGGCGACCTGCCGGAGCGCTTTGATGAGGTCATCCAGTCCTGGGATATGACCTTCAAGGATACGGACGGCAGCGACTTTGTGGTGGGGCAGTTGTGGGCCCGCGCGGGCGTCAGCTACTACCTTTTGGAGCAGCACCGGGCGCGCATGGGCTTTACGGCCAGCAAGGCCGCGGTGCTGGCCATGTGCGTGCGGCATCCCGAGACATCGGCCGTGCTTATTGAGGACAAGGCCAACGGCCCGGCCGTGCTGGACGCCCTGCGCGACGACGTACCCGGCCTTGTGCCCATTGAACCGGACGGCAGCAAGATTGCGCGCGCCTATGCCGTGACGGCGCTCTTTGCCGGGGGCAATGTGTATTTGCCCGCGGCCGCGCCCTGGTTAGACGAGTACAAAGAGGAGCTAGTGGCCTTCCCCGCGGGGGCTCACGATGACCAAGTGGACGCCACGAGCCAGGCCTTGCGCTATCTCAAGAGCCACGGCTTGAGCGTTTGGGAGAAACTGGCCGATGATTAGACGCAAGACAAGGCCCGCGCAGCGCAGCCTGCGCCTGCGGGACGGCTTTAGCAATTTCGTGGCCCGCCTGGGCCTTTCCGAGGACAATACGCTGGCGCATAGCGGCTACCAGCCGGGGGGCTACCTCACACGCGACCGCCTGCAACTTGAGGACATGTACCGCACAAGCTGGCTCGTGGGCCGCATGGTCAACGTGGTGGCCGAGGACATGGTGCGCGGGGGCATTGACATCCAGGCGCAGTGGGACGTGGGCAAAACGGACGAGCTGTGGCAGGCCTACCGCCGCCTGGGCTGCCCCGGCCGCCTCTCCGATGCCATCAAGTGGGCGCGGCTCTACGGCGGGGCGCTGGCCGTGCTGCTCATTGACGGCGACGACCTGGGCGAGCCCCTGGACATTGCGGCCATTGGCAAGGGCAGTTTCCGAGGCCTGCATGTGCTGGACCGCTGGCAACTGTCCCCCAGTACCGCGTTGATTACCGAGCTGGGCCCGCTGCTGGGCTATCCCGAGTTTTACACGGTCAACAGCGGTGAGGGCATGGACAGGCAGCGGATACACCACAGCCGCGTCCTGCGCTTTATTGGTGTGGAGCTGCCGTGGCAGCAACGGCGTACAGAGCAGCACTGGGGCGCGAGCGTGGTGGAGCAGGCCTACGACCGCCTGCTGGCCTATGACAGCGCCACGCAAGGCAGCGCCAACCTGCTGTACAAGTCCTTTCTGCGCGTCATTGGCGTGGAGGGCCTGCGGGCTATCCTGGCCACGGGCGGCCGCGCGGAAACGGCCCTTGTCAAGCAATTTGAGATGATCCGGCAGATGCAATCCAATGAGGGCATCACGCTGCTGGACAAAAACGACACGTTTTACACCACGGGCTACACTTTCGCGGGCATGTACGATGCTTTGCAGGCCTTCGCCGAGCAGATCGCGGGCGCGACGGGTATCCCCCTGGTACGCCTTTTGGGGCAAAGCCCCAAGGGCTTTAGCAGCGGCGAGTCGGACTTGCGCACCTATTACGACACAATAGCGACATTGCAGGATGACGACCTGCGCCCAGCCCTGGACGTGGTGTTTGCGGTGCTCGCGCGCCACCTGTGGGGCGAGGCGTTGCCGGACGGCTTTACGTTTACGTTTGACAGCCTCATGCAACCTTCTGAAGTGGACAAGGCGCAGATCGCCACGGCGGACGCGCAGGCCGTTGCGGCCCTGATGCAGGCGGGCATCATCAAGGAGCCCCTGGCTCTTGCCGCCCTGCGCGACTCCTCCCGCCTCACGGGCCGTTTTGCCGGTATTACCGACGCGGACATCGAGGCCGCGGAAAAGGCCGAGAGCGCCCCTGCCGTTCCCCCGCTGGGCCCCGGCCTTGACGCGCTGGCCACAGCGGCGGGCTACGACCTGCCATGACAATGCCCTGGCAAGTCCCGGCATGGCCCGGCCTTGTGTGGACCTGGGCGGACGCTGCCAAGGCCGCGCAAGGCAGGTTCAAGCCCTCGCGCGGGGCCGAGCGTGCCTACGCGCGCGCCCTGCGAAACCTGGCGGACAAGATCGCGGGGGTGCTCGCCACGCACACCCCCGGGGACGCCGAGGAAATCCTGCGCGACTACGCCGAGACCATTGGCCCCTGGGCGCAACAGGCTGCCGCCAACATGGTGCTGGGCATAGAGCGCGACAACGCGGACAAGTTTGCGCGCCTGGCGCACCGCATGGGCTATGACATACGGACGTTTCTGGGGGGCGACGCCGTGGGGCAGGTGGTAGCCGCGCGCATTGAGGAAAATGCGCGCCTCATCAAGTCTCTGGTGCTGGACTCGGCGCTCCGAGCTGGCGAGCTGGCCCACGAGAGCCTCATCACGGGTATGCGCGCCGAGGACATGGCCGAGGAGATTTATGGCCTCAACGGCGTCACCAAGGCGCGCGCGAAGGTCATAGCAGTAACGGAGGTCAGCAAGGCGGCCACGGCCCTGACGCAGGCGCGCTCCGAGCAGTTTGGAAGTGAGGGTTACATCTGGCGCAGTGTGCGCGACGGGGCGACGCGGCCAAGCCACAGGGCAATGGAGGGCAAGTTTGTCAAATGGTCTGATCCGCCCCGGCTTGACGGCATGACCGGGCACGCGGGCGAATTTCCCAACTGCCGCTGTTACCCGGAGCCCGTCATCCCCAGGAGCGACGGCAAGGGGGTGTACCGCCCCATGCTGCCCACGCAGGAAGAGGAGCGTGAAAGCGGGCAAAGGCTCCTGCGCACACAATGGGAAAAGGCCGTGGGCTCCGAGGTCATTCCGCACCTTGAGGGCGAGCCGCTGCCCAATGTGGACAAGGCAAAATTTGATTTTGAGAGGCTGACCACCTATTCCATGAACGCCAATGCAGTCAAAAAAGACGGGACGCCTAACGAATCTGCCCGCTCAAAGGCAAGGGCGTTCAAGAAGTGGCTTGATTTTACGGACAAGGATGCCCCCAAGGTGGAAAAGCAGGTCATGGCCCAGCTTGCCAAGCTCAAGGCCATTCCCAAGGCCCCAACGGATATATACGGGCAGCGGTTCAACGTGTATGTGCCCGTCATAGGCAACAATGGCCGCGAGGTTGACGTTATGACCGCGTGGATTTATGACCGGGACTACAAGGAAGGAAAATCTGTTTCCACGCATCCGCGCATGATAAACTGCTACATCGACACGAAGAAAATCGACGAAAATGGAAAATACAAGGGAAACTGAAATCGAAGAGTTTGACGTCATCCGCCTCACGGTGCCGCTAGAGGGGCCTGATGTCTTTGACGACAAGGCCATCTACCAACTCCCGGTTGGGAGCGAAGGGACGGTCGTGTATATTTTTGGTGGCGGGGATGCCTTTGAGGTGGAATTTCTCATCTACCCGGACCCCGCGAACCATGATGACTTTGTTTCCGTTCAAATCCCGGTGAGGGCGGATCAATGTGAGCCCGGCTGGAAGCTCCCGCCCAAAAACGCCGCCTAAGACGTTTTTAAGTGCCAACATGGGCCGACCTACAGGCCGACACATTTTGACGCAGCACACGGCAAGGTAAACACCCCGTAAACACGTTTCCCAATTCCGGCCCCCCCGAACAATTTCGGGGGGGCTTTTTTTGCGCCCGTGTCCCATGATGCCCCCATGCGCATCAGAACCGTGGTCAACCTCTCCGAGCACCTCGAAAAGACGCCCGAGGGCTACCTGCTGTGCAGGGACGCCGCCCTGGGGCGGACGGGCGTCATGCGTTACCTGCCCGAGGAGGTGAGTGACGACATAACCCGCGGCTTTGCGGGCAAGGAAGTGCTGGTTTACCGGGACGACGCCGAAGTATTTGCGCCTGAAGCGCTGGCCAGCTTTGAAGGCAAGCCCCTGACGCTGGATCACCCGGACGAGGACGTGGACCCGGAAAACTGGGCCGAGCTCGCGCGCGGCATTGTCACCAATGTCCACCGGGGCACGGGCCCCGCAAGCGACCTCGTGCTGGCGGACATCCTGGTAACGGACGTGGAAGCGATTTGCGCTATCGAGGGCGGCCTGCGGGAATTGTCCTGCGGTTATGACGCAGAAGTGGAGCGCATCCGCCCCGGCGTGGGGCGGCAGACGCATATACGGGGCAATCATGTTGCCCTGGTCGATCACGGCAGGGCCGGAGGGCGCTGCAAAATCAAGGATGAGGATGCTATGGCCAAAAAGCCCAAGGGGACGCCCTGGCAGAGGCTGCGCCGCTGGCTCGATGCGGCGGAAGCCGAAGAAGTGGCCGCCAAGGCCGCGGACGAAGAAGCGCCCGCTCCGGCGGACGAGGACACGCCCGGCAAGGACGAGGAGCAGGCCCCGGCCACGACCGACGACGACATGGCCGCCAGCCTGGAAGAGCTCAAGCTCATGGTGCGCACCCTCTGCGAGGCGCTCATGCCCAAGAAAGCGGACGACAATCCCCAGGACGTGGAGCCGGGGAGCCCACAGGACGAGGAGCCCTGCGGCGACGACGACCCCGCGAGCCCACAGGACGAGGAGCCTGCCGCGCCCGCCCGTGACCGCAGGCCGAAGCGCCTGGCGGACGCGGATATGGTGCGCCGGGCCCAGGGCATGGGCCTTGCGGGCGCGCGGCCGGGGGACAATGCGGACGCCGTGCGCAGGGGCGCGCTGGCGCTGGCCATGCGCGATACGGCGAGCGCCAGCCTGGTGCGGGACATCCTGGGCGACAAGCCCCTTTCCCGCGCGAACCCGGCCGAGCTTGCCGCGGCCTTTGGCGCTGTGTCCGCGGTGGCGGCCAGCCGCAACAATACCCGCACGGCGGACAGCCTGACGCGCACCGCCGCCAATGGCGCCCGGAAGGTATGGACCCCCGCGGACATCAACAAGGCCAACGCCGCTTTCTACGGCAAGGGAGGCAACAATGGGTAACGCTTACCTCTTCAGGATGCCCGCGGGCTTTGCCGGGGACGTGACCCGCAAGGCCGAGGCGACCGTGGAGTCCGGCCTCATGGGCGAGGACGTGCCCTTCGGCGCGCCCGTCAAGCTGGACGGCACGGGCAAGCTCTCGCCGCTTTCGGCCGCGGGCGACGCCGTCTATGGCTTTATGGTCCGGCCCTATCCCACGCAGGACCAGCAGGCCACGGCCGGGAGCATCCAGGACTGCATGAGGCGGGGCTACATGGCCGTGCGGCTTGCCCGCGGTACGGCCGCCAAGGGCGCGGCCGTCCATGTGCGCATAGCGGCCGCCGAAGGCAAGGCCGTGGGCGACATCGAGGCCACTGCGGTCAAGGACGAGACGCTGGAAGTGCCCGGCTGCATCTTCATGGGGCAGGCGGACGACGGCGGCATCGTCGAGATCGCCTTCAACATCTAAGGGGGCTGAAAGCATGTTTACGATGGATGCAACGAAAATCCGCGATGCCGGGGCCTTCCTGGAGGGGGAACTCGAGCGCCTGGACCCGGAACTTCACGGCCCCCTGGCGGCCGTGACCTGGGGCCGCGACATTGACCTGCGCGAGGACGTGACCCTCGCCGACGAGGTGTCCAGCTACACCAACACCAGCTTTGCGGCTATGGGCGGCATCTACGCGGGTGGCATCAACTGGGTTGGCAAGGACGCCACGGCCATTCCGGGCGTGGCCGTGAACATTGAAAAGTCCAGCAAGCCCCTGCGCCTCTGGGCCAATGAGATTGGCTACACAGTCAAGGAACTGGCGGCCGCGCAGCAGGTGGGCCGCCCCATTGACCGCGAAAAGCTGGACGCCATGCACCTCAAGCACCAGATGGACATCGACCAGATGGTCTATGTGGGCGACGCCGCCGTGGGGGCAACGGGGCTTTGCAACAACCCGGACGTGGCCACGACCACGCTCACCAAGCTGTGGAGCGCGTCCACGCCGGACGAAATCCTTGCCAGCATCAACAAGCTCCTGGAAACCGCCTGGGAAGCCAGCGCCTACGCCATCCTGCCGGACCGCCTGCTGGTCCCGCCCAAGGCCATGAGCTGCCTGACCAAGCCCATGACCGAGGCGGGCAGCATCAGCATCCTGCAATATGTGCGCGAGCAGTGCCTTTGCAACACCGTCAACGGCCGCCTGCTGGAGGTGGCCCCGGTCAAGCACCTGGACGGCATCGGCGCGGCCAAGAAGAGCCGCATGGTGGCCTACACCAAGGCGCGCCAGTATGTGCGCTATCCCCTTGTGCCGCTCCAGCACACGCCCGTGGAGTACCGCAGCCTGTACCAGATGACCACCTACTACGCCGCCCTGGGCGAGGTGGAGTTTGTCTATCCCGAGACCGTGGCCTACGCGGACGGGGTGTAGGCATGTGCGACGTGGCGGCCTTCCGCGAGGCGTTCCCGCAGTTTTCGCCGGACCTTGTGCCGGACGGCCGCGTGGCGTTCCACCTGCGGGTGGCGGGCAAACTGTTGCCCGCTACCCGCTGGGGGGACCTGCTTGAGGAGGGCATGGGCCTCTACGCCGCGCACCAGATCACCCTGGAGCTTGAGGCGGCAAAGGACACCGCAGGCACGGGCGGCATCAACGCGGCCGCCGGGCCCGTGACCAGCGAGACCAAGACAGTAGGCGGCCTCTCGCACTCCACCACGCGCACGGGCGCGGCCGCCCAGGGCAATGCCCTTTCCGGGGCTGGCCAATACAATTTGACGAGTTACGGCCAACAGTTTTGGGCCCTGGTGCAAATCGTGGGGGCCGGGGGCATGGTGGTATGAGGCCCACGTTGAGCGTCAGGCAGACAGCGGACCAGACGGGCGCGATCCGCAGGGCCGTTGCCAACTTGAGCGGGCAGGACGTGCTCGTGGGCGTGCCCGCCGAAAAGGCCGGGGCGCGCCAGGGGGGCATCAACAACGCCGAGCTGTCCTACATTCACGAGTTCGGGGCTCCCGCGGCGGGCATCCCGGCCCGGCCACACCTTATTCCAGGCATCGAGGCAATCATCCCCGAGGCCGCGGAGGAGCTTAGGGCGGCCGCCAGCGCGGCTCTGGAGGGCAAGGAGCAGGCCGTGGACGCGGCGCTCAACAAAGTGGGGACGCTCGCGCAAAACGCCGTGCGGGCAAAATTCCAGGATAACGACTGGCCGCCGCTCAAGGCGGAAACGCTGGACTACAAGCCCCTGCTGAAAAATGACGAGGGCAAGGTCCTCAAGGACAAAAAGGGAAAGGAAAGGCGGGGCAAGTCCCGCCGCGAGCAGGGCAAGCTCAACCCGCTTTTGGTCACGGGCCAGCTTATGAAAAGCCACACCTATGTGATCCGCAAGCGCGGCGGGGGCAGTGGCCTTATTACGCCAGGGGGCGGCAATGGCGCTTGACATTTCCTACCTGCTTTCTGACCCGGACTTTTGCGCGGCGTTCACGGTGGAGCGGTGTGTGGAAAGTGTTGACGACAAGGGCCGGGCGCAACTCACAAGCGAGGTCCTGCCCTGGCGGGGCGTGGTCCAGCCTGCCACGCCGCGCGAGCTTGAGCGCCTCGCCGAGGGCGACCGCGACCGGGAAACCATCACTGTCTACAGCCGCGAGCCCCTGCGCGTGGGCCAGCGGCCGGAAGGCACGGCCGCGGACGTCATCCTCTGGCAGGGGCAGCGCTACGAGGTGGCCAGCGTGGAGACCTGGCCCGGCTATGTGCGCGCCCTGGCCACGCTGCTGCCCGAGGCAACCCATGACTGACGCGAGCAGCCTGGCGGCCGGGTGGCTTAGGCCCGCTCCCGGCCCGGAAGAGCCTGCCCTTGAGGACGTGCTGCACGACATGGTCTGCGCCCTCACGGGCCTTCCCGGCGACCTGGTGCGCCCCCGCTGGCAGCCCAAGCCGCCCGCGGCCCCGGTGCCGGACGTGGACTGGTGCGCCCTGGGCATTGTGGGCGAGGACGCGCCGGGCGGCGCGGCCTGGCATGAGGGCGGATGCACACGGCTGGCCATGCATGAGTCCCTGACCGTGCTTTGCAGCTTTTACGGGCCCCACGCGCGGGAGCACGCGCGCGCCGTGCGCGACGGCCTTTGGGTTGAGCAAAACCGGGCCATGCTGCGCGACCCGGCCAACCTGGCACTGGTGCGCGTGGGCGGCATAACGCCAGCCCCGGAGCTTGTGGACGGCCGCTGGCAGCGCCGCCAGGACATGAGCATCACCTTCACGCGCGGGCCGTGGCTCGGCAAGCGCGAGCCCGGCGAGGGCGTTACGGACATCAAGGACCTTAAAACCGCCCAGGCCTGCGGCCTGTGCGGGCGCTCAAGATAAGGAGGCAGCAATGGCCACAAAAGCCCTTTCCGTTGACCGCGTGGTCAATGTCACCGTCAACCTGCAACCGCTGGCCGCCAGCCGCCGCAACTTCGGCGTCCTCCTCATTGCCGGGGCCTCGCCTGTCATCACGGCGGCCGAGCGTATCCGCACCTACACGGGCATCGACGGCGTGGCCGCGGACTTCGGCATCCACGCCCCCGAATACCTGGCCGCGGAACTCTTTTTTTCACAGTCCCCGCGCCCGGCCATTTTGCAAATCGGCCGCTGGGTTAAGACGGCAAGCCCCGCCCAGCTCACGGGCGGCATCCTCACGGCCGAGGAAATGGCCATGTCCCGCTGGGGCGTCATTGCCGACGGCTCCCTGGTCATCAGCGTGGGCGGCGTGGAAACGGCCCTCGAGGACCTGGACTTTACGGCCGCGACCAACCTCAACGCCGTGGCGGCCGCCATTGACACCAAGGCCGCGAGCGCCGGGGCCAACTGCACCTTTGACGGCGAGCGCTTTACCTTGACCAGCAAGGCCACGGGCGCGGAAGCCACGCTCAACTGGTGCGGCGACGCCGAAAACGGTACGCCGCTGGCCGCCATGCTGAAGCTCACGCAGGCCACGGGCCTCGCGCCCCAGGACGGCCAGGACGCCGAAAGCCTGAAAGAGTGCGCCGTGGAACTGGCGGACCGGGGCGACTGGTACGGCTTTGCCGTGGCGGACCCGGACCTCACCGTGGACGAGCACCTCGCCGTGGCGCAATACCTTCAGGCCGCGCCCAAAAGCCGCATCTACGCGGCCACCATTACCGACACCCGCGTGCTGGACAGTGTTTACGCGGACGACCTGGCTAGCCGCGCCAAGGCGCTGAAGCTCTCGCGCTGCTTTGTGTGCTACAGCGCCAACCCCTATGCGGCCATAAGCGCCATCGGCCGGGCCTTTACGGTCAATTTTTCGGCCAACCGCTCCACCATTACGCTGAAGTTCAAGCAGCTGCCCAGCGTGGAAGCCGAGGGCCTTACCGAAAGCCAGGCGAACACCCTGGCGGCCAAGCGCTGCAACGTCTTTGCGGCCTACAATAACGACACGGCCATTTTGCAGGAAGGCGTCATGAGCGGCGACGCCTGGTTCGACGAGGTACATGGCACTGACTGGCTCCAAAACGCCGTGCAAACCGAGCTGTGGAACCTGCTCTACCAGTCCAAGACCAAGATTCCGCAGACCAACAGCGGCGTGAACCAGCTCATTGCCTGCATTGAAAACGTCATGGAGCAGGCCGTCAACAACGCCCTGGTGGCGCCTGGCACCTGGAACGGCGACGGCTTTGGGCAAATCGAGCGCGGCGATTACCTGCCCAAGGGCTATTACGTCTATTCCGAGCCCATCGAGTTGCAGGCGCAGAGCGAGCGCGAACAGCGCAAGGCCCCGCCCATCCAGTGCGCCATCAAGCTGGCCGGGGCCATCCACTCCGTTGATGTGGCCATCAACGTCAACCGCTAAGGGGGGCAATCATGGGCTTTGCATATTCTTTCCTGGACGTTCAGGCCGCCATTTCCGGGCCCGGGGGCAATTTCCCCCTGTCCGGCGACCGCGTGGGCATTGCCCAGGAGGGCATCACCATAACGCCCACGGGCGACAAGGACGTGATGACCATCGGCGCGGACGGCGCGGCCATGCACTCCCTGATTGCGGACTGCTCGGGCAGTATCACCGTGACCCTGCTGCGCACCAGCCCGGTTAACCGCCTGCTGCAAAACCTCTACAACACGCAGAGCAAGTCCAGCTCCTCCTGGGGCCGCAACACCATAACCATTCGGGACATTGCGCGCGGGGACACCGTGACCTTACAGGAGGTGGCCTTCGCCAAGGCCCCGGACAAGGTCTTTGCGCAGGAGGGCGGGACCTACCAGTGGACTTTCTACGCGGGCAAGATCGAGAGCCAGATCGGCAGCGGCACGCCGGAAATCCTCTAGAGGCAAGCCATGAAGGAAGTGATTATCCAGGGCAAGACGTACCGCACGGGCAAGCTCAACGCCTTTGCGCAAATGTACATCATCAAGCGCGCCGCGCCCGTGCTGGGCAAGGTCCAGGGCCTTTTGCAGCAGGCGGACATGGAGCACCCCGAGAGCTTTGTGGGGCCGCTGGGCGAGGCCATTGGCGCGCTCCCGGACGAAAGCCTGGAATACATTTGCAACGCCTGCCTGGACGTGTGCGCCCGCCGCGTGGAGGGCGGCGGCTGGGCGCCCCTGCGCCAGAACGGGGCGACCATGTACGCGGACCTTGACCTTTTGACCCTGCTTTCGCTTACGGCGCACACCCTCCAGGACAACCTTGCGGGGTTTTTTCTCGCGCTCCCCTCGATCGCGCCGGGTGGGGGGGAGACGGCGACGGCGTAAGCGTTGAGTGGGTAGCCATGCCGGACGGCCTCGACTGGCTCCTTAGGCCCGCCGTGCGCGGCATGTGCCGTTATGAGAGCCTTAAAAACGGCAGCCTGGACCTTGCGGACGTGGCGGCCATGAATGACGCCCTGGACGTGGCGGCGGAAAATGAGCGGCGTTACCTCGCGGCGCTGAAACACAAGGGCACATAATGGCGGCGACCATTGCCGAATTTTTGGCCAGCATTGGCTTTAAAGTCGATGAAAAGGGCATGAAGGCGGCCCTCGCCAAGGTGGCGGGCTTTGGGGCCGCGTGTTCAGTGGCCGCGGGCGCGGCCATTGCGGGCATCATGCGCGTGGCGCAAAGCGAGGTTGAGCTTGCCAAAAAGGCCGAGAGCCTGGGCGTGCCCATTCAAAAGTTGGAGGAGCTCGGCTATGTGGCCGAGCAGACAGGGGCCTCAGCCTCCGCCGTGGCATCAAGCCTGGCCAGCCTCAAGAGCAAGTACCCGCACATAAAGGACACGAGCGTGCTTTTGGAGCGCGCGGGCCGGGCCATGCGCGGCATGAGTGACCAGGCCGCGCGCCTCTATGCCCAGCGCATGGGCATTGACCCGGCCCTTGTGCCCATGCTTACGCGCGACGTGGGAGAGCTCAAAAGCGAGTTTGCGGCCATGTACGCCGTGGCGGGGCGCGACGCGCAAAAGGCCGCGGAGGACAGCAAGGCCTTTATGGCCGAGCTGGGCAAGCTGCGCTCCATGTGTGATCTTCTGGCCAAGGCAGTTGGCGGGGCCTTCCTGGGCAAGATCAGGGGGGACATCGAGAGCCTGCGCCGCGTCGTCATGGAGAACTTCGGCAAGATCAAGCGCCTGTTTGAGACGATCATCGGCCTGGTCCTGCGCGTGGCCGGGGTTGTGGGGGCCTTTGTGCGCCGTGTCGTCACCTGGGCGGCGGCACTGGTGTCCTGGTATGACAAGCTGGACGACGGGCAAAAGCGCATTGTCCAGGGCCTCGCGCTCTTTCTGGGCGCATGGAAGCTGCTCAACGCGGGTTTTCTGGCGACGCCCCTGGGCCTCATTGTGGCCGGGCTGGCCGCCGTGGTGGCCCTCATTGACGACTATTGCACCTATATGGAAGGGGGCGAGTCCTACTTTGATTGGGGGCCGTGGGCCGGGACCATTGAGACGGTGCGCAAGGCCATTGGCGGCGCCATTTCCGCGGTGCTCAAATTTTGCTCCGAAAATGAACGCCTGTTTACGGCCATAGCCACGGGCCTTGGCGTGGCCCTGTCCCTCAAGGGGGCGCTCCTGGCGGTCAAGGGCGTCCTGGGCGGCGTGACTATGGCCTTCCGCGTGCTGTGGGGCATCCTCAAGGCCAACCCGCTTGGCATCATCATCACTCTGGCCGCCCTGGTCATCGAGTATTGGGAGCCCATTAAAGAGTTTTTCGCGCACCTCTGGGACGGCTTTGCGGATGCCTTCCCGGACGTGGCGGCCTGGGCGCAAGGGGCAGGCAAGGCCATAATGGACTTTTTTGCCCCGGCCATTGACTGGATCAAGGGCAAGATCAAGAGCATGGCGTCCATCCTGCCCGAGTTCCTGCAAAAAAAGCTGGGCCTTTCCGGGGAAGCGGCCGCGCCGGAAAAGCAGGGTGCGCCCGCGCCGGAAAAGCAAGGTGCGCCCGCGCCTGTCGCGCCGCCGACCATTCCGCAGGGGGCCGCCCTCAAGCCCTCGCCCCTTCAGGCGCACGGCGCGGTCAACAAAAACACGAGCGTCAAGGTGGACAGCAAGGCCGAAATCACGGTCAACGGTGCGCAAAGCCCCGAGCAGGTGGCGGGCAAGGTGGCCGCGGCGCAGGGCAACGTGGCCGCAGACATTGCGCGCAACACGCAGGGGGCGGTCCGGTGAGTGAGAGCGGGACAATCATAACGGGCCGCAACCTGGGCGGCCTGCAATTTGCCGTGGTGGTGGAGGAGGCCCACGAGGACAAGGTGACCATAACCGAGCACCCCGTGGAGCAGGGTGCGAAAATCAACGACCACGCCTACGTCGAGCCCGCCAGCCTGACCATACGCGCGGGCCACTCGGATGCCGCGGGCCCAGGGGCCAGCCGGGAGCTTTACGAAAAGCTGCTCGAGCTCATGCGCAAGCGCGAGCCCGTGGAAATAGTCACGGGCAAGCGCCTTTACAGCAACATGCTGGTGGAGGCCGTAAACACTACAACGGACAGCACAAGCGAGCACGCTCTTTTTGTCACCGCGCAATGCCGCGAGGTCATCATCGTCCAGACACAGACCACCAGTGTGCCCCCGCGAGAGAAGCACAAAAACGCCGGGCGCACCGGGGGCAGCGCGGACAAGGGGCAAAAGCAGGCCAAGGCAGCACCCGAGAAAAGCAAAAGTCTGCTCAAGGCAGGCCTCGGTTAGGTGCTATCTCCTACGCCGATTTGCCCTGCGCCAATCCCAGGGCGGCATGGCATGAGGATCAGCCCATAACCCTAGTTTTGCAGCCTGCGCCTCGACCTCATCAATGCGCCACCTTTTGCACTCCGGGGCCTTACAATAGTGCGTATAGACCCACGCCATACCCTGCCGAATCATGGCACGGTTGACATCCTCCCCGCCGGGACCAGTGATAAGGCCGAGGACGCGCCCATAGCGGTCAACGCCCATACTGCGCACGCGCACTTCTTTACCCGCAATCATTTCCGCAATGGCTTGGCGAGCACGGTTGCCGTAGGCCTGGCGTTTTTCCGGGCAGTCTATCCCATACAGCCTGATTTTTACCTGCCGGTTGCCGCCCGTGAGGATAGTAACGGTGTCCCCATCAGCAATATGCACGACTTTGCCTGACAGTATCTCCGCCGCCTGCACGGTAAGAGCCATCACCAGTGCGGCTATGCACAGCCCAAAAACAAAACTCTTGCGCATATATCCCCCCCCGAACTATTTCGGGGGATAGCATAAGCCCTTCCGCTGGTACAGTGCCCGCATGGCACTGTACGAGATACCCCTGACACCTGAGCCGCAGAGTATCGGCATAAGCCTGGCCGGACGCGAGCTGCACCTGGCCGTGCGCTGGGCGGAAAGCCTCTGCCCTGACGCGCCGGGGGGCTGGATGCTGGACATTTTTGACGCGCCTGACGACCTTGCGCCGCTGGTGCTGGGTATTCCCCTGGTGGCGGGCTGCGATCTTTTGCGGCCCTATGCCTATCTGGGCATTGGCGGGGGCCTCCATCTTTCCGGGGACCTGCCGCCCACGCTGGAAAATCTGGGCGAGGACGTGCGGCTGCTGTTTGAAACGGAGGACGCGGCCCAATGAGCCAAAATGAGCATGAGGAAGGCAGGCAGTGGCTCCGCGCCTGCTCGCTTATCGTGGGCCCGGACAGTGGCGAGGGGCTGGACCTTTCGGCCCTGCGTATCACTTTTGCCACCAAAAAGGGCGATACCGAGACGCCCAACAGCGCCGAGATCAACGTCTATAACCTCGCGGACGACACGGCCGCGAAGATTCGCCGCGAGTTTACCCAGGTCAACCTGGCCGCGGGCTATGAGGACAACCTGGGCACAATATTCCGCGGCAATATCCGGCAGGTGCGAGTCTTCCGCGAGAACGGCGTGGACACGGTGCTGGCCATTTTGGCCGCGGACGGCGACCGCGCCTACAATTTTGCCACGGTCAACACCACATTGGCCGCGGGCTCCCGCCCGGCGGACCGCGTGCGCGTGTGCCAGGGAAGCATGGAGGGCAAGGGCGCCAAGCCCGGCTATACGCCGGACCTGGGCGGCCAGAGGCTTCCGCGTGGCAAGGTCATGTACGGCATGACCAGGCAGTACATGCGCGACGAGGCGCGCGACACGGGTACGGACTGGTGCATCCAGGACGGCAAGGTGCAAATGGTCCCGCGCAAGGGCTATTTGCCCGGCGAGGCCGTGGTGCTGACGCATGAGACCGGGCTTGTCGGCAGCCCCGAGCAGACACAGGACGGCATCACCGTGCGGGCACTCCTCAACCCACGGCTGCGCGTGGGCGGCCGCATCAAGCTCAATAACGCGCAGGTCAAGGCCATGCAGTCGCCCTTGAAGCAGGCGGCCGGGCAGCAGGCCCCGCGCATGGACGCGGACGGCTTTTACCGCATCCTCAAGGTTGAGTTTCGAGGGGACACGCGCGGCAATGACTGGTACGCCGACATGGTGTGCATCGGCATTGACGACACCGCGCGGCTCCCGCTGGACCAGGTGAGGTAGCAACGTGGACCGCATAGAGCGCACAAGTGACGACGTGGAGGCCCTGCGCCGCGCCCAGGAGGGCCAGCAGGCGCAACTCTGGACGGCCCTGCCCGGCATTGTCCAGGCCTTTGACCCCGTAGCCATGACCGTGAGCGTACAGCCCGCGGTCATGGGCAGCGTGGCGGACGAGCGCGGCCAGGTCAAGAGCCAGGCCATGCCCCTGCTGGTGGACGTGCCCGTGGTGTTTCCCTGCGGGGGCGGCTTTTCCCTGACCTATCCCATCAAGCCCGGCGACGAAGCCCTGGTGGTGTTTTCCAGCCGTTGTATAGACGGCTGGTGGCAGGGCGGCAAAGCCGTGCCGCCTCCCGATAGCCGGATGCATGACCTTTCCGACGGGCTGGCCTTTGTGGGCCCCCGCTCCCAGGCGGGCAAGCTGGACCCCCCCGTGGACCCGGAAAACGTGCAACTGCGCATGGACGACGGCAAGGCAAGCCTGACCATCAGGCCGGACATGACGCTGGACATGCGTAATGAGCAGGGCAGCCTGGTCATTTCCCCGGCCGGGGAAATAACGCTTGAGGCCAGCGCCAGCCTTACCATCAAGGCCCCGCAAGTGACCATTGAGGGCAACCTGACCGCCACGGGAGCAAACGGCGGCGCGGGCGTTATCAGTATGCGCGGGGCCGTGAGCCTTGAGGGCACGCTGGACACCACGGGCGACATGACCGCCGAGGGCAAGAGCGTGGCGCACCACACGCACCAGGGCGACTCCGGCGGCACAACGGGAGAGCCCGCCTGATGCGTTACCGCAAGCTGGACAATGCCGGGGACTTTCGCCTCGGCCACGGCGAGGCCGATTATTTTGTGGACGATGCCCTGGGCGTGGCGCAGGCCGTAAAAACGCGGCTGGCCCTGCTTTCGGGCGAGTGGTTCCTGGACCTTACCGAGGGCACGCCCTACGCCACGCACGTCTGGGGCAAGCAGACGCGCGAGACCTACGACCCCATTTTGCGCCGCCGCATCTTGCAAACGCAGGGCGTGCGCGCCCTTACGAGCTATGAGAGCTCGTGGGACGCCGAAACGCGCAGGCTGACCGTGACCGCGGAAATTGACACTGTTTACGGCCCGGCCACAGTGGCAGCGACGCTATAGGAGGCAGTATGCCGGAGAGCGCATACATCGACCGGGACGGCTACCACCTGCCCGAGTACCCGGCGACACTGGAAAAGATGCAGCAGAGCCTGCGGGATATTTTCGGGGCTGACCTGTACCTTGAGCCGGATAGCCAGGAGGGCCAGCTTGCCGCCATTGTGGCGCTGGCGCAGCAGGATACCTATGCCCTGGCCTGCGCCGTGTATAACGCCTTTTCCCCGCAGACGGCGCAGGGCGCGGGCCTGTCCCGCATGGTGATCATCAACGGCATACGACGGCAGGCCGCGGGCGTGAGCACAGCGCCCGTGCGCCTTACGGGCGTGGCCGGGACCATAATCAAGGCTGGCCAGCTCGAGGACGATGCAGGGCGCAAATGGGATTTGCCCGCCGAGGTTATCATTCCCGTGGCCGGGGAAATCACGGTGACGGCCACGGCGCAGGAGGCCGGGGACATCCACGCCGCCGCGGGCGAGATCAAGATAATAGCCACGCCCTGCCGGGGCTGGCAAAGCGCCGTCAATACCGTGGCCGCCACGCCCGGCCGCGCGGTTGAGACTGACGCGGCCCTGCGCGAGCGGCAGGCCGTCTCCACGGCGCTGCCCAGCCGCACGGTGTTCGAGGGCACGCTGGGGGCCGTGGCGGCCGTGCCGGGCGTGACCCGCTGGCGCGGCTACGAAAATGACACCAATGTGGAGGACGCCAACAATCTTCCGCCGCACAGCATTTGCCTTGTGGTGGAGGGGGGCGACGCCAGGGCCATTGCGGACGCCATAGCCGTTAAAAAGACGCCCGGCTGCTACACCTACGGCAACGTGGAGGTGTTGACCCGCGACGAAATGGGCGTCCCTAACCCTATCCGCTTTTTTTACGCCGCGCCCGTGCGCGTACGCCTGCGCGTCACCCTCAAGCCCCTGGCGGGCTTTTTGTCCAGTACCGCGCAGGCCATTCGCGAAAATCTTGCGGCCTACGTCAACGCCCTGCCCATTGGCGAGGACGTGCTTGTGAGCCGCCTCTTGTGCCCCATAAATGAGGCGGACGTGCCCGGCCGCAGGTCCTTTGACGTGCTGGCGGTGGAGCTTTGCACGGGCGACGCCCCGGACGACGCGGCCGAGTGGCAGCAGGCCAATTTGCCCATTACCTTTAACGCCGCCGCGAGTTGCGCGGTAGAGGACGTGCTGCTGCCGGGGGGCGACTAATGCCCGGCGTTGCGGACTACGTTGCCCTGGTGACAAGCGAGCACCGCCGCCCGCGTTTTCTGGCGCTGGTGGCCGCGTGCGTCCAGCCCTATGCGGACGCCCAGGCTTTCCTTTGCCAGCTTCCCCCGGCCTTTGACGTGGACACGGCCGTGGGCGTGCAGCTTGACGCCGTGGGCCTGTGGGTAGGCGTCACCCGCTACCTGCAAACGCCCCTGGAAGGCGTCTATTTTAGCTGGGACGTGGAGGGCGTGGGCTGGCAGGAGGGCGTGTGGAAAGGCCGCTACGACCCGGCCTCGGGTCTCTCTGTGCTGGATGACGACAGCTTCCGGCGCCTGGTCAAGGCGCGCATTACCGCCAATGCCTGGGATGGCAGCGTGCCCCTGGCCTACGCTGTCTGGCGCATGGCCTTTGCGGACACAGGCAGCCTCCTGGTTATCCAGGATAACCAGGACATGAGCATGAGCGTGGGCATAGCGGGCATAAGGCCCGATGCCGTATTCCGCGCGCTGCTCACGGGCAACTATATCCCGCTCAAGCCCGAGGGCGTGCGCATAAACTGGTACGCCGTGACGCCGGACGGCGACAAGCTGTTCGCGTGGGATTGCGACTCGGCGGCCCTTGCGGGGTGGCCTGACGAGGCCGGGAGCGGCGGCCGCTGGCCCGAGTTCCTGGTTCCGGCATAATCACGCCTCCCGAACAATTTCGGGGGACACCAGGCCAGCAAAGCCCCGTAGAGTACCCCGAGGAGGCCAGACATGGCACAGGCACAAACCGTTGCGGACCTCAAGGACACGGGCGTCACCGTTGCGCCCGAGGCCGTTATCAATGAGATTTTGCCCTTCTGCGCGCAGGGGCAGGAGGGCCGCGACCTGCTTACGCAGGCCGAGTACGCCCAGGACATGCAGCGCATTATTGGCCACCAGCCGGGCATTGCCCGCGCCAAGCTCGCCAACAAACAGGCCCGGCAGGTTGCGCATATGGCCGCGGGCCTCGCGCAATTCCTGGCGCGCCGCTTTGCTCCGGGCGTCCTCGACGACGGCGACCTGGACAAAGTGGAGGCCGCCCTGGTGAGGGCCATTCGTGCCCTTGAGCCCCGGCATGACGCCTCTTTTGCGCTGTGCGAGAGTGCCGCGGACGAGCCCGTCAAGGCCCTGGAAATAGAGGGCCTTGACCTTGTGCCCGGCTCCAAGGTGTACCTGCGCTTTGCCCACGTCAACACGGCCGTCAACCCGCGCATCAGCATCAACGGCGGCAACGCCGAGCCCCTGCTTTGGGAGGGCGTGGCCCCGGAAGTGGGCGATCTGGCCGCTGGCCAGGTCTATGAGGTCATTTACACCGGATTGGCCTGGCAGATCATGGCGGGCATGGCGCGGACGCGCATATGCCAGACTGCGTGGTTCGAGGATACGTTATCTCGTCCGGGCTTTGTGCCGCTCAACGGCAGCGTGGTGGAGGACTTTGCCGCGACCTGGCCGCAGGCGTATGCCTACCTGCAAACCGCCCACGGGCAGGCGCGCTGCTTTGCAAGCCTCGCCGAGCGCCAGGCCGCCCACGTCGCCATCTGGCATACCCTGGCCAGCGGCGCGACCGTGGGCTGGGAAGGTGTTGGCGGCGTGAGCAAGTTTTTTTACGACGCGGCCGCAGATGCCCTGTATATGCCGGACCTCACGGGCATGTTTCGCGCAATGGCCGGGGACGGGGTGATTGCTCCCAGCATGGGAGGGGTGATGAGCGACCGGGTGCGAAATGGTTCCGGGTATACAGCTCTTGGCGTGATAACTGATCGCTCCGATAATACCGTAACTGGCAGCGGCATTATTGTGTTACAAGGTGG